>NZ_BAFX01000043.1 GCF_000308815.1 Nocardia concava NBRC 100430
GAACTGCGTGCCGGGGAACCGGTGACGCTGGGGCGGCCGATTCGCGGGCTGTCGGCCATGGTGCTCGATACTTGGCTTCGGCCGGTGCCGCCGGGGGTTACCGGGGAGCTGTATCTCGCCGGGCCCGCGCTGGCACGGGGTTATGCGGGGCGGTTCGCGCGCAGTGCGGAACGGTTCGTGGCCAATCCCTTCGGCGAGCCGGGGGAGCGCATGTATCGCACCGGTGATCTGGTGCGGTGGACCGAGGAGGCCGAACCACGGATCGAGTATCAGGGGCGGTCCGATTTCCAGGTGAAGATTCGCGGGCAGCGGATCGAGCTGGGGGAGATCGATGCCACGCTCGTCGGCGCGCCGGGTGTCGAGTACGCCGTGACGCTCGGGGTGCGCGGGCCGGCCGGGGCACCGGCGTTGGCGGCCTATGTGGTGCCCGCCGCCGGGGCGACGCCGACCGTCGGCGAGTTGCGCGACTATCTGAGCGAGCGATTGCCCGCCGTGATGGTCCCGGCCGCTTACGTTGTCGTGGACTCGATTCCGTTGACGCCGGTCGGCAAGCTGGATCGGCGAGCGCTGCCCGAACCGGTATTCGACGATGACGCGGCCGAATATCGGGCACCCGGCAATCCCGCGGAGATGGTCCTGGCCGGGCTCTTCGCGGAACTGCTGGGGCGCGAACGGGTCGGCGTGGACGATTCGTTCTTCGCGCTGGGCGGCGACAGCATCATCGCCTTGCGGCTGGTTTCCCAGGCCCGCGCGGCCGGGCTGGAGTTCTCCGCTCGGGAGGTGTTCGAGCACAAGACTGTTGCCGGGCTGGCCACCGTGGCCACGACCACCGTGGCGGAAGCGTCGGTGGTTCCGGTCGAGCCGTTCAGCCTGGTCGGCGAAATCGATGCCGAGCGTTGGAAGTCGGAGTATCCGGGACTGGTCGACGTCTGGCCGTTGTCGCCGCTGCAGCAGGGCATGTACTTCCACAGCCGATTCGATCCCGATGGCGAGGATCGGTATCTGTTGCAGACCCGCGCCGAGTTGACGGGCGCGCTCGATACCGCGCGGCTGCGGTCGGCCGCACAGAGTTTGGTGGCGCGGCACGATATCTTGCGGGTGGCGTTCGTGGAATCCGAGGTTGGGCCGCGCCAGGTCGTGCTCGCGGACGGCGAAATCGACTGGCGGGAAATCGATCTCACCGGGTTCGGTGGCGATCGGGAGCAGCAGCTCGCGCGGCTGGTCGAGCAGGATGCACGCACTCGGTTCGATCTCGCTCGGCCGCCGCTGCTGCGGCTCACTCTCATCCGGACCGCAGCCGAGGACTGGACGCTGCTCATCACCAGCCATCATCTGATTCTCGACGGCTGGTCGATGCCGGTGCTGATTCAGCAACTGCTCACCGGATATCTCACCAGCCCAACAGGTTCCGAGGTATCGACGCAGTCGTACGCGCAGTTCCTGGCCTGGCTCGCCGAGCGTGACGATGCGGCGATCACGGCTTGGACCGAGACGTTGCATGGGATAGAAGCGCCGACGCTGGCGTTCCCGACGGCCGATTCGGTATCGACGGCTTCCGGCACCCTGTCGACCGAGCTGCCCGCCGCGATGACCGCCGAGCTGAACCGGACCGTCGGCGCCGCCGGGGTCACCGTGAATACCGCCCTGCAGGTGGCCTGGTCGCTGCTGTTGTCGACCCTGACCGGCCGCACCGATGTGGTGTTCGGCGCGACCGTATCCGGGCGGCCGCCGCAACTGGCCGGGGTCGAGGAGATGATCGGGCTCTTCATCAACACGCTGCCGGTGCGGATCACGCTCGATCCCGGCGAATCCATCGGCGAGCTCCTCGCGCGCGTGGGGTCCGAGCAGGCCCGGCTGCTCGAGCATCAGCATCTCGGGCTCGCCGAAATCCACCGGGCCGTGGGCGTACCCGAACTGTTCGACACCATGACCGTCTACGAATCGGTGCCGATCGATCGGGACGGGTTGAACGGGGCGCTGGATCGGGCCGGGCTGCGGCTGCGCGATATTACAGATACCGAGACCGCACCATATCCCTTGAGCCTCAAGGTAACTCCCCGGCCGGACGAGGACGGCCGTACCGCACTGCGGGTCACGCTGAATTACTGGAGCGATCAGGTGGCTGCCGCCTCGGCCGGGGCGCTGCTCGAGCGGTTCGTGGAGCTGCTCACCGAGATCGCCATGCATCCGCGCCGCGCAGTCTCGCAGCTGCCTGCCGCCAGTGTGCGGGAGCTTCGGGCACTGGCCCCGCGTCGCGGTGCGCGTTCCACGGCGCCCCGTGCGCTGCACGAGATCCTCGCCGCCGCAGCGGTTTCCGATCCGGATTCCACCGCCATCGTGGCCGGGACGCAGACCATGACCTATGCCGACCTGGATGCCTGGTCCAACCGCATCGCCCGGGTGCTGCTGCGGCACGGTGTCGGCCGCGAGGTATTCGTGGTGCTGGCGCTGACCCGCTCGCTGGAATCGCTGGTGGCATTGTGGGCGGTCGCCAAGACCGGAGCGGCGTTCCTGCCGGTGGACCCGGGGCATCCGATCGATCGGATCGAACATGTGCTGGCCGATTCCCGGGCGCCGATCGGGATCACCGTGCGCGAGATCCGCGCCGATCTGCCCGACACCGTCGACTGGCTGGTCCTCGACGATCTGGGGTCACTGCGGCACGCCATGACCGTGTCCGAGGGGCCGCTGTCCGACCGGGAGCGGGGCGGGCCGATCACGCTGGACCAGATCGCGTATCTGATCTACACCTCCGGATCCACCGGCAAACCCAAGGCCGTGCTGCTCGACCATCACGGGCTGGCGAATTTCGTTGCCGAGGAACTGGAAACGATGCGGCTGGATCGGGACGCACGGGTGCTGCATGTGGCCTCGCCCAGTTTCGACGCCTCGATCCTGGAGGTGCTGCATGCCTTCGGCGCCGGGGCGACGCTCGTGGTCGCACCGCCGGAGGCCTACAGCGGGCCGGATCTGGAGGATCTGCTGCGCGATCAGCATGTGACGCATGCGTTCGTGACGCCGTCGGTGCTGGCGACCATGCGGCCGCACGATCTGCCGGAGTTGCGGACGCTCGCGGTGGGTGGTGAGGCGGTGGGGGCGGAGCTGGTGGCGCAGTGGGCGCCGGGGCGGCAGCTGGTCAATCTGTATGGGCCGACCGAATCGACCATTGTGGCAACGCGATCCGCGGAGTTGAGTCCGGATGGGCCGATCACGCTGGGCGGGCCGGTTCGCGGGTTCGAGCTGCTGGTGCTGGACTCCTGGCTGCGGCCCGTGCCGCCCGGGGTGATCGGAGAGCTGTATGTGACCGGGCCCGCGTTGGCCCGGGGCTACTTCCATCGGTTCGGGCTGACCTCGGCGCGGTTCGTCGCCAATCCCTTTGGGCAACCAGGGGATCGGATGTACCGCACCGGTGATCTGGTGCGGTGGACCACCGATGACGATCCGCGGCTGGAGTATCAGGGGCGGTCGGATTTCCAGGTCAAGATTCGCGGCCAGCGGATCGAGCTGGGGGAGATCGATGCGGTGCTCGGGAGTGCACCCGGGGTTGAATTCGCTGTGACGCTGGGAGTTCGCGGTCCTGCCGGGACGCCCGCGCTGGCCGCGTACGTGGTGCCCACCGGCGGTTCGGCACCTGCGGTGAGTGAGCTGCGTGCCTATCTGAGCCAACGCCTGCCCGCCGTCATGGTGCCCTCGGCCTTCGTCGTTCTCGACGCGATTCCGCTGACGCCGGTCGGCAAGCTTGATCGGAAAGCGCTGCCCGATCCCGTATTCATCGACGACACAACCGAATACCGGGCTCCCACCAGTCCTGCGGAGGAGGTTCTGGCCGAGTTGTTCGCCGAACTGCTGGGACGCGATCGGGTCGGCGTGGACGATTCGTTCTTCGCGCTCGGCGGTGACAGCATCATCGCGCTGCAGCTCGTCGCGCGGGCGCGGACCCGGGGTCTCACGCTGACACCCGCCCAGGTATTCCAGCACCGCACGGTGGCTGCCCTCGCGGTCGGCACCGAGACCGGCGGCACGTCCGCCCTGGGCTTGGACGTACTGCTTCCGATCCGCCGCACCGGTGACGAACCGGCTTTGTTCTGCATCCATCCCGCGTCCGGAATCGCCTGGCCCTTCCTGGGATTCGCTGAGACGCTGCAAGCGGGGCGGCCGATCTACGGACTGCAGGCACCCGAACTGTCCGGGGAGGCGGCGATCGACTCCATTGGCGAATTCGCCGAGCGGTACGCGGGTGAGATTCGCCGCGTGCAGGCCGACGGGCCATATCACCTGCTGGGGTGGTCCTTCGGCGGGATCATCGCGCATGCCGTCGCGGCTCGATTGCGGGCCGAGGGAGCCGAGGTGGGTGTGGTCGCGTTGCTGGACGCGGATGCCTCGAATGGTGCGTACGCCCAGTTGGAAGGCGAAAGTGCCGATCTCACAGGTGAACTCGACGTCGGTGCGTTACTCAACGAATTCGGTGAACTGTTCGGTATCTCCGGCATCCCGGCCGGGGCCACCGCCGAGCAGGCCGCCGAATTGATCGGCGCGCAATTGGGATCCGAGTCGCTGGTGACCGCGGAGCTGCTGGAGCGGCTGACCCGGTCCTACAACTCGGCGATCCGACTCATGGACGGGTATCAGCGACCAGCCTTCGACGGCGACGTCCTGTTCTTCCGTGCCACGCAAGGGGTCTCGCGGATCGCCGAGCCGAGTGCCTGGCAACCGTATGTCGGCGGCGAGATCACCGTGTACGACGTCGACGCCGAGCACAGTCGAATGGCCGCACCGGAAGCGCTGGCGCAGATCGCGCGCCTGCTCGACGACCGGCTGTCCAGCCGAGAGGAGCGTTCGTGACATCCAGCGGCGTGAGCGTCGAGGGCATCGAGAAATCATTCGGCGGCGTATCCGCCTTGCGCGGAATAGATTTCGCGGCCGCACCCGGGGAGATACTCGGCCTGCTCGGACCCAACGGAGCGGGCAAGACCACCACGGTCAATGTGCTGTCCACGCTGCTTACGCCCGACCGGGGCAAGGCGATGGTGGCCGGGCACGATGTGGTGCGCGAGGCGGCGGAGGTGCGGAAGTCGATCATGCTGACCGGCCAGTTCGCGGCGCTCGACGACATGCTGTCCGGGTACGAGAACCTGGTGATGTTCGGTCGGCTGCAAGGGCTGAGCAAGCGTGCCGCCCGGGCCCGCGCCGACGAGCTGCTCGAGCTCGTCGAACTCACCGAAGCCGCGCCGCGGCGGGTCGGGACCTACTCCGGCGGCATGCGGCGGCGGATCGATATCGCCTGCGGGCTGGTCGTGCGGCCGCGGGTGGTGTTCCTCGACGAGCCCACCACCGGGCTGGATCCACGTAGCCGCCAAGGGATTTGGGAGCTGGTCCGGAACTTCCGGGACGAGGGCATCACGACCTTGCTCACCACCCAGTACCTGGAAGAGGCCGACACACTCTGCGATCGGATCGTGGTGATCGACCACGGCACGGTGGTCGCCGAGGGCACCCCCGACGAACTCAAGGCGCGCACGGGGTCCAGCTACTGCGAGATCATCCCGCTGGACCGCGGCGAAATGGGAATCATGGAGGCGGTGCTGGAACTGCTGGAGCCGCAGCGGGATCCGGCCACACCCGACCGGCTCACCATCGCCGCACCCGGCGGAGCGAAGACCGTGGCGGCGGTGCTGCGGCTGCTCGACAGCGCCGGAATCGAATTGAGCGATATCGCGTTGCGGCGGCCGTCGCTGGACGAGGTGTTCCTCTCGCTGACGGCCACACCCGGCAAGCACGCGCTGGAGGCGCGGGCCGAGGCGGTGCACCGGTGACCGCCGCGCTTCGGTTCGAGCCGGTACGGCCGAGCCCGGTCGCCCTGCGACAGTGGTGGGTGCTCAGCCGCCGGACGATCGTGCCCGCCGTGCGGTCGGGGGAGATGCTGACCTGCTTGATCGCACCGGCCGTGTTCACCGCCGGCTTCTACATCCCGCTCAATCGCGTGATGTCCTTCGCCGGAACAGGATTCAGCAGCTACGCGCAATTCATGATGCCGCTGGTGATCCTGCAGGCGAGCGCGTTCACCGCCATCTCCGCGGCCCTGCGCGCGGCCACCGACGCCGCGGCCGGACTGGATCGCCGGTTCACGGCCATGCCGGTCGGCGGGCTGGTTCCGGTGGCCGCGCGGATGTCCGGGTCGGTTGTGCGACTGTGCATCTCGCTGGCCGCGGCGGTGGTCTGCGGGCATGTCATCGGGTTCCGGTTTCGGCTCGACGCCGCGCACACACTCGGTTTTCTGATCTTCTCGCTGTTCATCGGGATCGTGTTCACCCTCGCCGCCGACGTGGTGGGCACCGCGTCGCGCAGTCCGGAATCGATCACCCAGATCCTGGGTCTGCCGCCCTTGATACTCGGCATGCTCTCCACCGGACTCGCCCCGGTCGGTCAATTCCCGCACTGGATACAGCCTTTCGTGCGCAACCAGCCGGTCTCCCAGTTCGTCGGCGTGCTGCGCGCGCTCGCGGGCGACACCCGCGCTCACACCGCCCCGGTCACGCTCTCGCTGGTCGGGCCCTCACTGTGCTGGATGGCGGTGATCATCGCCATCTGTGTACCGCTGGCGTGGCGGCTGAATGCCAGGAGGCGCGCATGACCACGGTCCTGGTGCGCGACACCATGATTCAGACCCAGCGCCTGCTGCTGCGCTGGACCCGCCACCCCGTCACGCTGCTGGAAACGCTCATCATCCCGTGCCTGCTGCTGTTCGTGCTCAATACGGTGATCGGCAGTCAGGTGAGCGGATTCTCCGGGCACAACGCGCTCTACGGCTCGGTGCCGATGGTCGCCGTGATCGGCGCGCTCTCGGGAGCGGTCGCCAGCGGCGCGATGCTGTGGCGGGAACGCGAAGCGGGTTTGCTGGCCCGCTTCTGGGTGCTGCCGATCCATCGCGCCTCGGGTCCGGCCGCCCGGGTCCTGGCCGAGGGCACCCGCATCCTGGTTGGCACGGTGATCATCGTCGCCTTCGGCTACGCGCTGGGCTTCCGCTTCCACCAAGGTGTTCTCGCCGCCCTCGCCTTCCTGCTGATCCCGGTGCTGCTCGGGCTCGGCTTCGCCACCATGGTCACCGCACTCGCCTCCTCCGCCCCCAAGGCCACGCTGGTGGAGAGCATGACAATCCTGACCTCCCTGCTGATGTTCTTCAGCACCGGATTCGTCCCGGCCACCGCGTACCCGAACTGGATTCGCCCCGTGGTGGAACACCAGCCGATCTCGGTCACCATCGACGCCATGCGCGCATTGTCCGAGGGCGGCCCGCTGGCCCGGCCGCTGACCCTGACCCTCGCCTGGTCCCTGGGCGCACTGTGCGTCTTCGCGGTCCCCGCGGCCGTCGCCTATCGCCGCGCGAGCAGGCGCTGACTAGGATTGCCAAATGATTGCCAGTCAGTGACCGTTCTCATATTGCAGCGTTACTGCAATAGGGAGAATGCTGGAAGTTAATCGGACGACGGAAGGGATTGGCATGCGACGCATTGTTGTTGTCGCGTCCGCGGTTCTGGGCGCAACGGTTCTTCTCGGCGGGACGGCGAACGCCGCCTCGGGCTACGCGATCGTGCAAGGCGAGCAATTCGACAACCCCACCGGCTGCTTCTACACCGGCGACTCCTCGATCCCGCTCCCCATCTCGAATCAAACCGAAACCACCCTCTCCGTCTACTCCACCACCGACTGCAGCGGCGACGCACCGGTCGCCCAAATCGCACCCGGCGATACCGCAACAATCAGCGGCGGCTCCGTCGGCGTGAGCTAGCCGGTCATCACCAGGCAACCGGCAGGCTCTGGGGGCCGCGTAGCAGCATGCCGGATTTCCAGGGGACCTCGTCGGCGGGGACTGCCAGGCGGAGATTCGGGAAGCGGCGCAGGAGTGCGGTGAGGGCGACCTGGAGTTCGAGGCGGGCCAGTTGCGCGCCGATGCAGTGGTGGAAGCCGTGGCCGAAGGCCAAGTGCGAGTTGTGATGCCGGTCCAGGGTCAGGGTGTGCGGGTTCTCGAATACCGATTCGTCGCGGTTCGCGGCCTGGAGATCCACGAACAGGGCCTCGCCCTTGCGGATCAGGGTGCCCGCGATCTCGACATCCTCGGCGGCGATGCGCGGAAAGGCGCCGCCGTTGCCCAGCTGGATGAAGCGCAGCAGCTCCTCCACGGCGGTCGGGACGAGCTCCGGATCGTCGCGCAGGCGTTCCCACGCACCCGGCGTGGTGAGCAGCGTGTAGGCGAAATTGGAGATCTGATTGGCCGTGGTCTCGTGACCGGCGACCAGCAGGGTGATACCGAGGGTGATCAGTTCGTCCTCGGTCAGGCGGTCCTCGTTGTCGCGGGCCGACACCAGCGCGCCGAGCAGATCATCGGTGGGATCGGTGCGGCGCACCGCGATCTGCTCGGTGAGGTAGGTGGTGAGCTCGGCGTAGGCGGCCATCCGCTCTTCGGCGGTCACCGCGGTGGTCGACATGACCGCGTCGGAGAACTCGCGGAACCGCCGCTGATCCTCCGGTGGTACGCCGAGCATCTCGCAGATCACCGTGACCGGCACCGGCAGAGCCAGCGCGGTGACGAGGTCGGCGGGTGAACCGGATTCGGCCATGGCCGCCAGCAGTTCCTCGACGATCTCCTCGGTGCGCGGCCGCAATTCCTGCACCCGGCGGGAGGTGAACGCGGTCATGGTCAGCTTCCGAACCCGCGTCAGTTCCGGCGGATCCATACTGGTCAGCACATTCGGCAAGGCCGGCGTCTCCCGAACCCGCGGCACATCCTCCCGCCCCACCGTCTCCGCCCGCCCGAACCGCGGATCACTGAGCACCGCCCGCACGTCGGCATACCGCGTAACCAGCCACGCCTCCCCGCCGAACGGCAGCCGCACCCGCGAAATCGGCTCCTCCCGCTGCAGTTTCACCGCCATCGGATGCTGTTCGAGCCGAACCGGATCGCCGAACGGATAACGATGAACGCCGGTATCAATGGTCACGCGGTACTCCTTAAACCCGAAGGACCGCGGACGTGCACCCCGGCCCGGTCGGCGAGTTCCATTCCGCGGAAAGGAAATTCGCGCGCCGACTGCTGACCGAGCCTACCCGGATCTCAGCGGTGGGCGTCGAGTTCGGCGAGGTAGGTTGCGCGGGTTTCGTCGTCCAGGAAGGCGGCTTCGAAGGAGTTGCGGGCGAGGGTGTGGATCTGGTCGTCGGTCAGTCCGATCGCGGTGGCGGTGGCCGTGAGGTTTTCGTGCACGTAGCCGCCGAAGTAGGCGGGGTCGTCGGAATTAACGGTGACCACCAGACCGGCGTCGAGCATGCGACGCAGCGGATGCTTGTCGAGGGTGTCCACGACGCGCAGCCGGACGTTGGAGAACGGGCAGACGGTCAGCGGGATGCGCTCGCGGACAAGGCGATCCACCAGCTCCTGGTCTTCGAGGCAGCGGACGCCGTGGTCGATGCGTTCCACGCCGAGGACGTCCAGGGCTTCCCGGATGTAGTCGGGCGGGCCCTCCTCACCCGCGTGGGCGACCGCGCGCAGGCCCAGGGCGCGGGCGCGCTCGTAGACGGCCGCGAACTTGGACGGCGGGTGTCCGACTTCGGCGGAGTCCAGTCCGACGGCGATGATGCGGTCCAGGAAGGGCTCGGCGGCGGCCAAGGTCTCCAGTGCCGACTCGGCCGACTGGTCGCGCAGGAACGACAGGATGAGCGAGGTGGAGACGCCGTATTTGTCCTGGCTGCGGTCGAGAGCGGCCAGCAGTCCGCGTGCGACGGTATCGAAGGCGATACCGCGCGAGGTGTGGGCCTGGGGATCGAAGAAGATCTCGGCATGCCTGACCCCGTCGGCCTGCGCGCGGGCCAGATAGGCCTCGGCGAGGTCGGTGAAATCCTGCTCGGTGCGCAGCACATCGGTGAGCGCGTAATACAGGTCCAGGAACGACTGCAGGTCGCCGAAGCTGTACGCGGCGCGCAAATCCTCGACGCTGTCGAACGGGAGCGTGACGCCATTGCGCGCCGCGAGCCGGAACGCGAGCTCCGGCTCCAGGGTGCCCTCGATATGGAGATGCAGTTCGGCCTTCGGAATTGGCATCCGACGATCCTAGATCGCCTCGGACTGTGTCGGCGCCCACGTATGGACGCGGAAGGGTGATCGGGATATGTTTCGATGGTCGAAACGATGTTTCGTTTGGTGGCGAGCGCGGTGCAGGCTCCGCGGTGAGGAGAACCCGCGGTGCGATCGGCGCTCTACGTCCCCGGTAACCGCCCCGAGCTGTTCGACAAGGCCCTCGCGGGCCCGGCCGATGTGGTGCTGCTCGACCTCGAGGACGCGGTGCCCGTGCGGGACAAGGATTCCGCGCGCGCCGAGGTCGCCGCCTGGCTGCGCACGGTCACCGTCGAGCGGCCGCGGATCTGGGTTCGCGTCAACGGGGAGGACACCGAGACGGATCTGCGCGCCGTCGCGCTACCGGCCGTGGCCGCGATCTGTCTCGCGAAAGCCGAGTCGCCGCAGCGGGTCCGCGCCGCCGCCGCGATCCTGGATGAGTGCGAGCCCGGGCCCGCCCGCATCGAGATCTGCCCGCTGCTCGAGAGCGCGGCCGCGATTCTCGACGCCCGCGCCATCGCCGCCGCGCCCCGGGTGGCGAGACTGCAGCTGGGCGAGGCGGATCTGTGCGCGGACACCGGCATCGAGCCCGGACCCGACCGCGCCGAGCTGCTCGCGGTCCGCACCCAGGTCGTATTGGCCTGCGCCGCAGCCGGAATCGCGCCCCCGCTGGGCCCGGTGAGCACCGACTTCCGCGATCTCGACGCGCTGCGCGCCTCGACCGAGGCGCTCGCCCGCCTCGGCTTCCGCGGCCGCGCCTGCATCCACCCGGCCCAGGTGCCCGTGGTGAACGCGGTCTTCACGCCCACCGAGGCCGAGCTGGCCCGCGCCCGAGACCTGGTGTCCCGCTTCGATTCCGCGCCCGGCGGCATCGTCTTCGACGAGCGGGGCCGCATGGCGGATCTCGCCGTCGTGCGCCGCGCCCGCCGCCTGCTCGCCGATGCTCAGTGGGCCGCCCGCCCGAGCCAGCGCCCGACCCGGCCTCGGTAATCGAGGTAGGACTGCCCGAATCGCTCGGTCAGATAACGCTCTTCCGGCTCGATCACCAGGCGCAGGACCAGCGCGATCGCGACGGGCAGCAGCGCGATCGGCCACCAGCTGTTCACCAGCAGTCCCAACCCGAGCGCGGCCACGGCCAATCCGGTGTACATCGGGTTGCGGGATACGCGATAGACGCCCGTGGTGATCAATGTCGACACCGGGCGGTGCGGCACGATCGTGGTCCGATGCCGGATGACCGCGCCGACACCGCACCAGGCGAAGGTCAAGCCCAGGGCCACGATCACGACGCCGGCGATCTCGGTTGCGGGTCGCCCGCCGATCGGCAGTGGGACAACGGAATTCAGTGCCATGCCGCCCACGACGGCGGCGACGTAGTACAGGGGCGGCGGAATGTAGATCACCCGGGCGCCGCGTTCGGAGGTGGAGTTGCCGGCCATGTTCGCCTCGATTGGGTAGAGCAATACTCTAATGAATACATGGTTACACTATCGGCGTGGTTGTCAAGAGGCGATACGAATCGAGCCACCGGCAGGATCAGGCGCGCCGGACCCGCCACGCCATCCTCGAATCGGCGCGCACGCTGTTCGTGGCCTCCGGCTACACCGCCACCACCTTCGCCGCGATCGCCCGCGACGCCGGCGTCGCCGTGCAGACCGTGTACAAGATCTTCGGAAACAAGCAGGCCCTGCTCTCGGCGCTGGTGGACCTCACCATCGCCGGTGACGACGAACCGACCGAACTGGCGCGTCGTGAGTTCGCCGCCGAGATCCGGGCACTCGGTGATGCCCGCGCCAAGTTGGCCAGGTACGCCAGGCATCTCGCGGAAACCCATGCGCGCGAGGCGGAAGTGATGCTCGCGGTCTGGAGCGCGGCGGCCGCCGACCGAGAGGCGGCCGAGATCTGGAACAAGAACCTGACCGAGCGGCGAACGGGCATGACGATGTTCGCCGCGGACCTCGCCACCACCGGCGAACTCGAGCCGGCCTATTCGCAGGACATGGTCGTCGATGTGCTGTGGCTGGCCATGGATGTGCGCAACTACGACTTTCTGGTCCGCCAAAGGGGTTGGAGCCCAGAGCAATACCGGGCTTGGTACGTCGACTCGGTGGCGGCGTCGATTCTGGCCCCGGCCGGGTGACCCGGTGTTGGTCTCAATGCTCGCG
>NZ_BAFX01000042.1 GCF_000308815.1 Nocardia concava NBRC 100430
TGCCGTGTGTTGAGACGGATCTCCGAACTCTCTTGCGGGAGTAAGGCTTTCCGGCTCCGCGCGCGGTGCATAGTTTCATAGAGTTACGGCGGCTATAGCGGTGGGGAAACGCCCGGTCCCATTCCGAACCCGGAAGCTAAGGCCACCTGCGCCGATGGTACTGCACTCGACAGGGTGTGGGAGAGTAGGACACCGCCGGAACATCATTCGCGAAGGCCCCGACCATTTGGTCGGGGCCTTCTGCGTTTACGGGTACGTTGGTGGTGTATCCCCGGTACATACCCGTAGATATGAGTTCACAGAAAGCTCCCAGCGGAGAGTCAGTCTCGCTGCGGATGGACAGGCAATGATCGAGGGCATGGTCGTAGAAGCAGTACCGGCAACGCCGGTGGTCTCCCGTCGACGGTTTCGGCCGGCGGCATTCTGGCTGCCCGCGACCTATGGCTATGTCGGACTGTTGATCGCCGTCGCCATCGCGCTCACCCTCGTCGGCGGGTCGACCGCGACACGAATCGTGCTGCACGCCAGCACGAATCTGCACAATCTGGCCGACGGCCGCTTCGGCACCCTGTTCTCCAGCGCCTTCGTGGTGAGCGAGGGTGCGGCCACGGTGTTCATCATCGTCCCGCTGCTGGCCTGTCTGCTGGCGTTGGCGGAGCGGCGGTTCGGCACCGTGAAGCTCATGCACACCTTCCTGCTGGGGCATATCGGTACGACCGTGCTGGTCGCCGTCGGCCTGTGGGTCGCGGTGGAGTCGCAGTTGGTGCCGAACAGCATCACCATGGTCGAGGACGTCGGCGTCAGTTATGGCGCGATGACCGTGGTCGGCGCGCTGATCGCGGTGCTGCCCGCGCATCGCCGATTCGTCTGGGCGGCAAGCTGGCTCACCCTGGCGCTGGGCGGCGTCCTGGTCTGGCACACCTTCACGAATGTCGGGCACTTCCTGGCGCTGTGCCTGGGCCTGGGTATCGGCCGGCTCATGATTCGCCGTCAGGTGGCCCCGCTGCACCCGTTCAACTGGCTGGAATACCTGTTGCTGGCAGTCGGTTCCGTTTTCGCCTGCCTGATGCTGCTGGCCTGAATCGCGGTCACTAGACTCGACCGGTGCGCCTTGTGATTGCTCGATGCCAGGTCGATTACGTTGGCCGTCTGACCGCCCATCTGCCCATGGCCCGTCGTCTGCTGATGATGAAGGCCGACGGTTCGGTGCTGGTCCACTCGGACGGCGGCTCCTACAAGCCGCTGAACTGGATGAGCCCGCCGTGCTGGCTGGAGGAGCGCGAAACCGACTCGGAGGCAAGTCAACTCTGGGTGGTGACCAACAAGGCCGGTGAGGAGCTCCGCATCACGGTCGAGGACATCGAGCTCGATTCCAAGCACGAGCTGGGCGTGGACCCGGGTCTGGTGAAGGACGGCGTCGAGGCCCACCTGCAGGAGTTGCTGGCCGAGCACATCGAGACCCTCGGCCCGGGGTACACCCTGATCCGCCGCGAGTACATGACCGCCATCGGCCCGGTCGACATCTTGTGCCGCGATGCGGACGGCGCGACGGTCGCCGTGGAGATCAAGCGCCGCGGTGAGATCGACGGCGTCGAACAGCTCACCCGGTACCTCGAGCTGCTCAACCGCGACCCCCTGCTGGCCCCGGTGGCGGGCGTCTTCGCGGCCCAGCAGATCAAGCCTCAGGCCAAGACCCTGGCCACCGATCGCGGCATCCGTTGCCTGACGCTGGATTACAACGCCCTCCGTGGCACCGAGTCCGACGAATTCCGCCTGTTCTAACCTCGATACCATGCCCCGCCGGAAGCCCAGACCCAAGGACGCGGCGCGGTCCAACACGGACCCGCGCCCGCTCGGCGACGTCTTCGGCCGCACCGAGCCCGGCCCCGGCACCGACGAGACCTTCATCGTCCGCACGGTCCCCGGCACCCGCGCCACCAAGCCCTACCGCTGCCCCGGCTGCGATCACGTGATCCCGCCCGGCACACCGCATATCGTCGCCTGGGCCGCCCACGACGGCGAGGACGACCGCCGCCACTGGCACACCGGCTGCTGGAAGGGCCGCAACACCCGCACCATCACCCGCCGCTGGTCCTGAGCCCCGGAAACTCGGGGGCTTCGGCTCGGCGGAGGGATCGCTACGCTCCGTGGAACTTAAATGTTTGTGTTCCACAAGGGGTTTCATATGCAGTACACGCGAATCGGCCTTGCGCTGGGTGCTTTCACGGCGGTCATGGTCGGCGTGACCGGCACTCCCACCGCATTCGCGGACGTCACGTCGGTCGTCGTTCGCACCAGCAGCGGGGGCACGGGTATCAACGACTGGGTCGCGCAGGCGCAGGTCCTGCCCTGCGACGGGGTGACGACGGTGTCCGTGGCGTTCACCGACAATGGCAAACCGATGCCCGGCAGCCCCGTCGCACAGACGCCCCATGATTGCGGCGCCTATTCCGGCTGGGTCGGAATCCCGTTCAGACCAACGACTCTCGGCGCGCACCATATCGTCGCGCAACAGTTGAACGCCGATGGATCGGTGGCGAGCTCGGGGTCGCAGGATGTGGACGTCACCTCGCTGCCCTGCCAGCAGGTCGTCAGCAGCGGAAGCAGCGGCTCCAAATGTCAGTCGTCCACTGGCTCTTGGTAGTCGAGTCGCCGGTTAGGAAATAAGGAAGGCCGCTTCCCGAGGGGGAGAAGCGGCCTTCGAACGGCTTCGGGTTGTCGCCCGTGGAGTGAATTAGCTGGAGACTTCGGCGTTCTCGCGCTCGTCGACGAGATCGTCGTCGTCACGGGCGTCGGAGATGGCCTTGCGGCCGCCCTTGTTGAGGGAGCGCTGTTCCGGTGCGCCGTCGAGCAGTTCGCTCTCGCGGTTGACGGCGGCGAGCATGGCGGGGACGGAGTCGAGCTGGCCGCGGATGCCGAGCAGCTGGGCCAGGACGCGGCCGCGCAGGACGCGCATTTCCTCGGCGAGTTCCTTGGCGTGCGCGATCTTTCGATCGGCGGTGTTGGTCGCCGAGGTGATGAGGCGGTTGGCCTCGTCGGTGGCGTCCTTGATGCGCTGGGCGGCCTCGGCCCGCGAGGTGGCCTCCAGCTCTTCCATGGCGCGGGTCAGCTTGGTGCGGCGCTCGGCCATGGTGACCTCGAAGTCCTGCTGCGTGGCCTTGCGCTTGGCCTCGGACTCCTTGGTGAGGCGGTCGGCCTCGGCATTGGCGGCTTCGACGATCTTGGCGGACTCGGAGCGCGCGTTGGCGAGGGTCTGCTCGAATTCGATCTCGAGCGCTTCGCGCTTCTCCTTGGTCTCGGAGAGGAGCGATTCGTACTTCCCACGCATTTCGGTCGCCTGCTGTTCGGCGATCGAAATCATTTCCGCGGCTTCGGCTTGCGCCTGGGCACGAACCTCGGAGGCCTCGTCGGAGGCCAGGCGCAGCATGCGCGAGATGCGATCGGACATACCTTCGGCGGTGGTCGGCGGCACGGAGAGCCGGTCGACCTCCTTACGGAGCTCGTCGATCTCGTCCCGGGCATCCTCGAGCTGGGCTGCGAGATTGCGGGCCTGGGCCGCGGCGGCATCGCGATCGGTCGCGGTGACCCTTAGCTCGGCATCGAAACGGTCGAAGTAGTTACGCACCTCGTCACGGTCATAGCCCTTCCGCACAACGGTAAAGGGCAGTGCAACGAAGCGATTACGATCGGGCTCAGTGGACGACATGCCCCACAAACTACAGCCTGACGACCACTGATGGTGACCCGACCGCGAATGTTGTTACAGCCTCTTTAGGGCGCCGGATGTCGGTACTAGTGGGTAGTTTTCGAGGCCGGTTCGACGAGTTCGACCAGCACACCGCCAGCATCCTTGGGGTGGATGAAATTGATGCGGGAACCAGCAGTTCCACCTCGCGGCTCTGCGTACAGCAAACGCAAGCCCCGTTCACGCAGTTGCGCGGAAACCGCCTCGACATCGGTGACCCGATATGCGAGCTGCTGCAGGCCAGGCCCGTTTCGATCGATGAACTTTGCGATGGTCGACTCCTCGTTCAGCGGAGCCAGCAACTGCAGAGCTACCGAGCCCGTCGGCGTGCCGGGCACCGACAGCATGGCCTCGTGGACGCCCTGCGCCTCATTGATCTCGCGATGCGTCTCGACCATGCCGAGATTGTCCCGGTACCAGGCGACCGCCGAATCGAGATCGGGCACAGCGATTCCCACATGATCGACGGCGACGACGTATTCCGAAGGGATGAATTCGGTCTTCTCCGACGGCGCCGCCGTCGTGTTCTCGGTGTTGCTCACACCACGAACGGTAGCGCGCACCCACATACCCTGCCCGAAGTGCCGGGAGTTACCGTGGAGTACCACTCCGATGGTTGGCGGAGCGGTCACCATACGACGTAAGCGAGGCCCTCATCGTGTCCACCACCTCCGTCATCGTCTCCGGCGCGCGCACGCCGGTCGGCCGGCTGCTCGGATCGCTGAAGGGGTTCAGCGGCTCCGACCTGGGCGGTATCGCCATCAAGGCGGCGCTGGAGAAGGGTGGCGTCGCGCCCGAGCAGGTCGATTACGTGATCATGGGCCAGGTGCTCACCGCGGGCGCGGGCCAGATCCCGGCCCGGCAGGCCGCGGTCGCCGCCGGCATTCCGATGGACGTCCCGGCGCTCACCGTCAACAAGGTGTGTTTGTCCGGTATCAATGCAATCGCGTTGGCGGATCAGCTGATTCGCGCCGGTGAGTACGAGATCGTGGTCGCCGGCGGCCAGGAGTCCATGACCAACGCCCCGCACCTGCTGGAGAAGAGCCGCGAGGGCTTCAAGTACGGCGACGTCAACCTGCGCGACAGCATGGCCTACGACGGCCTCTACGACATCTTCACCGACCAGGCGATGGGCGCGCTCACCGAGCAGCGCAACGACGCCGACAAGATCAGCCGCGAGGAGCAGGACGCCTTCGCCGCCGCCTCGCACCAGAAGGCCGCCGCCGCGTGGAAGAACGGCGTCTTCGAGAACGAGGTAACCCCCGTTGCCATCCCGCAGCGCAAGGGCGACCCGATCCAGTTCGCCGAGGACGAGGGCATCCGCGCCGACACCACCGTCGAGTCGCTGGGCAAGCTGCGCCCCGCCTTCCGCAAGGACGGCACCATCACCGCCGGTTCGGCCTCGCAGATCTCCGACGGCGCGGCCGCGGTGGTCGTCATGTCCAAGGCCAAGGCCGAGGAACTGGGCCTGAGCTGGATCGCCGAGATCGGCGCGGCCGGCGTGGTCGCTGGTCCGGACTCCAGCCTGCAGGAGCAGCCCGCCAACGCCATCGCGAAAGCCTGTGCCAAGGAAGGCATTTCGCCCGCCGACCTGGACCTGGTCGAGATCAACGAGGCCTTCGCGGCCGTGGGCATCGCCTCCACCCGCAAGCTGGGCATCGACGCGGACAAGGTGAACGTCAACGGCGGCGCCATCTCCATCGGCCACCCGCTGGGCATGTCCGGCGCCCGCATCGTCCTGCACCTGGCGCTCGAGCTCCAGCGTCGCGGCGGCGGCATCGGCGCGGCCGCCCTGTGCGGCGGTGGCGGCCAGGGCGACGCCCTCATCATCCGCGTGAAGTAAGCAGATACAGCCATTACCGAACGGCCCCGGCTCCAAACGAGCCGGGGCCGTTCGTATCACTGCGTGTGACCAGCTCCACGACAGGCTGTCGTAGCTCGTCCGGCAGAATAGGCACCATGGGTGATCTGTTCGACCTGTCTACGGTCGCTAAGCGCGTGCGGTTCTTCGGCCTTCTGGAAGTTCCCTCCTGGGTGCTCCTCTTCATCGGCTCGGCGTTGAAGCGCGCGGATGCGCTGGGCATCGCCGATCAGCCGATCAAGTGGCCGGTGATGGTGTTCGGCATGCTGCACGGCATCGTGTTCCTGGCCTACGCCATCAACTGCCTGCTGGCCTCGCGTGAATTCGAATGGCCCGGCAAGACCACGGGTCTCGCGCTGCTGTCCTCGGTGGTGCCGTTCACCTCCGTGTGGTTCGAGCGCTGGGCCATCAACTCCGGTCAGCTCGGTGAGCTGAGCCAAGCCGCGACACCCGCCGCCGCGCGTTCGTGACAAACTGGATGTCGTGACTCGACCAGCACGCCGTCCTTCCGCCGCCGCAGCCGCCGCCATGTCGGGCGCGGTTGACCTGTCCGCCCTCAAGCAGCCGGCCGCTCCGGCCGGGGATGTTCCCGGCGACCACGCCGTCACCGAGGCCAATTTCGAGGATCGAGTGCTGCGGCGCTCCACCCAGGTGCCGGTGGTGGTGGCGCTGTACTCGCAGCGCAGCCCGGGCAGCATCGAATTGGTGAAGCTGCTGGAGAAGCTGGTCGGCCAGGGCGGCGGTGACTGGGATCTGGCCACCGTCGAGGCCGAGGCCAATATGCGAATCGCGCAGGCCTTCGGCGTGCAGGGCATCCCGACCGTGGTCGCGGTGGCCGCGGGCCAGCCGCTGGCCGACTTCACCGGCAACCAGCCCGAGGAGCAGGTGACCGGCTGGATCGCCGCCGTGGTGGACGCCGTGCGCGGCAAGCTCCCCGGCGTCGGCGCGGGTGGTGCGGAGGATGCCGAGCCCGAGGTCCCCGAGGATCCGCGCTTCGTGGCCGCCGAGGAGGCGCTGGAGAACGGCGATTTCGACGCCGCCATCGCCGCCTACCAGGCCATCCTGACCGCCGAGCCGAACAACGCGGAGGCCAAGGCCGCCCTGCGGCAGGTCCAATTCCTTTCCCGCGTACAGGATCTCGATCCGGGCGCCATCGCCAAGTCCGAGGCGGACCCGTCCGATCTGGACGCCGCCCTGGCCGCCGCGGATCTCGAAATGTTCAACCAGCAGCCCGAGGCCGCCTTCGATCGCCTCATCGCCCAGGTCAAGCGCACCGCCGGCGACGACCGCACCCGGGCTCGCACCAAGCTCCTCGAACTCTTCGAGCTCTTCGATCCGGCCGAGCCCATCGTGGTCGCCGCCCGCCGCAAGCTGGCCGCCGCGCTGTACTAGGAGTTCTTGTTCAGACCCGCGCCAGCTTGGCGGGGTCGAATTCGACGTATTCGATCTGGGCGCCGCCGGGGTGGCGGACGGTCAGATTGCGGCCCGTGGGGACATCGTTGGGACCGTCGACGATGTCCCCGCCCGCCGCGGCGATCAGCTCCAGCACCGTGTCGAGGTTGTCGATGACCGTGGTGGCGTGCGTATCCCGGTAGGGCGCAAGGGCTTCCGGGGTTCCGGCGATGAGTAGATAGCCGCCGATGCCTGCCAGTTCCAGGTCGCGGTATTCGAACCGCAGCCGCGGCTGTTCGCCGGTCAGGGCGGTGAAGGTGGGCAGTGCGGTGTCCAGGTCGTCGACGTAGACGCGCGCCAGGGTGCTCTGAATGGCCACGGGCTCCTCATTTCGATAATCCCGAATTGACGAATCGACAGTATGCTCGGTGGGCCGAGTCCGTCAATCGAGGGAGAACTGCCATGGATCTCGTCGCGGTGCTGCACGCCCTGGGGGATCCGGTGCGGCTGGAGTTGGTGCGCGCGATGGCTTCCGGGGATGAAGTGTCTTGCAGCCCAGCGCATCTGACGGTGCCGCGCTCGACCCTCTCCAATCACTGGCGCATTCTGCGCGAGGCCGGGCTGACGGATACCCGTGCCGAGGGCAAGGCGCGGTTCATGACGCTGCGTCGTGCGGAGCTGGATCGATGTTTTCCGGGATTGCTTGCCGCGGTTCTACCGGATTAGTACGCTGATGCTTATGATAAGCACATACGACCAATTGTTGAAGTCCGGGACCGAACTGATCGCGCTGGATGGGCGGGCGGTGCGCGCGAGCATCGAGGTGGTGGAGAGGATGGCCGCGTCCGATCTGGACGCGCCGACGCCGTGCGCGGGCTGGAATCTGCGAGATCTGCTGGAGCACATGATTGTTCAGCACTACGGATTCGCCGCCGCCTCGCGTGGGGAAGGCGATATCGCGCTGTGGAAGCCGCAGCCGCTGGGTGCCGATCCGGTGGGGGAGTATCGGGAAGCGGCCGAGCATGTGCTGGCGGCGTTCGCGGAGCCCGGAGTGTTGGAGCGGCAGTTCCCGCTGCCCGAGATCCGCGGCGGCGTAGTGGTTCCCGCGCCGCTGGCGATCAGCTTTCACTTCATCGACTACATCGTGCACGCCTGGGATGTGGCGCGGGCGCTGGGAGTGGCCGTCGAATTCGACGAGGACCTGCTGAGTGCCGGGCTGCCGGTGGCCGAGGCGGTGCCGGGCGGTGCGGCTCGGGAGGAGCCGGGAGCGGCCTTCGCTCCCGCGCTGGACGCGGCGGGCGCGTCGGGTCTGGATCGGATTCTCGCGGTGCTGGGCCGGTCGCCCGGCTGGCCGGAGTGATCGGCGGGACCGTGAGCCCCGCGGTTCCCCACTTTCCCCGCGAAGTGGGGAACCTGTGTATTACTTGGTGGTTCCGGCCTTCGCGCTGCCCGTGGACAGCAGATCCGTGAGGCTCTTCACGAGCGTGGAGGACCCGGAGCTGGTCGGATCCGGCTCGCCGACGGCGATGATCGGCTTGGCCTCGACGGTGTCGTCAGCGGCGGCGATGCCGGCGCCCGCGGTCAGGATTCCGGCCGCGGCCGCACCGATCAGAGCGAAGGTTCCGAGCTTCTTCATACAGATTCATTCCTTCGGGGTATAAGGCAATTCGGTTGCGACGCCGCTGAATTCAGTCCTACCCGCTTCCATTCGGAATGGGTTGACCTTGATTACCGTGCCCCTGGAATCGGGGGCATGCGCGACAACCAGACGGCGCTGTGCGGCGCGAGCGTCAGTGCGGCCGAAATCGGACGGCCGTGCCAGGAAAGTGCCTCGGCGCGAATCTCGCCGGAATTTCCCACCCCGCCGCCACCGTAGGCGACGGCATCGGTATTCAGCACCTCGAACCACGAATCCGGTTCGGGCCCCGGCAATCCGATGCGATACCCGTCGAGCTGCCGCCCGGAGAAGTTGTAGACGCAGGCGAGCAGGGAGCCGTCGGTGCCGTAGCGCAGGAACGAGAGCACATTGTTGTCGCGGTCGTCGGCATCGATCCAGGCGTACCCGCCGGGCGAGGTGTCCTGGCTCCACAGCGCCGGGCTCGCCGCGTAGAGCCGGTTGAGGTCGCCGACCAGCGACTGAATCCCTTGGTGCAGTGGGTTTTCCAGCTCGTACCAGTCGAGTCCGCGGTCGTGGTTCCATTCCCGGAACTGACCGAACTCCTGGCCCATGAACAGCAGCTGCTTGCCCGGATGCGCCCACATGTAGGCCAGCAGCGCCCGCACCCCGCTCGCCTTGGTGTAATCGTCGCCGGGCATGCGGGTCCACAGTGTGCCCTTGCCGTAGACGACCTCGTCGTGGCTGATCGGCAGCACGTAGTTCTCGCTCCAGGCGTAGGTCAGCGAGAAGGTGACCTCGTTGTGGTGCCACGCGCGATACACCGGATCGTGGGCGAGATACCCGAGGGTGTCGTGCATCCAGCCCATGTTCCATTTCATGGTGAAGCCGAGCCCGCCCACCTCGGTGGCGCGGGTGACGCCGGGCCAGGTGGTGGACTCCTCGGCGATGGTCAGCACGCCCGGATGATGCTTGTGCACGGTCGCGTTCATCTCCTGGAGGAAGGACATGGCCTCCAGGTTCTCGCGGCCACCATGGATGTTCGGCTCCCAGCCCGGGCGCGAGTAGTCGAGGTAGAGCATGGCGGCGACGGCGTCCACGCGCAGGCCGTCGACGTGGAATTCCTCGATCCAGTACAGGGCGTTGGCGACCAGGAAGTTACGCACCTCGTGGCGGCCGAAGTTGAAAATGTAGGTGCCCCAGTCGAGTTGCTCACCGCGGCGGGGGTCGGCGTGCTCGTAGAGCGCGGTGCCGTCGAAGCGCGCCAGCGCCCATTCGTCGCGCGGGAAGTGCGCGGGCACCCAGTCGAGGATCACGCCGATGCCATTGCGGTGCAGGTGATCCACCAGATACCGGAAGTCGTCGGGCGAGCCGAAGCGGGCGGTCGGCGCGTAGTAGGAGGTGACCTGATAGCCCCACGAGCCGCCGAACGGATGCTCCGCCACCGGCAGCAACTCCACATGCGTGAAGCCCTGGGCGAGAACGTATTCCGCGAGCTGATCGGCGATCTCGCGATAGCCGAGCCCCGGCCTCCACGAGCCCAGATGCACCTCGTAGATGCTGACCGGCGCGCGTAGCGGGTCGGTCATCGCGCGCGTCCGCAGCCATTCCCCGTCGCCCCAGGCGAATTCGCTCTCGGTGATCACCGATGCGGTCGCGGGCGGCACCTCGGTGGCGTAGGCCATGGGATCGGCGTGGTCGACGGTGCGCCCGTCCGCGCCGTGCACCCGGTACTTGTAGAGCGCCCCCGGTCCGATGCCCGGCAGGAACAGCTCCCACACCCCGGAATCGCCGAGTCTTCGCATGGGCGCGGTGTTTCCGCTCCACCCGTCGAAGTCGCCGATCACCGCGACACCGCGGGCATTGGGGGCCCACACCGCGAAGGCCGTCCCCGCGATCTCGCCGTCGAGGGTGGTGTAGCGCTTCGGATGCGCGCCCAACGCCTCCCAGAGCCGCTCGTGCCGACCCTCCCCGAGCAGATGCAGATCGACCTCGCCGAGCGTGGGCAGGAAGCGGTACCCGTCCGCCTCCACCACCGTGCGCCCGCCCGGATACGACGCGACGATCCGGTAGTCCCACAGGTCGGCGAACGGCACCACGCCCTCGAAGACGCCGCGATCACTGTGCGCCAGTGGATGATCCACGCCGCCGATACGCGCCGCCACCGTGTCCGCGTGCGGCCGCAGCACCCGGATGACGGTCCCGTCCGGATGCGGATGCGCCCCCAGCACCGTGTGCGGATCGGGATGGGTGCCCGCCGCCAGCAGCAGCAGGTCGCGGCGATTCATCGCAACGCCGTGCGTCACCGGAAGGCTGTCTTCATCGGAATGACCGGCGATGGGCGAGTTCGGTGCGCGCCGCGGCCGGGACCGCGGGCAGGGCGAGGATGTGCGCGACCGCGCGCGCCGGGTCCAGGCGCACGAAATTGCTCTGCCCCCAGTGGTATTCCTCGCCGCTGATCTCGTCGTACACGACCGGCCGGTCGTGCCACTCGCGCCCGATGGCCGGCAGATCCAGCGACACCATGCCGTGCTCGGCCCCGAACGGATTGAGGTTCACCACCACCAGCACGGCATCACCGGTGGTGGGATCGAACTTCGAGAAGGCCAGCAGCGCATCGCTGTCGGTGTGGTGGAAGTGGATGCAGCGCACCTGCTGCAGCGCCGGATGCGCGCGCCGGATCTCGTTGAGCCGGGTCAGCCACGGCTCCAGCGATTCCCCGCGCGCCGCGGCCTCGGCGAAGCGGCGCGGGCGCAGCTGGTACTTCTCCGAATCCAGGTACTCCTCGCTGCCGGGCCGATCCGCCTGGTGCTCATAGAGTTCGAAGCCGGAGTACACGCCCCAGCTGGGTCCGAGCGTGGCCGCCAGCACCGCGCGGATGGCGAACATGCCCGGCCCGCCGTGCTGCAGGCTCTCGTGCAGGATGTCGGGGGTGTTCACGAACAGATTGGCCCGCGCCTCATCGGCCTTGGCCGCCAATTCCCTGCCGAATTCCTCGATTTCGTGTTTGTGCGTGCGCCACGTGAAATACGTATAGGACTGGCTGAATCCACGCCGCGCCAATCCGTACATGCGGGCCGGGCGGGTGAATGCCTCGGAGAGGAAAATGATCTCCGGATGCTTCCGGTGAATTTCGGCGATGAGCCATTCCCAGAAATCCGCCGGTTTGGTGTGCGGATTGTCGACCCGGAATATGGTGACGCCCAATCCGATCCAATGCCGCACCACCCGCAGCACCTCGGCATAGAGCCCGTCGGGATCATTGTCGAAATTCAGCGGATAGATGTCCTGATACTTCTTCGGCGGATTCTCCGCGTACGCGATGGTGCCGTCGGGCAGCGTGGTGAACCATTCCGGATGCGCCGCCACCCACGGATGGTCGGGCGCGCACTGCAGCGCCAGATCCAGCGCCACCTCCATGCCCAGTTCCCGTGCCTCCGACACGAAGTCGGTGAAGTCGGCCTCGGTGCCCAGCAGCGGATGGATGGCGTCGTGCCCGCCCTCGGCCGACCCGATGGCCCACGGCGAGCCCACATCCTCGGGCCCGGCGGTCAGGGAGTTGTTGGGGCCCTTGCGATTCACCGTGCCGATGGGATGGATCGGCGGCAGATACACCACGTCGAAGCCCATGGCGGCAATCCGCTGCAGATCCTTGGCGGCGGTGGCGAAGGTGCCGTGCACCGGCTTCCCGTCGGCATCCCAGCCGCCGGTGGAGCGCGGGAAGAATTCGTACCAGGACCCGTACAGCGCCCGCTGCCGCTCCACCTGCACCACGTGCAGCGGTCCGGGAGTCACGAACTCGCGCAAGGGCGTTGCCCGCAGGATCGCGCTCACCTCGGCGCCGAACGCCGGGGCCACCCGCGCGGGCAGCTGGGCGTCGGAGCGCAGGGCCGCGGCCGCGTCGCGCAGGATCTCCCACTGCTTTTTCGGCACCGCCTGCGCTGCCCGTTCCAGCAGCCGCGCCCCGATCTCCAGATCGTTGGCCAGATCGACGGCGCTCTGCCCGACCGCCAGCTTGGCCTCGACGCCCGAGCGCCAGGTGGCGATGGGATCGCTCCAGCCCTCGATGCGGAAGGTCCAGCGTCCGGGCTTGCCAGGGGTGAACACCGCGTTGAAGACGTCCGGCTCGTACTCGGGTGTCATGCGAATGCGCTGTGTGCGAGACGAACCCGGCCCGCGCACCGCGAGCGTGGCGGACACCGCCTCGTGGCCCTCCCGCCAGACCACGGCCCGCACCGGCACGACCTCACCGACCACGGCCTTCGCGGCCCGGCCGCCGGGAATCGCGGGGGCGGTGTCATCGATGGCGATGCGGCCGGTCACGCCCTCGAACTTACCGGAGTGCCCTCCCCGGTTACCGGAGCGGACTACTGCTGGCCGGGCTTGAGGAGCACGAACAGGCCGTGCGCCTCGGCGCAGAGCCGGTCACCGTCGTGCAGGGTGGCGCGCACGAACACCTTGCGGCCCTCCTGCCGCTCCACCCAGCCGCGCAGCTGCAGTTCGGTGTTCAGCGGCGTGATGGACCGGTAGTCGACGTGCAGGAAGGCGGTGCGGGTGGCCTGCTTGGTGTAGACGGCGGCCGTCATGCCGAGCAGGTCGTCGAAGCCGAGCGCGATGTGGCCGCCGTGGGCCGCGTTGTTGCCGCCCAGGTGGAAGGTGCGGAAGGTGATGCGCGCCCGCACCCCGTCCTTGCCCGCGGCGTCGACCTCGAACGGCGGCAGGGTGATATTGCCGCGCGAGGGCAGGTCGTTGCGATGCCAGGACGGCGCGTCCCACTCGCTCACCACCGCCTCGTCGAGCTTGTCGTTGAGCTCCTTGAGCGTGGCGATGACCTCGAGCCCCAGCTCGTCGGACGGATCGGCCAGCCGCACCCGGTCCATCAGGCCGCGCACCTGGTCGATGAACTCCCCGTAGTGGGCCCCGCCCTTGGTGTTGTCGCGCCCCAGTTCTCGGATCGGCCGGAACCCGCCCTCGTGATGCTCCTGGGTGGGCTGTCCGTCGACGGCCTCGATCTGCTGCTCGCTCATATAGAACACGTTATCGGTTGCTTAGCGGATGCTCACCGCGGGGCACCGGTAGTGAGCTGCGCAGACGGTCCCCCGGGTAGGGTCTACAGAGGTGAAGGCACTGCGTCGATTCACCGTTCGCGCCCATCTTCCGGAGCGGTTGTCCGCATTGACGGAGCTGGCGACCAATCTGCGCTGGTCTTGGCATGGGCCCACACAGGATGTGTTCGCCGAACTGGATCCCCGGCTGTGGGTGGAGGTCGGGCACGATCCGGTGCGGATGCTGGGGGAGGTTCCGGCCGAACGGCTCGACGAGCTGGCCGTGGATGATGCTTACACACGGCGGGTCGATGCGGCCGCCGCTGACCTGGCCGACTACCTCGCCCGGCCGCGCTGGTTCCAGAAGCAGCAGCGCGGGCCGCGCGGAATCGCCTACTTCTCCATGGAGTTCGGTGTCACCGAGGTGCTGCCCAACTATTCGGGCGGGCTGGGGATTCTCGCGGGCGATCACCTCAAGGCCGCCTCGGATCTGGGCCTGCCGCTCATCGGCGTCGGATTGCTGTACCGCTCCGGCTATTTCCGGCAGTCGCTGACCGCCGACGGCTGGCAGGCCGAGCACTACCCGGCACTGGACCCGATGGGCCTGCCGCTGCGGCTGCTCACCGAGGGCGGCGCGCCGGTGCTCATCCACGTGGCCATGCCCGAGGGCCGGGTGCTGCGGGCGCGGGTGTGGATCGCGCAGGTGGGCCGGATTCCCCTGCTGCTCTTGGACTCCGATATCGCCGACAACGATCCCGAACTGCGGGCCGTCACCGACCGGCTCTACGGCGGCGACCAGGACCATCGCATCAAACAGGAGATCCTGGCCGGTATCGGCGGCGTGCGCGCGGTCCGCGCCTACACCCGCGCCAACGGCCTGCCGGACCCCGACGTCTTCCACATGAACGAGGGCCACGCCGGATTCCTCGGCATCGAGCGCATTCGCGAATACATGGCCGCCGGAATGGATTTCGACACCGCGCTGACCGCGGTCCGCGCCGGGACGGTCTTCACCACCCACACCCCGGTCCCCGCCGGTATCGACCGCTTCGCCAGCGCCCTGGTGCGGCGCTACTTCGGCGGCGCGCACGGCGAGCGGGAATCCCTTGTGCTGCCGGGCGTCTCGGTCGATCGCATCCTGGCCATGGGCCGCGAGAACGATCCGTCGGTGTTCAACATGGCCCACCTGGGTCTGCGACTCGCCCAGCGCGCCAACGGCGTATCGAAACTGCACGGCGAGGTCAGCCGCGAGATGTTCGCCCCGCTGTGGTCCGGCTTCGACGCCGCCGAGGTGCCGATCGGCTCGGTCACCAATGGCGTGCACGCCCCCACCTGGGCCGCGCGCGAATGGATCGACAAGGCGCGTGAGCTCATCGGCGACGAACTGGTCGAGGAGGCGCGCGGCTGGGAGCGGCTGTGCGATGTGGACCTGCGCGAACTGTGGTCCACCCGGAACTCGCTGCGCGGCGTCCTGGTCGACGAGGTGCGCCGCCGGCTGCGTGAATCCTGGTTCGAGCGCGGCGCGGCGCCCGCCGAACTCGGCTGGGTCGACGAGGTTTTCGACCCGAACGTGCTGACCGTCGGCTTCGCCCGGCGCGTCCCGACCTACAAGCGCCTCACGCTCATGCTGCGCGATCCGGAACGCCTGCGCGCCATGCTGCTCGATCCGGAGCGCCCGGTGCAGCTGGTCGTGGCGGGCAAGTCGCATCCGGCCGACGACGGCGGCAAGGCCCTCATCCAGCAGATCGTCCGCTTCGCCGACGATCCGGCCGTGCGCCACCGCATCGTGTTCCTGCCCAACTACGACATGTCCATGGCCCGCTACCTGTACTGGGGTTGCGATGTCTGGCTGAACAATCCGCTGCGCCCGCTCGAGGCCTGCGGCACCTCCGGCATGAAGTCGGCCCTCAACGGCGGCCTCAACCTGTCCATTCGCGACGGCTGGTGGGACGAGATGTACGACGGCGAGAACGGCTGGGCCATCCCCACCGCCGACGGCGTCCGCGACGAGCACCGGCGTGACGACCTCGAGGCCTCGGCGCTGTACGAACTGCTGGAACGCGCTGTGCTGCCGCGCTTCTACGACCGCGACCACGACGGGCTGCCGGTGCGCTGGATGGAGATGGTCCGGCATACCCTGCGGACTCTCGGTCCGAAGGTGCTGGCCTCGCGCATGGTTCGCGATTACGCGGTGGACTACTACGCGCCGACGGCCGCGGCCTTCGAAGCGGTGTCCGCCAATGACTTCAAGGGTGCGCAGGACCTGTCGGTGTACCGCCGCCGCGTCGAATCCGCCTGGCCGAGTGTGAAAGTCCTGCAGGTGGACAGCTCCGGGCTGCCCGATATCCCGGTCATCGGCGCGGAACTGGCGTTGCGTGCCCGCATCGATCTGGGCGGGCTGACCCCGTCCGATGTGAGCGTGCAGGCCGTGCTCGGCCGGGTCTCACCGACCGACGACCTCACCGACGTCCACAGTTTCCCCATGCAGCACCACGGAACCGATTCCGGCGCGGATGTTTTCACCATCCAGACCCCGGTCCCGATCTCCGGTGCGGTCGGCTACACGATCCGGATCCTCCCGCACCACCCGCTGCTGGCCACCGACGCCGAACTGGGCCTGATCGCCACGCCCAGCCCGTAACTCAGGTCGGCGCGATCAGCGTCCGCTTGAGGATCTTCCCGGTCGTATTGCGCGGCAACGAGTCCAGGAAGGTCACATCGCGCGGCACCGAGAACCGGCTCACCCGATGCCGGATGTAGTTGCGCACCATGTCGGAATCGAGTCCGGAGCCGGGCCGCTTCACCACGAAAGCGGCCAGGCGCTGGCCGAATTCGTGATCGGGAACCCCGACCACCGCCACCTCGGACACCTGCGGCAGATGCGACAGCGCCTCCTCCACCGCACGCGGGAAGACGTTCTCGCCACCGGAGATGATCATCTCGTCGTCGCGCCCGGCCACGAACAGCTTGCCCGTGGCGTCCAGGTACCCGACATCGCCGGTATCGAGCATGCCGTCGGCCTCGTCGGGCGGCGTCGCGTCGGTGTACCCGTCGAAGAGCATGTGGTTGCCGACGAAGATGCGCCCGGTCACGCCCACCGGCACCGGCCGCCGGTCCGGGCCCAGCACACCGAGTTTCGTGCCCAGCGGCGGCCGCCCGGCGGTGGTGGGGGACATGCGCAGATCCGCCGAATCGGCGATCGAGGCCCACGACACCTCGGTGGAGCCGTACACGTTGTAGAGGATGTCGCCGAAGGCATCCAGGAACTTCAGCACCGTCGCACCCGCCAGCGGCGCACCGCAACTGGCCACGATCCGCAGACTGGACAGGTCGTAGCGGGCGCGAACATGGGTGGGCAGGTCCAGGATCCGGTTCACCATGATCGGCACCACGATCAACGCGGTGACCCGGTTCTCGGCAATGCGCCGCAGGCAGTCCTCGGCGTCGAAGCGGTCGCCCAGCAGCACCGTGGCCCGGATGGGCGTGGAGATCTGCAGCGCCCCCAGCCCCCAGGTGTGGAACAGCGGGGCCGGAATGAACATGGTCTCGTTGGTGCCGAACGGGATTCGCGACAGCAGCGCCGCCACCGTCCCGAAACCCTTGGGGTGCGGTCGCCGCGCACCCTTGGGCGTCCCGCTGGTCCCCGAGGTGAGCACGACCAGCCGTCCCGGCCGCGGCGGCTTGCGCGGCGGCTCCTGGCGCATGGCGATGAGGTCCTCGATCGTGGTGCGCCCCGTATCGTTGTAGTTCTGCGCAGCCGGCGGCAGGTCGTCACTGGTGAAGCGCGGCAGCTCCGGCGGCAGATATCGCACCAGATGCTCGAATTCGCTGTCCACGAACAGCGCCGAGAGCTGATGCCGCCCCACGATCTCCTCGACCTGCCGCGCGGGCAGCCCGGTATTGAGCAGCACCGCGTCCGCGCCCGACTTACCGGCCGCCACCATGCACTCGACCATGCCGGTGTGATTGCGGCACAGCAGTCCGACCGCGGTGCCCGGGCCGAACCCGAGTGTGGCGAACGCACCCGCCAGAGCGCTGGTGCGCGCGTTCAACTGCTCGAAAGTGCTCGAGTACCGGTCGTCGATCATGGCGGTGCGCTGCGGTGAGTGCGCGGCCGCCGCGGCGTAGCCGCCGGCCAGGCTGAAGCCCCACTTGGCCAGTCCGCCAATCTGTTTCAACCCGACATCCGGGCGGAAGGTGCGCACCACACCGGAGCTCACCATCTGCTTGACCACTCCGGCCTGCAGCTTCATCGGCGAGTCCTCGCCATTGACGATGAGCGAGCTGGGCGTGCCCAGGATCGAATCGGCGACCCGCTTGAGCCCGGCCTGGGTCCAGGCCACCACCGTCGAATTCGGCAGCTGCGCCAGCACCGGATGCACCAGCCCGGCCTTGAAATAGGTGACGTAGACACGCGTGTGCTGCCCGTCGCCGCGCAGCCGCACCACGGCGAAGCTGCCGTGATCGGGGCTGTGCAGCTCGAAGCTCTCGCCGGTGCGGGTGACATGCAACTGGACGCGCACCACGTGCACCTCGATGCCGTGGCCGCCGACGCGCATATTCAGCGTGGGGTGCGCGTCCACGGTATCGAGTTGTTCGCATGCGCCGATTCCGGGAAATAGTCGGGGATAGGTCTGCGGCTCGATCAGCGCATCCCAGATAGCTTTGCGGGCGATCGCGAACTCCGCGACCGCGTCGATGACATCGGTTACCACTGGCGTACTACTTCTGCCTGGCCGGTTCCCCTGATAACCCCCGGCTGATTACGTATTTGTAACGTCCCAGACAATAAGGGTCAAGGGCCTTAAATTACTGGCCGGTAATTATTTAAATAGCGGGTGAATTGCGCTGGTAGGGCCGCGGAACCAAGCCTCTGGCGGTGCGGTAGCTCACGATTCGCCGGGTCGGTTCATGTTCGGACATACGGAACAAGTACGGTTCCCACGGCAACCTTCGTACCTTCCTCCGACTGGAGACACCACACTCATGACCACCGACGTCCTCACGCGCACCAAGGGGCGCGTCGACGCGTACTTCGGCATCAGCGAACACGGTTCCACCTTCAAGCGCGAGCTGATGGCCGGCACCGTCACCTTCCTGGCCATGTCCTACGTGCTCGCCGTGAACCCGCGCATCCTGGGCGACGGGCCCGCCGGCGATCTCCACGACAAGGGCATGCCGATCCAGGCCGTGTTCACCGCGACCGCGATCGCCGCCATCTTCGGCACGCTGGTCATGGGCCTGTGGGCCAAGTACCCGGTCGCGCTGGCGCCGGGCATGGGCCTCAACGCCTTCTTCGCCTACACCGTCGTGCTGCACATGGGAATCCCGTGGCAGGAAGCCCTTTCGGGCACCTTCCTGTCGGGCGTCATCTTCTTCGTGCTGGCCGTGACCAAGGTGCGCGAGAAGATCATCGAGGCCATCCCCATGCAGATGAAGCTGGCCGTCGGCGCCGGCATCGGCATGTTCGTGGCGTTCCTGGGCCTCAAGAGCGCGGGCATCGTCACCGCGAGCGAGGCCACCTTCGTGCACCTGGGCGACTTCCACAAGGGCACCACCCTGCTGGCGCTGTTCGGACTCGTCGTCACCGTGGTGTTCCTGGTGCTGGGCTGGCACGGCGCGGTGCTCTACGGCATCCTCGCCACCACCGTGGTCGGCATCGTCACCGGTCTGGTGAACCTGCCGAGCTCGGTCGCGGCCATGCCGCACGGGCTGGATCAGACCTTCGGGCAGGCCATCATCCACCTGCCCAACGCGTTCACCAGTCAGATGATCGTGGTCGTGCTGACCATGCTGTTCGTCGACTTCTTCGACGCCTCCGGCACTTTGATCGGCGTCGCCAACCAGGCCGGGCTGCTCACCAAGGACGGCAAGCTGGAGCGCGCGGGCCAGGCGCTGGCCGCCGACTCGGTCGGCACCGCGGCGGGCGCGATCATCGGCACCTCCTCGACCACCGCGTACGTCGAATCCACCGCGGGTGTCTCGGCGGGCGGCCGGACCGGCCTGACCGCGGTGTCCACGGCCTTCTGGTTCCTGGTCGCGCTGTTCTTCTTCCCGGTCTTCGCGACCTTCGCCAATGTCTCGGCGGTGACCGCACCGGCGCTCATCGTGGTCGGCGTGCTCATGGCCCGGTCGCTGGGTGAGATCGAGTGGAACAAGCTGGAATACGCGGTCCCGGCCTTCATCACCGTGATCATGATGCCGCTGACCTACTCGATCGCGAACGGCATCGCCATGGGGCTGCTGTTCTACCCGATCGTCATGGTGGCCAAGCGGCGGGCGCGGGAGATCCACCCGATCATGTGGGTGCTCATGGCGATCTTCCTGTACTACTTCTGGTTCCTGGCCGAGTAACGCAACTCGACTCTCGGACTCTCAGGGGCTTCCCCTGAAACCCCTTCAACCAACGGGCGCGCGGCGGAATAGCCTCGCGCCCGTTCTCGTTGGGGATCTGCTGTAGGCTTTCGAAGCGGACCATGGTCCGGTTGAAATCGCCCAAGAGCCGTAAGACCCGAAAGACGAGGACCCCGAACATGACCGCAACCCTGAACACCACCGCGGCGACCGCCCGCGCCACCGCCGCGAACGGCGTGACCGGCACCGATATCGGCCTGCTGGCCGCCCGCGTCGGCTTCGGCGGCCTGCTGGCCGTGCACGGCAGCCAGAAGCTGTTCGGCTGGTTCAACGGCTACGGCCTCGACGCCACCGCGCAGGCCTTCCAGGGCATGGGCTACGACCCGGGCAAGTTCTTCGCGACCCTGGCCGGGCTGAGCGAGATCGCCGGTGGTCTGTTGCTGGCGCTCGGGTTGCTGACGCCGCTGGGCGCCGCCATCGCGCTGGGCACCATGATCAATGCCGTGAACGTCACCCGGGGTGGCGGTTTCGCGATGTGGGAGGCGCCCGCGGTCTTCGGCATCGCCGCCGTGGCACTCGCCTTCACTGGTCCGGGCCGCCTCTCGCTGGATCACGGTCGGCCGTGGCAGCGTCAGGGTCTGGTCTGGGGCGCCGCGGCGATCGCACTGGGCGTGGTGGCCGGGCTGATCACACTCGCCGTGAAGTAGGCGGAGGTAAAAGAATTTTCGGTGTCCCCGCGCCGCGTGCAGGGCTTGGCGCGGGGACGACGGACACGTCCGATGTGGGAATTGGGGGGTACATCGGAGTATCGAAAGCCAATTTACTTCTGATCAGAAGTAAGAACCACCCCTGTGACTGTTCTCACAGATGTCATTTCATTTGCGCGACACTATTTGTCAGTCTTTCGAGAGCTTTTGTCACAACTTGGGGATCGGACGTTTCCCAATAGGGCGGCAAAGATGCTCGGAGATAACCGCCATAGCGTGCGGTGGCGAGTCGCGAATCGAGAATTGCGATAACTCCGCGATCGTCGGTACTGCGCAGCAAACGGCCCGTTCCCTGCGCCAGCAGCAGCGCCGCGTGATTGGCCGCCACGGACAGAAAACCATTGCCACCACGCGATTCCACCGCGCGCTGGCGGGCCACCAGCAGTGGATCGTCCGGGCGCGGGAACGGAATGCGGTCCAGGATCACCAGACTCAGCGACGGGCCCGGCACATCCACGCCCTGCCACAGCGAAAGCGTCCCGAACAGTGAGGTTTCCGGGTCGTCCGCGAATTTGCGGACCAGCGCGCCGGTGGCGTCGTCGCCCTGGCACAGGATCGGGGTGTCCAGGCGTTCCCGCAGAATTTCGGTGGCGGCCTTGGCCGCCCGCATGGACGAGAACAGGCCCAGCGTGCGCCCGCCCGCCGCGAGAATCAGCCGCTCGATCTCGTCCAGATACGACTGCGGCAGCCCGTCCCGGCCGGGCGCGGGCAGATGCTTTGCCACGTAGAGGATTCCGGATTTGGCGTGGTCGAACGGGGAGCCGACGTCGACGGAATTCCAGCGCAGGGATTTCTCGTCGGACGGCGCCTCGGCGCCATTGGCCAGCGCCGGATCCACCTTCGACGCCGACTGCGGCGGCAGGCCCCAGGTCACCGCGAGATTGTCGAAGGAGCCGCCGATCTGCAGGGTGGCCGAGGTCAGAATCACTGTGGCCGTGCCGAACAGGCGACTGCGCAGCAGGCCGCCCACCGACAGCGGGGCCATGTGCAGGGTGCGGCGCGGCACCCCGCGCACATCCTCGGAAGCCAGCCAGATGACATCGCGGTGCGCGGATGGATCGGCTTCCTCGAAGGTGGTGAGCACTCGCACCGCGGCGTCGTGCACCTCCTCGACGGCCGCCAGCGCCTGATTGCGAGCCGCCGCGCTCTCCGGATCGCCCTGCGCCGAGCTGCCGCCCTGCGGGGCCAGGGCGGTGCGCGCGTTCCAGGCCGCGTCGCGGATCAGCGCGAGCACCGGGGCCGCGCCGTCCGGCATGCGGTCCCAGCGGCCGGGATTCAGATCGTCGAGCAGGCTGTGCCAGGCCTCGGCCGCGCCCTCGAGCCGGTCCACCTCCTGCTCGTCGATGAGCTTGGTGCAGCGCTTGGCGGCGGCGCTGATGGCGGAGGTGGACAGTTCGGCGGTGGCCACGCCGGTCACCCGGTCGACCAGTTCGTGCGCCTCGTCGACGACCACGACATCGTGTTCGGGCAGCACCTGGATGCCGCTGATGGCATCGATGGCCAGCAGCGCGTGATTGGTCACCACGACATCGGCCTGGCCGGATTCAGCGCGCGCCTTCTCGGCGAAGCAGTCCTGTCCGAAGGGGCAGCGCGATTTGCCCATGCATTCGCGCGAACTCACGCTCACCTGCCGCCACGCGCGGTCGCTGACGCCCGGGGTGAGTTCGTCGCGATCGCCGGTCTCGGTGTCGGAGACCCATTCGTTGAGCCGCTGCACCTCGCGGCCCAGCTTGGAAATGGCGAAGGCGTCGAACAGTTCCGCCTCCGGCTCCTCCGGAATCGCGCTATTGATCTTGTTCAGGCACAGATAGTTGTTCCGCCCCTTGAGAATCGCGAACTGCGGCACCCGCCCCAACGGCGTGGCCAATGCCTCGGCCAGGCGAGGCAGATCCCGATCCACCAGCTGCCGCTGCAGCGCGATGGTCGCGGTCGACACCACCACGGTCCGCCCGGTCCGCACCGAATGCCGAAGGCTCGGCACCAGATACGCCAGCGACTTACCGGTACCCGTCCCCGCCTGCACCGCGAGGTGCTCCCCGGTATCGATCGAGTGCGCCACCGCGGCGGCCATCGTCTGCTGCCCGGTGCGCTCCTTACCCCCCAACGCCTCGACAGCAGTGGCCAACAGCTTCGGTACGGGAGGCAGTTCGGGCACGGCGGCCAGATTACTGCGCCGCGCCGACAACCCCCGCGCAAACCTCGCCGCCCCGCCCGTCAGGACCGAAATCCGCCGATCCGGGCAGGCGTGAGGTGGGCCCGTGGCCGGGTCAGCTTTCGAGGGTTCCGGCCAGCTCGACGCCGGAGGCGCGGAGTTTGTCCAGGGCGGTGGAGACGGTGTCGGGGGAGACGGCGGCGGTGAGGCCGAGGAGGACTCGGGTGTCGAAGCCCTCGGCGCGGGCGTCCAGGGCGGTGGCTCGGACGCAGTGGTCGGTGGCGATGCCGCAGACGTCGACGGCGTCGATGTCGTGGTCGCGCAGCCAGTCGGCGAGGGTGGTGGAGCCGTCGGAGGCGGTGCCCTCGAAGCCCGAATAGGCCGCGGTGTAGGCGCCTTTGGAGAAGATCTCCTGGATGGGGGCGGTGTGCAGGTTCGGGTGGAAGTCCGCGCCCGGGGTGCCGACCTTGCAGTGCGGGGGCCAGGTGTCGATGTAGTCGGGCGTGGCGGAGAAGTGCGCGCCCGGATCGATGTGGAAGTCGCGGGTGGCGACGACGGCGGAGTAGTCGGACACGCCCAGGTATTCGGAGATCCGCTCGGCCACCGCCGCGCCGCCCGCGACGGCCAGCGATCCGCCCTCACAGAAATCGTTCTGCACGTCGACGACGATCAGCGCTCGGCTCATGGGCTGCCTCCCGGGGCCGGAGTGAACCACGACGGTTCGGCTCTCGTATTGCATTGTGCCGCTCGGCCGTCGGCCGGTCCATGCGGCCCACACCGGTTCGGGGGTATTCATGCGGCGCGCCGTTGTCTACGGGCTAGTGCTGTTCGTGGCGTTCTCGATCGCGAGCGTCATCACCGCCCTGATGGACGGCCGGATACACGGCCATCCCGGGGAGATGCTCGGATTCGCGCTGAGCCATCCGGTGCTGCCCGCGATCGCGGCGGTGCTGGCCGCGATCGTCTGGTACCGGCTGCAACGGCGGTCGGGCGCGCGGCGGTAGCGGCTCAGCTCAGGAATGTCGTCGGAATCGCCGGTTCTCCCGCCGACAGTTTCAGACCCTCCCAGGGCAGACTGACCAGTCCCTTGGACACCAGTTCCCGGCTCTGCGCCAGGGTCGGCTGATCGGGGAGCACCTCGCCGTCGCGGACCAGCGGCACCTGCAGATCGCGGATCTCGAAGCCGTCGGGCTCAGGGCGGGAAGCGGCAGCGGGATAGACGATTTCCTCGACGATGGTGCCGGTGCGCCGCGCCAGCCGGGCCGCGCGCTTGGTGCCGCCGCGAGACTCCTTGTGCGAGCTGCGCTTCGCCACCGGGATGCCCTCGACCTCGACCAGCTTGTAGACCATGCCGGCGGTCGGCGCGCCGGAACCGGTGACCAGCGAGGTGCCGACGCCGTAGACGTCCACGGGTTCCGCGCGCAGCGAAGCGATGGCGTATTCGTCCAGATCGCCGGACACCACGATGCGGGTGCGGACCGCGCCGAGGGCGTCCAGCTGGTCGCGCACCTGCCGGGCCAGCACGCCCAGATCTCCGGAATCGATGCGCACGCCGCCCAATTCGGGCCCGGCCACCTCGATGGCGGTGGCCACGCCGCGGGTGATGTCGAAGGTGTCGACCAGCAGCGTGGTGCCGATGCCCAGCGCCTGGATCTGGCTGCGGAAGGCCGCCGCCTCGTGCTGGCCGTCCGCGCCGGAGTGCAGCAGGGTGAAGGCGTGCGCGCTGGTCCCCGCGCTGGGCACGCCGAAGCTGCGGGCCGCCTCCAGATTGGAGGTGGCGTCGAAACCGGCGAGGTAGGCGGCGCGGGCGCTGGCGGGTGCCGCCAGTTCGTGCGTACGGCGCGAACCCATTTCGATCATGCGGCGGCCGCCGGCGGCGCTCACCATGCGGGCGGCCGCGGCGGCGATGGCGCTGTCGTGGTTGTAGATCGACAGGATCAGGGTTTCCAGCAGGACGCATTCGGCGAAGGTGCCGCGCACGGTGAGGATGGGGGAGCCGGGGAAGAACAGCTCGCCCTCGCGGTAGCCGTCGATCTCGCCGCGAAAGCGGTAGTCGCGCAGCCACTCCAGGGTTCGGGCGTCCAGGAACTTCGCGGCGACCGCGAGTTCCGGCTCGCCGAAACGGAATTCGCTCAGCGCCGCGAGCAATCGCCCGGTCCCCGCGACCACACCGTACCTGCGGCCATTCGGCAATCTGCGGGCGAATACCTCGAAGGTGCACTGCCGCTGGGCAGAATCGTCCGCCAGCGCCGCCGCGAGCATGGTGAGCTCGTACTGATCGGTCAGCAGCGCAGTACTGGTCAGTCCGTCCGCGATCATCACGGGACCCACTCTAGGCACATCCGGACCTACCCGGCCGACCACGCGCCACGCCCGGGTGTCGATCACGCTTTCCCGACGGAGTGGCGTGTCGCCTGGGCTGTTGTTTCATCGGCGTGCAGTCGTACCCTGGTTGTTATGGGTCTGTGTAATCAAGACGATGTCAGGGTCGCCACCGGTCCGGTGCGCGTGGACATGACGTTGTCGGCGGCACAGGCGACACCGGAGGCCATCGAATACACCGAGATTCTGGAAGCCGAGGACCGGCCGTGGGTCACCGTCGTGTGGGACGATCCGGTCAACCTCATGCACTACGTGACCTACATCTTCCAGAAGCTCTTCGGTTACAGCAAAGGCAAGGCAACCGAGCTCATGTTGAAGGTGCACAACGAAGGCAAGGCCGTGGTGTCCGCAGGGTCGCGCGACAAGATGGAACACGACGTTCAACGCCTGCACGCGGCGGGGCTGTGGGCCACCATGCAACGTGACGACTGACCGCGACGACTACGGTTACCCCGTGCGGAAGTGGAGCAGAAAGAACTCCCTGGGCGGGCTGAAGCTGCGTTCGGAAATGGACGCCCACGAGGCGGACGTGCTGCGGTCGCTGGTCGGGGCGGTCACCGGACTGCTCACCGATCGGGCCCGCTCGGCGCCCGAGGACGAGCTGGCGGCCCTCACCGGGCTACAGCTCGGCAACACCACCCCGCCCGACGATCCGCGCCTGGCCCGGCTGCTGCCGGACTTCCATCGCCCCGAACCCGGTTCCCCCGACGCCGAGCGCGCGGACCTCAACAGCGCGCTGCGCAGCCTGCACGAGCCGGAGATCATCGAGACCAAGGTGGCCGCGGGCCTGGTCATCCTGGAAACGCTGCCGCCGCAGGGCGGCAAGGTCGTCATCACCCCCGAGCAGGCCGACGCCTGGCTGACCGGGCTCAATGACGTGCGGCTGGCGCTGGGCACGGCCCTGAAGATCGACGCCGACACGCCCGAACACCTACCGGACGAGGATCCGCGCGCGCCGAGCCTCGAGGTCTATCACTGGCTCACCTGGATGCAGGACTCGCTGATCCAGGCGCTCACGCCCTGAGCGCTCCGTCGAACACTCCGTCATTCCGGCGTGCTTTTGGCCGGAATCCATTGACATGGGTGAGATCCCGGCCAAAAACATGCCGGGATGACGAAAGGGAGCTGCTGTGAACAGTGTTGCGGGACCACGTAATTCGATCACCGATGTCGCCGGTGTGCTCGTCGGCCATCACCACGCGCTGGATCCGGCCGCCACCCTGGGCGCCGGTGCGGCCACCGGCTGCACCGTGGTGCGGGTGCCGGGCGGGGCGGTCGCCTCGGTGGACGTGCGCGGCGGCGGCCCGGGCACCCGCGAGACCGACCTGCTGGCCCCGGGAAACACCGTGCGGCAGGTGAACGCCATCCTGCTCACCGGCGGCAGCGCCTACGGGCTGGCCGCCGCCGATGGCGTCATGCGCTGGCTGGAGGAGCACAAGGAGGGCATCCCGATGGATCCCGCCGATCCGGCCCGCGTGGTGCCGATCGTGCCGGGCGCGGTCATCTTCGATCTTCCGGTGGGCGCGTGGGACATTCGGCCCGATGCCGACTTCGGTTTCATGGCCGCCGAGGAGGCGGGCGTGGATTTCGCGCGCGGGTCGGTGGGCGCGGGCGTCGGGGCGCGGGCGGGGTCGCTCAAGGGCGGGATCGGCACGGCCAGTGTGCGTTTCACCGACGGTCCGGCCGCCGGGATCACGGTCGGCGCGGTCATCGTCGCCAATCCCGTTGGCTCGGTGTTCGATCCGCGCACGGGGTTCCCGTGGGGCGCGGGCACCGACGGCCCCGAGCACTTCGGGCTGTCCCCGGCCACCGCCGAACAGCTGGCGGCCGCGAACGCGCTCGCGGTCAAGGGCACCGTGCTCAACACGACCATCGGCGTGGTCGCCACGGATGCCGCGCTGGACAAGGCCGCCTGCAAGCGGCTCGCGGCCACCGCACACGACGGCCTGGCCCGCGCCATCCGCCCCGCGCATTCCCCGCTGGACGGCGACACCCTCTTCGCGCTGGCCACCGGCACCGCCGAACAGCAGCCGAATTTCCCACTGCCGCCGGCCTTCCCGCCGGATCTGCTGATTCTCGACCAGCTGTGCACGGCCGCCGCGGTCTGCGTGGAGCGGGCCATCGTGGACGCGATCCTGGCGGCGACCTCGGTGGCGGGCATTCCCGCCTACCGCGACCTGTTCGGGAGTCCGCGGTGACCGGTTCGGCGGCCCGGCAGGGGTGTGACCGCTTTCACCGGGAATAGCCGCATATTCTCACCTGTTGACGACAGCGTTTCGGCCGTTCGGCCGCGGGCGTCGTGAGCGGAAGGATGCGACCGTGCTGGTGATCAGGGCAGACCTCGTGGAGGCGATGGTCGCGCACGCGCGCGCCGACCACCCCGACGAGGCATGCGGTGTCATCGCCGGTCCCGAGGGCTCCGACCGCCCCGAGCGCTTCATCCCCATGATCAATGCCGCGCGATCGCCCACCTTCTACGAGTTCGACTCGACCGAGCAGCTGCGGCTGTGGCGGGAGATGGACGCGGCCGACGAGGAGCCGGTGGTCATCTACCACTCGCACACCGCGACCGAGGCGTACCCGAGCCGCACCGACATCTCCTTCGCGTCGGAGCCCAATGCCCACTACGTGCTGGTGTCCACCCGCGATGCGGAGCAGCACGAACTGCGCAGTTACCGGATCATCGAGGGCGTGGTCACCGAGGAGCCCGTCGAGATCGTCGCCGCCTACAGCCAATCCGCCTGAGCCCGAACGAAATACACAAGGAGTCCCCACTCATGTCGGTCACCGTGTCCATCCCGACCATCATGCGTCCGATCACCAAGGGCGAGAAGCGAATTCAGGCCGAGGGTGCGACCCTGGCCGCGGTCATCGCCGATCTGGAGGCCAATTACCCGGGCCTGGAGGCGAAGCTGCTCAAGGACGGCAAGCTCAACCGCTACGTCAATATCTACATCGACGACGAGGATGTGCGTTTCACCGGCGGCCTCGAGGCCGAGGTGACCGACGGCGGCACCGTCACGATCCTTCCGGCGGTCGCCGGTGGTTCGCGCTAGCCGTGGCGCGCTATGAGTCGCTGATCGCGACGCTGGGCGACACACCGCTGGTCGGGCTCAAGAACCTGTCCCCGCAATGGGACGGCGACGATCACGTCCGGCTGTGGGCCAAGCTCGAGGACCGCAACCCGACCGGCTCCATCAAGGACCGCCCGGCGCTGCGCATGATCGAGCAGGCCGAGGCCGAGGGCCGGATCACCCCCGGGGACACGATCATCGAGCCGACCAGCGGCAATACCGGCATCTCGCTGGCGATGGCGGCCAAGCTCAAGGGCTACAAGCTGATCTGCGTCATGCCCGAGAACACCTCGGTGGAGCGGCGGCAGCTGCTCACCATGTTCGGCGCGGAGATCGTCGACTCCCCGGCGGCGGGCGGCTCCAATCAGGCGGTGGCGCTGGCCAAGCAGATCGCCGCCGAGCATCCGGACTGGGTGATGCTCTACCAGTACGGCAATCCGGCCAACGCCCTGGCCCACTACGAGGGCACCGGCCCGGAAATCCTCGCGGACCTGCCCGAGATCACCCACTTCGTCGCGGGCCTGGGCACCACCGGCACCCTCATGGGCACCGGCCGCTTCCTGCGCGAGAAGGTCCCCGGCATCGACATCGTCGCCGCCGAACCCCGCTACGGCGAACTCGTCTACGGCCTGCGCAATCTCGACGAGGGCTTCGTCCCCGAGCTCTACGACGAGTCGGTCCTGACCTCCCGCTTCTCCGTCGGCCCCTACGACGCCGTCCGCCGCACCCGCGAATTGGTCTCCGAAGAGGGCATTTTCGCCGGCATCTCCACCGGCGCGATCCTGCACGCCGCCCTCGGCGTCGCCAAGAAGGCCCAGAAGGCCGGCCGGCGCGCCGACATCGCCTTCGTCGTCGCCGACGGCGGCTGGAAATACCTCTCCACCGGCGCATATGACGGCACCCTCGAAGAGGCCGAGGAAAAACTCGACGGCCAACTCTGGGCCTGATTCCAGATTGCCCGGACTCCCCGCGCCCGCTGTGAAAACGCAGCGGGCGCGGGGATTTGCGAGCGCCGCCGCCCTCGTCATCCCAGTCTGCCGTCGCCTCCCGTCATCCCGGCATGTTTTTGGCCGGGATCCACACCGGCAGTGCATGCACCGATGGCGTGGATTCCGGCCAAAAACGCGCCGGAATGACGGGGTGGCGCTCTCGCAATTTCGGGGCGTGGCGCTCATTGAATGGCGGGGTGGCTATTTGTGCCTGGACAGACGTGGGTTTCGGGCGAGGTCCACTGATCACCGCCGGTCGTCAGGGAATTCCCCGAGGCGGTGCAGCCCGGGGCGGCGGTAGGCTCGGGGCAAGGTGGCCTAGGAGGTCTTGCTATGAGCGGCGGTAGTGGGCTGGGGTCGTCGTTCGATCCGGATCGGATCGCGCGGTTGCGGGGGCAGTTGGCGAAACCGGCGGCGGGGGCGGGCGGTTCGAGCGGGTCGAATGCTCTGAAGTTGCTGTGGCAGCGGGCCATTGCGTTGACGTTGGGGTTCACCGCGTTGCTGTACGGGGTGGAGGGGGTCAATAGCGTCACCAATGGGGAGCTCGACAATGCGGGGGTGCGGCCGCGCAGCGAGGAGGGGCTGGTCGGGATCCTGTTCGCGCCACTGCTGCATGCCAATTGGGCGCATCTGTTCGGGAACACCTTGCCGGTGCTGGTGCTCGGGCTGCTCACGCTGCTGACCGGGATCGGGCGCGGGCTCATCGCGACGGCCATCATCTGGGTGATCGCGGGATTGGGGCAGTGGCTGACCGCTCCGCCGCACAGTGTTTCGGTCGGCGCCTCGGTACTCGTGTTCGGCTGGCTCACCTATGTGATCTGCTGGGGATGGTTCTCCCGGAATGTGTTGCAGATCGCCGTCGGGCTGGCGGTGCTGGTGCTCTACGGCTCGATTCTGTGGGGCGTCCTGCCCGGCAACCCGCAAATCTCTTGGCAAGGACATCTTTTCGGGGCGATAGGTGGAGTGGTTGCCGGGTGGGTACTCTCTGGGAATGAACGTCGTCATCGTCGCGGGGCTGACGCCGGCCGTCTCGCGTCGCAGGGGTGACGCTGGACGCGGTCGGCGATTTGGGGGATCCCTCCTTTGAGTGAGAATGCAGCGTGGCAGCATGGGGGAATGCGCCTCACCGTGATCGGGTGCTCGGGCAGTGTGTCCGGCCCGGATTCCCCGGCGTCGGGTTACCTGTTGACCGGCCCGGATATGACACCGACAGTCATCGATTTCGGTCCCGGGGTGCTGGGTGCGCTGCAGCGCCACCTGGATCCGGGTGAGGTCGACATCTTCCTGACCCACCTGCACGCCGACCACTGCCTGGATTTGCCGGGCCTGCTGGTGTGGCGGCGGTATCACCCGAATCCGCCGACGGGTAAGGCCATCGTCTACGGCCCGACCGACACCTCGCTGCGCATCGGCAACGCCTCCGCGGAGATCGGCGGCGAGACCGACGACTGGTCCGATGTCATCGACATGCGCGTGTGGCAGACCGAGACGCCGATCTCCTTCGGCCCCGGCCACACCATCGAGGCGCGCCGCATGTACCACCCGCCGGAGTCCTACGGCCTGCGCATCACCACCGCCGCCGGCCGCACCCTGGTCTACACCGGCGACACCGCCCTGTGCGACGAGGTCTTCGAGTTGGCCAGCGGCGCAGACGTTCTCCTCTCCGAGGCCTCCTGGACCCACGACCCGGCCAACCGCCCGCCGGGCATCCACCTCTCCGGCCACGAGGCGGGCCTGGTCGCCGCCCGCGCGGGCGTCAAAGAGCTGCTCCTCACCCACATCCCCCCGTGGACTTCCCGCGAAGACGTCATCGCCGAAGCCAAGGCCGTGTTCTCCGGCCCGGTGCACGCGGTCTCGCCGGGCGAGGTCTTCGACATCTAACCGCCGGTACCTGACCGTTGGCCCGGCACCACCCCGTCATTCCGGCGTGCTCTTGGCCGGAATCCACCATCTCGGTGTGGATCCCGGCCAAAAACATGCCGGGATGACGAGGGAACATTGTCGTCCCGCATAGGTTCAGCGGGCCGCGGACATCGGCGGACCGGCGGCCGTTAGGCTGCATGGCGTGTCGAAACGAGCCGATGGCAGGGCGGATGACGAACTCCGCGACGTGAAGATCACCCGGGGTTTCACCTCGCACCCGGCGGGTTCGGTGCTGGTGGAGTTCGGTGGGACGCGGGTGATGTGCACCGCGAGCGTCACCGACGGGGTGCCGCCGTGGCGCCGCGATTCCGGATTGGGCTGGCTGACGGCCGAATACGCCATGCTGCCCGCCGCCACCCACACCCGCTCGGGCCGAGAGTCGGTGAAGGGCAAGGTCGGTGGCCGCACCCAGGAGATCTCCCGGCTGATCGGCCGTTCCCTGCGCGCCTGCATCGACCTGGCCGCCATCGGCGAGAACACCATCGCGCTGGACTGTGACGTGCTGCAGGCCGACGGCGGCACCCGCACCGCCGCCATCACCGGCGCGTACGTGGCGCTCTCGGACGCCATCACCTACCTGGGCGCGGCCGGGAAACTGGCCGACCCGCAACCGATCTCCTGCGCCATCGCCGCGGTGAGCGTCGGCGTCGTCGACGGCCGGGTGCGCCTGGACCTGCCGTACGAGGAGGATTCGCGCGCCGAGGTCGATATGAACGTGGTCGCCACCGACACCGGCACCCTGGTCGAGATCCAGGGCACCGGCGAGGGCGCGACGTTCCCCCGCTCCACCCTCGACAAGCTGCTCGATTCCGCGCTGGCGGGCTGCGAGCAGCTGTTCGTGGTGCAGAAGGAAGCCCTGGCGCTGCCGTACCCGGGCGTGCTGCCCGAGCCGGAGGAGTCCAAGAAGCGATGACCCGCGTCCTGGTCGCCAGCCGTAATGCCAAGAAGCTGAACGAACTGCGCCGCATCCTGGACGAGGCGGGTGTCGAGGGCATCGAGATCGTCGGCCTCAACGACGTCCCGGAGTATCCCGAGGCACCCGAAACCGCCGCCACCTTCGAGGGCAATGCCCTCGCCAAGGCCCGCGACGGTTTCGCCGCCACCGGAATCCCTTGCGTCGCAGACGATTCCGGCCTGGAGGTGGACGCCCTCAACGGCATGCCCGGCGTCCTGTCGGCGCGCTGGTCCGGTGCGCACGGCAATGACGAGGCCAACAACACCCTGCTGCTGGCCCAGCTCGGCGATGTCCCCGACGAGCGCCGCGGCGCCCGCTTCGTCTCCGCCTGCGCCCTGGTCGCCGACGGCGTCGAGGAGATCGTCCGCGGCGAATGGCCCGGCATCATCGGCCGGAAGCCGGTGGGCGACGGCGGTTTCGGCTACGACCCGCTGTTCTTCCCCGACGGCGGCGACATCTCCGCGGCCCAGCTCACCCCGGCCGAGAAGGATGCCGCCTCGCACCGCGGCCGCGCCCTGCGCCAGCTGCTTCCCGCCCTGGCGGCCTTGGCCGCCAAATGATTTCGACCCCGCGTGCCCTAGCGGCGCGCGGGGCGAATCAGGGTGACGCCATACGTGGCGACCCAGACCACCCACAGCAGCCAGCCGACCAATCCGATCAGGCCCAGCGGGCTGCGATGGTCGAGTTGCAGTGGCGCAAGCAGCGTCCATGTGAAAAGTATTGCGGCGGAAGTGAACCCGAGATTCGCGTGCCACTTCCGCAGTATCCCCGCGCGTAGGCCGCCGACCGACAGCCCCACCATAGCCAGGGCCAGGAAGACGCCGTTCCCGATGAACAGGGCATTGTGCAAGGTCCAGAGCCCGCCCGCGACGGCGGATCCCCGGTCCGGAATCGCGGTGAGGGTGAAGCGAATCGCGGTGACCGCCGTGAAAGTGACGGTCTGCATGATCAATCCGGCCAGGCCGACCAGTGACCAGGCGGTGCCGTCGGCTCGCTCGTGCTCGCGCAGCAGCGCGGCGACGCTCGCCCCGAAGAGGATCACGCACACGAAGGCCACCGGCGCGCAGGCCCAGGCGAACTCCGCGATTCCGGCATGGTTGCTGAAGTATGTGCTGCTGTCGGCGATATTCGTGCCCGGCTCGGGCATGCCCGAGACCAGCAGGATGCCGTTGCTGCCGAGAAGCACGAGGACGAATCCGAGCGCGGCGACCCCGCCGATGCGGCTGAAATCCCAGCCCGCGAGGTTCGAAGCTTTACTGGCCACATATTCAATATAAGCTGCGTAAACCCAAAGGGGAATGATGAATCAGGAGCGCCGCCGCTACGACTCGCTACGCCGGACCGCGCAGGCCCAGGAGACCGGCGCGGCCATCAGCCGTGCCGCGCGCGAGCTGTTCGTGGCGCACGGCTGGGCCGCCACCACCGTGCGCGATGTCGCCCGCGCGGCGGGCGTCTCGGTCCCGACCGTCTACGCGGCCTACGGCAACAAGACCGGCCTCACCCGCGCCCTCATCGACGCCGCCGACCTCTCTGCCGACGTGCCCGCCCTGATCGCCGAATTGGATTCCGCCGCAGGCGATCCCGCGCGCCAGCTGGCCGCCTTCGCCGCCTACGACCGCCGCCTGTTCGAGCGCGCCGGGGATGTCATCGCCCTGGTCCGGGAGGCCGGACGCACCGAACCCGAACTCGCCGCGGCCTATACGGAGGGCCGATCCAGAGGCGACCGATCCAGGCGGGAGATCTTCGCGAGCTGGCCGGACGGCACACTCCGGCCGGGTCTGGAGGTCGCCACGGCGGTGGATGTCTGTGCGGCCCTGTGCAATATCGACGCCTACGCCACTCTCACGTGGGAACGCGGGTGGTCACCGGATCGCGTGCAGCAATGGTGGACCGAGGCCCTTGCCCGCGAACTGCTGGCATGAGAAAGGGGTTCGAGGTGAAACCCCGAACCCCTTGTGCTCGATGCTGATTCGACTCAGAGGCCGAAGGCGGCCTTCACTTCGCGAGTGCGGTTGTGCTCGAAGACGAACGACAGGAACGGGATGGTGCCCGCCAGGCAGGTCAGGGCCGTGGTGGCGGGCTTCCAGCGCGCCTTGATGCCCAGGTCGATGGTGAAGACCAGGTAGATCATGTAGAAGATGCCGTGTACCTGGCCGATGTAGAACAGCCAGTGCGGGGCGGTGCTGGAATCGTCCAGCAGCAGGTACTTGTAGATCATCTCGCCGCACAGCACCAGCAGCCAGACGCCGGTGATGTAGGCGAGCGCGCGGTAGCGGATCAGCGCGCCGCGGATCTTCTCGGGCGCGGCGGCACCGAGCGGGCGGGGAGCCAGCGTGGTGGTCTCATCGGCGACCGGTGTTTTCGCGGTGTTGTCGCTGGTGCTCAACCGGCGCTCCTCTCGGGGTGGTGCAGCCCGGCCGCACGGACCTTCTCATCCATATCGCGGGCGTGCAGATCGGCCAGGTACCTGTTGTATTCGGCGAGCTCGGGATCATCGTCCTTGGCCGCCGTCGGGCGCTCCGGCAGGATGCCCGCCGGAATCTCGCGCGGCGCCGCCGATTTCGGCCGGCGCGGCCGAGGATCGGGGGCGTCGACCGGAATGGACTCGACTTCGGGTGCGTCTTCGCGCTTGGCTTCCTTCTCCAAGCGCACGAACCGGATGTAAGCCCACACCACGAATCCCGCGAACAACGGCCACTGCAAGGCGTAGCCGAGATTCTGATACGTGCCGCCACCGGATTCGAATCGAGTCCACTGCCAATAGCCCAGTCCCAGGCACGCCAGGAAAGCCACGACCACGAACACGATCAGGGCCGGACGGCGATGGGGAGCGGACACGACCTCTACGGTACCTGCCTACTACGGGTCCCGTAGTAGGCAGGTGTGCTGGTTAGAACTTGTATGTGACCCCGGTCAAACGCTCCGACTCTTCCCACAGGCGGCGCTGCAGATCGCGGTCCTGCGAAATCTTGCTCGACGGCGATGCCTCGACCGGTCCCTGGCTGCCGAACCAGCGGGTCGGACCCCAGTAGACGTTCGGGTCGGCGTCGGTCTTGGTGGCCGCGAACAACGAGGAGTAGGCCGCGTGGAACGGCGACTGGCCCACGATCCGGATGAAGGGCTTGGAGACCTTGTCCAGGAGGGTTTCGGTCTGGGTGAACAGGTCGGTCGCCGAGACGCCCGGGTGCACGGCGTAGGAGCGCTTGGTCGATCCCGCCGCCTCGAGCCGGTGCTGGAGTTCGCGGGCGAACATCAGATTCGACAGCTTGGCCTGCGCGTAGGCGAGATTGCGCTGGTAGCGGCGGTTCTCGTAGTTGAGGTCGTCGATCCACAGCTTGGGGGTCTGCTTGTGGGCGATGGAGGCCAGCGTGACCACCCGGTCGCGCACCCGGTCCAGCAGCAGCCCGGTCAGCGCGTAGTGGCCGAGATGGTTGACGCCCCACTGGGTTTCGAACCCGTCCTTGGTGCGTGAGAACGGAATGTTCATCAGGCCCGCGTTATTGATGAGCACGTCGAATTCGCCCTGGCTGTCGGCGAACTCGCGCACCGAGGCGAGGTCGGCCAGGTCCAGCGTCGCGACCCGCACATCGCCCTCGATGCGGTCGGCCACCTGCTGCGCCTTGGCGGCATTGCGGCAGGCCATGATGACGGTCGCGCCCTTGCCCGCGAGCACCTTGGTGGTCTGCTCGCCGAGCCCGCCATTGGCGCCGGTGATCACGAAGGTGCGTCCGGACTGGTCCGAAATTTCGCTGGGCTTCCATGCCATGGCTGTGTGACCTCACAATTCGAGTCGTTTGTTCGACCTTACTTCAGAGTAAGTTCCGGCGATAGACCGGAGTGGTGAAGCCGGGAGCCGCGGGCAGAAACTTGTGACAGTCATAAAAAGATGCTGATAATGAGTTTATGACATCCTCGCCGACCGGCGCGCCACTGGGCCTGCGCGAGCGCAAGAAGCTGCAGACCAGGCAGAACATCTCGAACACCGCGACCAGGCTGTTCATGGAGCGCGGGTACGACACGGTCACCATCGCCGAGATCGCGGAGGCCGCGGAGGTCGCCAAGATGACGGTGACGAACTACTTCCCGCGCAAGGAAGACCTGGTGCTGGATATTCACGACGCCTTCGTCGCGGGCCCGGCAGACACCGTGCGCGGGCGGCGGTCCGGCGAGTCGGCGCTGGCGGCGCTGCGGCGGGTGTATCTGGCCGCGGTGGCCGGGAAGGATGCGGTGCTGGCGGGATTCTCGGGGCCGGATTTCGCGGCCCTGCTCACCGGAAGTCCCGCCTTGGTCGCGCGGCTGCGTGAGTTCCACGAGGATCGTGAGCGCCTGCTGGCCGAGGTCCTGGCCGAGGAAACCGGCGCTCCCGCAGGAGATTTCACGGCGCGGGTGGCGGCCGCGCTGCTGGGTGGTGTGCATAGAGTGCTGTTCGAGGAGGTGTTGCGCCGCACGGTCGAGGGGGAGTCGAACGAGACCATCGCGGCCGCCCTGACCGAGCGGGCCGCCACCGCCTTCGACACCTTGGAGCCCGCGCTCGGCGACTACGCCATCCGATCGAACTGATCGGTCGCCCTGCCGTATTGCCCGGTTTGCCGTGTCGTTGCCGGATCATCGCTGGTGAGCGCCACATACTGGGCCGATGACCGGTGCCAGCGTCACCGCCGAGCAGCCCACCGCGCCACAGCCCTTGAGCAAGGCGCGCAGAAACGTCATCTTCGGAACCGTCGCCCTCGGCATGCTCATGGCCGCGCTCGACTCCACCATCGTCTCCACGGCCCTGCCGACCATCGTCGCGGACCTGGGCGGGGCCGGGCACATGGCGTGGGTGGTCACCTCGTATCTGGTGGCCGAGGCCATCGCGACCGCGCTGTCCGGCAAGTTCGGCGACCTGTTCGGCCGCAAGCTGGTGTTCCAGCTCAGCGGCGCCATCTTCATCATCGGCTCGATGATCGCCGGGCTCTCCCAGGGCATGACGCTGCTGATCGTCGCGCGGGCCATCCAGGGTCTAGGCGCGGGCGGGCTCATGGTCACCTCCATGGCGCTGATCGCCGATGTCATCCCGCTGCGCGAGCGCGGCAAGTACCAGGGCGCGCTGGGCGCGGTCTTCGGCATCACCACGGTCATCGGGCCGACGCTGGGCGGCCTGTTCACCGACCATCTGAGCTGGCGCTGGTGCTTCTACGTGAACGTTCCCGTCGCCATCGTCATGATCGCGCTGGCGGCCCGCACGATTCCGATGACCAAGGCGGTCGTCAAGCCGATCGTGGACTACCTCGGCATCGCCCTGGTCGCCGTCGGTGTCACCTGCCTGATCCTCGGATTGGAATGGGGCGGACAGGAATACGCGTGGGGCTCGTCCATGATCCTCGGGCTGTTCGGGGCCGCGGCGGTGCTGCTGGCCACCTTCGTGTTCGCGGAGTTCCGGGCCAAGGAGCCGATGCTGCCCATGCATCTGTTCCGCAGCAATGTCTTCACGGTGTGCTCGATCCTGAGCTTCATCGTCGGCTTCGCACTGCTGGGCGCGATGACCTACCTGCCCGCGTATCTGCAATACGTGGAAGGCGTTTCGGCGACCGCGTCGGGTGTGCGCACGCTGCCGCTGGTGGTCGGATTGTTCTTCACCTCCATCCTGTCCGGCAATATCGTCGGAAAGACGGGGCACTACAAGATCTTCCCGATTCTCGGCTGCGCGATCATGGCGGTGGGCCTGTACCTCATGTCGACCATGGGGCCGGGCACCGGCTTCTGGCTCATGTCGCTGTACATGCTGATCCTCGGCCTGGGCGTCGGTCTGGCCATGCAGGTGCTGACCATCGCCGTGCAGAACAGCGTCCCCTATTCGGATCTGGGCACCGCGACCTCCGGGGTCACCTTCTTCCGCACCATCGGCAGCGCCTTCGGCACCACCGTGTTCGGCACCCTCTACTCGAATCAGCTGCGGCCGCATCTGGCCTCGGCGCTGATGGAGACGCGGGTGCCGCCGGAGTCGGCGCAGAATCCGGCGCTGCTGCGGGAGCTGCCGAAGGAACAGTCCATGCCGATCGTGCAGGCGTACGCGGACTCCATCGATTTCGTCTTCCGCTGGGTGGTGCCGGTGGCGCTGCTCGGCTTCGTGGTGGCGTTCTTCCTGAAGCAGGTGAAGCTGCGCGACAGCGCGCGGGCCGAGGCCACCGATGTGGGGGAGCAGTTCTCCATGCCGGATTCGGCGGACCGGCTGGTGCAGTTGGAGCGGGGCATCGCGCGGGTGCTGCGCAAGCTGCGCGACAATGCCGTGCCGGATCCGGGAATCCTTGCGGCGGCGGGCAGTTCGCTGGGCCGCGATGAGGCGTGGGCGCTGGGGCAGGTGCGCATGTACAACCGCCTGCGCGGCACCGCGACGCTGGACGATATTGCCCGAACCCATTGGATCCCTGCCGAATTGATCGGCCCGGTATACGAGAAGGCCGAACGTGACGGCCTGCTCCGGCGCGACGGCGACGTCCTGAACCTGACCGACAAGGGCGTCGAAGAAGTCGACCGGGTGCGTGGCGCGTGGAAGCACTGGCTCGAAACTCAGCTCACCGATTGGGATTCCACCGATCCTGCCGATCGCGAACTGCTGGATCAAGCCATCGACAATATCGCCACCAAACTCCTCGACGAGGCCGACCGGCCCGATGTCCTGCCGGTCGGCCGCTGAGCGGATCTCGCGATCAGGCGTCGACCTTGGCCGGTCGCACCGTGGCATCCCAGTCGATTCGGAACCGCTGCTCGCCGCCGAGCATCTGCTCCGGATCCATGCGCTTGAACATCATCGGCATCATGATCTGCATGGCCTTGCGGGCGATCGGCCCGGCCGCCTTGGTCCGATTCATCCGCGCCACCCGGGCCGCGACGCCCTCCACCCGCGGGCGGCGCAGCGCCTCGTAGGTGGCGAAAGCCCGTGCCGGATCATCGATATCGCGCAGGCAGCGCGCCAGTTCGATACCGCTCTCGATGGCCAGCGAGGCCCCCTGCCCGGAGGTATTGCTGGGCGCGTGGATGGCGTCGCCGGTGAGCACCATGCGGCCCCGGTACCAGTGCGGCACCGACGGCATGACGTGCAGCGCTCCGACCACGGACAGCTCGGCCGCGGTGGTGTTGCGGGCCAGCCGCTCGCCCGGCTCCTCCCCGGCGTACGCCTCGCGCAGCCGGCGCAGCCATTCCTCGGCCGGTATGGCCTGGGCCTCGGTCAGCGAGTAGTACTGCTCGCTGGGCAGATTCGCACCCCACGCGACGCGGCCGTCGGGCATGGCCCAGTACAGGTAGTAGGCCCGCTTGCCGAAGGAGAAGACCATCTGCTCCGGTTCCAGGTCGATATCGCATTCGGTGTAGGCGCCGAGTCCGAGCATGCGCAGATACGTCGGCCCGGGAGCGTTCGGATCGACCAGGGTGCGCACGGTGGAACGGATTCCGTCCGCGCCGATGAGCACGTCGGCGGTGGCGCTGCTGCCGTCGGCGAAGATCGCGGTCACGCCGCCGGCGTGCTCCTCGACCTCGACCAGCCGCTTGTCGTACTCGAAGCGGACACCGGCGGCGACCGCATTGTCGTGCAGGATCTCGTGCAGCACGGGACGGTCGATCGCCTGCAGCGGCTCGACGTTCTCGAGCCCGGGCAGGTCGAAACGCTTGCCGTTCACCGACATCGAGGATTTGGAGATGGGGACGGCCTGCGCGCGCACCGCGTCGGCGGCCCCGACGATCTCGAGGGCGGCGACGCCGTTGGGTGCGAGCGCCAGATTGGATCCGATGCCGTAGGCGGGGCCCGGGTAGGCCTCGAAGACGGTGACATCGATGCCCGCCTTGTGCAGGGCGGTCGCGGTGACGGGACCGGAAATGCCGCCGCCGATGACGATTGCGGAGTTGGTAGACATGGTTCTCTCCAGAAGGTGTTCGTAGGTTTTTCGAAAAACCCCGAACCGGCGCGCGTATGGAGAACCCAGTTATCCTGTAGTTGCCAAACTCGGTGCCGGGTTCGCCTGCACGGACGCGGTTCGAGACGGTGTGTTCCCGGGCTTCGGCGGCGGTGTTGCAGCACCCCCGTCGGGGCCCGGTCCATTGCATGGACGGTGTTCGAGCGTGTGATCAGCCCTGGTCGGTGTCCGGCGCGGGCGCTCCCCCTTCCGCCAATTCGACGAGCTCGGCGGGCATGACGCCGTCGCGATGCCAGGCGCGCCAGACCTCCGTATCGGGGAAGCTGCCGTCGGCCAGCGAATCGCGCAGGGCGCGAGCCCAATCGGCCTCCGCGCTCAGCATGGTCAGCTCATAGTCGTCTTCGACCAGGAAAAGGCGCGGCACTGTGCCTTCCAGAGCGGCCAATTGGGCGCGGGATTCGGTAATGGTCTTGTCCAGCTTGGTGATTCGCTGGGTGAGCAGGTCGATGACCTCGTCGGGCGGCAGCACCGACAGGACGGACAGCCCGGCCAGGAACCGGCCCTTCTCGGCCTCCGGCTCGGAGACGAGTTCCCTTGTCCAGTCGGTGAGTTCGGCACGCCCGGCCTCGGTGATCCGGTAGATGGTCCGCTCCGGCCGCGCCCCGTCGCGCTCGCTGCCGGTGACCTCCAGGAAGCCGTGCTTGGTGAGGTTGTCCACGACGGTGTAGAGCGATCCCCACTTGATGCTCATATCGGATTCCTTGCCCCATGCCCGCAACCTGGCAGCGATCTCGTACCGGTGCATGGGCTGGACGGCCAGGGCGGAGAGCACCGCCAACCCCATCAGATTGGCGACCTTGCGCTTGCGGGCCATTCGGCACCTCCTTACTCGTCTACGAATATACGTCTACGAGTATTCGGCCACAAGTACTCAGTCGGAATCGATATAACCCACCGTCATTGACGGTTTTCGCCACGGGCCGCACACTCGGAGGGGTGGCGGATGCCGGGGTGGAGGTACTGATCGTCGGGGGCGGTCCGGTCGGACTCACCGCCCGCGCGCTGCTGAACCGCTGGGGTGTGCGGACCTTGCTGGTGGAGCGTCACCGTGAGCTGTCGCCCTTCCCGAGGTCGCGGCTGGTCAATGTGCGGTCGATGGAGATATTCCGGCAGCTGGGCCTGGCCGGGACGATCCGGAGCCGGGCCTTCGGGCCCGAGTTCGGCCGGGTGCGATTCCGGGAGACGCTGGGCGACAGCGACTTCGGCGCCGAGGCGCTGGTCGGCGTCGCCGCGCCGATACCGGAGAGCCCCGAGACCGGTGTGGTCACCTCGCAGGATCGGCTGGAACCGACGCTGCTGGCCGCCGCGGACACGCCGGTGCGGTTCGACGTCGAACTCGTGGATCTGGTCGAGGATTCCGAGGATGTGGTGGCGATGCTCGCCGGCCGCGTCGACGGTGCCCGCGAACAGGTCCGCGCCCGCTATGTGATCGCCGCCGACGGGGCCAATTCCACCGTTCGGCACCTGCTCGGGATCGGCACCACCGGTCCCGGCGCGATCGGGAACACCACCACCGTGGTCTTCGATGCCGATCTCGGCCGGTGGTGCGCCGATCAGCCCGCCGGGGTCTACTTCACCGCACACGGGTCGTTCACGCCGCTGTACCCAGAGGGCGGCTGGGCCTGGTTCGGCCCGGCGCCGCGCGGCACCGACTTCGACTGGGCCGCCCTCGTCGCGCAGGCCTTCGGTCCGGGCATCGATATCCCGGTGGAGGTGCTGCGGGTTCAGCATTGGGTAATGAATGCCTTTGTCGCCGAACGGTTTCGCCACGGCCGGGTGCTGCTGGCCGGTGATGCCGCACACGCGGTCCCGATCCTCGGCGGTCTCGGCATGAACGTCGGCGTCGCCGATGTGCACAACCTGTGCTGGAAGTTGGCCGGTGTGCTGCGCGGCTGGGCGATGCCGGAGCTGCTGGAAACCTATGCGACGGAACGGCTTCCGGTGGCCCATCGCACGCTGCGGCAAGCGGTGGCCAATGCCGAGCGGGTCCGCCACGCCCAGGCCGCGCGCCGGGCGCACCGGGAATCCGGCGAGACGGCGGATTCGGATGTCGAATTGCCCTGGACCGACAGGTATTTCGATCAGATCGGGCTGGTGCTGGGTGTCGCCTACGACTCCGCGGCGGTGCGGCCGGACGGCAGCCCGCCGCCGCCCGAGAGCGCTACCGCATACCTCCCCAGCGGGCGGCCCGGCACACGCCTGCCGCATGCCTGGTTGGGGCCGGGCCGCTCCGGACTCGATGCGGTCGGCGAGTGGTTCACGATTCTCGCCCCGGACCCCGCCGACTGGGAAAAGCGGGTCACCACAACGCTTCCGGTCCACTTCGAGCACTTGCCCGACGACTACGCGGACCTGTGCGGTGTCGGCCCGAGCGGGGCACTGCTGGTCCGGCCGGACGGCCACATCGGCGCGCGCTGGCCCGACGCGCCCGGGGGATCGGTGAATCTCTAAGCGGGCGCGAATCTTCCGCGCAGGTAGTCCGCCGTGGCCTGGTCCGCGGGCAGGAACGCCTCCAGGTGCAGCTCCGAGAGCGTGATGTCGGTGGCGGTGGCGAACGAGGTGATGGTGGTGATCAGCCGCAGCTCGCCCGCCTCCGAGGTCAAGCGCAGCGGCACCGCGAAGCCGAGGTGGCCCGGACCCGGATCCACCGGCGGCAGATAGCTTTCCAGCTCGGCGATGAGCGCGTCGAGCGCGGGATCCGGGCTGCGCCCGGCCCGATTACGCAGGCTGTCGGTGACATGGCGGCCCCACTCCGGCAGGTTCAGCACCCGCCGTGCCAGCCCGTCCGGATGCAGGGCCAGCCGCAGCACATTGAGCGGCGCCTCCAGCAGTTCCGGCGCGCACCCCTCGGTCAGCAGCGCGAAGCCGGGATTGGCGGCCACCAGCACCCCGAACGGCCGGGTCACCACCGCCGGGTAGGGGAGATGCCCCTGCAGGATGGTGTCCAGCGCGAACCGCACCGCACCCAATTCCGGTGCGTCCAGCGAGGATTCGGGAAAGATCGGCGCGTACCCGGCCGCCAGCAGCAGGCCGTTGCGCTCGCGCAGTGACAGCCCCAGCACCTCGGCCAAGCGCACCACCATGGTCCGCCCCGGATGCGAACGCCCCTGCTCCAGGAAGCTCAGATACCGCTGGCTGGTCTCGGCGGCAATGGCCAGATCGAGCTGGCTCAACCGCCGCCGCGTACGCCACTCGCGCAGTTGCTGGGCGAACGGGTTGGTCGTCGTCGCCACCGCCATGATCGTCATGCCTCCACTCTGTGCCCGCGAGGGCCGCGCCGCGATTCCCCGGAGGGTATGAGAGATTCCAACTCTCGTAACTCTCAGGGGGCTACGCCCCCCGAACCCCCCTCAATGATTCCCTACAGGGAATCGCGGGTGCGCATCGTCTCGAGCAGACTCGGTTCTCGACAACGAGATTCGAACAGTTTCGGAGAGAACCATGAACGGCATTGCCTACCACCTGGAACCGCGGCGCGGACTCGACGGCCTGACCACCCGTGAGCAGCGGATGCCGGAACCCGGACCGCACCAGGTCGTGGTGAAGGTGCGGGCGACCGCGCTCAACCGCCGCGACATCATGCTGATGGACGGCAACTACGTGCTGCCCGCCACGCCCGGCGTCGTGCCGCTGGTCGACGGCGTCGGCGAGGTCATCGCGATGGGCGACGGTGTGACCCGCGCGGCCCTCGGCGACCGCGTGGCCGGGACCTACTTCCTGGCCTGGAACGACGGCCCGCAGCTGCAGGCGCAATCCGCGCAGCAGTACGGCGCGAACCACGACGGCTGGCTCGCCACGTACGTGCTGCTGGAGGAGGACTCGGTGGTGCACGTGCCCGCGTTCCTCACCGATGCGGAGGCCGCGTCGCTGACCTGCGCGAGCCTGGTGGCCTGGGCCGCGCTCACCAAGCCGGTGCCCGCCGGACCGGGGGAGACCGTGCTGACCACCGGCACCGGGACGGTGGCGCTGGCCGCGGTGCAGCACGCCAAAATGCTGGGCGCCCGGGTCCTTTCGATCACCTCCTCGGCCGCGAAGGCCGAGCGGCTGCGCAAGCTGGGCGCCGACGAGGTGATCGACCGCACCGAGGTGCCGGACTGGGAGCGCGCGGTGCTCGACCTCACCGGCGGCGAGGGCGTCCAGCATGTGGTGGAGGCGGTCGGCATGCCGACCCTGCCGAAATCCGTTGCCGCGTCGGCCTACAACGCCCAGGTGACCTTGATCGGGGCCTTCGCTCCGGCGCCGGGGCAGCCCCAGCCGCCGAGCCTGTTCGGCGGCAAGTTCGTGTCGATCCGCCGTATCGCGGTCGGGAGCCGGGCCGATTTCGAGGCCATGAACTCCATGCTGGACGAGCACCGGATGCGGCCCGTGATCGATCGCGTATACCCGTTCGAGCAGGCGGTCGAGGCGTACCGGTACTTCATGCAGGGCGACCCGTTCGGCAAGGTTGTGATCACCCTGCCGTGATCGCGTCAACGCGACTCGGCAACTTATTGGCAATCGATTCGAATAGATATCCACCTGGAACTATTTCCTTACCGTGTAGCCGGTTCGACCGCCTGGCAACCCTGTGTACGGTCGGTGAAGGAGAGTCTTTTCGGATCGGCGGGCGAGTACTTCGACTCGAAGGAGTTCCCGGGTGGCGGTGGGTGCGGTTCGTGAGAAACCCGAAGTGGCGCGGGAACAGCCCGCCACCCCGTCCGCCGACGGCACCCCCGGCCTGGCCGCGCCGGGGGAGATGTCGCCCAAGGTGCTCGTCGGACTCGTCGTTCTCTCGGCGGGCGTGGTGTTCGCCCTGATCGGCGGCACCCTGCGCGCCGGATTGGTCAACCCGGGCGGTGGGGACGAGCCCGGCAAACCGTCCTCGAGCACCACCCAGCCCGTCAATGCCAAGCCCCCGGCGCCCACCCCCGCGCCGCCGCCCGCACCGGCCGCCCCGGTGCAGATGCCCGCCCCCGCACCGGAGACCCAGCAGTACGTTGCGCCCGCGCCCGCGCCCGCGCCCGACCCGACCACCGAATCCGCCGCGGCCCCGCCCCCGCCGCCCGCGCCCGCCCCGCCGGCGCTGCCCGACATCCTGGCCCCGATCCTGCCGTTCCTGCTGCCCCCACCCCCGCCTCCGCCGCCCGCCCCCTGACGCCGCGGCCCGGAATCCGAAGGAGGACCGCCATGCTCGGCACCGTCGACGAGATCCGGCGCGACGCGGACGATATCGATCCCCGCCGCCTGGGCCTGGTGGTCCTGGTCGCGGCCCTGATGGCCGCCGGGGTGGGAGCGGGCATGTGGCTCACCGGCTCCGGCGATCGCCCGATCGCCGACACCTCGATCGTCAATGTGGTCCGCCCGCGCCACGACAGCCCGGCGCCCGCGCGGCGGCCACCCGAGATCGCACCGGCCGTGCAGGTGCCCGCCACGCCGAATCCGGCCCCGGCCGAAGCGAATCCGGCCCCACCGCCGCCGGTCGCGCCCGTGGCGCCGCATCCGGTGGAGATCCCGGTCGTGATCGGCCCGGACACTTCGGGTCCCGTCGACGCGTCGCCGGATGTGCCCGCGCCGCCCGATGATTCGGCTCCGGTCCCGAACTAGATTCCGGAAATGCCCGCGAGCTGACCGATTCCGTAGGTGACGGCCATGGCCAGCGCGCCGCCGATGACGACCCGCAGCACCGCGCGGCGCGGATTGCTGCCGCCCAGACGCGCACTCACCGAACCGGTGATGGCCAGCGCCACCAGCACGGCGGCGAAACAGACGGGGATGCGCCACTGCACCGGCGGCAGCAGGATGGCCAGGATCGGCAGGATCGCGCCCAGGGTGAACGACACGGCCGAGGACAGCGCCGCATGCCACGGATTGGTGAGATCGTGTGGGTCCAAACCCAATTCGGCCTCGGCGTGGGCGGCGAAGGCGTCGTGCTCGGTGAGTTCCTTGGCCACCTGCCGGGCGGTCTCGGCGCTCAGGCCCTTGGCCTCGTAGATCTGGGTGAGTTCGGCCAGTTCGTATTCCGGCTCGTCGGCCAGCTCCTGCCGCTCCTTGGACAGCAGCGCGCGCTCGGTGTCGCGCTGGGTGCTGACCGAGACGTATTCGCCGACGGCCATCGAGATGGCGCCCGCGGCCAGGCCCGCGATGCCCGCGGTGAGGATGGCGCTGGTGTCGGTGGAGGCGGCGGCGACGCCGACCACCAGACCGGCGGTGGAGACGATGCCGTCGTTCGCGCCGAGCACGCCCGCGCGCAGCCAGTTGAGCTTGGACGCGAGGCTGGCGTCGTGTGGCTCGTGCGGGTGCGTCGCGCCGGTCGCGTCGGGTCCGGAGGTGTCGTCCACGTGGGCAGCCTAATTCACCGGCGGGCGGTCATGCGGTAACGCGATCGGGGGAGGGATCGCTCCCATTTGCGGGGTATGCGGACGGTTTGCTGGAACGATGGTGATCATGGTGCGTTTCTGCAGTCGGTACTGGGCGGTCATCCTCCCGCTGGTGGCAGCCGTGGTGCTGGCCGCCTCGTGGGGCCGGGAGCTGAACCCGGTCGTGGCGGTGCTGGTCGGGGTCTGGCTGATCGGCGCGACGCTCTCGGCGGTCTATCACGCGGAGACGGTGGCGCATCGGGTCGGCGAGCCGTTCGGGTCGCTCATCCTCGCGGTGGCGGTGACCATCATCGAGGTCGGGCTGATCGTGACGCTCATGGTGTCGAGCGGGGAGAAGGCCGCCTCGCTCGCGCGCGATACCGTCTTCGCCGCCGTAATGATCACCTGCAACGGCATTTTCGGCCTGTCGCTCCTGGTGGGCGCGCTGCGCCGAAGGGTGGCCGTCTTCAATGCGGAGGGCACCGGCGCGGCGCTGGCCACGGTCGCGACGCTGGCCACGCTGAGTCTCGTGCTGCCGACCTTCACCACCAGTGAGCCCGGCCCGGTCTTCTCCGCCTCGCAGTTGATCTTCGCGGCGGTGGCCTCGCTGGTGCTCTACGGCGTCTTCGTGATGGTGCAGACGGTCCGGCATCCGGACGACTTCCTGCCCGTCGAGGGTGTCGCGATCGACGCGGATGACGAGCACGAGGACCCGCCCACCAAGCGGCAGGCTCTGCTGAGTCTGGGTTTGCTGCTGGTTGCCTTGATCGGTGTGGTCGGCCTGGCGAAGGTGGTCTCGCCCAATATCGAAGCCGGTATCGCCGCGGCCGGTCTGCCGCAGTCCGCGGTCGGCGTGGTCATCGCGCTGCTGGTGCTGCTGCCCGAGACCATCGCGGCCGTGCGCGCCGCGCGCCGCGAGCGCATGCAGATCTCGCTGAATCTCGCGCTGGGTTCGGCCATGGCCAGCATCGGCCTGACCATTCCGGCCATCGCGCTGGCCTCGATCTGGATCGAGGGCCCGCTCATGCTCGGCCTGGGCGCGACCCAGATGGTGCTGCTGGCGCTGACGGTGGTGGTCGGCGCGTTGACCGTGGTGCCGGGTCGCGCGACTCTGCTCCAGGGCTGTGTGCACCTGGTGTTGTTCTCCGCCTTCGTTTTTCTGGCGGTCAGCCCGTAATCAGGAGTTCCAGCCGTAGACCTGGCCGTCACGCATTTCGACCGACGTCGCGGGTTTGGTCGCGTGATGCCGGGATAGCAGGGCCATGACCTGAACCCGCCCGCGCGTGGTGACGCCGTCCTCGGTCCAATGCACATAGGGGTGCACGAGTTTCGCGAATTCCGCCCAGTCGCCGGCCTCGATCGAGTGCAGGACCGCCGACACTGTGTTGTCCACAGCGACAGTGAACACGCCGCGTCCGGGTTACGTGTGGGTTCGATGGGAATCAGGGGTTGCTGCTAGATCACTCAATTCTGGTTTAGGTATGGCTCTCGGTCTCGAAAAGGTCTCAGAGAGGGTTCGCGCGATAGGTGCTGGAGATCACAAGCATGACCGATCTGCTCTGATAACACGTTCTAGAACCGCAGGTCGCATGCATGTCCGCCCCGTTGACCGGGCGTGACAGATTGCGTACTCGTCGGTAGCTTGATGGTCTCGATCACATCACAAAGCGATTTGTTGTAACTCGCCGTAACCATTAGCTTTGATGGCAGGCAGTGTTGCCGATCACGGAGAAGAATTTTGAAGCTCGCCACCCCACGCCGGTTCCGGCGTCCTGATGAAGTAGTCCCGCGATGACCCGGGCCGTCAAGAGTCGGTCCGCCGCGCGCATCGTCCGCGACAACTTCTCCGGCACCACGGTGGCGTCGCTGCGCACCTTCGGGCGTGCGGTCGGCATTGCCGAGGAGGCGGTGGTCGGCACCTTCACCGATATCGTGCGCCGCGAATTCCAATGGAAAGAGGCCATTCTCCAGGCTTGGCGGCTGATTACCGTCACCGCGATTCCGGCCGTGCTCATCGCGATTCCGTTCGGCGTCATCGTTTCCGTGCAGGTCGGCAACCTGATTCACACGCTCGGCGCGGATTCGCTGCTGGGCGCGACCGGCGGCCTGGGCGTCATCAAGCAGGGCGCGCCGCTGGCGACCGGCTTCCTGCTGGGCGGCGCGGGGGCCGCGGCGCTGGCGGCGGATCTGGGCGCGCGCACCATCCGCGAGGAGATCGACGCGCTGAACACCATGGGCATCAGCCCGATTCACCGCCTGGTGATCCCGCGCCTGGTCGCCATGGTCTTCGTCGCGCCGCTGCTGAACGTGCTCATCATCTTCGTGGGCGTGCTCGCGGGCTACGGCGTCGCCATCGGCGGGCAGGGCGTGACGCCCGGCTCGTACTGGTCCACCTTCGGCTCCTTCACCACCACCGCCGACGTGTGGGTGTCGCTGTTGAAGGCCGTGATCTTCGGCTTCCTCGTGGTGATCATCGCCTGCCAGCGCGGGCTCGAGGCCAAGGGCGGCCCGCGCGGTGTCGCCGACGCGGTGAACGCGGCGGTGGTGCTGTCGGTGGTGTCCATCGTGACCGTGAACCTGGTCGCCACCCAGATCACCGACATGTTCCTGCCGACGAGGCTGGCCTGATGTCGGCTACCTACGTGCCCAAGGGGCTGGGCTGGGCCGCGCGCGCCTACCGCCGCCGGGGACTGATCCTGCGCCGGGTGGAGAACCTGGGCTTCGTGCTCGCCTTCGTCTGGCAGGTGCTCTCGTCGATCCCGTTGACGCTCAAGCGCTATCGCAGCGAGACCATGCGCGCCATCTCCGATATGACCTGGGGCCGCGGCTCGGTCATCGTGGGCGGCGGGACCGTGCCGATGATGATCGTGCTCGGCCTGGTCATGGGCGCGTCGGTCGCGGTGGAGTCGTTCACGACACTGGACATGCTGGGCATGGGCCCGGTGTCGGGTCTGGTGTCGGCCTACGCCACCACCCGTGAGCTGGCCCCCATCGCCGCCGCCATCGGCTTCGCGGCTCAGGCGGGCTGCCGCATGACCGCCGAGATCGGGTCCATGCGCATCTCCGAGGAGATCGACGCCATCGAATCCCTCGGCCTGCGTTCGGTTCCCTTCGTGGTGACCACCCGCGTGCTGGCGGGCGCGGTCGCCATCATTCCGACCTTCCTGATCGCGCTGATCCTGTCGTATGCGGCCTGCCGCGGGCTGATCACGCTGGTGCACGGGGCCTCGGCGGGCGTGTACGACCACTATTTCTTCCAGTTCGTGTCCGGATTCGACGTGATCGCGGCCGTGGTGAAGGTGGCCATCTTCGCGGTGGTCGTCATCCTGATCCACTGCTACTACGGCTTTTTCGCCACCGGCGGTCCCGAGGGCGTGGGTATCGCCTCGGGCAAGGCCGTGCGCGCGTCGTCGGTGGCGATCATCGCCATGGACATGGTGCTGTCGCTGTCCCTCTGGGGCTTCAACTCGGCGATTACGTTCACGGGGTAGGGGATGCCGAATTACGGAATGCCGGGTGTGGCCGTGGATCGCAAGCGCGCGATGACGGTCGGCGCGGTCGCGCTGGCACTGGTGATCGCGGTCGCCGCGGGCTGGTCGCTGTACCGGTCGCAGCAGGCCGAACCGGGGCTGCCGATCTCACTGCGCACCGAGCAGATCGGTGACGGCGTGCTGGTCGGCACCGAGGTGCGGGCCAATGGCGTGGTGGTCGGCAAGGTCACCGATATCGCGCCGGACCAGCATGGGACGCAGCAGATCTCGCTGCGGCTGGACGACACCAAGCTGTTCGGGATCGACGACAGCCTGCAGATCGATTACGCGCCCGCCAACCTCTTCGGCATCAGCGAGATCGAACTGCGCCGGGGCGCGGGCGGTTCGCCGCTGCGCTCGGGCACGGTGCTGGACTTCACCGGCCGCCGCGCGTCCGAGGTCTACGACGCCACCATGGGCTCGATCCTGCGCAGCGCCTCGCAGGTGGGCGGTTCGGTGCTGACTCCGCAGATGGCCTCGGTCATCGCGCAGGCCGCGGCCGACACCCAGGCGTTCACGCCGCTGGCGCAGGCGCTCATCACCGCGCAGCGCACCATCACCAACAACCAGAAGATGCCGATGTCGGAGCTGTTCGGCAATCTCGGCCCGGCCTTCGACGGCGGCGGCAAGTTCGCGGGCGCGACCGTGCAGGTGGTGGATCTGATCCGCAGCATGCAGCGCCTGCAGAACGATCGCGCCGCCTACGACAAGGGCGTGGCGACCGTCACCGGGCAACTGCTGCCGATTCTGGCGAACACCTTCGCCCAGGCCGGGACTCAGCTCTCCGGCACCACCGACATGCTGGTGCCGGTGCTGACCGCGCTGGCGCAGATGGTGCCGCAGCCGCAGCAGTCCGCGGTCGAGTTGAGGCAGCTGCTCGAGCGGTTGCGCGCGGCCATGCCCGACAACGGGCAGGGACCGGTGCTGAATGTGGAGGTCGAGCTGAAGGGCGTGCCCGCCATCGCCGTTCCTCTGTTGGGAGGGGCGCGATGAGTGTGAAAGCGGCCGCGTGGCGGCTGGCCTTGTTCGCGGGCGTGATCGCGGTGGTGCTCATGCTCATCATGACCGCGATCCAGCGGCCGGTGTCGGGTAGGACCGAGACCCACGACGCGATCTTCACCGACGCCAACGGCCTCAAGGTCGGCGATGACGTGCGCATGTACGGGGTGCAGGTCGGCAAGATCAAGAACATCAGCCTCGAGGGTGCGAAGGCGCGAGTTCAGTTGTCGGTCAAGACCGATGCGCCGATCTACGACAACTCCAAGCTGGCCATCCGCTACCAGAACCTCACCGGGCAGCGGTACATCGATCTGCAGCAGCAGCCGCAGCCGGGCAATCGGATCGCGGCGGGCGCGCGCATCGGCGACGACCACACGGTGCCGTCGTTCGATGTGACGCAGCTGTTCAACGGCCTGAAGCCGGTGTTGCAGACCATTTCTCCCGAGGCCATCAACCAATTCAGCGCCAGCATGGTGGCGTTGATCGAAGGTGACGGCAGCGGTGTCGGACCGGCCCTGGACGCGATCGGGAAACTGGCGTCGTACGTGGACAATCGGCAGCAGGTGATCTGGACGCTGATCCGGAACATGTCGGATCTGTCCGACCGGCTGGGCGGGCGGGTGCACTACCTGGTGCCGCTGCTGAAGCAGCTGTCCGACATCTTCGAGGCGTTGCAGCAGAACATCGGCGGCCTGGCGCAGTTCGCCATGACCGCGCCGTCGGTGCTGCGGCCCATCGACAATCTGCTGACGTCACTGGGCATCACCAGCGGCTCCGATGTGGACGCGCTGATCCGCAAGGTCTTCCCCGACGCCAAGGAGGCGGTGGAGACCTTCGGCCGCCTGCCCGCGGTGCTGGGTGCGGCCGACGTGTCCGCCGGCGGCCCGGGCGGTTGGAAGCCGGTGTGCAGCAAGGGCACCGCGGATGTTCCCGCGGTGGTCAAGGTGCTCATCTCGGGACAGCAGGTGGCGATATGCAACGGATGAGACTGCCGAACCTGCTGCGGCGGGACGATCGCGTCGTCGACGACGCGACCAAGCAGAAGCGCAATCTGCGCAAGGGCATCATCGGCGCGATCGTGGTGGCGCTGGGCCTGGCGGCCGCGGGTGCGCTGTACGTGGTGCCGTTCGGCAAGCACACCTACACCGCGGAACTGTCCGAGGCGCAGTCGGTGAAGGCGGGCGACGATGTGCGTATCGCCGGGATCTCCGTCGGTGAGGTCAAGTCCCTGGAACTGAAGCCGGACAAGGTCGTCATGCGCTTCACCGTGAAATCCGATGTGTTCCTGGGCGATCAGACCTCACTCGACATTCGCATGCTGACCATCGTCGGCGGCCACTACGTCGCGGTGTTCCCCGCCGGGAGCAAGCCGCTGGGCTCCGCGCCCATCCCGGCCGACCGGGTGCGCCTGCCCTACAGCCTGGTCGAGACCTTCCAGGACGCGGCCACCCCGCTGGCCAAGATCGACGGCTCCACGCTCAACAAGAACCTTGCGGCGCTGGGCAATTCGATCGACGGCGCGCCCGACAGCCTGCGCACCACGCTGGCCACGGTCCAGACCTACGTGGACGCGCTGGACAAGCAGCGCAGCCAGGTGTCGAACGCGGTCGCGGTGGCGGACGAGTACGTGCGCATGTACGACGGCGCGAAATCCGATCTCGGGCGGCTCATGGACAACGCCAATCTGCTGGTGACCGTGCTCGACGACAAGCACACCGAGATGGCCGAGGCCATCCGGCTGCTCAGCGACGTGCTCGGCCGGCTCGGCGGCGTGGAACCCACGTTCTCGGATCTGAAGCCCAAGCTGACCGATGCCATCACCCAGCTCGAGCAGCTCGGCCAGAAGTTCGCCCCGACCCTGACCGCCGCGCAGGACCTGCAGAAGAAGCTGTCGGACCTGGTGATTCCCGACGGCGGCGTGAAGGTCGACCAGTCGGGCCAGACCGTGACCCTGCCGCAGGTGTGCATTCCGGTGCCGGGGAAGGACTGCTGATGTTCAAGCGGATGCTCGGATCGCAGGCGTTCATGTCGGTCGCCGGTGCGGTGCTGGTCGTGGTGCTCGCGGTGGTCGGCTATTTCATCTGGTTCGACCCGATGAAGAAGACCGTCTCCTACTGCGCCGTCATGCCCGACGCGGTCGGCCTCTACGCCGGCAACAAGGTGACCATGCGCGGAATCCCGGTCGGCACCGTCGATTCCATCGATACCGACGGCACCAAGGTGAAGGTCAAGTTCACCGTGGACGCCCAGTACCCGGTGTACGCGGACGCCGCGGCCACCACGGTCTCGGATTCCATTGTGGCCGACCGCAATCTGGCGGTGCTCAATACCGGCAAGGACCTGAAGCACTGGGATGCGTCGCAGTGCATCACCAGAACCCTGACGCCCAAGAGCATTACCGAGACGCTGACCGCGCTCGCCGACCTCTCGTCGCAGCTGCAGCAGACGCAGGCCCCGGATGCGCTGGCGCACGGCCTGTCCGGGCTCGACACCGCCACCCAGGGCGCGGGACCGCAGATCAACGAGATCGTGAAGAAGCTGGGTTCGGCGCTGTCGCAACCGGATGCCGACATCGGCCACCTGGCGGGCATCTTCGACGCCTTCGCCTCGGTCGGTCAGAAGGTCGAGGAGCACTGGGGCGATCTGCGTTCCATGCTGCTGCGGCTGGGCCCGGCCCTGAACAATGCCACCACCGAATTGATCGGTCCCGGTGCGCAACTCATCGACCGCCTCGGTGACGTGCTGCCCATGCTCAACGATCTGGTCACCATCGCGGGCGACCCGATCATGACGGCCCTGAACGACACCCTGCCGCTGGTGCGCCTGCTGCGCGCCAATGTCGGCTCGCTGTCGGAGGTCGTGCTCAAGCTGCCGGTGCTGACCAATGCCGCCCAGCACATGATGGGCGACGGCGTCACCTACGGCTCGCCGCGCGCGGCGCTCCCGGCCCCGCAGGCCGAACAGGTCTGCGCCGCCGTCAACGCGGCCTCCCCGGGCGCGTGCGCCGATGCCGCCAACGGCCTGGTGAACGTCCCGCTGGTGCCCCTGGTGCTCGGAATGGCAGGTGCGCGATGAGAATCGGACGCTGGGACATCAGCATCGACACCGGATCCTCCCGTCCCCGTGGTGGGCGACCCCGTCATCCCGGCATGCTTTTGGCCGGGATCCACCCCGCCGCTGTGGATTCCGGCCAAAAGCGCGCCGGAATGACGAAGGGGGCGTCTCGCCGCGTGAAGCGAGCGGGTGCTGCCGTGCTGGCCGCCGGGCTGCTCGTCGGCGTGGGCGGCTGTGCCTTCGATCCGTCGTCGGTGCCGGTGCCCGGGACCACGATCTCGGGGCCGACTTACCGGATCCACATCGAGTTCGGGAATGTGCTGAATCTCCCCGCCAAGGCGAAGGTCATCGCCAATGGCGCGCAGGTGGGTTCGGTGAGCGGTGTGCGCGTGGTGGATTCGGCGCATTCGAGCGGACGCGGCGGGTATGTCGTGGTGGACGCCGATATTTCGTCGAAGGTGCAGCTGCCGACCGCGACTGTGGCCGAGCTGCGGCAGAATACGGTGCTCGGTGATATTCACCTGGCGCTGACCACGCCGCCGGGCGGGTTCGGTTCGCTGTTGCAGGACGGCGGCACCATCACCCAGGAGCACACCAAGCCGCCGGTGCAGCTCGAGGACACCATGGCCGCGCTGGCCGCCTTCACCCAGGGCGGGGCGATCAATCAGCTGCAGGACATCATCAACCGGTTCAATGCCGTGCTGCCGCAGGATCCCGACGAGACCAAGCGGATCGCGCAGAACGCAGCCGGGAACGCGGTCGATCTGGCGGCCAATCTCGACAAGGTCGACAGCCTGCTCAACGGCCTCGGCGTGAACGCCCAGGTGCTGCACGATCGCGCGGACTTCCTGGACCATCAGCTCAGCCAGGAGTCGGTGGACGCCATGACCGGCGTCACCAATTCCATCAAGGGCGTCACCCAGATCTTCGCGGTGCTCGGGCAGCTCGGACAGTCGCTGGTGTGGCTGGCCCCGCTGGCCGGTGCGCTGGATCCGGTGACGCAAGCCTTTGCGCCGCTCGCCCTTTCGGGAAAGCCCCTGGATCTGTCGCAGCCGTCGAACCTGTCGGCGCTGGTATCGCTGGTGCGGGACAAGCTGATTCCGTTCGTGGAGAACGGGCCGAAGGTGAACATCACCGGGATCAAGGCGGATTCGGTTTCCCGCGACGACCAGGTCACCAACATTCTGGCCGGACTGCGCATGATCGGCGCTGTGCGATGAAAGAGATTGGGGCCGTTCGATGAAGTGGGGTTCGCTGGCGTCGCTGGGCGGCATCGCGGTCGTCACCGTGGTGGGCGCGAGCTATCTGACCTTCGGTGTGGTGCGGGCCGATCCGTTCGCGCACTACACCGACGCGTCCATGGTGATGCCGAATTCCGGTGGCCTGAGCGTGGGTTCGCCGATTCTGCTGACCGGCATGAAGGTCGGCAAGGTCACCTCGGTGGACTCGACCGCGCGCGGCGTCGAGGTGGGTTTCCGCATCGACGGTGATCGCAAGCTGCCCACCAACAGCGATATCACCATCGAGCAGCTCTCCGCGCTGGGTGAGCCGTACGTGGAATTCCGGGCCAAGGCCCCGGGCGGGCCGTACCTGAAGGACGGGCAGCGCCTGGACACCGCGGCGGTCAAGTCGCCGCTGTCGATTCCCGAGGTGTCGCGGCTGGTCAACAAGGTCATGAACCAGCTGGACCCGAAGGTGGCGGCCTCGCTGGCCAGCACCCTGGGAACGGCGTTCCACGACACGGATTCGTCCATGCCGAACCTGACCCGCGCGGGTGATCTGCTGGCCCAGGCCATCATGAGCCGCGAACCCAAGATCGCCCAGCTACTCAACAGCTTCCAGGCTGCGGCCTCGAATATCGCGGGCATGGGCGAGGCGACCGCGGCAGCCGCACCGGCATTCGTGCAGTTCGAGCAGTCGCTCGAGGAGCTCATCAATGCCGTCGGTAGACTGGTGGACCGTGCCCCAGGCCCCCAGGCCTATGTGGAGGGCAACGGGCTGGCACCGTTCCTGGTCAAGCTGAGCGACTGGCTCCAGCAGGCCGGACCCGAATTGAAGACCCTCGCCCCGCAGCTGCAGCCGCTTGCCGATGCCGCACGCACGGCCGGGCCGCAAGTCAATATCAGCAGCTTGATCTCGCAGGCGCTCGCGTCCACCGGTGACGGTGCCGTGCGTGTGCAGGTCAACGTGAAGTAGCAGTACCCAGCTAGGAGGAGACCCCATGTCTCAGGACACCGAACCCACGCTGCCGACCGCGCAGCCGCAGGTCAAGACGGTTTCGTTGAAGCTGTCGACGCTGCTGCTCACCGGCGCGGCCGTGCTGCTCGTCGGTGCGCTCGTGTGGGTCACCGTGCTGTGGCAGTCCGCGCGCGGCGATCTGAAGGACCGCGACGCGCAGGCGGCCGACGACAAGCACGCCGCGCAGGTCGCCTCCGACTACGCCCTGGGCGCGGCCAACCTCAACTACGCCGACTTCAATGCCTGGACCTCGCGTCTGAAGGCGAACACCACCCCGGCGCTGGCGGGCAAGTTCGACGCGACCGCATCGAAGCTGCAGGAGATCCTGGTTCCGTTGAAGTGGACCTCGAGCCCCACCCTGCTCAGCTCCCAGGTCATCAACCGAGACAACGGCGTCTACAAGGTCAACGTCTATCTGAACGTCAACTCCACCAACGCCCAGAACCCCGACGGTGTCCTGACCACCATCTACTACACGGTCAACGTCGATCCCAAGAGCGACTGGAAGGTCACCGACGTCGGCGGCATCGACCTCCCGCTGCCCAAGCAGTAACCCTGCGGCCACGAGATCCCGGCCCCGCCAGAGCATTTCGCTCGGGCGGGGCCTTTCGCATGTCCGGGCTGCGCCCTTCGCGCCTCGCGTGGCCGGCGGAGGGTGCAGACTGAAGGGCGGATTTCAGGCATATCACCCACCGGGAAACGACGGAGGAGTCGGGCATGGAACTGGGTCTGCACTACTGGAACTATTCGACACCCGCCGAACCCGGGCGGATCGCGTCCACCCTGGCGGCCACCGCCCGCATTGCCGAACAGGCGGGGTTCACGCAGTTCACGGTCATGGACCACTACTTCCAGATGGAGCACAGCGGCACGGCCGACGAACCCATGCTGGAGGGGTACACGACCCTCGGCTATGTGGCCGCGCTGACCGAGCGGATGCGGCTGGGGCTGCTGGTGACCGGCGTGATGTACCGGCATCCGGGCCTGCTCGCCAAGATCGTCACCACGCTGGACGTGCTCTCCGGCGGCCGGGCCGAACTCGGCATCGGCGCGTCCTGGTACGAGCGCGAGCAGCGCGGGCTCGGGGTGCCGGTGGTCCCGATGGGCGAGCGGTTCGAGCGCCTCGAGGAGACGCTGCAGATCTGCCTGCAGATGTGGGGTCCCGACAACGGGCCGTACAAGGGCGAGCACTACCAGCTGGCCGAGACCCTCTGTGTGCCAGCGCCTTTGACCCGCCCGCACCCGCCCATCCTGATCGGCGGCGGTGGCGAGAAGAAGACGCTGCTGCTGGTGGCCCGCTACGCCGACGCCTGCAACCTCTTCGCGAGCTCGGTCGAGGATGTGGCCCGCAAGCTCGAGGTGCTGCGCGCGCATTGCGAGGCAGAGCAGCGTGACTACGACGCCATCCGCAAGACCGCGCTGTACGTATCCCGTTCCGGGCTCGCCGACCCGGACGAGGTGGTGCGGACCGCCGAAGAGCTGGCCGCCCTGGGCATCACCCAACTGGATTTCATGCCCGACGGCGATCCGGTCGCCTACACAACCGATTTCGCCGAACGCCTGCTCCCGCGCTTGACCTCGATCTGACGCTCCTACCCGTCATCCCGGCGTGCTTTTGGCCGGGATCTCACTGCCGCCGTGGATTCCGGCCAAAAACATGCCGGAATGACGTGGGGATTCCGGGAGTTCGGTATCATCGCGCGCGCTTGCTCACCACCTGGAGGAACCGTGCCCGCGAACCCCACCGCCGCCGAACTGCTGGCGACCGTCGAAGCCTCCCCGCGGGCGGTCGGCGCGCACGACAAGGCCGCCTGGGTGGGCCTTTTCGCCGAGAACGGCAGTGTGGAGGATCCGGTCGGCTCGCGCCCGCACGTCGGGCGCGCGGCCATCGAGCGCTTCTATGAGACCTTCATCGCGCCCAACGGCATCGTCTTCGACGTCACCAATGACGTGGTGTGCGGCATGACGGTGTTCCGCGATCTGAGCATCGCCACCACCATGTCCACCGGCGTGACGTTGCACGTGCCGATGCACCTGCGTTACGACCTGGAGGACGTGGACGGCACCCTGAAAATCCGTGCGCTGCGCGCGCATTGGGAGCTGGCGGGCATGATCGGCCAGCTCCTGGGTTCCGGCACGCAGGGCCTGCTGGCCGGGGCCAAGCTCGGCCCGCAGCTGCTCGGCAATCAAGGCGTCGGCGGCGCAATCGGTTTCATGTCCGGCCTGCGCGGCGTCGGCAAGCCGGGCAAGGCCGCGGCGGGCCGGTTGCTGGACGCGCTCGGTCGCGGTGATTCCGCCGCCGCCCGCGCGGCGCTGGTGCCGGTGCCGCGCCTGGAGTGGGGCACCGACGGCGCGATGTCGCTGGAGGACTTCGCCACTCGGGTGAAGGGTCTGCGCTGGAGCAAGGCGCTCGCGGCCGGGCGCACGGTCACCGCGACGGTGGACACCCGGCAGGGCAGCGGTATCGCCGAACTCGACTTCACCGCCGGCCTGCGCATCGAGTCCGCGCGAATCTTCGTACAGGCCAGCTAATCCCGGATACCGGCGATCTCGGCCAGGGGATTCTTACCGCTGAACGTGGTGCCCCCGGCCGCGCCGACCACCTTCCCGTGCACGCTGATCAGCCACTGGCCGCACACACAGCGCAGATACTGCACGCCGGGGTGTGCGGCGACAGTGGGGGAGGGCCAAGCGCAGGAGGGGCATTCGGCGATCATCAGCACATCCTGGTGGTGCGAGCGCCGAATGACCATGATCGACACGCTGCAACCCACAAAACGATTGCGTGTCACGCGAGACTCGCCGTGCTTGATTTGCCAATTGGCCCAGCGGAACTCGTCGGCGGCTGACCCGTCTCCCCGTCATTCCGGCATGTTTTGGCCGGAATCTACCGCGGCAGTGTGGATCCCGGCCAAAAACATGCCGGGATGACGAGCGGGCTCAGCTTGCCTTACCTCGCCGGACAGCGGTAGGCGTAGCGCCCCACCAGCGTTGGCAGCAGCGTGTGAACACCGACTGCTCGGCCAGGCCCAGCAGCGAGGCCACCTGGCTCATGGGCATATCGGTGGTGGTCAGGTAGCGGCGGGCCTCCGCGCGGCGCACCTCGTCGAGAATGGCGGCGAAGGTCGTGCCCTCGGCGGCCAGCCGGCGCTGCAGGGTGCGTGGATGAATGGTGAGCAGCCGTGCCACGGCATCGATTTCGGGTGCGGTGGTGCCGAGCAGCTTCTGCAGCGTCGTGCGCACGCGCGGGGCGATGGCAGTGGCCACGCCGCCGGACTGCTCGGCCAGGAAGGCCATGGCCAGCCGATGCAGGTTCTCGTCGCCGCCCGAGAGCGGCCGGTTGGCCAGGCTGCTCGGCCCCCTGAGCACCGCCTCCGGACGCTCGATTCGCACTGGCGCGCCGAAGAATTCCTCGTACGCCCGGATCGGCGCCGCGGGCCGGTAGGGCAGTTCCACCGAGCGCAGGCCGTAGCGGTCCTCGGTGAGGCGCTGAATGGTCCTGTGCACGAAGGCCAATCCGAGATCGGTGCCCTGCACCGGCGTGGGCAGGCCGGGCGCGGTGACGCCGTAGCGCAGCGCGATCACGCCGCGATCGCCGTACGGGTCGGGTCCCATCGTCAGACTCAGCGAGCGGGCGTGCACGAACAGGTAGCGCGAGGTGCACTCCAGCACCTCGGCCAGGGTGGGGGAGTTGCGGATGGCCAGGGCCAGCGGGCCGAGCATGTCGAGGTCCTGCCGCGAGGCCATGCGCAGGCCCAGATCCGGGCAGTCGAGCCGATGGGCGGCCAGCTCGAGGACCGCGGCGACCGCCTGGTCGGGGACCAGCAGATCGTCGGTGTCGAGGGCGGCGACGGGCAGGCCGCAGGCCGTGACCAGCTCCTCGGCATCGCCGCCGAGTTCGGCCACGGTCGCGCGGAATCCGCGCAGGCCCGCGGATCTGATCACCGACATGTCGTCCAGGATCAAATACTTGTCGCGCGGAGTCAAGAAACCTCCTGCCGGGCACAACAGACTGGAGGTCATGAACGCCGCGCCTGCCCCCGCCGAACACCTCGACGTCGTCATCGTCGGAGCCGGGCTCTCCGGCATCGGCGCGGCGTACCGACTGCAGACCGAACAGCCCGGCCGCAGCTACGCCGTGCTCGAGGCGCGCGACGCGCTCGGCGGCACCTGGGATCTGTTCCGCTATCCGGGCATCCGCTCCGACAGCGATATGTTCACCCTCGGCTACCCGTTCAAGCCCTGGCGCGACGCCAAGTCCATCGCCGACGGGCCGTCCATCCTGCGCTACATCCAGGAGACCGCCAGCGAGAACGGCATCGACCGGCACATTCGGTTCGGCACCAAAGTCGTTGCCGCGCAGTGGGACAGCGCGGACTCGCGGTGGACGCTGACGCTGGAGCGCAAGACCGCCGACGGGGTCGAGACCAGCTCGCTCACCTGCGGGTTCCTCTACTCCTGCTCGGGCTATTACAACTACGACCACGGCCACGAGCCCGAATTCCCCGGCCTGTCCGACTTCGCCGGAACGGTTGTGCATCCGCAGTTCTGGCCCGAGGACCTGGATTACACGGGCAAGCGCGTGGTGGTCATCGGCAGCGGCGCGACCGCGGTCACCCTGGTCCCGGCCATGGCCGAGCAGGCCGAGCTCGTGACCATGTTGCAGCGCAGCCCCACCTGGATCTCCGCGGTCCCCGGCCGGGACAAGGTGGCGGACCGGATTCGCGAACTGCTGCCGCCGAATCTGGCGCACCGGATCATCCGCACCAAGAACATTCTGTTCAATATCGGCTTCTACCAGTACTGTCGCCGTCGGCCGGAGGCCGCGCGCAAGCTGCTCACCGGTCTGACCACGCGAATCCTGAAGGACGAGAACCTGGTCGCCGAGCACTTCACCCCCGACTACAACCCGTGGGATCAGCGCCTGTGCGCGGTGCCCAACGCCGACTTCTTCAAGGCCATGCGCAAGGGCAAGGCCGAGGTGGTCACCGATCACATCGAAACCTTTGTGCCCGAAGGCATTCGACTGAAGTCCGGCAAGGTGCTCGAGGCCGATGTCGTCATCACCGCCACCGGCCTGCAGTTGCTCGCCTTCGGCGGCGTCGACCTGATCGTCGACGGCACCCCGGTGAATTTGTCCGACCAATTCGTCTGGCAGGGCACCATGCTCACCGGCGTCCCCAACTTCGCCGTCTGCATCGGCTACACCAACGCCTCCTGGACCCTCCGCGCCGACCTCACCTCCCGCCTGGTCTGCAAGGTCCTCTCCTACATGGACCGCAACGGCTACACCGCCGTCGTCCCCCGGCCCGACCGCCCCCTCCAGGAACGCCCCCTCCTCGACCTCGCCTCCGGCTACATCCAGCGCTCCATCTCCGCCTTCCCCCGCCAGGGCGACCGCCACCCCTGGTCCGTCCGCCAGAACTACCTCCTCGACACCGCCACCACCATGCGCACCGACCTGAGCAAGACCTTGCGCCCGGTAGGTGCCGCCAAGGCCCTGCAACGGGTCTGAACCCGCCCAAGCCACGGTGATGCCGCAGATCCGGGCCTGTGAGGTCGCAGTCGCCGGCCCCTGCCTCGGTCGGGGCGATGCCCCGAACAGCGCTGGCTAGCATGGCGGGCATGATGGCGAAGCGGACATATGGCCCGGTACACGCGATTCGGGCGGCACTGACGGCCGTCTGCGCCGCGTTGTTCGGAGTGATCTCCGGGCTCGGCTCGGTCGCCTCCGCCGGACCGCCCGCGCCTGCGGCGCCCGTCGTGAGTGACCCTGCGCCGCTGGATATCTGGACTGTGCCTACTGCACCGGCGGAGTCGGCGACGCTGATCGTCGCCTACAGCTTCGGCAATCGCATTCCGGCGGGCGTGGATCCGGCGCGGACGGTCGGCGAACCAGGGCCGGTGAACGAGGCCCTCGCGGCTGCCGTCGTTGCCGCACGGGGTGATCGGAACATTCCTGTCTACGCGCAGACCGAGATCGCCGAGGTGCTGACGTCGCGGTACGCGATGCGCGATGTCGTCTCGATAGATCCGGAGCGCAATCCCGACGGCACGCTCGTCTATCTCTCCACCGACGGAGTGGCCGCTCAGATCGCCGCGCTGCGGGGTGCTGCGGTCGCGACCGATGGGGCGGCCGTGGTGGCCTTCAAGGACCACCAGTGGCGGGCCACGAAAACCACTGCCAAGCACGGTTTCCGGGCCTTCGCGCCCGAAGGCGTGGCAATGCCCGACCAGTACGACCCGCAGTCTGGCCAGACCTGGACCACCAGCCCGTTGCTCTACCTGCCCACCGACCTACTGGGACGCCTCGCCCTGCTGCGATAACGCGGCCTCGCCGTTCCGGCGCAGACGGTCGCGATCCTTCCCGGCGCGAGTGGATCTCGGTCGGACACAAAGCCGGAGGCTCCGCGAGGGGTGCAGAGTTCGCATCCTGCCTCGCCCGGAAGCCGCGTCGTGCCATGCTGTCGCGGCATTTCATGCTGGGAGTCGAGGGGAGTGTCTGTGGGGTCGGAGAATGGATTTCTGCTGCCCGCACCGCGGTTCGAGCCGCCGTTGGAGGCGTGTCCGGCGCGGGCGAGGGATCGGGGGCCAGAGGCGATCCCGGTTCGGTGCCGGAATCGGGTGGATCGGGGAGCGGTTTCGCGGGGTGCGGGGTCGGTGGGGTTGCGGCGGGTGGTGCGGTCTTCGCACGCTGTGAAAGTCCGGCACAGTGATGAGTACAACACTGCGGCAAGGGAATTCGCCGGGAAAGCACTGCGTTCCGCGCTCGAGGTGCTGGACGGGCGGCGGCCGGCGGGGCAGTTGGGGGCTTTTGCCGAGCCGGCGGTGGTGGCCGCGGTGCGCACGCTGGCCGGTGCGGGGCGGCTACCCGGGCGGGAACTCGGCAGCGCGACCCTCACCAGGGTCGATGTGATCATTGCCGAGCCCGGCCGGGCCGAAGTATGCGCGGGATACGACCGTGGCACGCGGCATTTCGCGCTCGCGGCGCGCATTGTCCGCGGTCGTTCCGGGTGGCGGTTGGCCGCATTCCGGGCATGCTGAAGACCGTCTGGTCTCTGCGGTAATAGCAGAATTGTCTGGTCGCCCCTAATTCGATTCGCGCCTGGTTTGAATCCTGCATCCCGCGGCATTAGCATTTCGGCGAATAGCGGCACCTCACACGTGGAAGGGCAGTCCATGGCGAAGAAAGTCACCGTAACTCTGGTTGACGACTACGACGGCGAATCGAAGGCCGACGAAACCGTCTTTTTCTCGATCGACGGGAACGACTACGAGATCGACCTGTCGAACAAGAACGCCGGCAAGCTGCGGGAGTCGCTCGAGCAGTGGACGGAGAAGGCCCGCAAGGTCGGTCGTTCCAAGCGCAAGGTGGCGGCCGGTCGTACCCGCCCGGCCGTCGACCGTGAAGAGAGCACCGCGATCCGGGAATGGGCGCGGGCGCAGGGCCACCAGGTTTCCTCGCGCGGCCGTATCCCCGCGGAGATCGTCGACGCTTACCAGCGCGCCAAGAATTAACCAGCGCTAATCGCGATGGAGAAATTCCGCGGGAGCCGATGGCCGGGAGCCATCGGCTCCTGACATTTCCGGCCTTTGGCTCGAACCGGATACGGCGTTGCGGCAATGACATTCCGCGCGCCCGTCCGCCGCGCCTCAGACGGCGCGCAACAGTGCGCTCGCCCGGTCGGGAAGTTCCGCGCGAATCCTTTCCAGCAGGCGTTCGGCACGGTCGCGATGCGCCGCGGCGGTGTCGGCGTCACCCCGGGCGGCGGCCAGTTCGGCCAGAATGGCGTCCATCGGACCGAACTCGGTCATTCCGGTCTCCAGTCCGATGAGCGTCCCGCCGTGCGGGGCCAGATATTCGTACAGCCGCTGAATTGCTGGAATGTCGCCGACTTCGATGGCCGCGACCGCGCGCAGTGCCGACATGAGCACCGGATAGATGCCCGCCGCAATCGGATCCGATTCCAGGTAGACCGCGCGCGCCCGTTCCCGCTGCCCCGTCCGCAGCAGCGCCAGCGTGTACGCGGGCGCGGCCGCCGCGGGCAATGCCGCATAGGCGGGTTCGAGCCGGTCCAGCAATCCGCCCAGTTCCCCGCGTGCCCACCCGACCGACAGCGCGCAGAACAACTCCGCCTCGGTGTGATTGGCCACGCCGGATTCCCGGGTGCGGGTGGTGAACCGGGCGTAGAGCCGTTCGGCCCGATCGATGTCGCCGCGCAGCAGCTCCATGGTCGCCGCGAAACAGGCGACCATATCCAGCAGCGGCCGCAGCTGTCCCTCGTCGGCGAACTCCACCGCCGCGGCCACCCGCCGCTCCGCCTCCCGCAGATCGGCCCGCGCCACCGCGGCCCGATATCCCAGATAATGCGCGAGCGCCCGATACTCGGCCAGTCCGGCCGCCGTGGCCACCTCCTCCAGCTCGGCCACCAGTTCCGAGAACTCCGCGTCGTAGTCGAAGGCCAGATAGGCGACCGCATTGATGGCGGCGCACAGTAATTCGGGGTCCCCGGTCCGGCGCGCGACCTCGAGCGCCAGCAGCGCCAGGCGATGCCCGGTGGTGTATTCCACGAGACCGGTTTCGAAGGTCGCCGCCACCAGCAGCAGCACCAGATCGCCGTCGGCCGCAGCGGATTTCGTCACGAGCCCGGCATCGGTACCGCTCGTCATCCCGGCGTGCTTTTGGCCGGGATCCATGTGCGCGTGCTGGATTCCGGCCAAAACCGCGCCGGAATGACGGGGTGAGTCCGTGCCCGAGTGGCGGGGTTGATCGGCGAGGTGGGGGAGCGGGGCCGATCCGGCCGTCCCGTTCGCGAGCAGGGCCAGCAGTGACGGTTCGACGCCGTGCCGGGCCAGGGCGCGGGTGAGGGCGCGGCGCATGTGCTGATCGGGTTCTCGCCAATCGCGGATCGCCCAGATCACCGGGGCGCGCCAGCAGGTCAATGCCCGCACTACCAGGTCCGGATCGCCGAGTTGTTCGGCCAGACTCAGCGCCCGGTCGCGTTCGGCCCGCGCCTCCCGGTGCCGATTGTCGTAGGCCAGTGCCGTCACCAGCGCGCACTTGGTGCGCAGCAAGGCGATTCGGTCCGACACCGGTGCGTGATCGGCGTCGTGCCGGGCTAGCCGATGCAGCTCCACCGCCGACCGCAGCAGCCCGACACTGGCGCTGCGCATTCCGCGCCGGCTCCGCCGCTCGGCCGCCCGCTCCACGTATTCGATGGCCCGCGAGGCGGTTTCGGCGGTCGCGCCCCGCACGGCGTGCCGGGCCAGCACGTCCGGATCCCGCGCCACCGCCGAGAACTCCTCGGCCCGCCGCTCCAGCAATTCCAGTGCCGCCCAATGCATCCGGCCCCGGCGCAGCGGCGGGATGCTCAGGTACACGGCATCGCGGATGAGCGCGTGCGCGAACCGGATCCCCCCGCTGCTGCCCGAATCCACCAGCCCCACCGCCTCGGCCGCCGCCACCAGATCGATGACGGTGTCCTCACCCAGCCCCGCCGCCGCGCTCAGGATGGCCAGATCGACGCTCTCGCCCCAGATCGACAGCTGCCGCAGCACCTCGGTCACCCCGTCCGGTAGCTGCGCGATCCGATCCTCGATCAATTCCCGGATCGAATCCGGCACCGCGTCCAGCTTCCCGTGCGCGGCAAGCGCTTTCGCGACCTCCCGCACGAACAGCGGATTCCCGCCGGTCCGCCGGTGCAGCTGCTTCAGTGTCTCCGCGTCCAGTTCGTCGAGCCCCGCGGCCCGCGCCGTCCGCGCGGTTCCGTCGAGATCCAGCCCGCCGAGTTCCACCCACGCCGCCGTGTGCTGCGCCAACGCGGCGACCGTATTGTGCGCCCCCTGCGCCGCTTCCGACCGCCGCAGCGTCACCAGCACGAACACCGGCTCTTCCCGCAGCCAGTTGACCACCTGCCGCAACACCTGCAGGGTCGCGGCGTCCCCCCGCTGCACATCCTCCAGCAACAGCGCCACCGGCCCGGAACCCGTTGCCCGGCGGCACTTCTCGGCAATGACCCGGGCCAGCATGAAGGCATCGTCGGTCGCGGGCCGCGGCGACGCGTCCGGGTCGGTATCCAGTGCGGCGCGGATCTCCGACCAGGCCCACGCCATCGGCGCACCCTCGATTTCGGGGCAGCTGCCCGAGGCCACCGTCCAGCCGCCCGTCGCCAACGCGGAGAGCACGGCCCCGGCGAGCACGCTCTTGCCGATTCCGGCCTCGCCCGCCACCCAGGCCAGTCGCAGTTGCCCGCCGCGCGCCTCCTCCGCGGTCCGCAGCAGCTCGGACAGTTCGGCGGTGTAGCCGGTGCCGCAATGTGATTCGGCAGCGGTCACTTCACCGACCACCGCCGCGGCGCCCCGCGGTGGCGGCGCGTCCCCGGTGCCCGCCGACTCCTCTACGGGCTGAGCGGGTTCCGTCCGCGGTGCCGAGGAGGCCGGTTCCCGGTACGCGGGCGTGAGCGTGGCGGAATGATTGAGAATTGCTATTTCGAGTTGTCGCAGAGCCGGATTGGGGTCCACGCCGAATCGTCCGGCGAGGAATTCGCGGGACCGGCGGATTGTGGTGAGCGCCTCCAATTGCTGACCCAGTTGATATTGCGCCAGCGCGAGCAGCCGCACTATTTCCTCGCGCCCCGGATGGTCTTCGAAGATTTGGCGGAGTTTGCGCACGACTTCGCCGGCCCGGCCCAGTTCGAGTTCGGTGTGGGCATTGAGTTCCACGGCGGTGAGATGGAGGTCGGTGAGCCGGTCGGCCTCGGCGGTGGCCCAGTCGGCGTCGGCGAAGGCCTCCAGGGCGGGCCCGTGCCAGAGTGCGAGGGCGGTTTCGAGCAGGGCATTGCGCTCGGTCGGGTCGGTGCGGATCTCGCGATTGCCGACAAGTTCCCGGTAGGTCCGCAGTTGTTGTTCGAAATGCCATGCGTCGACGGCGTTCTCGGGAATCGCCAGCGCATATCCGGACAATTTGGACACGATGAAACGGGAGGGCGCGCGGCGGGCGCGCTGTGGCTCGAACAGTCGCCGCAGATTGTGGATGTGCACCTGCAGCACCGCGGCCGCCTTGGGCGGCGGATGTCCCGCCCACAGGTCGTCGATCAGCCGTTCGGTGCTCACGACCTGGCCGCGGGCCACGACGAGACGGCCCAGCACGGCGCGTTGCATGGGAGTGCCCAAGGGGATGTCGCGGCCGTCGACCGACAGCTGCAGCGGGCCGAGAACTCTCAGCTCCGCGCCTGCCATCGGTATCCTCCTGCGACCGGAAGCGAACTGGTCGTTCGCCGCAAGAAGAGCACTATCCCGCAAAAACCTGAAGATGCCAAAAGGTTGCCGAATAGTTGTCGGATAGTTACGGTCGGCCGCGTCCATGAAGAAGACCGTGTGGTACGGAATTTTGTTGCTAATGCTAACAGTACGAATGTGTCACACAACCAGGCTGGAAGACGGCCGAAAGTCGGGGCGACGATACTTCTGACTGGAAGCAACCTGAGATAAGGGGATGGTTGGTGTGGTGAAGCGATTGGATACTCCCCGGGGAATGGGTGAGACCGGTACCGAGCCCCAGGACACCGGCATGTACGTCGACCGCGACGGCGATATCTGGGAGAAGCAGGAAGACGGCTGGCGCCTGATTCTGCAGCGCGGCGTGGAGGTCGATCCCATGTCGCTGTGGGATTGGACCGAGGGCCACGTCCGCGATTACGCGCCCTTCATGCCCGTCGTCGCGGCGATGCGCTGAATCTGTTTCGGCTACCGCCTATTTCGGCACCAGCGTGCCGCTGAGATGGTCGTAGGCCACCTGTGCGTGTAGCCGCACCCCGGTGACCAGGGTGCCGTCGTCGGCGTAGAAGTGCGGATTGTGGTTCATGAAGAGCCCGCGCCCGCCCGGAATCGGGAACGGCATTCCCGTCGCGGGATCGAGTTGCGCGTCCTGCACGCCCAGCGTCACGTACAGCCCGCCGTACTTGTTGACGAATTCCGAGACGTCGTCGTATCCGAGCGTCGGCGGAGTCGGCACCACCTTGTCGTCACCGGCCACCCGCCGGAAGGTGGGCAGCGCGGCGTCCATCCAGGCCTGCTCGTTGTGCACCGCGGGCACGTCCTGCAGGAATTCGATTGTGCCCGAACAGTTGTAGGCCTGCGCGGAGTTGACGGCCAGCGTCCGCAACCGCTGCTGCACCTCGGCCATATCGCTCTCCACCGAGCAGCGGATGGTGCCCCACAGCGTCACCGTCTGGCCGATGATATTGAACCGCCCGACGTCCTCGACGTGCCCGATGCTCACGGTGACCGGATCGAAGGCGCTGACCTGGCGGTAGATCTGCCCGACCCCGGTGAGGATCGCGCCCGCGGCGGGCATCGGGTCGATGCCCATCCACGGCGTGGACCCGTGCACCTGCTGCCCGGTGAGGGTGATCTTGACCAGGCAGGACGCCCCGAACTGATTGCCGACTCGATATCCGATGTAGCCCTTGGGAAATGGCGTCACGTGGAAACCGAAGGCCATGGTGGGCGCCGGATGGTCGAGGGCGCCCTCGGCGAGCATCTCGCTCGCGCCGCCCTTCTCCTCGACCGGCGGCCCCTCCTCGGCGGGTTGGAACACGAAAAGCACGGTGCCGGGCAGCTTTTCGCGCACCCCGGCGAGCACGGTGGCCGCGCCCATGAGCATCGAGGTGTGGCAGTCGTGCCCGCAGGCGTGCGAGACCGGGAACGGCCCGCCGGGATAGTTCTGATCCACCACGTGCGAGGCGAACGGCACCCCGCACAGGTCCGGCACCGGCAGCGCGTCGATGTCGGCGCGCAGCGCGATGACCCGCTCGCCCGGCTGCCCGCCGCGCAGCACGCCCACGACGCCGTGTCCGGCGATGCCGGTGCGAACCTCGTCCAGGCTCAGCGATTTCAGGTGATCGGTGATCAGGGCCGCGGTCTCGACCTCGCGGTTGGAGAGCTCGGGATGCTGGTGCAGATGCTGCCGCCACCGCACCACCTGCCCGGCCACCGCCGCCGCATCGGCGTCGAGTTCGTCGTAGATCGTGCTCATCAGGACTCCGTTCGATCGGAACTCCGCGGGCTGACAAGGGCCAATCGGATCCAAAACAAAGTCGTCACGGCCATTTGCCGTCCGCGCCGAGGCTACTACTGTGGAACGCGAGTTCGCCATCCGTTAGCTGACGCGTCGGCAGGCTCGTTCTCGAATAGCAGCGTGCCGAAGCGTCACCCCGAGCCTCGAGGTGACCATGACCCAGGGTTGGCCCAGTTCGATGGGTTCCTTCGACTCCTTCGACGACATCTTCAACCGCTTCTTCGGATCCGGAATGTCCCGCCAGCCCCCGGTGCAGCGCATCGACCTGAGCCGTTTGCTGAGCGAGAGCGCCAAACGGGTCGTCGACGAGGCCCGCCAGGCCGCGCACGACTGGGGCAGCACGGAGATCACGCCCGAACACCTGCTCTACGCGGCCGCGAACGTCGAACCGGCCAAGAGCATCATCGCCGAAATCGGCCGGGACCCAGAGCAACTGCGCAAGCAGATGCAGACCGCCGCGGGCAGCGGCGTCGGCGCGCACGGCGGCGATCACGCCCTGGCACTGAGCCCGGCCGCCAAGCTGGCCCTGCGCAATTCGCAGCGCAGCGCCGCCGAGGCGGGCAGCAGCTACATCGGGCCCGAGCACCTGCTGCTCGGCATCGCGAGCGTGCAGGACAGTCCGGCCGCCCAGGCGCTCTCGGGCACGAAGATGCCCGCCGCGACCCAGGCCGCCAAGGAACCCTCGGAAACCCCGACCCTCGACGAGTACGGCCGCGACCTCACCGCCGAGGCCCGCGCGGGCAAGGTGGATCCGGTGGTCGGGCGCGCCGAGGAAATCGAGCAGACCGTCGAGATCCTCTCGCGGCGGCGCAAGAACAATCCGGTGCTCATCGGTGACCCGGGCGTCGGCAAGACCGCGATCGTGGAGGGCTTGGCCCAGCGCATCGTCAACGGCGATGTCCCCGAGACGCTCGCCGACCGCCGCGTCATCGCCTTGGACGTGAGCTCGATGGTGGCGGGCAGCAAGTACCGCGGCGAATTCGAGGAGCGGCTGACCAAGGTGCTCGACGAAGTGCGCGCGCACTCCGACGAATTGGTGGTCTTCATCGACGAGCTGCACACCATCGTGGGCGCGGGCGGCGGTGGCGAGGGCTCCATGGACGCCGGCAATATGCTCAAGCCCGCGCTGGCCCGCGGCGAGCTGCACGCCATCGGCGCGACCACCATCGACGAGTACCGCAAGTACATCGAGAAGGACGCGGCGCTGGAGCGGCGCTTCCAGCCGGTCATGGTGTCGGAGCCGTCGGTGGCCGACACCATCGAGATCCTGCGCGGGCTCTCGGACGTGTACGAGGAACACCATCAAGTGCGGTACCTGGACGAAGCGCTGATCGCGGCGGCCGAGCTGTCGGACCGCTACATAACCGACCGGTTCATGCCGGACAAGGCCATCGACCTGGTGGACCAGGCGGGCGCGCGGGTGCGGCTGCGCGAGCGGACCCCCGACCCCAAGGTGCGGGAGCTGGAAGACAAACTGGCGCACCTGAATCGGGAGAAGGACGCCGCGGTCGCCGCGGAGGACTACGAGAAGGCCAACAAGATCAAGGCCGAGATCGCGAAGACCGAGAAGAAGACCGCCGACGAGGTGGACCGCACCTCGATCCCGACGGTCGAGATCACCGATATCGCCGAGGTGGTGTCGCGGCAGACCGGCATCCCGGTCGCCGATCTCACCACCGAGGAGCGGGCGAAACTGCTGAAGCTGGAACATGATCTGCATCAGCGGGTGGTCGGGCAGGAGGAGGCGATCGTCGCGGTCGCCGAGGCGGTGCGCCGCGCCCGCGCCGGGCTCAAGGATCCCAACCGGCCCGTCGGGTCGTTCCTGTTCCTCGGGCCCACCGGCGTCGGCAAGACCG
>NZ_BAFX01000041.1 GCF_000308815.1 Nocardia concava NBRC 100430
AGATACAGGAAGACGAAGACCCGCAAGGTCTTTGGCTCTCTGTGGATAGTTTCATAGAGTTACGGCGGCTATAGCGGTGGGGAAACGCCCGGTCCCATTCCGAACCCGGAAGCTAAGGCCACCTGCGCCGATGGTACTGCACTCGACAGGGTGTGGGAGAGTAGGACACCGCCGGAACATCATTCCAGAATAGGGGACCCTCACGGGTCCCCTATTCTGCGTTTCAGCGCCCGCGCTGCGTGGACGCTCGAGCACGCGTGATTCAATTTGAGGTGTGCGGGACACTCCCGCGACCCTCACGCGAGCCAGCGCCGCGGCCGGGTACGGCAGGCTTATAACACTAGAGAGGGATCACCGTGGCGGAGCAGAACGACGGCCGCAAACCCTTCCGCCGCAACAGCGGTGGGACCGGACAGGGCGGCTACGGCCGACGCGACGACAACGAACGGCGCGACCAGGGCCGGCCCGAACGCCGCGAGGGCGGCTTCAACCGCGGCGGTGGTTTCAACCGCTCCGAAGGCGACCGCGATCGCGGCGGCTACCAGGGCGAAGGCGGCCGCGGCGGCTTCAACCGCGACGGTGGCTCCAACCGCGGTGACCGCGAGGGCGGCTACAACCGTGGCGGT
>NZ_BAFX01000040.1 GCF_000308815.1 Nocardia concava NBRC 100430
AGCCTGAGAGGTGATGCGTAGCCGATTGAGGCGAATTCAGTGATCCTATGCTGCCGAGAAAAGCCTCTAGTGAGTTGGTACACGGCCCGTACCCCAAACCGACACAGGTGGTCAGGTAGAGAATACTAAGGCGATCGAGATAACTGTGGTTAAGGAACTCGGCAAAATACCTCCGTAACTTCGGGAGAAGGAGGGCCCGGTCTGGTGAACACCCTTGCGGTGGGAGCTGGGTTGGGTCGCAGAGACCAGTGAGAAGCGACTGTTTACTAAAAACACAGGTCCGTGCGAAGTCGTAAGACGATGTATACGGACTGACGCCTGCCCGGTGCCGGAAGGTTAAGAGGACCGGTTAGCGCTTCGGCGCGAAGCTGAGAATTTAAGCCCCGGTAAACGGCGGTGGTAACTATAACCATCCTAAGGTAGCGAAATTCCTTGTCGGGTAAGTTCCGACCTGCACGAATGGCGTAACGACTTCTCAGCTGTCTCAACCACAGACTCGGCGAAATTGCAGTACGAGTAAAGATGCTCGTTACGCGCGGCAGGACGAAAAGACCCCGGGACCTTCACTATAGCTTGGTATTGGTGTTCGGTACGGTTTGTGTAGGATAGGTGGGAGACTGTGAGACATGCACGCCAGTGTGTGTGGAGTCGTCGTTGAAATACCACTCTGATCGTATTGGACCTCTAACCTCGGACCCTGATCGGGTTCAGGGACAGTGCCTGGTGGGTAGTTTAACTGGGGCGGTTGCCTCCCAAAATGTAACGGAGGCGCCCAAAGGTTCCCTCAGCCTGGTTGGCAATCAGGTGTTGAGTGCAAGTGCACAAGGGAGCTTGACTGTGAGACCGACAGGTCGAGCAGGGACGAAAGTCGGGACTAGTGATCCGGCACCGGCAAGTGGAAGCGGTGTCGCTCAACGGATAAAAGGTACCCCGGGGATAACAGGCTGATCTTCCCCAAGAGTCCATATCGACGGGATGGTTTGGCACCTCGATGTCGGCTCGTCGCATCCTGGGGCTGGAGTAGGTCCCAAGGGTTGGGCTGTTCGCCCATTAAAGCGGCACGCGAGCTGGGTTTAGAACGTCGTGAGACAGTTCGGTCTCTATCCGCCGCGCGCGTTAGAAACTTGAGGAAGGCTGTCCCTAGTACGAGAGGACCGGGACGGACGAACCTCTGGTGTGCCAGTTGTTCCGCCAGGAGCACGGCTGGTTGGCCACGTTCGGAAGGGATAACCGCTGAAAGCATCTAAGCGGGAAGCCTGTTCCAAGATGAGGTTTCTCACCCCCTCGAGGGGGTAAGGCCCCCAACAGACCATTGGGTTGATAGGCCAGAACTGGAA
>NZ_BAFX01000039.1 GCF_000308815.1 Nocardia concava NBRC 100430
CCAAATATCGAATCAGTGGTACTAACTGTCCAAAAGCGGATGGACCTCCTTCGGGAGGCCGGATGTGGCTGCACAGGACCTTCGCTGTAGTAGGTAAGCGATGGGGTGACGCAGGAAGGTAGCTGGGCCAGGTGATGGAATACCTGGTGTAAGCCTGTAGGGCGAGACATAGGCAAATCCGTGTCTCATAT
>NZ_BAFX01000038.1 GCF_000308815.1 Nocardia concava NBRC 100430
GTTAGTCGAATTGGTCTGGGACGGCCAACCGTAGACGGTGAGAGTCCGGTAGACGAAAACATCTCGGCTCATGTGATGGGCACCCGAGTAGCAGCGGGCCCGTGAAATCTGCTGTGAATCTGTCGGGACCACCCGATAAGCCTGAATACTACCTGGTGACCGATAGCGGACTAGTACCGTGAGGGAAAGGTGAAAAGTACCCCGGGAGGGGAGTGAAATAGTACCTGAAACCGTGCGCTTACAATCCGTCAGAGCCTACTTGTTGGGTGATGGCGTGCCTTTTGAAGAATGAGCCTGCGAGTCATCGGTGTGTGGCGAGGTTAACCCGTGTGGGGGAGCCGTAGCGAAAGCGAGTCCGAATAGGGCGCCGCAGTCGCACACTATGGACCCGAAGCGGAGTGATCTACCCATGGCCAGGGTGAAGCGACGGTAAGACGTCGTGGAGGCCCGAACCCACTTAGGTTGAAAACTGAGGGGATGAGCTGTGGGTAGGGGTGAAAGGCCAATCAAACTCCGTGATAGCTGGTTCTCCCCGAAATGCATTTAGGTGCAGCGTCACGTGTTTCACGCCGGAGGTAGAGCTACTGGATGGCCTAGGGGGCCCACAAGCTTACCGAAGTCAGCCAAACTCCGAATGCCGGTGTGTGAGAGCGTGGCAGTGAGACTGCGGGGGATAAGCTTCGTAGTCGAGAGGGAAACAGCCCAGATCGCCGGCTAAGGCCCCTAAGCGTGTACTAAGTGGAAAAGGATGTGGGGTCGCGAAGACAACCAGGAGGTTGGCTTAGAAGCAGCCACCCTTGAAAGAGTGCGTAATAGCTCACTGGTCAAGTGATCCTGCGCCGACAATGTAGCGGGGCTCAAGTACACCGCCGAAGCCGCGGCATTCAGACATTATCCCGCCTTCGGGCCAGGAGTCTGGATGGGTAGGGGAGCGTCGTATGGCCAGGGAAGCGGCGGAGTGATCCAGCCGTGGAGGCCATGCGAGTGAGAATGCAGGCATGAGTAGCGAAAGACGAGTGAGAAACTCGTCCGCCGAATGACCAAGGGTTCCTGGGCCAGGTTAATCCGCCCAGGGTGAGTCGGGACCTAAGGCGAGGCCGACAGGCGTAGTCGATGGACAACGGGTTGATATTCCCGTACCCGTGTATCCGCG
>NZ_BAFX01000037.1 GCF_000308815.1 Nocardia concava NBRC 100430
GTGTGTTGTTTGAGAACTGCACAGTGGACGCGAGCATCTTTGTTAGTAAGTGTGTAAGAGCGTACGGTGGATGCCTTGGCACCAGGAGCCGATGAAGGACGTAGTAGGCTGCGATAAGCCTCGGGGAGCTGTCAAACGAGCTGAGATCCGAGGATTTCCGAATGGGGAAACCCAGCACGAGTGATGTCGTGTTACCCGCGCCTGAATATATAGGGCGTGTGGAGGGAACGTGGGGAAGTGAAACATCTCAGTACCCACAGGAAGAGAAAACAACAGTGATTCCGTGAGTAGTGGCGAGCGAAAGCGGAAGAGGCTAAACCGATCAGGTGTGATAGACGGCAGTCGTTGCCTGGTCGGGGTCGTGGGACCCATCTTCTCAATTCTGCCGAATTGGGCATGAGTAAGAAACCGAGTT
>NZ_BAFX01000036.1 GCF_000308815.1 Nocardia concava NBRC 100430
ACCCAAACCTGAATTTCGAGACTTACCGGCACAGCCAGCAGTTTCACCGAAGATCCGAGCGGATCGTTTGTTATCCCTAGAAAGAATCGCTTTCGCGTGTTCTTTCAGGACCCAATAGTGTGTCGGTATATCCACCGCGACCAGTCACTGAGTACTGATCGAGTGCGATGAAGCTTGTCAGTGTTCCACCCATGAGCGTCCGCGGTCCTTCAGATGAGGACTCAAACGGTCTCTGCCAGAGAAACTTTCACCTGTGTGAAGCCC
>NZ_BAFX01000034.1 GCF_000308815.1 Nocardia concava NBRC 100430
GAGAGTCTTCAACGGAGAGTTTGATCCTGGCTCAGGACGAACGCTGGCGGCGTGCTTAACACATGCAAGTCGAGCGGTAAGGCCCTTCGGGGTACACGAGCGGCGAACGGGTGAGTAACACGTGGGTGATCTGCCTCGCACTCTGGGATAAGCCTGGGAAACTGGGTCTAATACCGGATA
>NZ_BAFX01000033.1 GCF_000308815.1 Nocardia concava NBRC 100430
GACGCTCTTGCGAGCTAATCGGAAGAATTAACCAGAGTCCGAAAACCTTGGCAGATTTAAACGCCAGCTCGGAAATTAAGCTGACTAAATTGTCCAACCACCCCCACGGGGGTGAGAATGATTGGAACCAAATAAAATATTTGGCACTGACATTCATCGACACACTATTGAGTTCTCAAAGAACACACGCACA
>NZ_BAFX01000032.1 GCF_000308815.1 Nocardia concava NBRC 100430
TACCTGCTCGCGCACGCGCCCGGCGAGATCGGCACCCACGTCGGGCTCACCACCGCGCGCATGTCCGCCGGTGACGCCATCGCGGCCGGATTCGCCGACTACTTCGTGCCGTCGGAGCACCTGCCGGCGCTGCTGGAGGCCCTGCACGACAACGAGGTCGACGTGGCCATCGCGAAATTCGCGCAGCCCGCACCGGTTTCGGAGTTCGTGGCCCAGCAGGACTGGATCGACTCCTGCTACAGCGCCGACACCGTCGAGGAGATCGCGCACCGACTGCGGATCGACGGCCGCGCCGAGGCCGCCAAGGCCGCCGAGGACCTGCTGTCGAAATCCCCGGTGGCGCTGAAGGTCACGCTGCGCTCGCTGCGCAACGCCCGCAAGGCCGCCGATCTCGAGGACGCGCTGAACCAGGAGTACCGGGTCTCCATCGCCTCCCTCAACACCCACGACCTGGTGGAAGGCATTCGCGCCCAGGTCATCGACAAGGACCGCAACCCGCAGTGGTCGCCCGCCACCCTGGCGGAGGTCACCGAGGCCGAGGTGGACGCCTACTTCGGCGCGCTCGGCGATCGCGAATTGGGTTTGGCCGCACCGAAGGACGTGTAATGAGCAACAACACCAAGGTCGGGTTCCTCGGGCTCGGCCACATGGGCGGGCCGATGGCCGCCAACCTGGTCAAGGCCGGATACGAGGTGCTGGCCTTCGACCCCGTCCCCGCCGCGCAGGCCCAGGCCCGCGAGGACGGCGCGACCGTCGTAGCCACTGCCGCCGAAGCGGTTTCGGCCTCCGACATCGTCATCACCATGCTGCCCAACGGCCGCATCGTGCTCGACCTCTACACCGAGGTCCTCTCCGCCGCCAAGCCCGGCACCCTGTTCGTCGACTGCTCCACCATCGACGTCGCCGATGCCAAGCAGGCCGCGGAACTCGCTGCCGCGGCGGGACATCGGGCCCTGGACGCCCCCGTCTCCGGTGGCGTGGCGGGCGCGGCGGCGGGCACCCTCACCTTCATGGTGGGCGGCGCGGACGCCGACTTCGCCGCGGCCCTGCCGCTTTTTGAGGTCATGGGCGGCAAGGTCGTGCACTGCGGCGGCGCGGGCGTCGGCCAGGCCGCCAAGATCTGCAACAACATGCTGCTGGGCATCTCCATGATCGGCCTGTCGGAAGCCATTGTGCTGGGCGAGAAGCTGGGCCTGACCCACGACAAGTTCTTCGACGTGGTGTCCACCGCCTCCGGCCAGTCGTGGGCGCTGACCTCGTATTGCCCTGTGCCCGGCCCGGTTCCGGCCAGCCCGGCCAACAATGACTACCAGCCCGGCTTCGCGACCGCGCTCATGACCAAGGACCTCGGTCTGGCGGCCAGCGCGTTGCGCGGCAATGGCGTGGACGGACAGCTCGGCCTGCTGGCGGCGGAGATCTACAGCCGCTTCAACCAGGACGAAGCGGGCAAGGACTTCTCGGCTATCGTCACGGATATCCGCAAGCGATCGGGAGAGGAACCGGCGTGACCGACTTCGAGACCATTCTGCTGGAGCGCAAGGGGCGGGTCGCCCTCATCACGCTCAACCGGCCGAAGGCCCTCAACGCGCTGAACTCGCAGGTCCTGACCGATATCTCGGCGGCCCTCGACGAGCTCGAGAACGACAACGAGATCGGCGCGGTCGTGCTGACCGGATCCGACCGGGCCTTCGCGGCCGGCGCGGACATCAAGGAAATGCAGACCAAGTCCTACATGGACATGTTCCTGGCCGATCACTTCGCCGGGTGGGACCGTCTGGTCGCCTTCCGTAAGCCCATCATCGCCGCGGTCGCGGGCTACGCCCTCGGCGGCGGCTGCGAACTGGCCATGATGTGCGACATCCTGATCGCCGCCGACACCGCCAAGTTCGGGCAGCCCGAGATCAAGCTCGGTGTCATCCCCGGCATGGGCGGCTCGCAGCGCCTCACCCGCGCGGTCGGCAAGGCCAAGGCCATGGATCTCATCCTCACCGGCCGGAACATGGATGCCGAGGAGGCCGAGCGCGCGGGCCTCGTCTCGCGCATCGTGCCCGCCGCCGAGCTGGTCTCCACCGCCATGGAGGTCGCGGAGACCATCGCGTCCATGTCGCTGCCGTCGGTCATGATCGCCAAGGAGGCAGTCGATCGCGCCTTCGAGACCACTCTCACCGAGGGGCTGCGCTTCGAGCGTCGGGTGTTCCACTCGCTCTTCGCGACCGAGGATCAGAAGGAAGGCATGAACGCCTTCGTCGAGAAGCGACCGGCGAACTTCACGAACAAGTAAGCGACGCAAAAACTCTCGTGCCCCGTTGCCTGACGGCAACGGGGCACGTTGGTTTTTGGGGTCAGCCGTGTTTGGGCGGGCCGACGACTTCGACGGTCGGGGGCTTGCCGTCGGTGTGGTCGCCGCCGTCGCGGTTCATGGCCAATGCGCCGACGATGGTGCCGCCGAGAGTGGCGGTAACCGCCACCGCCGCAACGAGTTTGCGGCGGGAGACGGGGGAGGAGGGGGCCTCGTGCGCACCCGAATGCGGTGTCAGATGGACGCTGCGGATGCTGCGGGCGGAGGGGCGCTCGGCGGCGAGTAGAACCGCGCCGCGGGTGGAGACGAATTCTGGTTCGGGATCGTAGATGAGCGGCAGGTCGAGCTGGCCCTCGAGCTCGTCGCGGATGCTCTTGTTGCGCGTGCAGCCACCTAATAGGGCGATGCCGGTCGGCCGGACGCCGGTCTCCCCGATCATGTGGCGGACGAAGGAGACCGAGTGATGAATGCCCGCTTCGACCAGTTCGGCGAAATCACTGCGGGTGACCACGGTGCGCTGCCCGGTGATCGGGTCGCAGACGGCCAGCACGCGTTCGTTGGCCAGCGCCTCCTTCTCGCGGCGGGTGGCCGCCAGGTCGAGGGTGACGCCGCTGCGGGTGAGCAGCCAGCGCAGCAGGGCGTCGTGGCCGTCACCGCCCAGCACGGTGCTGCGCTTGTGGGCGAGGATGGCGTCGGTTCGGCAGTCGATCTGGGTGAGGGTCAGACCGGAGGCGCCTAGGTCGTAGAGCAGTACCGAACCCTCGGTGGGCAGTCTGCCGGTGAATCTGAGGTATCTGAGCTGGGCCACCGGCTCGTCGATGACGGTGAGGCGATTGCGGCCCGCGGCGGTCCGGACGGATTCGGCATGGGTGTTGCAGCGACAGGTCACGGCGATGCCGGTAATGAATTCGTCCCGCTTGGCGGCCGATTTACGCATCAGCCGAATGGCCTCGAACACCGCCTCCTCCATGCTCCCGCCACCGGCACGGCGTAGGACCTTGCAACGGTCGATGGGGGGCAGGTGAGGCTGGTCGGAATGGGTGAGCATGGCGCGTGCGCCAGCAGCGCCCGCCGACACCCCGAGGACCAGCACCATGGCCTCAATGGTGAACCTTTTGCGAGCCGAATCCAAGACTATGACGCAGGAAATTGGCTGCTGGGTCGCTGAAGAGTTACTGACCGGCCCAGCGGGTGGCGGAGCTACCGGGATCGAAGTCGCCGGCCGCCTGCCGGAACTCCGACAGCAATTGCAGCAGCAACTGCAATCGTTCCGGCGGCAGACCCGCCTCGGCGAAAACCCGCCGGTTCAGCTCAGTGGTGGCCTTGGACACCAAATCTCTTCCGGCATCGGTGATTTCGATGAGCGTCGCCCGCCGGTCACTCGGATGTGGCACACGCTTCACCAAATTGGCGGCTTCGAGTCGGTCGACCGTATTGGTGACCGAGGTGGGGTGCACCTGCAGCCGGGCACTGGCCACGGCCATGGGCAGCGCGCCGGTTTTGCTGAAACTCAGCAACATGAGTAGCTCGTATCGGGAAAAGGTCAAACCGGACGGTCGCAAAGCTTCGTCCACCCGCGCCATCACGATCTGCTGCGCCCGAACCAGCGACGTCACCGCCGCCATCCCGTCGGCCACATCGCCCCAGCCGTGCTCGGTCCACTGACGATGCGCCTCCTCGATCGGATCGAGCGGCAGCGGACGTGGACGCGACATGCCCCCGATCATCGCACGTCGCCGACCGGTTGGTCGCCGCGCCGAGCCGATCCGGTCACTCGTACAAATCACGGTGATTGGAAACCTCGGCAGCGTGCCCGATTTGCCGCACTATTGGAGCCACGATGCGGGTGTGACCGAGGGGCTAGGTAGCGGTCTGCAAAGCCGTACACGCGGGTTCGACTCCCGCCGCTCGCTCCATCGAGGAAGCGCCTCCCATGCCGGATATGGGGGGCGTTTTCGTGTTCAGGTGGGTGACACTCCCGTGAGGTCGCGCAACACCGTGTGATTGCGGTCGGCGGTGGTGCCGAGCGTGTACTCGGGCAGCAGTCCGAAGTATTCGCCGCGCGAGCGGTTGCTCCAGCGGCGCGCGCCCTCGGTGCGGGTCTTGTAGAAGTTGGCCATGTAGCCGCCCTCGTACAGGCGGAGCAGGGTGTAGCCGCCCGGGTATTCCTTGCAGGCCGCGACTTCCAGGAATTCGACGGGGATGGGCAGGTCGGGCCGGGTGCGGCGGTTGCGGTGGGTATGGCCGGAATGGTGCAGGAAGACGCCGGGGGCGGACCGGTAGATCGATTGCAGCTCAGCGGCATTCGCGGCATTCAGGATGAAGCTAGGGCCCGCGAGGTTGGACCAGCCGGATTCGGTGGTGATCGGGTGGTGGCCGAAAAGCAGTGTGGGGCGGTCGGGATCGCTGGTGAGCAGGTCGCGCAGTTCGTCGAGCTGGGATCGGTCCAGGTTGCCGCCCGCGATATCGAACTCAGTAGTGTCGAGCGCGATCAGTCGCAGCTCACCGACCTCGTGCGACACCAATTGCTGTCTGGCGGAGAAGGAATCGCCCCAGCAGTCGTTGTGGTCCAGATACGGGGTGCAGCCCGCGTAGTCCGAGCCGACGTGCGGCCGGTCGTGATTGCCGCGGGCGGCGAACCAGTCCCGGCCCGCCACACCCCAGTTCACGAGGTGGGCGTGAACACCGTGCACCTGCTCGGGCGTCGCCTCGGCGGTGAGGTCACCGGCCAGCAGCAGATGGTCGACGGCGCGATCGGGGCGGTGCATATCGTCCAGTAGCGCCGACAGCATGACCTCGGGATACGGTGCGAGACCGGGCTCTTGGCGGAAACCGGGCGGCAGGCCCGCGGTGATGATGCCGCTGACCTCCTCGCCGTAGTGAATGTCGTTGGTGAGCGCGAGGGTTCGCAGCAGACGGCCGGGCGGCGGCACCAGCGTGGTGAAGACGCCCTGTGCCTCGGGTGTATTCGGTTGCCGTGTCACCACATTCACCGCGGGTGTCGCCGCGATGCCCGCCGAGCGCGCCTCGAAGCGGTACGTGCGGCCCGGCTCCAGGCCGGTGACCTCCGCGTAGTGGTAGGCGGTCGGGCGCGAGTCGCCGAAGACCTGCCGCAGCCCGGATCCGTCGGCGGGGCCGAGCCAGATCTCACCGTCGGTCTCGACCGGAACGGGATTGCCCGCCGCATCGGGACCGAGGGTCGTCCAGGTGAAGACCACCGACGCCTCGGTGATCGTCACGACCTCCAGGTCGGTCACCACGAGCGAACCCGGCTGTGCGCGAGCCGGACTCGCCCACACCGCCGGGATCGTCGCTGCTGCCGCGATCATGCCGAGCAGTTGCCGCCGATTCGGGCCGCAGCAGGTCATGGCCGTCCTATTTCGCGTCGGTGGAGCAGACCTTCCATACGCCGTCTTCCTTGCGCAGGTGTTCATTGGCGGAGCGCTTGCTGTCCGCCGCGCCGGGCACGCTGAAGGTGCCGAGGGTGACGGCGGTGGCGCGATCGCCGGTAATGGTGATGCCCTGGACCGAATCGACCCGCATCGAGACTCTGCCCTGATCCATGGCCTTCTTCTGGGCCTCGGGCAGCGCGTCGTACTGGGCGCGGTCGCCCGCGCAGGTCTTGCCGACCGCCTGGGAGGCGCCGCCGGTGGACATCGCGGTATAGAAGTCGCGCACCGCGGTCTCGACGCGCTTGTCGTCGCTTACCCCGGAATCCTTGCCGTTCAACGTCACCGCGGTGGCGATGCCTCCGCCCACGAGTACCACGGCCGCCACGCCGAGTCCGATGGTCAGAGGGGTGCGGCGATTCAGGGTCATCGAGATCCTTCGACTCGGGCCGATCTTCGGTTGGTGAACGACCGCAGATTACAGCGATTCCGCCTCGATTGGCGGGGTGGCATTTGAACCGGTCACGTGGGACTGTACGTTGGTTAGGCAAACCTCAGAGGTGAGGTCGAGCGAGTGAAAGGACGGTCATGACGGCGGCTCGATGGAAACTGGTATCCGGAGCGCTGGCGGCGATCGCCGTGCTCGGCGCGACCACGGCCTGCTCCAACTCGTCCAAGGACGACAACGAGATCCTGGTCTACAACGCCCAGCACGAGTCCCTCACCAAGGAGTGGGTGGACGCGTTCACCAAGGACACCGGCATCAAGGTGACCATCCGCAGCGGCGGTGACACCGACCTGGGCAACCAGATCGTCGCCGAGGGCAAGAACTCCAAGGCCGACGTCTTCCTCACCGAGAACTCGCCCGCCATGGCGCTGGTCGAGAACGCCGGACTCTTCGCGGATGTCGACAAGGACACTCTCGCGCAGGTGCCCGAGCAGTTCCGCCCGTCCACCGGCAAGTGGACCGGAATCGCCGCCCGCTCCACCGTTTTCGTCTACAACACCGCCAAGCTCCCGGCCGACCAGCTGCCCAAGTCGCTGCTCGATCTGCAGCAGCCGCAGTGGAAGGGCAAGTGGGGCGCCGCCCCCGCCGGCGCCGACTTCCAGGCCATCGTGGCCGCCCTGCTCGCCCAGAAGGGCGAGGACGTCACCAAGGCGTGGCTGAAGGGCATGAAGGAGAACGTCGTCGCGGACAAGACGAACACCTCCGTCATGAAGGACGCCAACGCCGGCCAGATCGACGGCGGCGTGATCTACCACTACTACTGGTTCAAGGACCAGGCCAAGACCAAGGAGAACAGCGGCAACACCCAGCTGTTCTACTTCAAGAACCAGGACCCGGGCGCCTTCGTCTCCATTTCCGGTGGCGGCGTGCTGAAGTCGAGCACCAAGCAGGCCAATGCTCAGAAGTTCCTGAACTTCATCACCTCCAAGAAGGGCCAGGAGGTGCTGCAGAACGGTGACTCCATGGAGTACCCGGTGGCCTCCGACGTCGCCGCCAACAAGGCGCTGCCGCCGCTGGCCTCGCTGGACGCGCCCAAGATCGACCCGAGCAAGCTGGACGCCAAGAAGGTCACGCAGCTCATGACCGAGGCGGGTCTGCTGTAACCGTGGCTGTTCGGACCGATGTGCCCACCCGGGCCTCGAAGGTGACCGCTCCCCGGGCCATTCGCCCGGGGTGGCTGGTCACCGCCGCCGCGCTGTTGTTGGTGGCGGCCACCTTCGTGCCGTTGGGCTACATCGTGTCCACCCTGGTCTCCACCGGATGGAACGAGACCGCGCACTTGATCTTCCGCCCGCGCGTGGGCGAATTGCTGCGCAATACCGCCGAATTGGTGGTGCTGACCGTGCCGATCTGCGTCGCGCTCGGCATCGGCCTGGCGTGGATCGTGGAACGCACCGACGTGCCGGGCGCGGCCTGGTGGGGGCCGATCTTCGCGGCCCCGCTGGCGGTTCCGGCCTTCGTCAACAGCTACGGCTGGGTGAGCACGATCCCCTCGCTGCACGGGTTGTGGGCCGGGGTGCTGGTCGCGACCGTCTCGTACTTCCCGCTGGTGTACCTACCGGCGGCGGCGACATTGCGGCGGCTCGATCCCGCCGTGGAGGAATCGGCTCGGGCCCTGGGCTCCGGGCCGGTCGCCGTTTTCGCCCGCGTCGTGCTGCCGCAGCTGCGGCTGGCCATTCTCGGTGGCGGACTGTTGATTTCGCTGCACCTGCTGGCCGAGTACGGCGCGTTCGCCATGATCCGGTTCGACACCTTCACCACCGCCATCTTCCAGCAGTACCAGTCGAGCTTCGCGGGCGCGGCGGGCAGCACGCTGGCCGGGGTGCTGGTGGTGCTGTGCCTGGTGCTGCTGGCCGGTGAGGCCACCGTGCGCGGGCGGGCCCGCTACGCGCGCATCGGCGGCGGCGCACAGCGGGGCGCCGCCCGGATTCGGCTGGGCCTGGGCAAGATTCCGATGTTCGCGCTGCTGGCCGGTGCGCTGGCGGCCACCCTGGGCGTGCCGCTGTGGACCATCGGACGCTGGCTGAAGATCGGCGGCTCGGCGGTGTGGGACACCGCCGAGATCGGCCAATCCCTGGGCCAGACCCTCGGTTTGGCGGCCACCGCCGCGGTGATCACCACCCTGTGCGCCTTCCCGGTCGCTTGGATCGCGGTCCGCTCGAACTCACGATTCGCGCGAATCATCGAGGGAGCCAACTACATCACCAGCTCGCTGCCCGGCATCGTGGTCGCGCTGGCGCTGGTGACGGTGTCGATTCGCTGGCTGCCCGCGTTCTATCAGACGGCCGCGACCATCCTGGCCGCCTACACGCTCATGTTCCTGCCGCGCGCCCTGGTGAGCGTGCGGGCCGGGCTGGCACAGGTGCCGGTGGGGCTGGAGGAGGCCTCGCAGGTGCTCGGAAAGTCGCCCACCGCAACGTTCTTCCGGGTCACGCTGCGGCTGACCGCGCCCGCGGCGGCCGCGGCGGCGGCCATGGTGTTCGTGGCCGTGGCCACCGAGCTCACCGCCACACTGTTGCTGGCGCCCAATGGAACCCGCACCCTCGCCATGCAGTTCTGGCAGCTGTCGGGCGAATTGGACTATGCGGCGGCCGCGCCGTACGCGCTGATCATGATCATCGCCTCGGTGCCGGTCACCTATCTGCTGTTCACTCAATCCAGGAAGGCGGCGGGATTGTGAGTCGTCTTGTCGTAGACCAGGTTTCGAAGACCTTCGGACACGCGCCGGTGCTCGACGGCATCAGCCTCGAGGTCGCCGACGGCAGCGCCACCGCGGTGGTCGGGTCCTCCGGCTGCGGCAAGACCACGCTGCTGCGGGTGATCGCGGGCTTCGAGAACCCGGACGCGGGCTCGGTCTCCGTGGGCGGGGAAACCATTACCCGGCAAGGGTTCTCGCTGCCGCCGCACCGCCGTGCCATCGGCTATGTGGCGCAGGACGGCGCGCTGTTCCCGCACCTGACCGTGGGGCAGAACATCGCCTACGGGCTCGGCGGCGGCCTGGGCGGCAAGCGCAAGCACCGGGAGCACGTGGCCGAGCTGCTCGAAATGGTCTCGCTGGACCCGTCTTACGCCGATCGACGCCCCCATCAGCTCTCCGGCGGGCAACAGCAGCGCGTGGCGCTGGCCCGCGCCATGGCGCGCAAGCCCAAGCTCATGCTGCTCGACGAGCCCTTCAGCGCCCTCGACACCGGACTGCGCGCCGCCACCCGGCAGGCCGTCGCCGAAACCCTGCGCGCCGCGGGCATGACCAGCATCCTGGTCACCCACGACCAGGAGGAGGCGCTGTCCTTCGCCGATCAGGTGGCGGTCATGTGCTCGGGGCGGTTCACCCAGGTCGGCACGCCGGAAGAGGTGTACGCCGCACCGGCGGATCTGTTCACGGCCGGATTCCTCGGCGACACCGTGCTGCTCGACGCCACCATCGGGACCGAGACGGCCGAGACCGTGCTGGGCCGGATTCCGGTGCAGGTGAACGCGCCCGTCGGCGCGGGCGCGGTCATGATGCGGCCGGAACAGCTGCTGGCGCGGGCCATCACCAATGGCCACAACGGCTGTGCGACCGTGCGCGCCGCCGAATTCCGGGGCGCGGACATCATGCTCACCCTCGATCTCGACGGCTGCCCCGAGCCCATCCAGGTACGGCGGGTGAGCGTGGACGCACCAGTGGTCGGCGACCGGGTGGATCTCGAAGTGCTCGGCGCGGCAGTCGCTTTCACCTCCGAGCAGTGCGTGGCGGCGGGCCGTACCGCGGGCAGCTCGACACCGGCCACCGTGGCTGTCCCGGACGCTGTCTCCGCGCTCTGATCCGTCTCCCCAGAATGTGACTGGACGGTCGGTGCACCGCCTATATTGGCGCGGAGGCCAATTCGCCTCGGCTCGACCCAAGGAGGCCCGGTGCGCCGCACGCTGCTCGTCACATCCGTTCTCGCTGCCGCATGCGCGCTGGCACCGCTGGCGGGTGCCGAACCATCGGGCGACCCCGTGGTGAAGGTGCAGGCCGTCTATGGGCCCGAACAGTTCCCGATGGCCGGCGTCGCCGCCGATATCGGGCCCTGCGGCGGGGGAGCGAAGATCGCGACGGTGACCACCGGCCTCGACGGCTCCGCCGTCTACAACGGCGCGACCGGCTGCTACCGGGTCCAGATCAGCACGCCGACCGGCTGCGGGCTCGACAGCGACCCGGCCCTCGAGGTCACCTCGGTCCCCGGCATCACCCCGCTGGCCACCTTCCGCTTCCGCTGCGCCTGACCCGCTGACCGGTTGCTCCCGTCGGTGTGACCGATTGCACTTCTCAGAATTCGCTCAGAACAACCCTGTTAACCTCGGCCGGAGATAGCTGTTCGTTATTGCTGTAACGCGGAAGGCGTCGCATCACCGACGAGAGGTGACGAGATGGGCGCGAAGTTCGCGTTGGCAAGTTCGCCGGGCGTGATCGCGCCGGCGGACATCCGCAGATTCGCGGGTCCGGTCGAGGCGGCGGGTGCGCTGCTGGGTGCGGTGATCGCCGGACTGTTGCTGATGGCCCCGCTCGATCTCGGCTCTTCCGCCGAAGGCCCGGTGCTGCAACTGGATCTGATGGTGCTGAACATGCCCCGCGCCGCGGCGGCGGGTGCGGCGTTCGCGGTGGTGTCGGCGGCGCTGGTGGTCGCGCTCGGGCGGCGCAGCGCGTGGATCGCGGCCTGCGGCAGCGTGGTGATGCTGGTGATCGACCAGCTCTGGAATCGGGACGCGGCCACCGCGGGGGCCATGACCACGGTCAATTACATCGACTCCATCTTCAGCGGCATCCTGCTCGGCGCGCTCGCGGTCGCGGTGTTCGGCAAGCCGCTCGCGACCGGCGCGTATCTGATCGGGGCGCTGTCGGCGATCCTCATCGGCGATCAGACCTCACTGCCGGACTCGGCCGACGACAATCCGCTCATCGCCTGGGCCGCCGGCGGTACGCCACCGGTATGGATGATGGTGCTGACGGCCGGTCTGCTGGCGGTGGGCATCGCGGTACAGCGGACGGATCCCGCGGCGGGCGACGAGAATACCGATCTGGCCATCGGGCCGATCCTGTCGGCGCTGGTCATCGTCACCGCGACCGCGCTCTCGACGGAATGGTTCGTGCGGCATGCGGGCACACCGGCGCAGGTCGCCGTCGCGGTATCCGTCACCGTGGTCGCCGCGGTGGTGGCGGCGCTGCTGCTGCCGGGGCGTGACGGGACCCTCGTGCTGCTGTCGGTCGCCGTCGCCAATGCGGGCAGCGCGATCATCGCGGTGCCGCGGCCGGATTGGAGCGCGCCCTTCCCGGTGATCGCCGTGGTGGTCGGCCTGGCCGCCGGACGGCGCTGGCGCACACCGTGGCTCGCGCTGGCCGCGACCGGGGGACTGGCCGTGTTCGCGGCCTGCACCGCGGACCTGGCGCATCAGTACCCGGTGATCCCGATCCTCGGGGTGACCCTCACCGGCCTGATCATCGGCCTCTGCTTCGGCGTCGCCGTGCCCGAGACCGCGGGCAGCGCCGTGGTGGCGGTCGCGGTGCTGATCGTGCCCTGCCTGGTGGTGGCCTTGCGCGGCAGCAGTTTCGGGCGCGTCGCCTACTCGCCGCACTGGTATCGGGATCCGCAGGGGGAGATCTCGTCGCTGCCCGGCTGGATGGCGCTGGTGGTCACCCTGGGCTGCGGGGCCGGACTGCTCCTGTTGAAGGATCGCGATCCGCTGAAGGAACGAGCGCGGAACCTCGCGCGGCTGCGCTGACGACCGAGCCCGGCTGCGCTAGCGGCCGAAGCGGGTGTCCACCCAGGCCAGCGCGTCATTGAACGAGGCCTCCAGGACGCCGCGGTGATCCACGCCCGGATAGCCGCGATACTGCACCGGCTGACCGCCCGCCCGCTGCTGCGCGAACATGGCATCGGTGGCCAGGGCCGGAACGGTGGTGTCGGCGCGACCCTGCAGCACCAGCAGCGGCTGGGTGAAAGACAGTGCGGCGGGGTCGTTCTCGTTCAGCACGCGGGTCAGGCCGGTGAGGTCGCCGCCGCGCAGGAACACGTCGTCGGCACTGAGTCCGCCCCAGGAGTCCGGCTGCCGCAGCTGCCCGATACAGCCGGTGTCGGCCTGCCCGAGCATGGACAGCGCACGCGGCGTGAGGAATCGGGCCGGATCCAGGTCCGCCACCGTCTGCGCGCCGCGAATGATCAGCGGCAGGAACGACACCGCGCCGCCGGTGAGCGGCGCCAGCGCGCCCGCCACGCCCGCGGTGGTGGCCAGCTGCGAGGCCTGTAGCCCGATGCCCTGATGGGAGGCGGGCGCGAGCGCCACCGAGCCCAGCAATTGCAGTTCCGGAGCCCACTGCTGGGCCTGCGCATCGGTGAAGATGGCGGCCTGACCGCCCTGCGAATGCCCCATCGCCACCCAGCGTTTGCCGATATCGGGATCGACTTCCCGTGCGGCCCTTGCCATATCGGTGACCGCGCGCTGCTCGGCGGTGCCGATCAGATACCCGTGCGGGCCGGGCGTGCCCAGACCCTGATAGTCGGTCTGCGCCACCGCGTATCCGGCCGCGATCCAGCGCTCCTGTACCCGGCGCACCAGCGAGGTGTAGTCGTGTGCGGGGAAGTCGGGGGAGGTGTCGGTCGAGGGCGCGCAGATATCGGCGACGCCGGTGGTGCCGTGCGCCCAGGAGATGAGCGGCCAGCCGCCCGGCGGCGGTACGCCCTCAGGGACCGCGAGGGTGCCCGAGACCGCGACCGGATCGCCCTGCATATCGATCGACCGGTACAGCACCAGGTAGTTGCGTGCGCCCGCGAGCGCGGGATCGCCTGTGAGCGGCCGCAATTGGATCATCGAGCCATGCGGGCCCGGCACCCGGTCCGCGGCGGGGACGTAGAAGGATTGCTCGGTGTCGGCCTCCGCGGCGATGGCGACCGCGTCCGGTACCACCGGCCGCGCGCAGACCGGCGCGGCCAGGCTCACACTCGCGATCGTGGCCGCCAGCACGGTGCTGATTCCCCCGGCGAGCGGGCGCGAGACACGTCGCTGCGGCTGTCCGGCCCGGGCGCTCTCGTTCTCCGACACCCCTCAGAACATACCGGCCCGTTGCTATTTCACATGGCAAGGCACGGCCGGGCACCACCGAAGCACCGCGCTGAAATCCCCCGGAAACGACCGCGGTGCCCGGCTGCCTCCTGCACACCCGGGCACCGCGATGCGCAGTACCCACTCTGGTCGCCAATCCCGCCCTGCGGAATACACATCCACGACGATGGCACGAAAAGTCAGTCAGTCTGTGCCACGAATCGTTACACCGGTCTTTCCGTTGCCCAGCGTGACAACTGATTTCGCGCCGGTCCGGGTAACTCGCCGGGTACGTCCAAAATCGGTTCGGCACCAAACCGCAAGCCCGGGTGCAGAACCGGCGACGGCTCTCTGCCGTCCGCTGAAGTCCCGGAGAGGCGGAAAAGCCCCGATCGCAGATTGCGATCGGGGCCTTACGTGGTGCCCTCGGCAGGATTCGAACCTGCGGCCTTCTGCTCCGGAGGCAGACGCTCTATCCCCTGAGCTACGAGGGCGGGGATGGTCCCGTCCGGTCTCCCGGTCGGGCTGGGAAAGCGTATCGCATCGGGTGCGCTGCGCCAAAAAGGAGGGTGGACCGGGCGTTTTGGTCGCCCGGCCCACACCCGTCAGTTCATCGGCAGGGGGGTGGCCTTGCGTTCGGTGAGCATCTGGGTCATCAGATCGGCCTCGCTCTTCTGCGTTTTGGCCATGCTCTCGGCCAGCGAACGCACCGCGTCGGTGTCGGCGCGCTGGGCCGCGTATTCGATCATCGGCATGCCGCCCTGGTGGTGGCGCAGCATCAGTTGCAGGAACAGCGTGTCCAGGGCCGTGCCGGTGGCCTGGCCGAGGGCCGCCATCTCCTGATCCGAGGCCATGCCGGGCATGGTCTGCACCGCGCCGGAGTGCATGGCCGTCCCCGAATGCTGGTGGGCGGACATATCGGTCATCCAGCCCATGTAGCCGTCGGGGGCTATGAGGGGCTCGTTCCACTGCTGGAGCCAGCCCTGCATGCGGCCCGCCTGATTGGCCTGGGTGGTGAGGATGTCGTAGGCCAGCCGCTTCACCGCCGGATCGGTGGATCCGGACAGCGCGATGCCCGACATCTGCACCGCCTGCGCGTGATGCACCGACATGTCCTGGGAGAAGCCGACATCCACCACGCCGGGCGTCTCCGGCGTGGTGTGCATGGCATTGCTCACCAGGATGCCGCCCAGGAATCCGGTGAGCAGCACACCCACGATGGCCAGCATCAACACCACCTGCCGCTGGTTGCGGCGGGGATGCTGAGCGGGCGCGTCGGAGGGATCGGGCTCGGAGCTGCGATCGGGTACGTCGGACATGAACGGCGGCATTACTGCGTCGGAGCCGGCTGCTGCGGCTCGGTCGACGCGTCGGTGGGCGCCGGGATGGCCGGAACGCCCTCTGGCACGGTCGGGCTGTCGCTCGGCAGCGTGATGCCGCCCGGGATACCGGGGATGCCGCCGGGCATGCCCGGTATGCCGCTGCCGCCGCCGAGCTCGCTCTGGTCCTGCTGAATGCCCTTGCCGTCCATCGGGATCGCGTCGGGGCCCGGCGCGCTCGGGTCGAAGGCGGGCGGGTTGGACACGTTGAAGGTCGGGTTCGCGCAGTCCGCGCCCACCTCGGGGTAGGCGTACTGGTTCAGCCGCAGCGCGGTGATGAAGTCGCGGATGCGCTCGTCACCGGCGTTGTCCAGCTTCAGCTGGTGGCCCCACGACTGCAGCGAGATGGCGTGGTCCAGGCCGGGATACGGCGACATGAGCATGTAGGGACGGCCCTTGACCGACTGCTTCAGCTTGTCGACGTCGCCGCCGCTGAGCTTGTCGGGGTTGTAGGAGATCCAGACCGCGCCGTGCTCGAGCGAGTGCACCGCGTTCTCGGTGCGAATCGCCTTGCTGTACACCGTGCCCATGCAGTTCGCCCACGATCCGTCGTGCGGGCCGCCGAACGGCGGCGCCTGGTCGTAGTTGACCCGCTGCTTGGCGGTGATGTGCAGACCGGCCGGGTAGTCCTTCTTCACGACGCCGGGGATCTTCTCGGAGGGATCCTTCAGCTGCGCGGTCGGGACGAACTCCTTGACATCGGACTGCGCCCTGGTGGTGGCCTGCTTGTCCTGGATCTTCGGCACGATGACCCAGGCGATGCCGCCGATCAGGGCGATCACACAGAGCACGGCCCCGATCATGAGCCAGGGAATCTGGCGCTTCCCGCCCAGGTTGCCGCCTCCGCCGCCCTTGCGGGAGGAACCGGATGACTTGCCCGCGGCCTTGATGGCCTTGGCCGACTTGGCACTGGTCCTACTCGGCATGCTTTTGGTGCTCTCTTCGACGTGTCGGACAATCAAACGATACGGCCGCATCGTTTGCTGGGCGCCTGCCCGGTGGTGCCCGCTCGCGGCGTTCACCTGCTCAGACCATAGGATAGTGACTCGTGACTCCAGCTGACCTTGCAGATCTCCTTCGTGCTACCGCGGCGAAGGTACTTGTCGAACGCGGATCCGACCCTGCGGTCCTGCCCGACGAGGTCAAGGTGGAGCGTCCCCGCAACCCCGAGCACGGAGACTATGCCACGAATGTGGCCATGCAGGTAGGGAAGAAAGCGGGAATGAACCCTCGCGACTTCGCAACCCTGCTCGCCGAGGCGCTGTCCCAGGCCGAGGGCATCGACGCCGCCGAGGTCGCCGGACCTGGCTTTTTGAACATCCGCCTGGCCAAGGCCGCGCAGGGCGCGATCGTGGAGAAAATCCTCGAGGCGGGTGAGAAGTTCGGCACCGCGGGCACGCTCGGCGGCCAGAAGATCAACCTGGAATTCGTCTCCGCCAACCCGACCGGTCCGATTCACCTGGGCGGCACCCGCTGGGCCGCCGTCGGTGACGCGCTGGGCCGGATCCTGTCCGCGCAGGGCGCGGAGGTCACCCGCGAGTACTACTTCAACGACCACGGCGCGCAGATCGACCGCTTCGCCAACTCGCTGGTCGCGGCCGCCACCGGGCAGCCCACCCCCGAGGACGGCTACGCGGGCGCGTACATCAACGAGATCGCCGACACCATCGTGAAGGCGAACCCGGGCGCGGCCGAACTGCCCGAGGGCGAGCGGCACGAGCTGTTCCGCCGCGAGGGCGTCGAGCTGATGTTCGCGCAGATCAAGCAGAACCTGCACGAGTTCGGCGTCGACTTCGACGTGTACTTCAACGAGAGCTCGCTGTTCGCCTCGGGCGCGGTCGAGAAGGCCATCGAGACGCTCAAGGAGTCGGGCAAGCTCTACGAGAAGGACGGCGCCTGGTGGATCGCCTCCACCGAGTACGGCGACGACAAGGACCGCGTCGTCATCAAGAGCGACGGCAAGTCCGCCTACATCGGCGGTGACATCGCCTACTTCCAGAACAAGCGCTCGCGCGGATTCGACCTGTGCATCTACATGCTGGGCGCGGATCACCACGGCTACATCGGCCGGCTGAAGGCCGCCGCGGCCGCCTTCGGCGACGACCCGGACACCGTCGAGGTGCTCATCGGCCAGATGGTGAACCTGGTGAAAGACGGTGCGGCCGTTCGGATGTCGAAGCGCGCGGGCACCGTCGTCACCCTCGACGACCTGGTCGACGCCATCGGCGTGGACGCCGCGCGGTATTCGCTGGTGCGCTCCTCGGTGAACTCCAGCATCGATATCGATCTGGACCTGTGGACCAAGCAGGACAGCGAGAACCCGATCTACTACGTGCAATACGCGCACGCCCGCACCAATCAGATCATCGGCAATGCCGCCGCCTTCGACTTCGCCTCGGTGACACCGGATTTCGCGCTGCTCACCGATGACCGCGAGGGCGAGCTGGTGCGCACCCTGGGCGAGTACCCGCGGGTGGTCGCCACCGCCGCCGAGACCCGCGAGCCGCACCGCGTGGTGCGCTACCTGGAAGAACTGGCCGGGGCCTACCACCCCTTCCAGTCCGACAAGACGCTGCGCGTCATCCCGCAGGGCGACGACGCCGTCAGCCCCCTCAATGCCACCCGCCTCGAGCTGGTCAAAGCCACCCGTCAGGTTCTCGCCAACGGCCTCGGCCTGCTAGGCGTCTCTGCCCCGGAGCGTATGTAAATGAGTGCCCACCCCGCCGGACCCCGCCACGCGGACATCCCGCACGCCCCGACCATCGCGGAGCGTCCGAGTGACCCGGCGCAGATGATCGAACTGCCCGCACATGTGTGGCCGCGCAACGCTTCTCGCGACGCCGACGGTGTCGTCACCATGGCCGGAATCCCGGTGACCGAACTGGCCGCCGAGTACGGCACGCCGCTGTTCATCGTGGACGAGGACGACTTCCGCTCCCGCTGCCGCGATATGGTGCGCGCCTACGGCGACAACGCCCGGGTGCACTACGCGTCCAAGGCGTTCCTGTGCGGCGAGGTCGCGCGCTGGGTGCGCGACGAGGGCCTGCACCTGGACGTCGCCTCCGGCGGCGAACTCGCGGTGGCCCTGAACGCGGGCTTCCCGGCCGAGCGAATCGCCATGCACGGCAACAACAAATCGGTGGTCGAGCTCGAGCAGGCGGTCGCGGCGGGCGTCGGGCACGTGGTGCTCGACTCGCTGATCGAGATCGACCGGCTGGAGGCCGTCGCGGGCCGCGCCGGGGTCGTCCAGGACGTGCTGGTCCGGGTCACCGTCGGCGTGGAAGCGCATACCCACGAATACATTTCGACCGCGCACGAGGATCAGAAGTTCGGCTTCTCGATCGCCGACGGGTCCGCGCTGGACGCCATCGGCCGCGTTTTCGACGCGCGCAATCTGCGCCTGGTCGGGCTGCACAGCCACATCGGCTCGCAGATCTTCGACATCGACGGCTTCGAGGTGTCCACCCGGCGCATGCTGCGGCTGCTCAGCGAGGTCGGCGCCAAGTTCGGCGTGGCCCGGACCGAGCAGATGCATCTGCTGGATCTCGGTGGCGGACTCGGCATTTCGTACGTGCCGAGTGACGACGCGCCGCCGCTGTTCGATTTCGCCGACAAGGTCCGCCACATCGTGGACACCGAGGCCACCGCGCTCGAGCTGCCCAAGCCCGAGATCGCGGTGGAGCCGGGCCGGGCCATCGCCGGACCGGGCACCATCACGCTCTACGAGGTCGGTACCGTCAAGGACGTCACGCTCGACGCGGGTGCGCAGCGCCGCTACGTCAGTGTCGACGGCGGTATGAGCGACAACATCCGGCCCGCGCTGTATCAAGCCGAGTACGACTGCCGATTGGTTTCGCGGAGCAGCGAATCCGATCCGGTCGTGGCTCGGGTGGTCGGAAAGCATTGCGAGAGTGGGGACATCGTCATCCGCGATACCTGGCTCCCGGCCGATGTCGGCCCGGGCGACCTGGTGGCGGTGGCCGCGACCGGCGCGTACTGCTACTCGATGTCGAGCCGTTACAACATGCTCACCCGGCCCGCCGTGGTCGCGGTGCGAGACGGTAAGGCGCGCTTGATCCTTCGCCGTGAGACGGTGCAGGACCTACTCAGCTTGGAGGTGGAAGCATGACCGAGAACAAGACCGGTGTGTGGGGACAGGATCATCCCATTGGGGTCGCCGTCCTCGGCATGGGAACGGTCGGTACCGAGGTCGTGCGCATCATTCGCGACCACGCCGACGATCTCTGCAACCGCGTCGGCGCGCCCGTCGTGCTGCGCGGCGTCGCGGTGCGGGACCTGAACAAGGACCGCGGCCTGCCCGCCGAGCTGCTCACCACCGATGCCGAAACCCTGGTCACCCGTGACGATGTCGACATCGTCGTCGAGGTCATGGGCGGCATCGAACCGGCCCGCACCCTGATCGGCGCCGCGCTGAACGCGGGCAAGTCCGTGGTCACCGCCAACAAGGCGCTACTGGCCGACTACACCGGCGAACTGGCCGCCGCGGCCGAGAACCACCGCGCCGACCTGTATTTCGAGGCCGCGGTCGCGGGCGCCATCCCGGTGATCCGCCCGCTCATCCAGTCGCTGTCCGGCGACCGGGTGAACCGCGTGGTCGGAATCGTGAACGGCACCACCAACTTCATCCTCTCGGCCATGGCCGAGACCGGCGCGAACTACGCCGATGTGCTGGCCGAGGCCACCCGCCTGGGCTACGCCGAGGCCGACCCGACCGCCGATGTCGAGGGCTACGACGCCGCCGCCAAGGCCGCCATCCTCGCCTCGGTCGCCTTCCACACCCGCGTGACCTCGGGCGATGTCTACCGCGAGGGCATCTCCAAGATCACCGCCGAGGATCTCGAGACCGCCGCGGCCGTGGGCTGCACGGTCAAGCTGCTGGCCATGGCCGAGCGGGTCTCCGACGAGGACGGCAAGGACAAGGTGTCGGTGCGCGTCTACCCGGCGCTCATCCCGCGCAAGCACCCCCTCGCCGCGGTCAACGGCGCGTTCAACGCCGTGGTCGTGGAGGCCGAGAACGCCGGTCGCCTGATGTTCTACGGGCAGGGCGCGGGCGGCGCTCCCACCGCGTCGGCCGTGATGGGCGATCTGGTGATGGCGGCTCGCAACAAGTTCTTCGGTGGCCGGGCCCCCGGCGAATCGGTTTATGCTGAGCTGCCGATCGCTTCCATCGGCGACACCCCGACCCGCTACCACGTGAACCTGCAGGTGGCCGACCGCACGGGTGTGCTGGAGGCGGTCGCGGGTGAATTCGCCAAGCACCATGTGAGCATCTCGACGGTCCGCCAGGAAGGCCAGAACGAGGGCGCGCGCCTGGTTGTGGTGACCCACCACGCGCAGGAATCCGCACTGGCAGATACCGTTGCCGCGTTGGCCGAATTGGACTCCGTCACGTCCGTGACCAGTGTTCTGAGATTGGAAGGCACCGAGGAATGAGTGCAACAGCACGAGCCGCAGCCGTGCACACGCCCTGGCCGGGTCTGATCGACGCGTACCGGGACCGCCTCCCGATCCCCGCCGACTGGAAGGCCGTCACTCTCTTCGAGGGCGGCACCCCGCTGGTGCCCGCGCACCACCTCTCCGAGCTCACCGGCTGCGAGGTGTACCTCAAGGTCGAGGGTGCGAACCCGACCGGTTCGTTCAAGGACCGTGGCATGACCATGGCCATGACCGACGCCAAGTACAACGGCAAGAAGGCCGTGCTGTGCGCCTCCACCGGTAACACCTCGGCCTCGGCCGCGGCGTACGCCACCCGCGCCGGTCTCCACTGCGCCGTGCTGATTCCGTCGGGCAAGATCGCCATGGGCAAGCTGGCCCAGGCGGTCATGCTGGGCGCCAAGATCATCCAGGTGGACGGCAACTTCGACGACTGCCTCGAGCTGGCCCGCAAGGTCACCTCCGACTTCCCCGAGGTCGGCCTGGTGAACTCGGTGAACCCGGCCCGCATCGAGGGCCAGAAGACCGCCGCCTTCGAGATCGCCGACGCGCTGGGCAAGGCCCCCGATGTGCACGTGCTGCCGGTCGGCAACGCGGGCAACATCACCGCGTATTGGAAGGGCTACAGCGAGTACTACGCCGACGGCACCACCACCTCGCGCCCGCGCATGCTGGGCGTGCAGGCCGCCGGCGCCGCGCCGCTGGTCAACGGCGCCCCGGTGTCGAACCCGGAGACCATCGCCACCGCCATCCGGATCGGCGCGCCCGCGTCCTGGAACCAGGCCGTGGCCGCCAAGGAGGAGTCGGGCGGCGCGTTCCGCGCGGCCACCGATGACGAGATCCTGGCCGCGTACCGCCTGGTCGCCGCCAAGGAGGGCGTCTTCGTGGAGCCCGCCTCCGCCGCGTCGGTCGCCGGTCTGCTGGCCGCGCGCGCCGAGGGCTGGCTGGATTCCGGCCTCACCGTGGTGTGCACGGTGACCGGCAACGGCCTCAAGGACCCGGACAATGCCCTCAAGGGGATGCCCGAGGTCAAGCCCATCGCGGTCGACCCGGTCGCCGTGGCCCACGAGCTCGAGCTGGCCTGAGTTGACCGCGCGCGACGCTCAGGTCATGACCCGGACGCTGCCCGCCGGAATCTCCGTCACCGTGCGGGTTCCGGCGTCCAGCGCGAATCTCGGTCCGGGTTTCGATTCCTTGGGAATCGCTTTGGGGCTCTACGACGAGATTGTGGTTTCCACCACGGACTCCGGCCTCACCATCCGGGTCGAAGGGGAGGGCGCGGATGACGTGCCTTGGGGCCCTTCGCATCTGGTGGTGCGGGCCATCGAGCGCGGCCTGCAGGCCGCGGGAGTGTGGGCCGACGGCCTGGACGTGGTGTGCCGCAACGTGATTCCGCACTCGCGGGGCATGGGTTCCTCGGCTTCGGCGGCGGTCGGCGGTCTGGCCGCCGGTCGCGGTCTGGCCGCGAAGTTCGATCCCGAACTGGCCTACGGCGATGACGTGCTGGTGCAGCTGGCCGGGGAATTCGAAGGCCACCCGGATAATTCGTCCGCCAGCATTCTCGGCGGATTTGTGGTGTGCTGGACCGAAACCGACCGTTCGGCCGACGAAAACGGCAGTGCCGACGCACATCACGCGCGAATTTACCGCGCCGTGCGCCTGGAACCGCACCCCTCGCTGCGCCCGGTGGTGCTCATTCCCGAGGAGCGTTCGGCCACCGCGCACACCCGCGGCCTGCTCCCGGATTCGGTTCCGCATGTCGACGCGGCCTTCAATGCGAGCCGTTCCGCGCTCGCGGTAGTCGCCTTGACGCAGCGGCCCGACCTGCTGCTTCCCGCCACGGCGGACCGGCTACATCAGGGCTACCGCGCCTCGGCGCTGCCGCTGACCACCAAATGGGTGGAACGGCTGCGCGAGGCCGGCATCGCGGCGACCGTGTCGGGCGCGGGTCCGACCGTGCTCGCCTTCACGACCAGCGAATTCCCCGAAGAACTGCGCGAACTCGCGATCGCGGACGGCATGCGCGTACTCGAGCCGGGTATTGCCGGCGGAGTATTGGTGGATTGACAGCGTGCCTGCCTTGCCGATGCAAAAGGCGGGAGCTATCCTGAGCGAGTCCGTACATCGTGCGCGTCAGACGCCGGTGCTTCATCAGGGCAAATCGCTCCAGAAAGGCTCCTTGCTCAGGCTCGAGGCTTGAGGCTCGAAACTTGGGGGTAGCCAGTCATCTGGAATGATCTCTCCCACCTGGCTGTTCAATGAACACCTCTGATGAGCACCAGCACTCGATGGCGAAGCCCACGTGGTGGTGACCCACCGGTCCGGCGGGACAGGCGATACGGCATCCGAGTCCGGCGAGAGACCGGACTGCAGGAGGAACCCTCGAACAGGCACACGGCGGTCGAGGGAAGGAAAGGATTTCCGTGACAGATACGGACCTGCTCGCGACACCCGGGACGGATAGCGATTCAGCGTCCTCGGGGAGCCGCGAAAGTGACTCCGGACAGATTTCGAAGATGAGCGAACAAACTGACGTCGCACGATCGGGGCTGACTGGAATGTTGTTGCCGCAGTTGCGTGCGCTTGCGGGAGAGCTCGGTATCCGAGGCACTTCCGGGATGCGTAAGGGTGATCTCATCGCCGCTATCAAGGAGAACCAGTCGGGGGGCACGGCGAAGCCCGCCACCGGCAAGGCCACGCGGAACGCGAAGGCCAAGGGCGAGGACGCGCCGACGGGTGGGGAGTCCGTGTCGGCCCCTGTTGCCGCCGAGTCGAAGAAGTCCGCCCCCGCCGAGGCTGCTTCCGCCAAGGCCGAGGTGAAGGCCGAAGCGAAGACCGAGGCTCCGGCGAACAACGCCGAGAAGACCGAGTCGCGCCAAAACGCTTCGGAGACTCGCGAATCCAAGCGCGAGGAGGGCGACAACGCCCGCGCCGAGGGTGACGACAATCGTGAGGGCGGCCAGCGCGGCCGCGGTCGTCAGCGTCGGGGCCGTGAGCAGCGCGGCGGTGCCGATCGCGGTGCCGCGAACGCCGAGACCGCCACCGCCGAGGCCCCCGCCGCCGACAAGGGCGAGCAGGAGGGCGGCGAGCGCCGTCGCGACCGCAATCAGGGTGACCGCAACCAGGGCGAGCGCAACCAGCGCAACGACCGCGGTGAGCGGAACCAGAACGGCGGCCAGCAGAACCAGAACGGCACCGGTCGCGCCAACCCGCGCGACGACCGGAACGATGACGACGAGGAAGGCGGCCGCGGCCGTCGGGGCCGTCGCTTCCGAGAGCGGCGCCGGGGCCGGGATCGCGAGGGCGGCAACGCCGGTGGCGGCGAGACCCGCGAGATGGAGATCCGCGAGGACGACGTCCTGCAGCCGGTCGCCGGCATCCTCGATGTCCTCGACAACTACGCGTTCGTCCGCACCTCCGGCTACCTGGCCGGCCCGAACGACGTGTACGTGTCGATGAACCTGGTCCGCAAGAACGGCCTGCGCCGCGGTGACGCCATCACCGGTGCGGTGCGCGCCCCGCGCGACGGCGATCAGAGCAACCAGCGCCAGAAGTTCGATCCGCTGGTGCGGTTGGACACGGTCAACGGCTCGGACGTCGAAAACGCCAAGCGCCGACCGGAATTCAACAAGCTCACCCCGCTGTACCCGAACCAGCGACTGCGGCTCGAGACCACGCCGAACAAGCTGACCACGCGCATCATCGACCTGATCATGCCGATCGGCAAGGGCCAGCGCGCGCTGATCGTGTCCCCGCCCAAGGCGGGTAAGACGATGGTGATCCAGGACATCGCCAACGCGATCGCGACCAACAACCCCGAGTGCTACCTGATGGTGGTGCTGGTGGACGAGCGTCCCGAGGAAGTGACCGATATGCAGCGCTCCGTGCGCGGCGAGGTCATCGCCTCCACCTTCGACCGCCCGCCGAGCGATCACACCTCGGTCGCGGAGCTGGCCATCGAGCGGGCCAAGCGCCTGGTCGAGATGGGTCAGGACGTGGTCGTGCTGCTCGATTCGATCACTCGTCTGGGCCGCGCGTACAACAACTCGTCCCCGGCGTCGGGCCGAATCCTTTCCGGTGGTGTGGATTCCACCGCGCTGTACCCGCCCAAGCGGTTCCTCGGCGCGGCCCGCAATATCGAGAACGGCGGCTCGCTCACCATCATCGCGACCGCGCTGGTCGAGACCGGTTCCACCGGTGACACGGTCATCTTCGAGGAGTTCAAGGGCACGGGTAACGCCGAGCTCAAGCTCGATCGCAAGATCGCCGAGCGCCGCGTGTTCCCGGCGGTGGACGTGAACCTGTCCAGCACCCGCCGCGACGATCTACTGATGTCGCCCGACGAGGCGGCCGTGCTGCACAAGCTGCGGCGCGTGCTGTCCGGTCTGGACTCGCATCAGGCCATCGACCTCATGGTCGACCGCCTGAAGAAGACCAAGAGCAATATCGAGTTCCTGATGACGGTCTCCAAGACCGCCCCCGGCGCGATCGACGAATAAGTCGCTCGCGCAACGGAACTGACGACGACGGCCCCGCTCCGGCGGGGCCGTCGGCGTATCTGCGGGCTTGGTCTTTTCTGCGGGCTGAAGAAGATCGCTCCGATGCCGGCCGCGCCGATGATCATGAACCCGAGGATGGTCGCGGTCACGGCACCGGTGTAGTCCGGCGCCGTGACCGCTGTGTAGGTGATCGTGGCGTCCCCCCGCGGTGGGTGTGGGGCCGGGCTCAGGGTCCCCACCGCGTTGCCGGACTCTCCGGGAGCCAACCACCAGCCCGTGGCGACCATCAGGGCCAGCAGCGCCAGGATTCCCCCAGCTGTCGCTTCCTTCCTGGTCACCGCCTCGTCCTTCCGATCGCCGCGTGACTATCACCTGGACAGAACTCTATGAACACGAGTGTTCGCATTCTTGAGTAGCGAACTACTCGACTTCCAGCCTCACTCGAGCCCCCGGAATATGCGTGCCCGTAGTTTCTTGGGGTGGCGGGCGGGAACAAACCGGTCGAACCGCATGTTCAAGCCCGTGTCACCCCTCGTGACGACCACTCGGTTGCAGCGCATATACTTTTCCGTCGGCAACCATGCCTAGTCGGTTTTGGTTCACGTCTCGTATCGCGGTCCACTGTGGACAGCAGTTGCGCGAGGCGACCCAAAGCCCTTCGAAAGGACACCCATGAAGGCAGGAATTCACCCCACGTACGTGGACACCACGGTCGTGTGCGGCTGCGGCAACACCTTCCAGACCAAGAGCACCAAGGAGTCGGGCCAGATCACGGTCGAGGTCTGCTCCCAGTGCCACCCGTTCTACACGGGCAAGCAGAAGATTCTGGACACCGGTGGCCGCGTGGCTCGCTTCGAGGCTCGCTACGGCAAGCGCAACAAGGCTGCCAACTAGCTGCCCCGCCGACGCCCGTCCCGCACCTCGCGGGCCGGGCGTCGGCGCGTTTGTGCACCTAGTCGCAGCGAGCCGAGACGGCTCACACATACTTTCCGGGTGTGCCTACCCGGCACCCCGACAGGAGGACCCGCGATGGCCGACAAGACGGCCCCCAACGCGATCGACGACATCCTGGCCGAGTACCAGGGGCTGGAATCCCAGCTCGCCGACCCTTCACTGCACAATGACCCGGGCGCGGCCCGCCGCGTCGGCAAGCGGTTCGCCGAGCTCGGCCCGATCATGGCCACCTACAACAAGCTGAGCACCGCGCGCGACGATCTCGCCGCCGCGCAGGAGCTCGCGGCCGACGACTCGTCCTTCGCCGCCGAGGTCCCCGCCCTGCAGGAACAGGTGGAGGAGCTGGACAAGCAGCTCACCGACCTGCTCGCGCCGCGCGACCCGCACGACGGCGACGACGTCATCCTCGAGGTGAAATCCGGTGAGGGCGGCGAGGAATCGGCGCTGTTCGCCTCCGACCTGGCGCGCATGTACCTGCGCTACGCGGAACGGGCCGGGTGGAAGGTCGAGGTGCTCGGCGTCACCTACTCCGATCTGGACGGGTACAAGGACGCCAGCTTCTCCATCAAGAGCAAGGAGGCCACCCGCGACGGCGTGTGGTCCAAGCTCAAGTGGGAGGGCGGCGTGCACCGCGTGCAGCGCGTGCCGGTCACCGAATCCCAAGGGCGCATTCACACTTCGGCCGCCGGCGTGCTCGTCTACCCCGAACCCGACGAGGTCGAGGAAGTCGAGATCGACGAGAAGGATCTGCGCATCGACGTCTACCGCTCCTCCGGTAAGGGCGGTCAGGGCGTCAACACCACCGACTCCGCGGTCCGCATCACCCACCTGCCCACCGGCCTGGTGGTGACCTGCCAGAACGAGCGGTCCCAGCTGCAGAACAAGATTCGCGCCAAGCAGGTGCTCGCCGCGCGCTTGCAGGCCCTCGCCGAGGAGCAGGCCGATGCCGAGGCCGCCGCCGGGCGTGCCAACCAGATCCGCACGGTCGACCGCTCCGAGCGCATCCGGACCTACAACTTCCCGGAGAACCGCATCGCCGACCACCGCATCGGTTTCAAGGCCCACAACCTCGATTCCGTGCTGGACGGCAACCTCGACGACCTCTTCAACGCCCTGGGCGAGGCCGATCGCGCCGCCCGCCTGGCGGCCGAGTAAGGCTGGGGGACAGCCGGAATGCGTATCGCCCGGATGACAGCGGACGCCATCGACGAGGTGGCGCCGCTGCGCTACGCGCTCTGGCCGGTCTCGGACGAGGCCGATCACCGCGCCGAGCTGGCGGAACTGGCCGACAGCCCCGACGCCGTCGTGCTGGTCGCGCGGACCGACGAGGGCGAACCCGTCGGATACGCCGAGGCGAGCATCCGGCGCGACTACGTGAACGGCTGCGACACCTCACCGGTCGCCTTCCTCGAGGGCATCTTCGTGGCCCCCGGGCACCGATTACACGGGCTGTCCCGTGCGCTGTGCGACGCGGTCGAGGCGTGGGGCCGCGAGGTCGGCTGCACCGAACTCGGCTCGGACGCCCTGCTGGAGAACGCCGTCGCCCACCGCTTCCATCAGGCCAACGGGTTCGAGGAGCGCGAACGAGTGGTGTACTACCGCAAAAAGCTCTAGACCAGCGTCCCGACGCCACGCCCGATGCGCTCGGCACGCGCACGGTTGCGCGGGAGACCGTTCCGGACAATCAAATTCGTGCGAGCATGTGCGTGGGGAGAAAGGCTGCTAACCCGTGAGTCGTGCACCGTTGCGACCGGCTATCCGCGAGGCCATCGAGATCCTGGCCGCCGCCGGGGTCCCCAGCCCGCAGGCGGACGCGGAAAATCTTGCGGCACATGTGCTGGGCGTCGATCGCGGCCGGTTGGCGCTCATGCCGATGCTCACCCCCGACCAGCTGGAGGAATTCCGCAAGCTGGTCGCCCGGCGCGCGGAACGCTTTCCGCTGCAACACCTTACGGGCACCGCGGCGATGGGTGAGATCGATCTGGCGGTCGGGCCGGGCGTCTTCATTCCCCGCCCCGAGACCGAGTTGCTGTTCGCCTGGGCCCTGGCCCAGCTCGAAGAGGTGGGCCACGAGCACCAGCCGGTGGTCGTCGACCTGTGCACCGGCTCCGGCGCCCTGGCCCTGGCCATCGCCCACGCCCGCCCCGACGTCCAGGTCCACGCCGTCGAACTCGACACCGAGGCCCTGGCCTGGGCCCGCCGCAACGCCCTGCAACTGGCCGACGAGGGCGACACCCCCATCGACCTGCACGCGGGCGACGTCACCGACCCGACCATCCTCGACCACCTCAACGGCAAGGTCGACGTGGTCGTCTCCAACCCGCCCTACATCCCCGAAGACGCCGACCTCGACCCCGAGGTCATCGACCACGACCCCCACCGCGCCCTCTTCGGCGGCCCCGACGGCCTCGACGTCATCCGCCCCATGATCGGCACCATCGCCCGCCTCCTCCGCGAAAACGGCGCGGCCGCAGTCGAACACGACGACACCAACGGCTCCGGCGTAGCGGCCCTCTTCACCGCCCACGGCGGCTTCACCGACGTCATCGAGCACCCTGACCTCGCGGGAAAGCCGCGTTTCGTGACTGCCCGCCGCACCTAGCCGCTGAGATCCAGGGCCGCTCGCAACGACATATCGAGTTGCTCCATCACCTCTGCGGAGGCTTGGCCGATGCAATCCGCGAATCGTGCGGGGTCGGCGGCTCGGAAATTGCGCACAAGGATGTAGCCGTGGCCGGGCAGCGGCACCGCGAGCATCGACCGGACACCGGTTGGGCGGACGTCGGTCACATCCAAGGTGATCGGCTGATCAACTGCGTTGAGCTCGTCGGCCGAGACCACCAGTACCGTCTGTGTGCGAGAGATCGAGCGATAGTTGTAGAGATCGCCACGTCTCACGCGGCGTCACCTTTTGGGTGGCGATGGGAGCCGTCAGCAGCGGTCGCGGCCTCGTGTTCGGCTTCCATATCGTCGTACCAGGCCTTTGTCCCGGTGGGATCAGCTGCTGCGTGCGCAGCGAGTGCGACGGCATCTTCGCTGAGCAGTCGCTGCGTCATCGCCTTCGACACCCATTCGGAGATGTTCGATCCAGCAGCTTCGCGAACCAAGGCTGCCAATCGGTCATTAACAGTGATCGTCATCCTTGTCGTCATACTTCCAATCATATTCGTGAGTTCGGTGCTGTGTAAGGCTTCGGATGGGTCGGTATCGCATTCGGCCGCAAACTCGGGCGCGGCGATGGCGTGGACGAGCATCCGTGCCAAGATGTCAGCCGTGAGTACCGTCTACGACTGTGCCGATTCCGATTCCCGCGCCGCCGGTCTGAACGCCGCGCGGAGCACGCTGAAGTCCGGGCGGTTGGCCGTCATTCCGACCGACACGCTGTACGGGCTCGCCGCCGATGCGTTCGACAGTCAGGCGGTGAGCGCGCTGCTGGCCGCCAAGCGGCGGGGCCGCGATATGCCGGTGCCGGTGCTGGTCGGGTCGTGGAACACCATCGACGGGCTCGTCTACTCCGTGCGCCCGCAGGCCCGCGAACTGATCCGCGCGTTCTGGCCGGGCGGACTGACTCTCGTTGTGCAGCAAGCGCCCTCGCTGGCCTGGGACCTCGGTGACGCGCGCGGCACGGTGGCCCTGCGCATGCCGTTGCATCCGGTCGCGCTGGAGCTGCTGCGCGAGGTCGGCCCGCTCGCGGTGTCGAGTGCGAACGTCTCGGGGCAGCCGCCCGCCACCACGGTGGCCGAGGCGCAGGCGCAGCTGGGCGATCTGGTCGGGGTGTACCTCGACGGCGGCCCGGCCGATCACGCCGTCGCCTCCACCATCGTCGACCTGACTGCCGACACCCCGCGCGTGCTGCGCGAGGGCGCGGTACCGGTGGAGAAGATCGCGGAGGTGCTCGGCATGTCGCCCGAGGAGCTCCGGGCCGACGCGCGGTGACGGCCCGTTAGATGCTGCTGAGTCAGGGCGTATTCAGCCAGGGCGCGGTCGTCCCGCTCCGGGAGCTGCTGCTGGTGCTGCTCGTCGCCACGGTCATCGCATTCCTGTCCACCGGCGGAATTCGGGTGCTGGCCATCGCCTTCGGCGCGGTGGCGATCCCGCGTGAGCGCGATGTGCATGTGAAGCCGATTCCCCGCATGGGCGGTCTGGGCATCTATCTGGGCCTGCTGGCGGCCGTGCTGTTCGCGCACCAGCTGCCCGCGCTGCGCCGCGGCTTCGACTATCCCAAGGACATTCCCGCGGTGCTGGCCGCGGCCACGCTCATCGTGCTGGTCGGCATCATCGACGACCGCTGGGGCCTGGACTGGCTGACCAAGCTGGTCGGCCAGATCACCGCGGCGGGCGTGATGGCGGTGATGGGCCTGAGCTGGGTGGCCATCTACAACCCCTTCACCAACGAGACCGTGGTGCTGGATCCGCTGCAGGGCGGCCTGGTGACCGTGGGCATCACCGTCACGGTCGTGAACGCCATGAATTTCGTGGACGGTCTGGACGGTTTGGCCGCGGGCCTCGGTTTCATCGCGGCGGTGGCGGTTTTCGTGTTCACCGTGGGTTTGCTCTACGAGGTGGGCGGTTCCACCGACACCTATCCGCCCGCGCTGCTGGCCGCTGCGCTGGCCGGCGCGTGCCTGGGATTTCTGCCGCACAATTTCGCACCCGCCCGAATTTTCATGGGCGACACCGGTTCCATGCTCATCGGATTGATGCTGGCCGCGGTCTCCACGGGCGCGTCGGGGCGAATTCCGCTGCAGGGTTACGGCCCGCGCGACATCGTGGGTTTGCTGTCACCGCTGTTGCTGGTGGGTGCGGTGATGTTCATTCCCGTACTCGATCTTGTTCTGGCCGTGATACGCCGAGTTCGCGCCGGTGTGAGTTTTTCCACTCCCGACAAAATGCATCTTCATCACCGTTTGCTGCAGATCGGACATTCGCAGCGTCGCGTGGTCCTGGTGATCTATCTCTGGGTGAGCGTCCTGGCATTCGGCGCGGTCGGCACCTCGTTGATCTCGGATCGCCGCGTGGTTGTCCTGTTGTTCGCCGCGGGCCTGGTTTTCGCGTTGATCGTGACCGCGGTGCCGTCCTGGCGTGAACTTCGTGCCAAACCGCCCCGCAGTGATAATCGAGCCGCCGGGTAAAGTTGCTGACCGTGAGCACGCCTACTGAACCCGGTCCCGACGCCCCGCTGCGCGCGGCATTGCGCTACGGCATCGCCGGTTTGGCTGTGCTGGTTGTGGTTTCGGCGATCCTGTCGTCGATCTTCGCGGGCCTGCCCGGCCTGTGGGGCGCCCTGATCGGCGCCGCCCTAGGCGGTGCGTTCATTCTCACCACCGCCGCGTCGGTGCTGTTCAGCGCCAAGATCGAATCCGGCCTGCAGGGCATCGTGCTGCTCGGCAGCTGGGTCGGGAAGCTGCTGCTGGCCGTGGTCGTCATCGCGGTGCTCAAGCAGTTCGACTTCTACAACCGCTTCTCGCTGTTCTTCACGGTCATCGCCGCGCTGCTCATCGTGCTCGGCGCGGAGACGTACGGCCTTCTGCGCCAACGTGTTCCGACCGTCGAGGTAGAGCGCGACCTCTAACTCCGCGCCCCGGCACGGCCCGGCGAAACACCGTTCATCACGGGTTTCTCCGACCCCCTACGCAATGTCGTAGATAACTTGATAAACTCTTTACCTGTAGCCAACCGAATCAACAGGGGGGGTCGCCTGAGACCCGCCTGAGAGCAGGTTATGCTTACAGCCGTACCGGGCCCTCAGGGCTACGGTTCTGCACCGTCGACGATGTCGCCGACGCGCGTACAGACGCCAGGGCGTGACTGCCACAGCTGCTGACGAACTTCGAGCCGACCTGAGTCGACCCACCAGATCGTCAATGTCCGATCGAACCACGGGAGAAAACTATCTCCCGCGGCCGACCACGGGAGAGAACGCTGAGCGTCACCATTTTGGCGGGCGAGTTCCACGCGCCGTCACTCAACGACTTCTTCCCTCCAGCAGTGCTGTTCGAGGGGACGCCTTTCGAGCTCGACCGTCTGATGCTCATTCGCATCCTCATGTCGGCCGTTCTCGTGATCGTGATGATGGCGGCATTCCGCCGCCCGCAGCTGGTTCCGCGAGGTCTCCAGAATGTGGCCGAATCCGGTCTGGTGTTCGTCAAGGAACAGATCTGCGACGAGGTGCTGGGTAAGGAATCCGGCAAGAAGTTCTTCCCGCTGATCGCGTCCATCTTCTTCGCCGTGCTGTTCCTGAACTTCTCGGGTGTTATTCCGGGCCTGAACATCTCGTCGAACGCGCGTATCGGCATGCCCCTCGTGCTGGCAGTCGTCGCCTACATCACCTTCAACTATGTGGGCATCAAGAAGTACGGCTTCTGGAAATACATGCGCTCGAGCATTGTGGTGCCGAATGTGCCGCCCGCACTGCACGTGCTGCTCATCCCCATCGAGTTCATCTCGACCTTCGTGCTGCGCCCGTTCACGCTGACCGTCCGTCTCATGGCGAACATGCTGGCAGGCCACATCATGTTGGTGCTGTTCTTCAGTGCCACCCAGTTCTTCCTGTTCGATGCCGCCTCCTGGATGAAGGTGTTCTCGCCGTTCTCGCTGCTCGCGGGCTTCGGCTTCACCCTCTTCGAGCTCCTGGTGGTCTTCCTGCAGGCGTACGTGTTCGCGCTGCTGACCGCTGTCTACATCGGTCTCGCGCAGCACGCCGACTCTCACTGACCGACACCGCACCAACACCACAAACCTGCCACACACGCCGCCTCGGCGGGTGGGCGACAGAAAGGGAACAACACAAATGAGCACCCTCTCGTACCTGGCTGCTGAAGTTGCCGAGTCGAAGGCCAAGGGCTACGGCGCCATCGGCTACGGCCTCGCCGCGATTGGCCCCGGCATCGGCGTGGGCATCGTCGTCGGTAAGGCCATCGAGGGCATCGCCCGTCAGCCCGAGCTGCAGGGCACCATCCGGACCAACATGTTCCTGGGTATCGCGTTCACCGAGGCCCTGGCGCTGATCGGTCTCGTCGCCGGCTTCATTTTCTGATTCCGGCAAAAGACTAGGAATCAACGATGAACAACATTGTTTTGCTCGCGGCCGAGGAGGACATCAACCCCCTCGTCCCGAAGACCTACGACATTGTCTGGTCTGCGATTGTCTTCATCGTTATCGCCTTTGTCTTCGCCAAGTACGTCGTTCCGCGCCTGACCAAGGTGCTGAACGAGCGGACCGAGAAGATCGAGGGCGGTATCGCCAAGGCCGAGGCCGTCCAGGCCGAGGCGCAGGCCACCCTGCAGCAGTACCAGGAGCAGCTGGCCGAGGCTCGCCTCGAGGCCGCTCGCATCCGTGAGGAGGCCCGCACCCAGGGTGCGGCGATCCTGGCGCAGATGCGTACCGATGCGCAGGCCGAGGCCGACCGCATCGTGGCCGCCGGTCACTCGCAGCTGGAGGCTCAGCGCCAGCAGATCGTGACCGAGCTGCGGTCCGAGCTGGGCCGCACCGCGGTCGACCTGGCCGAGAAGATCATCGGTCAGTCGGTGGCCGACGAGGCCAAGCAGTCGGCGTCGATCGACCGGTTCCTGCAGGAGCTGGACGCGAACGCCGGCATCGGGGTCGGAAGGTAACGAGCCGAAAGTGGGAAGCATGTACGCAGCGAGCCGCGAGGCGAGTTCCCGTGCGCGGGAAGCTCTTCGGTCCGCTCTGACCGGTAGCGACACCGTCGCGGCGACTACGGGCTCGGAACTGTTCGCCGTTGTCGCCGTCCTCGACGACCACCGTTCGCTGCGTGTGGCGCTCGCGGATAAGTCGGTGTCGAGTTCGGCGCGGGCCGAGCTAGCCGAACGCGTCTTCGGCGGCAAGATCAGCGGAACCACGCAGGCCGTGCTGACCACCGCGGTGGCTCAGGACTGGTCGCGCGCCCGCGATCTGGTGGACACGCTGGTCCTGCTCGGCCGCGAGGCGCTGCTGCGCGCCGCGGACGAGCGTGGCCGGCTGACCGCGGTCGAGGACGAGCTGTTCCGGCTGGGCCGGATCATCGACGACAACCCGGACCTGGAGCAGGCGCTGCAGGACCACGGCAAGCCGGCGGATGCCAAGCGTGCCCTGGTGCAGCGTCTGCTCGCCGGCAAGGTCGAGGAGATCACCCTGCAGCTGGTCGAACAGGCCGTGCTGCGCCACAAGGGCGACTCCGGCCAGGCCATCGACGAGCTGTCCGACCTGGCGGCTTCGCTCCGGGAGCAGATCGTGGCGCACGTCCGTGCCGCGGTGGCCCTGACGCCGCAGCAGCGCGAGCACCTCGCCGCGTCGCTGCAGCGCATCTACGACAAGCCCGTCACGGTGCACGTGCAGGAGGACCCGACCTTGCTGGCCGGTGTCGTCGTGCGCGTCGGCGACGACCTGATCGACGGCAGCGCCGTCGGCCGCCTCCAGCGCTTGCGTCAGTCTCTCGCTTAGAGACGAACGCTCAAAAGCGCATCTACACACCGACATTCGAGACCACAGCGAGAGCAGGAAGAACATGGCGGAGCTGACGATCTCCCCCGATGAGATCCGTAGCGCGATCGAGAGCTACACCCAGAGCTACACCCCCGAGACCTCCATCGAAGAGATCGGTGTCGTCACCGACACCGGCGACGGCATCGCCCACATCAGCGGCCTGCCGTCCGCGATGGCCAACGAGCTGCTGGAGTTCCCGGGCGGCGTCCTCGGCGTGGCGCTGAACCTGGAGGACACCGAGATCGGTGCCGTCGTTCTGGGTGAGTTCGACACCCTGGAAGAGGGCCAGCAGGTCCGCCGCACCGGCGACGTGCTCTCGGTTCCCGTGGGCGACAAGTTCCTCGGTCGCGTCATCGACCCGCTGGGCGCGCCGATCGACGGCCTGGGCGAGATCGAGGCCGACGAGCGTCGCGTGCTCGAGCTGCAGGCCGCCACCGTGCTGGAGCGTCAGCCGGTCGGTGAGCCGATGGCCACCGGCATCACCGCCATCGACGCCCTGACCGCCATCGGCCGCGGCCAGCGTCAGCTGGTCATCGGTGACCGCAAGACCGGCAAGACCGCGGTCTGCATCGACGCGATCATCAACCAGAAGGCCAACTGGGCCACCGGCGATCCGACCAAGCAGGTGCGCTGCATCTACGTCGCGATCGGCCAGAAGGGCTCCACCATCGCGGGCGTGAAGTCGGCCCTCGAGGCGCACGGCGCGATGGAGTACACCACCATCGTCGCGGCCCCGGCCTCCGACTCCGCCGGCTTCAAGTGGCTTGCGCCGTACACCGGTTCGGCCCTCGGCCAGCACTGGATGTACCAGGGCAAGCACGTCCTGATCGTGTTCGACGACCTGTCCAAGCAGGCCGAGGCCTACCGCGCCATCTCGCTGCTGCTGCGCCGCCCGCCGGGCCGCGAGGCGTACCCGGGTGACGTCTTCTACCTGCACTCGCGTCTGCTGGAGCGTTGCGCCAAGCTGTCCGACGCGCTGGGCGCGGGCTCCATGACCGGTCTGCCGATCATCGAGACCAAGGCCAACGACGTCTCGGCGTTCATCCCGACCAACGTCATCTCCATCACCGACGGCCAGGTGTTCCTGGAGTCGGACCTCTTCAACAAGGGTGTCCGCCCGGCCATCAACGTCGGTATCTCGGTTTCCCGAGTCGGTGGCGCCGCGCAGACCAAGGCCATGAAGAAGGTCTCCGGTTCGCTGCGTCTGGAGCTGGCCTCCTACCGTGAGCTCGAGGCGTTCTCCGCCTTCGCCTCCGACCTGGATGCCGCCTCGCTGGCCCAGCTGGAGCGTGGCGCGCGCTGGGTCGAGCTGCTCAAGCAGGACCAGTACGCCCCGGTTTCCGTTGAGGACCAGGTCGTTTCGCTGTACCTGGTCGACGCCGGCTACTACGACTCGGTGCCGGTCGGCGACATCCGCCGCTTCAACTCCGAGCTGCTGGAGAACCTGCACGCCACCGTGCAGTCCTCCTTCGACGCCCTGCAGGGCGGCGCCAAGGTGCTCGAGGGCGAGGCCGCCGACGCCATCAAGGCCGCGACCGACAAGTTCAAGCTGGGCTTCCTGGCGTCCGACGGCTCGCGCGTCGTCGAGGCCGAGGCCGACAAGCTGGATCACGAAGAGGTCGAGTCTCTTTCCGTCACTCGCAAGCACGTCGAGAAGTAAGACGAGGCTCATGCGACTGACCGAATCGACGAATGAAGGGAGTGTGAACCGCTAATGGCAAGCGTGCGCGAATTGCGCTCCCGCATTCGTTCTGTGAGCTCGATCAAGAAGATCACCAAGGCCCAGGAACTGATCGCGACCTCGCGAATCAGCAAGGCGCAGGCCCGAGTTGCCGCCGCCAAGCCCTACGCGGAGGAGATCACCAAGGTGCTGGCCGAATTGGCCAGCGCCAGTGGGAATCTCAACCACCCGCTGCTCACCGAACGTGAGAACCCGCGCCGCGCAGCGGTTCTGGTCATCACCTCCGACCGCGGTATGTGCGGCGGCTACAACTCCAACGTGCTCAAGCGCGCCGAGGAGCTGCTGGCCACCCTGCGTTCCGAGGGCAAGGAGCCGGTGCTCTACGTCATGGGCGCGAAGGGCCTGACCTACTACACCTTCCGCAAGCGGACGGTGAACGGGTCCTGGCTGGGCTTCTCGCAGCAGCCCAACTACGTGGACGCCTCGGCCGCGTGCAACCACCTGGTGGAAGCGTTCATGGCCGGAGCCGACGGCGAGGTGGAGGCCCCCAACGGGGTCGGCACCATGGCTGGCGTCGACGAACTGCACATCGTCTACACGCGTTTCGTGTCGATGCTGTCGCAGCAGCCCGAGGTGCGTCGCCTGGCCCCGATCCAGGTGACCTTCGTGGACGAGAACTTCGACATGGGTCCGGACAGCTTCACCGACTCCGAGTCGGCGACGCTCTCGCCCCAGTACGAGTTCGAGCCGGACGCGGATCGCCTGCTGGGCGCGCTGCTTCCGAAGTACATCAACACTCGGATCTACTCGTCGCTGCTCGAGGCGGCGGCATCGGAGTCGGCTGCGCGCCGCACCGCCATGAAGGCCGCGACGGATAACGCCACGGACCTGGTCAATTCGCTGACCCGGACCGCGAACTCGTTGCGCCAGGCGCAGATTACGCAGGAAATCACGGAAATCGTCGGCGGTGCCAACGCACTGGCGTCGAGCTCGGACCGCGACTAAGGCCCAGGAAGAGAACCAATGACCGCAGCTACTGAAACTCGGGTTGGCACAGGACGTGTCGCCCGCGTCATCGGACCCGTCGTGGACGTCGAGTTCCCGCGCGGTTCGATCCCCGACCTGTACAACGCCCTCAACGTGGACATCGCGCTCGCGTCGGTGGCCAAGACCCTGACCCTCGAGGTCGCGCAGCACCTGGGCGACAACATCGTTCGCACCATCTCGATGCAGCCGACCGACGGTCTGATCCGTGGCGCCGAGGTGCGCGACACCGGCAAGCCGATCTCGGTGCCCGTCGGTGACGTCGTCAAGGGCCACGTGTTCAACGCCCTCGGCGACTGCCTCGACACCCCGGGTCTGGGCCGCGACGGCGAGCAGTGGGGCATCCACCGCCAGCCGCCCGCCTTCGACCAGCTCGAGGGCAAGACCGAGATCCTGGAGACGGGCATCAAGGTCATCGACCTGCTCACCCCGTACGTCAAGGGTGGCAAGATCGGTCTGTTCGGTGGTGCCGGTGTCGGCAAGACCGTTCTGATCCAGGAGATGATCACCCGTATCGCGCGTGAGTTCTCCGGCACCTCCGTGTTCGCGGGCGTCGGTGAGCGCACCCGTGAGGGCACCGACCTCCACCTGGAAATGGAAGAGATGGGCGTCCTCCAGGACACCGCGCTCGTCTTCGGCCAGATGGACGAGCCGCCGGGCACGCGTATGCGCGTCGCCCTCTCGGCCCTGACCATGGCCGAGTACTTCCGCGACGTCCAGAACCAGGACGTGCTGCTGTTCATCGACAACATCTTCCGTTTCACCCAGGCCGGTTCCGAGGTCTCGACCCTGCTGGGTCGTATGCCCTCTGCCGTCGGTTACCAGCCGACCCTGGCGGACGAGATGGGTCAGCTGCAGGAGCGCATCACCTCGACCCGTGGCCGTTCGATCACCTCGATGCAGGCGATCTACGTGCCCGCGGACGACTACACCGACCCCGCGCCGGCCACCACCTTCGCGCACCTGGACGCCACCACCGAGCTTTCGCGTCCGATTTCGCAGAAGGGCATCTACCCGGCCGTCGACCCGCTGTCCTCGACCTCTCGAATCCTCGAGGCCTCGATCGTCGGCGAGCGTCACTTCCGGGTGGCCAACGAGGTCAAGCGAATCCTGCAGAAGTACAAGGAACTCCAGGACATCATCGCCATCCTCGGCATGGACGAGCTCTCCGAAGAGGACAAGGTCCTCGTCGGCCGCGCCCGTCGTCTGGAGAAGTTCCTCGGCCAGAACTTCATCGTGGCCGAGAAGTTCACCGGTCAGCCGGGTTCCGTCGTGCCGCTGGAGCAGACCATCGACGACTTCGACCGCGTCTGCAAGGGCGAGTTCGACCACCTGCCGGAGCAGGCGTTCAACTCCTGCGGTGGCCTGGACGACGTCGAGGCGGCCGCGAAGAAGATCGCCGGGAAGTAGTCACCCATGGCTGATATGTCCGTTGATCTGGTCGCCGTCGAGCGACTGGTGTGGTCGGGCCGGGCGTCCTTCGTCTCGGCCCAGACCACCGAGGGTGAGATCGGCATCCTGGCCGGTCACGAGCCCCTGCTCGGCCAGCTGGTCGAGGGCGGCACCGTGACCATCGTGTCCGACGATGACGAGCGCATCGTCGCGGCCGTGCACGGCGGTTTCTTCTCGGTCACCGCCACCTCGGTGCGCGTGCTGGCCGAATCCGCCGAATTCGCCTTCGATATCGACGAGGCGGCCGCCAAGGCCGTCGTCGCCGATCCGGATGCGAGCCCGGCCGCGCTGGCCAAGGCACAGGGCCAGCTGCGCGCCCTCGAGAAGGCTGCGCACGCGTAGTCTGCTCGACGCAGAAGCAAAAGGGCGGCGGCCCCGGGAAAACCCCGGGGCCGCCGCTCTTTTCGTTGTGTGGGGTTATTCGAAGGTCAGGATCGGCTTGATGGTGCCGCCGTGGTGGGCGTCCGCCAGCGCGGTGTCGATGTCCTCGAACTTGTAGGTCTTGCTGATCTTTTCGATCGGGAACTTGCCTTCGGCATGCCACTGCAGCAATTGCGGAATGAATTTCTGCGGATCGCCACTGCCTTCGATGCAGCCCCGGACGGCCTTGCCGTTTCCGGTGAGATGGCCGATCTCGAAGTCCATGCTGGCCTCGCCGAGCCCGACCAGCACCAGGGTTCCCATGGGGGCCAAGGCTTCCAGCCCCTTGGCGATGACGGCATTGACCGCCGTGGTGTCGAGGGCGAAGTTCGCGCCGCCGTTCGTCGCCGCGACGATCTGCGCCACCACGTCCTCGGCCGCGCCGTCGATGAGCACATCCGCGCCCAGCTCCTTGGCCACCGCCAGGCGCTCCGCGGAAAGGTCAATGGCCACAATGGTTCCCGCGCCGATGGCCCGGGCCGCCATGAGCGCGGCCATGCCCACGCCGCCGACGCCGAAGATGGCGATGGAATCGTTCGGCCCCGGCTTCATCACATTGGCGACCGCGCCCGCACCGGTCTGCACGCCGCAGCCGAAGGGTGCGGTGGCGACCAGGTCGATCTCTTTGTCGACCACCACGACGCTGCGCGCCGGAACCAGCGCGTGGGTGGCGAAACTCGACTGTCCGAAGAACGCGCCCATCACCTTTTCGCCATTTTTGCTCAGCGGCGAGGTGAAATCCGATCGTCCGCCCGAGGTATTGAGAACCACGAAATTCTCGCAATACGGCGGCAGCCCGTTGGCGCAGCGTGAACAGGTGCCGCAACTGGCGTAGGTGAGCAGCACGTGGTCCCCGACGGCGATTCCGGTTACCTCCGAGCCAATCCGTTCGACAACGCCCGCGCCCTCGTGGCCGAGCACGATCGGCAGCTCGGGCGGGAACAGGCCCTTGGTGACCAGATCGGTGTGGCACACGCCGCTCGCGACGATGCGTACCAGCACCTCACCCGCGCGCGGGTCCTCGATATCGAGGGTTTCCATCGAGAACGGCTTGTCCCCTCCGCGGGCGACGGCGGCGGTAATTTCCACGGAATCTCCTCCAACACTTCCGAATTGTCCGGAGCATAAGAACGTGTTCTAACTTTCGGCCACGTCCGATCCCACTGAGTGGGTTTCGGGATGGACATGTGGTTGAATGCTGTCGCCGGTCTACGGGTGTGATCTGAAGCACCCGGCAAAGCCTCGGCTATTCCAGCGTTTTCAGCTTTTTTGTCTCCACTGATGAGCGAGGGGTTGATGAGCGGGCTTCGTATTGGCAAGTGGGGGGTGGCAGTCGCGGTGGTCGCGGTCGCCCTCGGATTCTTCTCACCGGGTGCGGCCAACGCGGATGTCACCGTGCCGCTCCCCGACGGGCACATCGAGGGCCCGGGCGTGAAAATCACCAGTCTCGGTGAGCGCGCGATCGTTTCGCCGTCGCTGGCCGCCAACGGGGCGGGGCGGACGTCGTGGGTATCGGGCAATGTCACCGCCGAAGTGGAGACCCCGGACGGTGAGGTCGGTCCCAACAACGGGCCGAAGAACTACCCGGGCACCAACAACTCGGGAACGCACGGGTCGTCCAACCTCACGACGGGATACATCGTCGGTTGTCAGGTGAACCTGGGTGTGCTGAGCGCGAACTCATCGTTCGCCATCAGCGCCACCCCCAGCCTCTCGGGCGGCTTCAGCTTCCCGTTGTCGCCGGGCCAGGTGCAGTGGGTCGCCATCAACAACATCGAGTTGATCAAGAGCGGCACCTACACCATCAACTACCAGGACATTCCGATGGAGATCCAGGGCTGCGGCGGCTACGCCCAGGCCCGTCAGGTGTCCGTGGTCGAGATCATCGGCACGGATTATCACAAGGTCTCCCTCTACGGCCAGCCGTTCAGCATCGGCTGACGAGGCCACTCCGACGGAAGGGATCGCATGTACGGCAAGGCAATTCGCGTCCGGGGCGGCAAGGTCTTCGGGGTGGCGCTGGCCGCGGCGACGGTGTTCGGGTTCGGTCCGGCCGGTCCGGCGCACGCCGACACCTTCATTCCGCTCCCGGGCGGAATCATCACCCGCCAGCTCGCCGACGGGACCACCATGACGGTCCGGATCTACGACGAGTCGGCCAAGATCAGCGGGTCCATGGGCGACACCCCTGCGCACCGCAATGTCTGGACCACCGGTGTGGCCAGTGTGGACCTCGACGGCCCGAGCGCCGGGAGTAATCAGATCCAGATCAAAATCAGCCCCGGCTATATCGTCGGCTGCCAGGTGGACATCAGCGGCGGGCTGAACAGCGGCGCCAGCGGCGGTGTCACGAACGATCCGACCAAGGCGACCCAGGCCAATCCGTTCGGCGGGCTCTCGGCGACCCAATCCTTGTCCGAGGGCATCACGCTCGGGCCCGGCCAGGCCGTCGCGCGCCTGATGCTGGATCTCGAGAAGCCCGATGACTACGGCATGGAATCACACAAGCGCTACAACAAGATTTCCGGTCCGCACACCAGTGTCAGCTGGACGGACGAGGCTTTCGAGGTGAACGGCTGCGGCGGCTACGCCCAGGCGCGCTCGTTCGTGGCGGCCGAGGTGGACACCCCCAACTTCATCGGCAACCTCGTGCTTTACGGTGAGCCGTTCAGCATGGGCTGATATATCTTCTGCACCCCGCTGAACAGCGCATACGTCACATTCGGTGGATGGCCGGACTCCGCCTTTCCGAGGTCGCTACTATCGACCGAAAGCGGGGCCCGGTCTCTGGCCGGTTCGTGATCGACAGCAACGCGGATGTGAAGGGACGGAGCGGCATTGCAGACCGGGATGTGGCTTCTGATCATTCTGGTGCTGTTGCTTGTCGGTTTGGCCCTGGCCTCGACCTATCGCCTGATCATGTTGCGCCGCGGCGGCACCGCCGCGCTGCTGCGGGTGCTGCCCGCGCGCGGGCACGGCGGCGGCTGGCGGCACGGCCTCATCCGCTACGACGAGGACACGCTCCTCTTCTACAAACTCTCCAGTCTGAAACTCGGCCCGGATTCCTCCATGCGCCGGCTCGCCATCGAGATCGGGCCGCGGCGTTCCCCGCAGGGTGACGAGTACGACATCATGACCGACGAGGTCATCGTCATGTGCTCCGACGGCGACGGCAATTACGAGCTGGCATTGGACCGCGGCGCCATGGCCGCCTTCCTGTCCTGGGTGGAATCCCGCCCCTCCGAGCGAATCCGCCGCCGCCGCGCCGGATAGTCCCGCGCTCCCGAGTTACTGTGACAGCGTGAGCGTTCACCTGACTCGGATCTATACCCGGACCGGCGATGACGGCACGACCGGGTTGAGCGATTTCTCCCGTGTTGCCAAGACGGATCCGCGGCTGATCGCCTATGCCGACTGTGACGAAACCAATGCGGCTCTGGGTGTGGCCATCGCGCTCGGGCAGCCCGACGAGCGAATGCTCGCCGTGCTGCGTTCCATACAGAACGATCTCTTCGATGCCGGCGCGGACCTCTCGACCCCGGTCGTGGCCGAGCCCAAGTACCCGCCGCTGCGTATCACCCAGGACTACATCGACCGCCTGGAGAAGTGGTGCGACGAGTTCAATGAGCCTCTGGCACCGTTGAATTCGTTCATCCTGCCCGGCGGCACACCCCTCGCCGCACTGCTGCACACCGCCCGCACCGTCGCGCGACGCGCCGAGCGTTCCGCCTGGGCAGCGGTCGACGCGCACGCCGAGGACACCAGCGCGCTGCCCGCCAAATACCTGAACCGGCTGTCCGACCTGCTGTTCATCCTGAGTCGCGTCGCCAATCCGGACGGCGACATACTTTGGCGGCCGGGCGGAGACGCCGCGAGCACGGGAACGGACCACTAGGCTGACCCCCGTGAGTGAACGGTTTCTGGTGACCGGGGGCAGCAGGCTCGTCGGTGAGGTCGCGGTGGGCGGCGCGAAGAACAGCGTCCTCAAGCTGATGGCCGCCGCGCTGCTGGCCGAGGGTACGACCACCATCACGAACTGCCCGGACATCCTGGATGTGCCGCTGATGGCCGAGGTCCTGCGGGGCCTCGGCTGTGACGTGTCGATCGACGGCGGCACGGTCGCCATCGCCACCCCGGCGGAACCGAAGTACCACGCGGACTTCCCGGCCGTCACCCAGTTCCGCGCCTCGGTGTGTGTCCTGGGTCCGCTCATGGCGCGCTGCAAGCGCGCGGTCGTCGCGCTGCCCGGCGGTGACGCCATCGGCTCGCGCCCGCTGGATATGCATCAGCAGGGTCTGCGACTGCTGGGCGCGACCTCCGAGATCGAGCACGGTTGCCTGGTGGCGCGTGCGGAGGAATTGCAGGGAGCGCGGATTCGCCTGGACTTCCCGTCCGTCGGAGCGACCGAGAACATCCTGATGGCCGCGGTGCTCGCCGACGGCGAGACGGTCATCGACAATGCCGCGCGTGAGCCGGAGATCGTGGATCTCTGCAACATGCTGGTGCGGATGGGCGCGAAGATCTCCGGCGCGGGCACCTCGGTCCTCACCATCGAGGGCGTGGACAAGCTGGCCCCGACCACCCACCGGGTGATCGGTGACCGCATCGTCGCCGCCACCTGGGGCATCGCCGCCGCCATGACCACCGGTGACGTGCGGGTGACGGGCATCAATCCCAAGCACCTGTCGCTCGTGCTGGACAAGTTGCGTTCCGCGGGTGCCCGAATCTCGTTCGAACCGGACGGTTTTCGTGTGGTGCAGGCGGATCGCCCTCGCGCCGTGAACTTCTCGACCCTGCCGTTCCCGGGTTTCCCCACCGACCTGCAGCCCATGGCCATCGGCCTGGCCGCGATCGCCGACGGCACCTCGATGATCACCGAGAACATTTTCGAAGCGCGCTTCCGCTTCGTCGAGGAGATGATCCGCCTGGGCGCCGATGCCCGCACCGACGGACATCACGCTGTGGTGCGCGGGATTCCGCGCCTGTCCTCGGCGCCGGTGTGGTCCTCCGACATTCGGGCCGGCGCGGGTCTGGTGCTCGCGGGTCTGGTCGCCGATGGCGTCACCGAGGTCCACGATGTCTTCCACATCGACCGTGGCTACCCGGATTTCGTGGAGAACCTGCGCGGGCTCGGGGCCCAGATCGAACGGGTCGGAACCGCGGACTGAACGGCAGGTGTCGGGACGTGTTCGCGAAAACCCGTCCTGAACAGGCGATTTGACATGCGAACAACCAACACGTAACTTATTCCAGGTCAGAGCGACACGGACACCGACTCCGGTGAGACGAGCTTCGCCTGATGATCACACTAGCTCCCAGCCAACCAGCCGATTTGGTTCTGCTGTGCGGATGGGGCTAAGCTTGAAAAGTTGCCTCACGATCGAGCGGGACATAGAGCCCGGGAGATCGTTTGTGCGTGTGTTCTTTGAGAACTCAATAGTGTGTCGATGAATGTCAGTGCCAAATATTTTATTTGGTTCCAATCATTCTCACCCCCGTGGGGGTGGTTGGACAATTTAGTCAGCTTAATTTCCGAGCTGGCGTTTAATCTGCCAAGGTTTTCGGACTCTGGTTAATTCTTCCGATTTCATCCTTCGGGATGTGATT
>NZ_BAFX01000031.1 GCF_000308815.1 Nocardia concava NBRC 100430
CTGTGCTCGCCGAGATCAAGTAGCACAAAGCAATTCGCGAAAGGCCGCTCACCTGCGAGGTGGGCGGCCTTTCGCGCTAATGTCGTGACATGGCTGAACCACCCGAAATCCGTATTGGCACCGCCGAGCGCGAGGACGCGATGAAGCGGCTGTCCGATCATTTCGCGGCCGGCCGGCTCAGTGTCGCGGAGTTCGACGAGCGCAGCGGGATCGTGGCGGCCGCGCTGACCCGTGGCGACCTCGACAAGGTGTTCACGGATCTGCCGCTGCCCATCGCCGAGAAGGCCGTTCCGGCGCAACGGGAGTCGCGCTTCGGCTCGCAGTGGCAGGAACGGGCGATGCCGGTGATCACCATCCTGTGCGTGATCATCGGGATCGTCAGTCACCAGTGGTGGGTGTTCCTGCTGATTCCGCTGGCCGGCGCGGCCCTGTTCGGCAGCCGGGACAATTCGCGTCGCCGGAATCGGGGCGATCGGCACGAGGACCGGCGGCAGCGGCGGCTGGATCGCGGATCGGACGACTGATGGAGCCCATCGAGATCAACGCGGGCAGCTGGTACCTGCGGGCACTGCGCGCCGACGAGCGCATCGACGACCGTCCGGCCCTGGCCGACGGCGGCATCACCGATCCGGAGTATGTGGCCCGGCGGACCTCGGAATGGGCGCAGGAGAGCCACTTCTCGTGGGCGGTGTGCGTGCCCACCACCGCCGAGATGGTCGCCGAGATCGGCGTCCGGCCCAACGCTGACGGCACCGCGACCGTGACCGGCTGGGCCCGAACCGGATATGACTCGGCGCTGGCGGACGGCCTGGTGACGGTGCGCCGCTTCACCGCGGGTGCGCTCGGCCTGGAACCGCTCGACGCCTGAAAAAAATCGGTCGTGCCCGCACCCGGTTGTAGGGGACCCTGGAGTCGCATCCGAAACCGACGACCAGGGGAGGCGGTTATGTGGAGCTGGAGTAGACACCAATCGGATCGGGCGACGGCGGCGTCGTTCACCAACTGGCGGGTCCGCGATCCGGAGCCGACAGTGTTCGATCCGGAGTTCAGCGAGACCTCGGACAAGGACGGGTCCGGCACCGATGCCGGGCGCACCCCGCGCGACGGCGGCCTCCGCATCCTCGACCACGACGACGCGATGGCCGAGATCGCGGCTTCGGAGTACGCGCGAATGCAGTTCGCTGAACTGACTCTGGCCGGTGCCCACTGATCTGTGGGCGCAATGAGCAGAGGGGCGGGCCCGAATCCGGGTCCGCCCCTTTCTCGCTGTCAGGGGGTAGTAGCGTGCGAGTTATGGATAGGTCGCCGCTGGATGCTGACTTGCTGGCCCGCAGTGTCACCGAGGTGCCGGGGCTCGCGTTCTTCTCGGCCGTCGAGGTGGTGGAGTCGACGGGTTCGACCAATGCGGATCTGGTTGCGCGGGCGGCGGATTCGAGCGCGGATCGGCTGGTGCTGATCGCGGAGTCGCAGTCGCGGGGCCGCGGGCGGCACGATCGGCAGTGGGTGGGTCCGCCGCGGGCGCAGCTGGCCATGTCGGTGCTGACGCGGGTGCGCGGAATCGCCCCGGAGGTGCTGGGCTGGCTGCCGCTGCTCACCGGCGTCGCGGTGGTGGACGCGGTGCGCGCGGCCACCGGCGTCAAGGCGGTGCTCAAGTGGCCCAATGACGTTCTCGTCGACGGTCGCAAGCTGGCGGGCATTCTCGCCGAGATCGCCGCCACCGGACCGGATCCCGCGGTGGTGGTGGGCGTGGGCCTGAATGTGAGCCTCACCGAGGCGGAACTGCCGGTGCCCCATGCCACTTCGCTGACGCTGTCCGGCGCCGCCGAGCCCGATCGCAGCGCCCTGGTGATCGCGATCCTGCGCGAATTCGCGCACCGGTTCACCACCTGGGAGGCCTCGGGCTGGGACATCGCCGATCTCTCGGCCGCCTACCGCGAGCGCTGCTCGACCATCGGCGCCGAGGTCCGGGCCGAACTTCCCGGCGGCGAGGTGCTCACCGGCCGCGCCACCGGCGTCGACGGGAACGGCCGCCTGCTCATCGGGGACCGCGCGGTCTCCGCGGGCGACGTCACGCACCTGCGCGCCGAATACTGACCGCCGCACCTACTTCGGCGGCTTGGCCGTTTTGGTCGGCTTGTCGGGCTTGTCGTGGCCGCCGTTGCCTTGATCGTCGTTCCCCGGCGTGTCCTGGCGCGGTTGCGGCTCGCCCGGCGGAGTGAGGTTGCCGGGCGTGAGATTGCCCGGAAACGGAATCGGGAAGTTGGTCGGGGCCGCCGAGGCGCTCGGCGGGGCCGGTTGCGGTGCGGTGGTGGTCGGTTGCGGTGCCGCGGTGGACAGTTCCGGCGCCTCGGTGGTCGAGGATCGCGGGGCCGGTGCGGGATTCGCCGGTGCGGTGGTTTCGACCCGGGTGTCGCGGGGCGGCTGGGTGGTCGCGGCGGGCACCGACGAGGCGGGCGGCGGTTGCGGCTGTGAGGTGGTGACCGGCTGCGGTGACGGATGGTGCTCCATACTCCAGACGGCCCAGCCCGATCCGGCTCCGACCAAGACCGCGGCGATGGCGGTCACCAGGGCGAAGCGACGCGGAAAGCGCTGGGGCCGAGCGGTTTCGGCGCGAGTGCGAGCTGCGGACGACGGCGGCACCACCGCGACCTGCGGCGGCTCGGCCTCCGCGCCGACCTCGCGCTCGGCGAAGCCCGGCTGGGGTACGGCCATGATTCTGGTGGGCGGAGGGGCCGCCGGGACCGGGACCGGGGCGGTAGCCGACGCGGTGGCACGGGTGAGGGCGGTGCGGGCGGCCGCCGCGAATTCCCCCGCGGTCGCGAAGCGCTGCGTCGGATCCTTGGCCAGCGCCCGGATGATCGCGGCGTCGAGTTCGGCGGGCAGGCTCGGATCGGTATCGGTCAGATGCGGCGGGTCGACGCTGAGGTGGGCGTGCATCTGGCCGGGCGCGTCCTCGGCGGGGAACGGCCTTCGGCCGGTGAGGGATTCGTAGAGCACACAGCCCAGCGAATAGATGTCCGAGCGCGGTGTGGCCGTGCCGGTGAATCGTTCGGGCGCCATGTAGGCGGGCGTCCCGATGACCAGGCTGGCGCCGGTGATGGTCGACTGCCCGATCTGCTGGGCGGTGCCGAAGTCGATGAGATAGGTGAACCCGCTCGGCATCACAATGATGTTGGAGGGCTTGACATCCCGGTGCAGCAGCCCGCTCCGGTGCGCCTCGTCCAGCGCGGCCGCGGCCTGGGACACGATGTCGACGGCCTCGACGGGCGGCAGCGCTCCGCGGGTGCGCAGTAGTTTGCCCAGGTCGGAGCCGTCCACATAGGCCATATCGATGAAGAGCTGCCCGTCCTCCTCGCCGAAGGTGTGGATGGGCACCACGTGTGGTTCGCGCAGCCGGGCGGCCATGCGCGCCTCGCGTTGGAATCGTCGCCGGTAGACGTCGTCGGCGGCGAGTTCGCGCGCCAGTAGTTTCACCGCCACCGTGCGATCGGTGCGCGTGTCATGGGCCTGCCACACCTGCCCGGTTCCGCCGTTGCCCAGCAGGTTCTCGAGTCGGTAGGGACCGAACCGCCTGTCCCCCATGGGGAGTCCTTTCGTGCCGGGAGTTGTCTTCCCCTGGGCACTACCCCCGAAAGGTCGCAGTGTTCATGCGGGTCGGTGCTGCGGGCTCATCGCGGTCCGCGAGGGTGGTCCGGGTGCTTGCCGCCGGGATCGGGCAGTGGCAGCGGAATCGTGGGAATCGTCCAGGGCAGGGGCGGCAGGGGCGGCACCGTCCACGGTGGCAGGACCGGGGCGGCGGTGTCGGGGACGACCGGCTCCTCGGGCGGCGGGGCTTCGGTCGTCTCCGGCGGCTGCTCGACCGGCTGCGCCGTGGTCGGTGGAACGGATTGCGGGACTTGGGTTCTCGCGTTGACCGTCGTCGGAATCAGCTCCCGCTCGGGCTCGGATTCCGCCGGGCGGCCGGTGAACCACGCCGTGCCGATCACGATGGCGGCCCCCGCGATGAGCAGTCCCGCCGTGGTGAGTGCGCGCCGTGCGGTCCATTGGTGGCGCGGCCGGGCATCCGCGAGCTCCGTCGCCGGGCCCGGGTTGGTCGGCAGCGCAACGGTTCGCGTTTCCGTGCCGGGGGTTCGCGCCGCGCCGGATTCGGAGCGCACGGCCCGCAGTGCGGTCCTGAGCTCGGGAGCGGGGGCGGCGATCACCACGGTCGGCCGGTCGTCGGCCAGCGCCGCACGCGCGGCCGCGGCGAATTCACCCGCGGTGGAATAGCGTTCGCCCGGATTCTTGGCGAGGCCGCGGGCGATCACCGCGTCCAGCGCGGCGGGCACCGCGGGCGCCAGTGTCGAGGGGGGTTCCGGGGTGCGTTCCAGATGGGCGCGCATGAGCTGGGCCGGATTGCGCAGCCGGAAAGGGCGTTCGCCGGTGAGACATTCGTAGAGGACGCAGGCCAGCGAGTAGATGTCGGACCGCGTGGAGACGGTGCCGTCGAAGCGTTCGGGCGCCATGTAGGCGGGGGTGCCGACCAGCATGCCGGCCTGGGTGATGGCGGTCTGCCCGTCCTGCAGGGCGGTGCCGAAGTCGATGAGGTAGGCGATGTCGTCGGGGGCGACGATGATGTTCTGGGGCTTGACGTCCCGGTGGATCAATCCGGCGGCGTGCGCCTCGTCCAGGGCCGTGGCGATCTGGGCGATGAGGTCGACGGCCGCGTCGGGGGCCATCGGGCCCTCCCATTCCAGCAGCGCCTCGATGTCGAGGCCGTCGACGAACTCCGAGTCGATGAACAGCCGTCCCTCGAGCTCACCGTAGGTGTGCACCGCCACCACGTGCGGTCCGTGCAGCAGCGAGGCGGCCCGGGCCTCGCGCTCGAAGCGGCGGCGATATTCGGGATCGGCGGTGAGCACGGGCGCCAGCACCTTGAGCGCGACGGTACGGTCCGCCACGGAGTCGTGCGCACGCCATACTTCCGCCGACCCACCGCTGCCGAGCAGTTCGTCGAGGCGGTATCGGCCCAGGTAGCCATCCCCCAACGGAATTCCTCTCGTCACACTGGGGGACTACCTTAGCGAACCGAAGTTCTTTGAATCGTGCACAACGCATATATCGCCGCGCACGAATCCGCCGTGGAATTCAGACCGTTTGCAGGATGCCGCGCGCGGCCTCCCGGGCCAGCATTCGGTCGCGCTGCTCCTCGAACTTGAGCACGTCCTGCCCGAGCTTTTCCATGTAGGCGGCCAGCTCGTCGCGCGCCTTCTCGCCGCGCGGGCCGAAGTCGTTGCGCTCGAAGATGTTCCAGTTCTTGAGCACCGGGCCGACCACCTCGTCCATGTGCTGGCGCATGTCGTAGATGCCGTGCTTGGCCATCATGACGCCGTTGCGGCGGAAGTTGGGCATACCGTGGCCGGGCATCACGAAGTGGGTGAGCACCTTGGTGATCGCCTCGATGGCCTGGTCGGGCACCAGGTCCAGGCCGGCGCCGCACAGGGTGCGGTAGAAGATCATGTGCAGGTTCTCGTCCGCGGCGATGCGCTGCAGCATGCGGTCGGCGATGGGGTCGTTGCACACCCGGCCGGTATTGCGGTGCGAGACGCGGGTGGCCAGCTCCTGAAATGTCACGTATGCGACGTTCTCCAGGAAACCGCCCCAATCATCCGGGGACTGCGCGCCATTGGTCATGTGAATCATCCGCGCCTCTTCGAGTGCCACCGGATCCACCCCGCGCGTCACCACCAGGTAATCGCGCATGACGATGCCGTGCCGGTTCTCCTCGGCGGTCCAGCGGCCGACCCAGGTGCCCCAGGCGCCTTCCTGTGAGAAGTTCTCGGCGATCTCGCGGTGATAGGAGGGCAGATTGTCCTCGGTGAGCAGATTGGTGATCATCGCGATCTTGGCGACTTCGCTCAGCTTCGATTGCGAGGGATCCCAATCCTCGCCGCCCATGGCGGCGAAATTGCGGCCCTGGTCCCAGGGCACGTAATCGTGGGGGTGCCATTCCTTGGCCATCGACAGATGGCGATTCAAATTCGCCTCGGCGACGGGTTCGAGCTCATGGAGAATCTGATACTGCGTCAACTCGCGGGTCACACACGCCTCCTGGATCATGCACACCGGGTAGAGCCTGAAAGGTCTTGCTCGGGACAAGCGAAGGTCTTGCGCGGTACAACTCGTAAGTAGGGCAACTCGTGAGAGCCGATCGTACCGGCAACCGCACGATTGTGCCTTGGGCCGCAGTTCGACGTGCGGCATTCCGACATCTACGCGCGATAGGGTTTCTCCCATGGGTTATCCCGAGGAGGCGTTGGCGCCCGAAGAGGTGCTGCTGCTGCACCGTCATCCGCATTGGAAGATGTTGTTCTGGCCCGCTGTGACTTTCATCCTGATCACGGCTTTGGCCGGATTCGGCCTTGGGGTGTCGGCGCGCAATACCGAGGGCACCCTCCAGACCGGTTTGCTGCTCGGCATTCTGGCGGTGTGGCTGGGTATCGTGCTGTGGCGCAGTCTCGCTCCGCTGATCCGCTGGAAGTCGACGCATTTCATCGTGACCGATCGCCGGGTGCTGATCCGGCAGGGCGTGCTCACCCACACCGGTATCGACATTCCGATGAACCGGATCTCGAATGTGCAGTTCCGCCATGGCCTGTTCGACCGCATGCTGGGCACCGGCACGCTGATCATCGGCTCGTCGTCGGAGGATCCGCTGGAATACGACGACATTCCGCATGTGCAGAAGGTGCACGCGATGCTCTACCACCAGGTCTTCGATGTGGTGCAGAACAATCCGAACGGCGGCGGGTCATACGGATCCGCGAGCCCGTACCCGTAGTCTTGTTCCGTGACCGCAGTACTGCTGGCCGAAGACGACGAGGCCATCGCCGCGCCGCTGTCGCGGGCGCTGGGCCGTGAGGGCTATTCGGTGACCGTGGAGAGCTATGGCCCCGCCGTGCTGGAGCGGGCCCTCGAAGGCGGTCACGATCTGCTGATTCTGGATCTCGGGCTGCCCGGCATGGACGGCCTCGAGGTGTGCCGCCAGGTGCGGGCGCGCGGCGCCGAACTGGCCGTGCTCATGCTCACCGCGCGCACCGACGAGGTGGATTTCGTGGTCGGCCTGGACGCCGGCGCGGACGACTACGTGGGCAAGCCGTTCCGGCTGGCCGAACTGCTGGCGCGGGTGCGAGCGCTGTTGCGCCGCAGCGGAATCGGCGACGAGGCCGTGGAGGTGGGCGGCATCCGTCTGGAGCCCGCGGCGCGCCGGGTGCTGGTGAACGGCATCGAGGTGAACCTGGCCAACAAGGAGTACGAGCTGCTGAAGGTGCTCATCGATCGGGCCGGGCAGGTGGTCTCGCGCGAGACCATTCTGCGCGAGGTGTGGGGCGACGCGGATCTGCGCGGCTCCAAGACGCTGGATATGCATATGTCGTGGTTGCGCCGCAAGATCGGCGACGAGGGCCCGGTGGCGGAGCGCCGCATCGTGACCGTGCGCGGCGTAGGCTTCCGGTTCAATACCGACTAGCTCCGCCGTTCGAACCGATCCGTTGTTGTGCTCTTCCGCGCTCGTAAATCTTCTGAAGGCCCGGCGAAGCGAGGCATCTCGACGATGAGACGCAGAATCCTGCTGTCCATGGTGGCCGCGTTGACCCTCACCACCCTGGTTCTCGGTGTGCCACTGGCGTTCACGGCCTGGCAGTGGGTGGAGGACATCAACCGCAATGAACTGCGCAACCGGCTCGAACTCATCTCCGAGGAGGTGACGCGGCAGGAGCGCGACGGCGTGGTGCAGGGGGACCTGGACACCCGGGCGGTGCGGCTGCTGATTCCGGCCAACGGGCGGCTGACCGTCATCTATCCGACCGCGGCGGAGTCCAACAAGCGGATCGATGTGGGCGCGGAGACCATCGAGGATCCGCTGGCCGAGTCCTGGTCGATGGGTACGGACGGCTCGTTGCGGCTCGAAGTGCCCTCGGCCCCAATGCATTCCATGCAGCGGCAGGCGCTGGGCGCGGTGCTGGGCCTGGTGCTCATCTCGCTGGGCGCGGGCATCGCGGTGGCGGTGGTGACCGCGCGCCGGGTGGCCGACCCGCTGCGCGATGTGGCGGCCCGCGCGGCCCGGCTGGCCATGGGTGACTTCCGTGCGGATCCGCGCCGCCACGGCATCACCGAACTGGATCGCGTCTCGGACGTATTGGATTCGGCCACAGTGGAAATCGCGGGCCGGCTGCAGCGCGAGCACGCGCTGGTCGCCGACGTCTCGCATCAGTTGCGCAGCCGCCTGACGGCCGTGCGCCTGCGGCTGGACGAGCTGTCGGTGAACGACGATCCGGCGGTCGTGCACGAGGCGGAAGAGGCCATGGCACAGGTGGATCGGCTCACCGACGCCATCGACGAACTGGTGCGCGCCTCCCGCGACGAGGGTGCGGCCGAACGCGATCCGGTGCCGGTGGTCGCCGAATTGCGCAGTGTCGTAGCGGAATGGCGGCATCCGTTCGCCGAGGCCGGGCGCAAACTGGTGCTGCTCGGCGACCCGACTCTCAAAGCGCCCGTGACGGGTTCGCGCCTGCGCGAGGCGCTGGCGGTGCTGGTCGACAATGCCCTCATGCACGGCGGCGGCACCTGCACGGTGTCGGTGCGCACGGTGGCCGGACGCATGGACGACAGCGAGCCGCTGGTGGTCGTCGAGGTCGCGGACGAGGGCGACGGTGTTCGAGATGAGTTGGCCCCGCACATCTTCGACCGCGGTTTCTCGGCGGCCGGGTCCACGGGCGTCGGGTTGGCTCTGGCTCGCGCGTTGATCGAGGCCGATGGTGGCCGTCTCGAATTGCAGCGCCGCCGCCCTGCCTTGTTCGCGGTCTTCCTCGGTTCCTCCGGTGTCGCCTCCCGCCCGATCGCGGTCGGCACCGAGCCGCGCTGATCTTCTATCCGTTCTCTAACTGTTCGTTAGTCGCCGCTGAGAAGTCGCTTCCTACCTTCGGATTCGTCAGAAGGAAGCGACGAGGAATCGTCGACAAGAGAGCAGGAGATGTCATGCAGAAGCGCACCGTCCGCCGCACCGTCACCGCCGGTGTCCTCGGAGCCGCCGCCCTCGGCGTGCTCGCGATTCCCGCGGTCGCCAATGCCGCGACCCCGGATTCGGTTGCCGCGCTGGTGGATACGGGCAGCGCCGGACCGGCCGCCCCGGTCACCCCCGCCGTCCCCGGTGGGCCGGGTGTCCTGGTCACCCAGGATCAGGACGGCAATGTCACCGTGCGCCCGGCCGAGCCCGGCATGCCGATCCCGCCGGGTGCGGTGCCCGCCATCCCGCTGCAGCCGGGTACGCCGGGGCCGGGGCAGCACGTGATCATCCAGCGCGACGATCGCGGCCCGGTGCCCGGCTCGCCCGCCGACACCATCGTGGTGAGCCCGGCTCGCTGAGAACCCTCCTCAGCCTGCGTCAGTATCGTCTGATCTCGTGACGAGTCCCCGGATTCTGATTGTGGACGACGACGTCAGGGTGCTGGCCTCGGTGGCGCGGGGGCTCCGGATGTCCGGTTTCGAGGTCGAGACCGCGGCGGACGGGGCCGCCGCGCTCCGGCATATCGGCACCGATGCCCCGCAGGCCATGGTGCTGGACCTGAACATGCCGAATCTGGATGGCGTCCAGGTGGTCACGGCCCTGCGCTCGCTGGGCAATGACATCCCGATCTGCGTGCTGAGCGCCCGCTCCGAGGTGACCGACCGCATCGACGCCCTGGAGGCCGGGGCCGACGACTACCTCACCAAGCCGTTCGATCTCGGCGAACTGGTCGCCCGCCTGCGCGCCATGCTGCGCCGCGCGCCCACGCCCGCCCATGTCGCCGACGATCGCATCGTGGTCGGTCCGCTGACCGTGCAGCCGGGCGCGCGCCGGGCCGCCATCGACGGCACGCCCCTCGACCTCACCAAACGCGAATTCGATCTGCTCGCGGCGCTGGCCGCCGCGCCCGGCCAGGTCTTCTCCCGGGCCCAGCTGCTGGACCGGGTCTGGGGCTACGACTTCGAGACCCAGACCAAGGTCGTGGACGTGTTCGTCTCCTATCTCCGCCGCAAGATCGAGGACACCGGATGCCCGCGCCTGATCCACACCGTCCGAGGCGTCGGCTTCGTCCTGCGGACCGAGCCGTGAGGCGGTTCCGGATGCCGCGTGCGCGGCGGCCGATGTCGTTGCGGGCGCGGGTCGCGTTCGCGAGTGCGGCGACGGCGGCGGTCGTGGTCGCGGCCATGTCGGTGCTGCTGTTCGTCTTCGCGCCCGCCGATGCGGCGAATCAGACCGGTCGCGTGATCAAGGCGATCGCGCTCAGTCCGGCCGAGCCGCGGTCGACTCCCGCGACGCCCGCACCCGGAACCCCCGCGCTCCCGGCCCTGCCGACAGTGCCGTCACCGGGCGTGATCATCACGCGGGTCGATCCGGGCAGCCCGGATGTGGAGTACTCACGGACCGTGGCGCTGGACGGCAATCCGGTCGCGGTGACGGTCCCCAATGACGTCGTCTCTGATTCGGCCACCCAGCAGCGGATCCGGATCGTGGCCATCGGTCTGACCGGGGTCGCATTGGCGGCCCTGCTGGGCTGGTATTTCGCGCATCGGGCGGTGGTGCCGCTGCGGCGGCTGACCGCGGCCACGGCCGGGCTGGGGGAAGGCGTCGCGCTGGAGACGCCGCGTCACCCGGTGGCCAGTGAGACAACGGAATTGGCCGAGGCCATGAACACCATGCTGGGCCGCATCGCGACCGAGCGGAAACACACCGACGAAGCCCTGGTCACCGCACGGGATTTCGCCGCCACGGCCGCACACGAGCTGCGAACACCGTTGACTTCCATGCGCACCGATCTGCAGGTGCTGCGCTCCATGCCGGTGTCGGAGAGCGAGCGGGCGGAGATCATCGATGAGATCCTCGCCACCCAGAGCGCCCTCGAATCGACCCTGTTCGCCCTGGAACGGCTGGCGGTCGGCGACCTCACCACCGAATCCGATTGGGAGGACATCGATCTGGGCCAGCTCATCGACCAGGTCGTCGATGACGCGCGGCGCATGAATTCCGGTGTGATCTTGATCGCCGAGGAGGTCGAGCCGATTCGCCTGCGCGGTCTGGCCGCGGGCCTGCGCTCGGTGGTGGAGAACGCCGTCACCAATGCGGTCCGCCACGGCGCGGCATCTCGCGTCGAGATCGCGGCGCGGCGATCGGATGATCATGTCGTCCTGACCATCGACGACAACGGGAGCGGCATCCCGGAAGGGGAGCGGGAGCGGGTCTTCGAACGCTTCTACCGGGCGAGCGTGACGCCGGGCAGCGGTCTGGGTCTGGCATTGGTGGCGCAGCAGGCCCGCCTGCACGGCGGCACCGCGGCCATTGGGGAAAGTGCGTCCGGCGGCGTCCGCCTGACCGTCACCCTCAGCTGTGGCCCAGCTGCTCTTCGTTCTCGCTGACCAGGTCTTCGAATTCGTCCTGCAGTTCCTGCATTTCGTCCGGAAAGACCCACTTCTTCATGGCGTAGAAGCGGAATGCCATTTGCAGCAGGTTGCCGATGATGAACGCGCTGAAGAAGTCGGCGATGTTCTCGACGGTGAAACTCACATTGGGCTGGCGCAGGTCGAAGACATAGCTGGAGACCCACAGCGGCAGCGCGGCCAGACCGACGCCGATGCCGCTGACCAGGAAGAACAACAGCGCTTCGTGGTGCTTCTCGCGGCCACCGCGCTTGTCGAAGGTCCATTCCCGGTTGAGGATGTAGGACACGATGACCGCGACGATGCCCGACAGGATGCGGGCGACCGTCGGCTTGGTGTCGAGGATCGTCCATTTCAGGAGATAGAAAATGCCCAGGTCGATGACGAACGTGGTCGCACCGACAATCGCGAACTTCAGCAGTTCGTAATGGCGGTCCGCGAGGGCCCGCAGCGGTGCGGGCAGGCGATTGACCACTTCGTCGACAAATGACACCCCGCGAGTCTACGTCTCCGGCGCGACGGCTGTCGGCCCGGTACAAATAGGGGCAGATACCTGTCATGCGACCCGCCGGTCAGAACCCGATGGGTGTCATGACAACATGGTGCAGCGTGAGCGCCCGTTCCTTCGATTCCTCCGCGATGCCGACCGTCACCATGATCGGCGGTGGCCAGCTCGCGCGCATGACCCATCAGGCGGCCATCGCGCTGGGGCAGCGGCTGCGCGTGCTCGCCGAGCGTCCCGACGATCCGGCCGCCCAGGTGACGCCGGACGTGGTGTTCGGCCATCACGACGATCTGTCCGCGCTGCGCAAGGCCGCGACGGGGTCGCACGCGGTGACCTTCGATCACGAGCATGTGCCGACCGAGCACCTCGAGGCGCTCATCGCCGAGGGCGTGAATGTGCAGCCGCCGCCGTCGGCGCTGATCTTCGCGCAGGACAAGCTGCGCATGCGCCGCAAGCTGGCCGAGCTGGGCGTGCCGATCCCGGCCTACACCGAGGTGACTTCCGTCTCGGATGCCGTGGCCTTCGCCGACGAGCACGGCTGGCCGTTCGTGCTCAAGGCGGTGCGCGGCGGCTACGACGGCCGCGGCGTGTGGATGCCCGCCGATGCCGCCGGGGCCGCGCCGATCATCGAAGATCAGCTGGCGCACGGCGTCTCGCTCATGGCCGAGGCCAAGGTGGATCTGAAGCGTGAGCTGTCGGCCATGGTGGCGCGCTCGCCGTTCGGTCAGGCCGCCGCCTGGCCGGTGGTGGAGACCGTGCAGCGCAACGGTCAGTGCGCGGTGGTCATCGCGCCCGCCCAGAACCTGTCCGAGGCCAAGGCCACCGAGGCCGAGGCGCTCGCGCTGCGGCTGGCCGCCGAACTCGGGGTCACCGGCGCGATGGCGGTGGAGCTGTTCGAGACCCACACCGGCGAACTGCTCGTCAACGAGCTCGCCATGCGCCCGCACAACTCCGGCCACTGGGGCATGGACGGCGCCTGCACCGGCCAGTTCGAACAGCATCTGCGCGCGGTCCTCGACTACCCGCTCGGCAGCACCAAGCCGCTGGCCCCGGTCACCGTCATGGCCAATATCCTGGGCGCCCCGCAGGCCCCCGAGATGTCCATGGACGAACGCCTGCACCACCTTTCGGCCCGGCTCCCCGAGGCCAAGGTGCACCTCTACGGCAAGGGCGAGCGCCCCGATCGCAAGATCGGCCACCTCAATATCCTCGGCGACGACCCCGCCGAGACCCGCGAAAAGGCCGAGCGCGCGGCACATTGGATGTCGCACGCCGTTTGGACCGACGGATGGGATCCGCATCATGACTGAATCTGCCCAGGTCGGCCTCATCATGGGCTCCGACTCCGACTGGCCCACCATGGAAGCCGCCGCCGAGGCCCTGGCCGAATTCGGCATCCGCTTCGAGGTCGGCGTCGTCTCCGCCCACCGCACCCCCCAGCGCATGCTCGACTACGCCAAGAACGCCGCAGACCGCGGCATCAAGGTCATCATCGCGGGTGCGGGCGGCGCCGCCCACCTCCCCGGCATGGTCGCCTCCGCCACCCCGCTCCCCGTCATCGGCGTCCCCGTCCCCCTGAAGTACCTCGACGGCATGGACTCCCTGCTCTCGATCGTCCAGATGCCCGCGGGCGTCCCGGTCGCCACCGTCTCCATCGGCGGCGCCCGCAACGCGGGTCTGCTCGCCGTCCGCATCCTCGCGTCCTCCGATCCCGAACTCCGTTCCCGCATGGAGCGATTCCAGGCGAGCCTCGAGCAGCTGGTCCTCGAGAAGGACGAAGCCCTCCGCACCAAGCTCCTGGGCTAGCGCAATCGCTGGTCATCGGGCCGCTACCGTTGGCGGATGCCCAGTGACCTGCCTGTGCGGCCGCGCGCCGACGCGGATTCGACCGAGCGACGCCTGACCGTGGTGGATCAGGCGCTGCGGTTGTTCGCCGAAAAGGGTTATGAGGCAACGACGGTCGATGAGATCGCGGAGGCGGCGGGGATTTCGCGGCGGACCTTCTTTCGGCAGTTCCGGTCGAAGGAGGATGTGGTTTTCGCCGACCACGAGTCGCAGTTGGCCCAGGCGCGGGCGTTCCTGGATGCGGCGCAAGGGGATCCGTGGGATGCCGTGTGCGAGGCCGTGGCCGAGGTCTTCGAGCGGTTCACGCAGTGGCGGGAGATCGCGGCGCGGCGGTATCGGGTGGTGCGGCAGGTGCCGACGCTGCGGGAGCGGGAGATCGTGACGGTCTTCCGGTACGAGCGGTTGTTCACCGATTACCTGCGTCGGAGGTTGCAGGGGACCTCGGATTTGACGTTGGTGCAGTTCACCGCGGCGGTGACCGCGACGCACAACTATCTGTTGCGGCGGATGGTGCGCGGCGAGTCGCAGGCGAGCCCCGCGGATCTGCGCACGGCGCTGGCGGCGATTCCGCGCGGCGGCCGCGAGAGTGCCGCCGCATCGGAGGAGATGGTGGTCGCGGTGTTCCCCCGTGATCTCTCACCCCGGCAGGTCGCCGATCTTCTCGCGCGTCGGCTCGATACCCTTTAGGCGTCACTCGGCACCTCTCATGACACTCGGTGCCATGCTTGTGTGACGAAATACCCGCACGTGGCCGCGTTATCTCAACGTATACTCGGCTTCGACTGGCACTGAGTGCCGTACCGACGACCAGGAGAGACACCTCATGGCGGGCAACCCCGACTTCAATCTGTTCCAGCTCGAGGACTTCCACCACGAGCTGCGTGAGGCCATTCGCGGCCTGTCCGAGAAGGAAATCGCGCCCTACGCCAAGGACGTCGACGGCAACGCCCGCTTCCCTGAGGAGGCGCTGACCGCCCTCAACGCGGCCGGCTTCAACGCCGTGCACGTGCCGGACGCCTACGGCGGCCAGGGTGCGGACTCGGTCGCCACCTGCATCGTGATCGAAGAGGTCGCCCGCGTCTGCGGTTCCTCCTCGCTCATCCCGGCCGTCAACAAGCTGGGCACCATGGGCCTGATCCTGAAGGGCTCCGAGGAGCTCAAGCAGAAGGTGCTGCCGGACATCGTGAACGGCGAGATGGCCTCCTACGCGCTGTCCGAGCGCGAGGCGGGTTCCGACGCCGGCTCCATGCGCACCCGCGCCCGTCGCGACGGCGACGACTGGGTCATCAACGGCTCCAAGTGCTGGATCACCAACGGCGGCAAGTCCTCCTGGTACACCGTCATGGCGGTCACCGATCCGGAGAAGGGCGCCAACGGCATCTCCGCGTTCATGGTGCACAAGGACGACGAGGGCTTCGTGGTCGGTCCGCTCGAGCACAAGCTCGGCATCAAGGGCTCTCCGACCGCGGAACTGTACTTCGAGAACTGCCGCGTCCCCGCGGACCGCATGATCGGCGCCGAGGGCACCGGCTTCAAGACCGCCCTCGAGACCCTCGACCACACCCGCCCGACCATCGGCGCGCAGGCCGTCGGCATCGCCCAGGGCGCCCTGGACGCCGCGATCGCCTACACCAAGGACCGCAAGCAGTTCGGCAAGACCATCGCGTCCTTCCAGAACACCGAGTTCATGCTGGCTGACATGGCCATGAAGATCGAGGCCGCCCGCCTCATGGTCTACACCTCCGCGGCTCGCGCCGAGCGCGGCGAGAAGAACCTCGGCTTCATCTCCGCCGCCGCCAAGTGCTTCGCCTCGGATGTGGCCATGGAAGTCACCACCAACGCCGTCCAGCTCTTCGGCGGCGCCGGCTACACCACCGACTTCCCCGTCGAGCGCATGATGCGCGACGCCAAGATCACCCAGATCTACGAGGGCACCAACCAGATCCAGCGCGTCGTCATGTCCCGCCAGATCCTCCGCTGATCCTTTCGGCGAATTCGTAAGTCCCGGAGGCGGTTCCGAGTTTCGACTCGGGCCGCCTCCGCTCGTCTGCGGGGGTGTCGTGTCAAGGCGTCTTGCGGGCGGTAGCCGCAATGTGTGGTGCGTCACACTGAAATGGTTATTATTAACAGCTAACTGAGGGCCTCGTGCGGCTGCCCCCGAAGGGGCCCGGGGCTCGCTGCTGCCGTGCCCGCCAAGATCATTCGGAGTGGGCCGGTGCAGGCCGCGTGCCGCGCGGGGTCGACTCGCCTTCGTGGGCGCGCCGAAATCTGTTCGGTAACTGCAGAATTGCCCGAGCGGATGGTTCGCCGTCGATGTGCGGTGCGGGGGTTCGCCGGGATGTTTATTTACGGCTTCCTCAGGTAAAGCACGGGTTTGAGGTCTGTTCGGGTGGGGATGCCGGGGGCACTATGGAGCCATGGCCGGAGTCGAAATCAACGACACCTTCGTCCGGCGCACGTTGGCTGACGGACGGGTGGAAGAGGTCGCGTGGACGGAACTGGCAGAGGTGCGGATCATTACGGCGGCGGACGGGCCGTTCGCCGGGGATGTGTTCTTCGTGTTGATCGGGGCGACGGGTAAGGGTTGCGTGGTCCCGTATTCGGCGGCCGACACCGCGTTCCTGGCGAAGCTGCAGTCGCTGCCGGGGTTCGACGACGTGAAGGTGAGCGAGGCGATGGTGGGCAGCGCCGACCGGCATTTCCGGGTCTGGCAGCGCCACCACGCGCCGCGCGCGAATTAACCCACCAGGTCGGCGTATTCGGGGTGCTCGCCGATGTACTTCTCGACGTACCAGCAGGTGGGGATGATCGAGAAGCCTTCGGTGCGCGCGTCGTTCAACGCGAACTCGACGACCTGCGCGGCCACGCCGCGGCCCCGGAACTCGGGAAACGTGAGGGTGTGCTGGATGTCGCGGATCTTGCGGTCGCCGTCGACCTGCTCCGCGTAGTCGGCGTAGCCTGCGAGGGTGCCATCGAGGTAGATCTCGTAGCGGGTCGCGTCGGCATTGTGTTCCAGCTTCGTGCTCATGACGTGTTCGAACTCCCTTGTGCTGCGGATTGTTCCTTAAGGGGGTGTGGGGGCTTAGCCTCACACCCCCCTTCGTCGGGCGCAGCCCCGATCAGAGAACCGCTCCGGGGTTGAGTATCCCGTGCGGATCCAGCGCATCCTTGATGCGGCGCGTGAGAGCCATCACGTCGGGTCCGAGCTGATCGGGCAGCCACGGCTTCTTCAGGCGTCCGACGCCGTGCTCACCGGTGATGGTGCCGCCGAGGCCGATGGCCAGGTCCATGATCTCGCCGAACGCGAGGTGCGCACGCTCGGATTCGTCGGGATCGGCGGGGTTGTAGACGATGAGCGGGTGGGTGTTGCCGTCGCCCGCGTGCGCGATGACGGAGATGAGCACCGCGCGTTGTGCGGCGATCTCGGCGATGCCCGTCACCAGGTCGCCGAGCCGGGGGAGCGGGACACCCACATCCTCGAGCAGCAGCGGCCCCTTGCGTTCCACGGCCGGAATGGCGAATCGCCGTGCCGCACAGAACGCCTCGCCCTCGTCGGGATCGTCGGTGCGGAAAGCCTCGGTCGCCCCGGCCTTTTCGCAGGCGGCCAGCATGATGTCGGCCTCGTGTCCCGCGTGCTCGCCGGGCGCGTCGGAGCGCGCCACCAGCAGTCCCGCCGCCTCCCGGTCGAGGCCCATGCGCAGCTCGTCCTCGACGGCGTTGATGGCCACCGAATCCATGAATTCCAGCATGGAGGGCCGCAATTGGCCGGTGATGGCCAGAATCGCGTCGGTCGCTGCGGTCAGCGTCGGGAAGGTGGCGACCACCGTGGACTGCGGCGGCTGCGCGGGCAGCAGCCGCAGCGTCAGCTCGGTGATGATGCCCAGCGTCCCCTCGCTGCCCACGAACAGCTTGGTCAGCGACAGCCCGGCGGAGTCCTTGAGCCGCGGCCCGCCCAGCCGCACCGCGGTCCCGTCCGCCAGCACGACCTCCATGCCGAGCACGTAATCGGTTGTGACGCCGTACTTCACGCAGCACAGCCCGCCGGCGTTGGTGGCGGCGTTCCCGCCGATCGAGCAGATCTCGAACGAGGACGGATCCGGCGGATACCACAGCCCATGCTCGGCCACGGCTTGCTTCACCTCGGCATTGAGCAGTCCGGGCTGCACCACCGCGGTCCGCGTCACGGTGTCGACGCTGATCTCACGCATCTTCTCGGTGCTCAACAAGAGCGCCCCGTTCTGCGCGGTGGCCCCGCCGGAGAGCCCGGTCCCCGCCCCGCGCGGAACGATCGGCACCCGGTGCTCGTGCGCCCACCGCACGGTCGCCGCGACCTGTTCGGTGGTCAGTGGCCTGACCAATGCGAGCGCGATTCCGGCATCGGGATCCAGCGCCCGATCCTGTCGATACGCGCCCAGCACATCCGGATCGGTCACCACCATGCCCGCTGGCAGTAGACCGCGCAGTCCGTCGAGATCGATGTCCACAAACCCGAAACTACGGGTTCCGGACACTTTTGTCCGGGACCCGTAGTCATCGAGTGAGTGAGGCTCAGTGCGCGGGAGCGGCCTTCGGCAGCGCCAGCGCCGCCGCGAGCACGACGGCCAGCACCGCGAACCCGCCGAGCGCGGCCATCTCCATCGCGGTCACGTACCCGCCGGTGCCGTGCTTCGCACCCAGCGCGCTGAAGAAGATCACCCCGAGAACCGTTGCGCCGATGGCGTTTCCGAACTGCTGCGAGGTGGTCAGCACTCCCGCCGCCATGCCCGCCTGCCGCGCCGGAATCCCCGACGACAGCACCGCCCCGACGACCGACGGAATGGTCAGCCCGTTCCCGGTGCCGACGATCATCATCCCCGGGATCAGGGCGAGCGCGGTGACGTCGGAACCCATCCCGAACAGCACGCCCAGCGTGATCGCCAGCCCGGTGAGACTGGTCAGCGTCCCGACCACCATCACCCGGTTCCCGATCCGCGCCGCCACCCGCGGCGCGAGGAAGAACGAGCTGCCCGCGAAGCACAGCCCCAGCGGCGCGAACGCCAATCCCGCGGTGAGCGGCGACAATCCGAGCCCGTTCTGCAGCATGAGGGTCAGGCACAACATGAATCCGGCGAAGAAGGTCAGGTATCCGCCCGCGATCACCAGCCCGAGGCTGAATCCGCGTTCGCGCACCATGCCGGTGTCGAGCACCGGTTCGCCACCGCGCGCCGTCAGCCGGTTCTCGTAGCGCAGGGTGAGCAGCAGCACCGGGATCGAGGCCAGCATGCTGACCCAGGTCCACACCGGCCAGCCTTCCGGCCGGCCCAGCGTGATCGGCACCAGCAGCAGCGCCAGCGCGGCCGAGATGCCCAGCGCGCCAATCGGATCCAGCTTCGGCCGATGGGTCTGCTCGTGCCGGGGCAGCCAGCGCGCGGCCAGCGCCGCCGCGACCAGCCCGATCGGGACGTTGATGTAGAAGATGCTGCGCCAGCCCCAGCCGAACAGGTCGAGGTCGAGCAGCACCCCGCCGAGCACCTGGCCCGACACCGCGCCGAGCCCGATGGTGGCGCCGAAAGCCGCCATGGCCCTGGGGCGTTCGTGCGGCGGGAACAGCGTGTTGATGAGCGCCAGCATCTGCGGCACCATGAGCGCCGCGGTGGCGCCCTGCAGGACGCGGAAGGCGACCAGCGCCCAGGCGGTGGGCGCGAGCCCGCACAGCAGTGAGGCGGCGGTGAAGGCGAGCATGCCGATCACGAACAGCCGCCGGTGTCCGTGCAGGTCGCCGAGGCGGCCGCCGGTGATCAGGCCCGAGGCGTAGGCGAAGCCGTAGCCGCCGACGATGAGTTCGAGCGCGGCTTCCCCGGCGTGCAGGTCGTGTTGCAGCGAGGACGCGGCGACGTTCACGACGAACCAGTCGAACATCGCCATGAACATGGCACTGAGGATGACGGGCAGGGCCCGCCAGCGGGTGGCGAACTCGAGCCCGACGGAAACCGCTGCGGCGGGCCGATTTTCGAGTGTGGTCACGTCGTTCTCCCGAACGTGAAGGGGGCGGAGGAGGCGTGGCGCGCCTTTGCGCCGAAGCTCGAAGCATGTAACTAACCGGTTGGTTACAGTTATTCCATCGAGCCCCGCCCCTTGTCAACCAGTTAGTTGGTTACCATCGAAGCCATGGCAGGCATCAGGGATCCCGAGGCGACGAAGGCGCGCATCTTCGAGGCCGCGACCGCGGAATTCGCGCAGTACGGGATCGCCGGCGCGCGTGTCGACCGCATCGCCCGCAATGCCAAGGCCAACAAGCAGCTCATCTACGCCTATTTCGGCGACAAGGAGAAGCTGTTCCATCAGGTCCTGGAGAAGACCATGCTGGCCGTCGCCGGTTCGGTCACCACCGATATCGAGGACCTCGACGCCTGGATCGATCAGCACATCGACTACCACCGCGAGCATCCCGAACTGCTGCGCCTGTTGCAGTGGGAGGCCCTGGAACTGGGCCGGGAGAACGCCTCGGCCGGCGAATTGCGTTGCGGCCGTTACCTGGAGAAGCGCCGGAAGGTCGAGGTAGCGCAGTCCAAGGGCCTGATGCGCGCGGACATGCCCGCCGGTCAGATCCTCATGCTGCTCATGTCGATGATCAACTACCCCATGGCCGTTCCGCAGGTCGCCGAGTTCACCCTCGGCCCCGATATCGATCCGGAGGCGCAGCGCGCCTGGATCAAGGACGCCATCCGCCGCATCGTGGCCCCGCAGGCCGTTCCTGGCCCGGCCCCGGACACCGAGGCGTAACCGCTCGTCCTCGCGCAGTACACTGCCGCCGTGTCCGATGCCAAGCTAGAAATCCAGATGCTGCACGACCGAGTGATGGTCAAGCTCAGCCCGGAGGCGGGCGAGCGCCGCAGCAGCGGTGGCATTCTCATTCCCGCCACCGCCCAGGTGGCCAAGCGCCTGTCGTGGGGCGAGGTCTGCGGCGTGGGCTCGCACGTCCGCGCGGTGTCGGTGGGTGATCAGGTGCTCTTCAGCGCCGATGACCAGTTCGAGGTGGAGATCCAGGCGCAGGCGTATTACGTGCTGCGCGAACGCGATCTGCACGCCGTCGCCAATACCCACCCCGAACACGGCACCGGCCTCTACCTGTGATCAGAGGGTCTTGACGGTCCCGCCGTCGATGACCAGATCCGCGCCGACGATATTGGCGGCCCGCTCCGACGCCAGGAAGGTGACCAGCGCCGCCACCTCGTCGGCCTCGGAGATGCGCCCGGAGGCGATGCCGAACTGTTCCGGGATCGCGGCCAGGAAGTCGTCCTGCGCAAGGCCGTTGGCCGCCGCGAGCTTCGCGCCGATCCCCTCGGATCCGTCCCAGATCGAGGTGCGGACCACGCCCGGGGACACGGTGTTCACCCGGACTCCGGCGGGCCCGAACTCCTCGCTGAGCCGCTTGCTGAAGGAGCTGAGCGCGGACTTGGCCTCGCTGTAGCCGACCGGCCCGACCGCGGGCAGCCGCGAGTTGATCGAGGCCACGTTCACGACCGCGCCCTTGCGTTCGATAAGGCTCGGCAGCGCCGCGCGCGTGGTGGAGACGACGCCGAAGAGGTTGAGGTCGAACATGTTTCGCCACTGCTCGTCCGGGATGTCGAGGAAGCCGCCGAGGGTGAGCTTGTCACCGTCGCCGCCGCCGACATTGTTGACGAGAATATCGAGCCCGCCGACCTGCTCCAGCGCCGACGTGACGGCCGCGACCGCGCCCTCGGTGGTGCTGAGGTCGGCGGAAACGGTTGCCGCCGCGACCTTTTCGAGCTCCGGCGTGATGGTCCGGGCAACGCCCACCACCCGCACGCCCTCGTCGGCCAGCGCTTCGGCGACCGCCAGCCCGATGCCCCTGCTTGCGCCGGTCACGAGTGCGGTCTTGCCGTTCAGTCCGAGATCCATGATCCTTGCCTTTCTTGAACTGTGGGTCAAAAACTGGGTTAAAGAAAAGGGCCGCCGGATGCGGCCCGATTCACAAGGGGGAGAAGGTATTCAGAGGGTGGACAGGGTGGTGTCGACGATCCGGTACAGCGTCGCGGCATCCGAGATCCGCGCCGATACGCGAAGGCCGCCGATCGCATTCATCAGGTACTCGCCGTAGGCGCGGGCATCGATCTCGGGCCGGATGTCGCCGTCGCGCTTGCCCTGTTCGATGCGCTCGGCGAGCACCTCGGTCATGTGCGCGTGGGCCGCTGCCACCGCTTTGGTGGCCGCAGGATCGTGCCCGCCGAGTTCGGCTGCGGTGTTCACCACCATGCATCCGCGCGGTACCGGCTGCGCCAGGTCGCTGTCCACGACCCAGCGCATCCAGGCTTGCAGCCGCTCGCGCGTGGTTCCGGGCTGGGACAACACTTCCCGGGCGAGGTCGGTGCCCATCCGGTCATACCGTGCCATGCATAGGTCGAACAACTCCCGCTTGCTGCCGAAGGCGTTGTAGAGACTGCCTTTTCCGATCCCGGTGCATTCGGCCAGCTGCGCGGGCGAGGTATTCGCGTACCCGTAGGTCCAGAACGCCTCCATCGCGCGCTCCACCACGGTGTCCGCGTCGAAGTTGCGTGGCCTGCCCATGAGTACGACCGTAGCCATTCTGGACCTTGAGGTCAATAACCCTCGGCGATAATCGCTCCCATGAAACGCAAGCTGCTGGTCGGCGGCGCGCTCGCGCTGGTGCTGCTGGTGCTGAGCTGTGTCGGTCTGTACGTGCTGATGAACTCGCGCACCTACCAGGTGGCAGGCCGGATCGTCCCGCGCGTGGACACCTCGGAGAAGATCGTCGCCCTCACCCTCGACGACGGCCCCACCGACCGCACCCCCGAAATCCTGAAAACCCTTGCCGACGCAGGTATTCCGGCCACCTTCTACCTCATCGGCAGCGAGCTGGCCGCCCATCCGGACCAGGGCCGCGCCATCGCCGAATCCGGCAACGAGATCGGCAACCACACCTACCACCATGAGCGCATGATCTTCGTGACGCCGGGCTTCGTGCGCGACGAGGTCGAACGCACCGACGCCGAGATCGCGAAAACCGGCTACACGGGCCCGATCACCTTCCGCCCGCCGAACGGCAAGAAGCTCTTCGCCCTGCCCCGATACCTGTCCAGCCACAACCGCACCACGGTCACCTGGGACGTCGAACCCGATTCCGGCAAGACCCCCACCACCGACGAAATCGTGACCGAGACCCTCCAGAAGGTGCGCCCGGGCTCGATCATCCTGCTGCACACCATGTATGCGACCGGCGCACCCTCCCTCGCCGCGATCCCGCGCATCGCGCAGGGGCTGAAGGATCAGGGCTACCGCTTCGTCACGGTGTCCCAGCTGCTCGCGCAGTAGGTGCGGAGATGTCTTGAAAAGGCAAAGGCCCGTGTCCTTTTCGGACACGGGCCTTTGTCGTTGACGACCGCTTACAGCGCCTTCAGTTCCTCGGTGACGGCACCGACGGACTTCTTGGCGTCGCCGAACAGCATGGAGGTGTGGTCGGCGTAGAACAGCGGGTTGTCGATGCCGGCGAAGCCGGAGTTCATCGAACGCTTCAGGACGATGACCGACTTGGCCTGGTCGACGTTGAGGACCGGCATGCCGTAGATCGGGGACGAGGCGTCCTCGCGGGCGGCCGGGTTGGTGACGTCGTTGGCGCCGATGACCAGGGCGACATCAGTGCGGGCGAATTCGCCGTTGATGTCGTCCATTTCCTTCATGGCGTCGTAGGACACCTCGGCCTCGGCCAGCAGCACGTTCATGTGGCCGGGCATACGACCGGCAACCGGGTGGATGGCGTACTTGACCTCGACGCCCTTGGCCTCGAGCAGGGCCGCCATCTCCTTGACCGCGTGCTGGGCCTGGGCGACGGCCATGCCGTAGCCGGGGACCACGATGACCTGGTTGGCGTAGGCCATCTGGATCGCGGCGTCCGCGGCCGAGGTTGCCTTGGCCTGCTTCTGCTCGCCGCCGCCGGAAGCGCCGGGAGCCGCTGCGCCACCACCGAATCCGCCCGCGACGATGGCCGGAATGGAGCGGTTCATGGCCTTGGCCATCAGGTTGGTCAGGATGGTGCCGGACGCGCCGACGATCATGCCCGCCACGATCATGGCGGTGTTGTTCAACGCCAAACCTGCTGCGGCAGCCGACAAACCGGTGAGGGCGTTGAGCAGCGAGATGACCACGGGCATGTCCGCGCCACCGATGGGCAGCACCACCATCAGGCCGAGGATGCCCGCGAGCACCAGCAGCGCGATCATCCAGTACTGCGGCACACCGTCATTGGTGGCGCCGATGCCGATCACCACGGCCGCGGCGATGGCTCCGGCCAGCAGCAGCAGGTTGAGTGGCTGTTGCAGTTTGCCGACGCTGATCGGGCGGCCCGATAGCAGTTCCTGCAGCTTGGCGAAGGCGATGATCGAGCCCCAGAAGGAGATGGAGCCGATGATCGCGGCGAACAGCGAGCCGATGACGATGTGCACCGACGGCTGCTCGTGAACGTTGGAAAAGCCCTTGGTGTCGATGAATTCGGCCCAGGCGATGAGCGCCACGGTGCCACCGCCGACGCCGTTGAACGCGGCGACCAGCTGCGGCATGGCGGTCATCTTGGTGAAGCGTGCGGGCGGAACACCCAGTGCCACACCGACGACCAGGCCCGCGACGATGATGATCCAGTTGCTGGTGTCACGGATGGAGATCAGCGTCGCGACGACCGCGATCACCATGCCGACGGCCGCGATCAGGTTGCCGCGCACCGCGGTCTTGGGACCGGTCAGGCCCATCAGACCGTAGATGAACAGCGCGAACGCGACGATGTAGAGAATATTGACCAGATTGTCCATGGCTTACTTGCCCGCCTTCTCGCTCGCAGCGGGCTTCTTGGCCTTGAACATGCCCAGCATGCGGTCGGTCACCACGAAACCACCGATGACGTTCAGGGTTCCGAACACCACGGCCACGAACAGAATGATCTGCATCAGCACCGACGGGTGCGACACCTTGCCGAACACCACCAGCGCGCCCAGCACCACGATGCCGTGAATGGCGTTGGTGCCCGACATCAGCGGGGTGTGCAGGGTATTGGGGACCTTGGAGATCACGGCGAAGCCGACGAACCCGGACAGCACCAGGATCGCGATATTCGCCAGCAATTCGGTGTACATCAGGCTTCCACCTCACGTGTCACGCAGGAATCCGCCAGCACCTGATCCTCGAAATCCGGTGCCAGCGCACCGTCTTTCAGCATGAGTTCGAGCAGGGCGGCGATGTTCTTGGAGTACAGCTCGCTGGCATGCTCCGGCATGGTGGCCGGCAGGTTCAGCGGCGAGGCGATGGTGACGCCATGGCGCACAACGGTTTTACCGGGTTCGGTCAATTCGCAGTTACCGCCGGTCTCGCCGGCGAGGTCCACGATCACGCTGCCGGGCTTCATGCCCTCCACGGCGGCGGCGGTCACCAGGCGCGGGGCCGGGCGACCGGGCACGAGCGCGGTCGTCACGACCACGTCGAAACCCTTGATGGCATCTTCCAAAGCCTGCTGCTGCTGGGCCTTTTCGTCATCGGTGAGCTCGCGGGCGTACCCGCCCTCACCGGCGGCGTCGATACCCAGATCCAGCCACTGCGCACCCACCGACCGCACCTGATCGGCGACCTCGGGACGCACGTCGTAACCGGTGGTCCGGCCGCCGAGACGCTTGGCGGTCGCCAGCGCCTGCAGACCGGCCACACCCACGCCGAGCACCAGCACGGTGGCGGGCTTCACGGTGCCCGCGGCGGTGGTCAGCATGGGGAAGAATCGGGTGGATTCGCTAGCGGCCAGCAGCACGGCCTTGTAGCCCGCCACGTTCGCCTGCGAGGACAGCGCGTCCATCACCTGGGCGCGGGAAATACGCGGAATCGATTCCACCGCAAAGGCTTGCACGCCCGCGCTCTTCAGCGCGCCGATCTTGTTGTCGGCGTTGCGGGGCGCGAGGAAGCCGATCAGCGTCTGACCCGATGCCAGCTTGGCGATCTCGGCGTCATTGGGCGGAGCGACCTTCACGACCACATCGGCGGACCACGGATCACCAAGCGTCGCACCGGCTTCGGTGTACGCCTCGTCGGGAATCAATGCGCCCAGACCGGCACCGGCCTCGACGACCACCTCCACACCCTGCTTCAACAGGGCCGGAATGATCTTCGGCACCAATGCGACGCGTCGTTCGTCCGGGTTCGTCTCACGAACCACGCCGACGGTCGCACCGCGGGGCGCAGCGGTCTGTGCGCTCTGCGTTGTGTCCACTTGTCAAACTTCCTTCTCGTGGTGAACCCAGGACCACCCTGGCGGGTCGGGCCGCGTCACCGGTCCAACGGTGGGCCGAACTTACTCCATAGTAAGTTCGTGAGAATTCTCGCAACTGTACCTGGTTCGCGGTGAGCGTAGCGGAGATGCCCATCACATGGTGTGGCGAGAAAACCGGACAACTCCATGCTCGGCCGGGGTCCCGTCGTGGACAAGTACGAACTATTCCATGCTGCTACTTACCGGTAGGTGTGTATCCAGTTGTGGCCGTGTCGGGGTCGTCTAGGGGGTGTCGCACATCACTTGTACGCCGTAATGTCTGGACGGTGAGTGGCTGCATCTTCTGCCGGATCGTCGCGGGTGACGCGCCGGCGACCAAGATCTACGAGGACGACACCCTGCTGGCGTTCCTCGACGTCCGGCCCATCACCCGGGGTCACACGCTGGTCATCCCCAAGCGGCACGCCACCGATCTGGACGAACTGGATCCGGCCGTGGGCGCGCTGCTGTTCTCCTTCGGCCATCGCCTGGCGAAATCCATGCGCCGCGCCGGACTCGGCGCCCACGGCGCGAACCTGCTGATCAATGACGGCAAGGCCGCCTTCCAGACCGTGCATCACGTGCACCTGCACGTCATTCCGCGGCACAACGGCGATTTCCTGCGCTTCGCCAGGGGTTTCGTGCTGCGCCGCCCGCACGACACCGAGCGCACCGCCACAGCCCTGCGATCCGGCCTGGACCGGCTCGCCGATGAGGAAAGGGAGACCACCGCATGACCGACACGGTGCCCGACCGCGCCGAGATCACGGCCCTCTTATCCGACCAGTGGGACGCCATTACCCGGCTGGTGGACGGCCTGGACGAAAACCGCTGGCGCACGGCCTCGCCGCTGCCCGGCTGGACCGTGTTCGACGTGGTCGCCCACGTGATCGGCACCGAATCGCTGCTGCTGGGCGAGCCGACCCCCGATATCGATGTGGCCGGGGTGCACATTCGCAATGACATCGGCGCGCTGAACGAGAAGTGGATCGACTCGCTGCGCCCGCTCGCCGGTTCGCAGCTGCTGGAACGGTTCCTGGAGGTGACCGGCCGCCGGTTGAAGGCCCTCGAGCAGACCACCCCCGGGGCCTGGGCCGAACTCGTTCCGACCCCGGTGGGCATGGCCCCCTACGGCCGGTTCATGCGCATCCGTCTCTTCGACTGCTGGATGCACGAGCACGATATCGCCGATGCGCTGGGCGTTTCCGTCGACGAGGGCGGATCGCGCGGGAGGGCGGCCTTCGCGGAACTGCTGCCCGCACTGGGCAAGGCGGTGGTCAAGGGTGCGGGCGCGCCGGATGGTTCACGGATCACCATCGAGCTGACCGGTCCGGTGCCGGGGCGGATCAATGTGGCGGTCGACGGCGGGCGGGCCGCTGTCGTCGAAACCCTCGACGCCCCGGCCACGGTCGTGGTCACCCTCGACTCCGGCCTCTATGCCCGCCTGCGCGGCGGCCGCACCTCGGCCGACGATCATGCCGACCGGATCACCGTCACCGGCGACACCGACCTCGGCAATCGCCTGGTCCGCAGCCTCGCCTTCACGATCTGATCCCATGCGACTGTTCCTGTCCAGCTACCACTTCGGCGCACACCAGAACCGGCTGCTCGAGCTGGTCGGCACGCCGGGCCCGGTGGCGCTCGTCCCGAACGCTTGTGACGGCTGGCCCGCGGCCTGGCAGAGCGCGGTCACCAGCGATCTGATTCCGCTGCGCCGCTTGGGCTTCCAGCCCGAGGTGGTCGACCTGCGCGAGTACATCGACCGCCCGGATGAGGTAGAGCGGCGGCTGCGCGAGTTCCCGATGGTCTGGGTGCGCGGCGGCAACACCTTCGTACTGCGCGCCCAAATGGCCCGCAGCGGAGCCGATCTCGCGCTGACCAGGCTCCTGGCCGAGGACGCCCTGGTCTACGGCGGCTACAGCGCGGGCGCCTGCGTCATGCAACCCGACCTGCACGGCATCGAATCCATCGACGATCCGAACGAGGTCCGCCCCGTCTGCGGCGTCGAACCGCGCTGGGACGGACTGGGTCTCGTCGACCGCCGCATCGTCCCGCACCTGGATTCCCCGACCGATCCGGACGGGTTATCTCGAAAACTGGTGCGGGAGTACGCCGCAGCAGGTGTGGAGCACTGGGCGCTCACCGACGACCACGTGGTAGTGGTCGACGGCGACCGCACCGAAGTTCTGACGTAGTTGGGGGTTCGGGGGCGAAGCCCCTGAGAGTTACGAGAGTTGTTCAATTCCCCTTGTGGCGAATGCCGTGGCCGAGTGCGACCGCGGCAGCGCCGAACGCGCCGATTCCCAACGTCGTGAAGCTGGCGACGTACGCGCCCTCGGTCGGGAAGGCGTGCCCGCCGAGATTCAGCACGTGCGCGGTCAGGATCGAGCCGGTGATCGCGCCCGCGATCGAACCGCCCGCGGTCCGCACCAGAGAGTTGATGCCCGAGGCGATCCCGCTCTCGCTCATCGGCACGTGCTGCACCGCGAGGCTGCCCAGCGCCGCGTAGCCGATGCCGAAACCGGTGCCCTGCAGGATCTGCGCGACGATCATGTCGTAACCGTGGTCGTGCGACAGCGCCAGCCACCCCATGGACAGCCCGGCGAACACCGAACCGATGGCCAGCGTGTAGGCAGGTCCGATCTTGGCCGAGATGCGGCCGGTATTGAACGAGAAGAACGTCATGAGCGCCGCGCTCGGAATGCCGTAGAGGCCGACCGAGAGCACGGTGCCGGACAGGCCGTAGCCGACCACCTTCTCCGGGGTCTGAATGAAGTTGGACACCAGCGAGAACGCGCCGAACATCGAGAAGCCCAGCAGCGCCGAGGCCACGTTGGCCGACAGCGACTGCGGCCCGACCAGCAGCTGCAGGCGCACCAGCGGCTGTTCGACCTTCAGTTCCACGAACACCCAGACGGCCGCCAGAACGGCAGCGGCGCCGAACAATCCGAGCACCGATCCGGAGCCCCAGCCCCAGCGCGGGCCCTCGCTGATGCCCAGCAGCAGGCAGATCAGCAGGGCGGCGAGCAGTGCCGCGCCGATGAAGTCGGGCTTGCCGCCGTGGCGGACGCCATTGTTCTTGGCGCTCACCTGAATCAGCACGGTGGCGAGCACGCCGAGGCCGGCGGTCAGCCAGAAGACCGGATGCGGGTCGGTGGTGTGGTCGGCGATGACGCCGGTGGCCAGCAGGCCGACGGTGCCGCCGACGCCCATGGTGCCGGACACGATTCCGATTGCGCCGACCAGTCTTTCGCGCGGGAAGGTGTCGCGGATGATGCCGATGGCCAGCGGGATCATGGCCGAGGAGATGCCCTGCAGGGCGCGGCCGAAGATGTAGACCGGCAGCGTGGTGGCGAAGGCGCAGACCACCGAACCGGCGATCAGCACACCCATGGCGACCATGACCATCGGCTTCTTGCCGTACATGTCGCCGAAGCGGGAGAGCAGGGGAGTGGCGACCGCGCCGGAGAGCAGGGCGGCGGTGAACAGCCAGGTGACCCCGGCGACATCGGTGTGCAGCTGGGTGATGAAGCGCGGCAGCAGCGGAATCACGACGGTCTGCTGCAGCGACACGACCAGACCTGCCGCACAGAGCGCGAGCAGAGTGAGGCCGAGGTGGGCCTTGGAATGGTCGTCGGGTTTGGTCCCGGCGACCTGACCGACAGCGGTCGTAGTCATGCGGTGATCCTTTGGCTTACTTACCAAAATTAAGTAAATGGGTTTCGTAAGATAACCACATGCCGGGACCGGAAGCCACAAACGCCACCGAAGTTGACCCAGGTCACATCGTGGAACTCGAGCGCGCGCTGGCCCGTGTCGCCTACCTGCTGACCCGTGTGCGCCGCCACGACCAGGCCATGGTCCAGTGCGGATTGACCATGGATCGGGCCAGCGTGCCGCTGCTGCGACTGCTCGCCGACGCCGACGAGCCGATGCGCCTGGGCGAGGTCGCGACCCGCCTCGACGTGGAGGCTCCGCACGTGAGCCGCCAGATCCAGCGCCTCGAGAAGACCGGCTACGTCGAGCGGGTCGCGGACCCCGACGACCGCCGCGCACAGCTGGTGCGCCCCACCGACTCCGGCCGCCGCGCGGTCGAGGCCTTCCGCCAGGTCATGCGCGGCTGGATGCGCGACGCCCTCGCCGATTGGAGCCCCGAGGACCTGAAGGCCCTCGCCGTCCTCAACCACCGCATGGTCGACGACTTCCTCGACCACGCCGAAATCATCGGCGACTTCGGCGCAACCGCCCGGGAACGCGGCCCGCGCACCGCTTGATCGGCCGCGGCCTATCCCTCGCGGGCCGCCGGAGGATTGGCGGCGACCGATCGGGCTCCCCAGGCGCACAACAGCATTGCGCACAGTGGCACCGCCATCGCGGCGGTGAGCGGCACCAGCTTGTCGAGCCAGCCGATGATCGCCGGTCCCGCCAGCAGGCCGACATAGCCGAGCCCGAACACCCGTGACATGTCGGTGGCCGCCTTGGCCGACCCCAGATTGCCCGCGGCGGTGAAGACCTGGGGCACGCCGCCCGAGAGTCCGATGCCGCACAGCGTCCAACCCAGCAGGGTGAGTGGCAGCCACCCCGAGCTCACGATCAGGCCGAATCCGATGGCGGCCAACAGTGTTCCCCAGCGCACGATCGCTACCCGCCCGTACCGGCCGCTAACCCGATCCGCCGCGAATCGCCCCAGCGTCATAGTGAGCGAGAACCCTGTGAACGCCAGCGCCGCCGTGCCCGCGTCCACCCCGAGCCGACCCTGGACCTGCAGCGCGCTCCAATCCGCCGCCACGCCTTCCGCCATCAACAGCGCGAACGCGATCAGCCCGAGCGCCAGCACTTTTCGCCCGATGCGCCCGATGCGCCGGGTATTGCCGAGTGCTTCGGACGAATCGGGCGTGGCGGCAGCGGGTTCGGCCACGGGCCTCCCCGCACTGTCGATCGCCGCGCGGGCGGCCGCATCCCCCATGGAAGTATCGCGGTCGGCCGGAAAAGGGTGGGCCGCTGCGGGATCGATCCCGGCGGCGGCCCCGGCCAGTGGCGCGGATTCGTCGGGGGTAGCGGTGGTCGCCGGAGCGGTGTGGGGGAGCAGTCGCGGGATCGCGATGGCGACTGTCGCCAGGCCGAAGGCGCTGGCGAGGGCGAAGGTGAGGTGGATGGGCCAGTGGGTGTGTTGGGTGGTGGCGCCGTAGGCGGAGCCGAGGAAGCCGCCGCAGGAGAAGAAGGCGTGGAAGGCGGACATGATGGGGCGGGGGTATTCGCGCTCGATGTGGACGGCCTGGGCGTTCATGGAGACGTCGATCGCGCCGTTGCCGAAACCGAAGGCGCACAGGGCCAGAGCGAGGGTGAGGGGTGAGGTGGCGTAGGCGGGGCCGAGGAGGGCCAGGGAGAGGAGGGTGGCGGCGACGGCGGTGAGGGTGCGGCTGCCGAAGCGGTCCGCGAGGGGGCCGGCGGCCTGCATGCCGGCGATGGCGCAGGCCGCCATGAGCAGGATCAGCATGCCCAGGGTGGTGGGCGTGACGTGGGTGCGCGCGGTGACGGCGGGGATGTGCACGATCCAGACTGCGGAGAGCATCCCGTTGAGGCCGAACACCGCGAACAGTGCCGTTCGCGCCTTCCGGATCCGGGGAGCGGGCGTCGTAGCGGCCATCGATACGACGCTACCGGGTGCACCCGGCAACTCCCCGTCTTTCATCCCTTCGCGGCCTCGTCGACGCTTCGGGCTGTGATCCGAATTCTTTGCTGTACAACCTGTTTGATACCCATTCTAGGCGCGGGCACCGACAAGTTACGCGACCGGCGCGACCGCCCAGACCCCGGAATCCGCCGCCTCGCGCGCATACTCGGCAAAGTCGCGCGCCTCGCGTCCGAGCGCGCGGCGCACCCCGTCGGTGACATGTGAATTGCGCCCGTCGAGCACGGTCGCGAACATGTAGTCGAGCAGGCTGACCTCGTCGGTGGGCACGCCGTAGGAGGTCAGCGCGGCCACGAAATCGGTTCGGGTGAGCGGGATGAAGGCGATCTCGCGCCCGGCCGCCGCGGCGATCTCGGCCACCGCCTCGGCGAAGGACAGCGCGCGCGGACCGGTCAGCTCGTACACCTCACCGGCGTGCCGGTCATCGAGCAGCGCGGCCACCGCCACCTCGGCGATATCGTCCGCGTGCACGAAGGGTTCCGGAGTGTCCCCCGTGGGCAGCGCCAACTCGCCGCCGCGGATGAAATCGGTGAAGGCGCCCTCGCTGAAGTTCTGCGCGAACCAGGCGCAGCGCACGACCGTCCAGGTCAGGCCCGAATCCCGCACGATCGCTTCGCATTCCAGCGCCTCAGGCTCCCCGCGACCGGACAGCAACACGATCTTGCGCACCCCGGCCGCCCGGGCCGTGGTGCTGAACGCCTTGATGTCCGCCGGTGCGCCGGCCACTGCCAGATCGGGCTGATAGGACAGGTACACGGCGTCGACGCCGGCCAGCGCGGCGGCCCAGGTGCCGCGGTCGGTCCAGTCGAACGGGATTGCGGCCGAGCGCGAACCGGACCGCACCGGCACCCCGCGCGCGCTCAGCAGGGCGGCCACCCGGCCTCCGGTCTTTCCGGTCGAACCCAGGACGAGAACGGTGTTTTCGCTGTTGGAAGCGTTTTCGATGATCATGTATCGAGTACACCGGGATACGGCCCGCAGGAACATGGTTGAGAAGCGCCCGGGCATTTGCAATCGTCTTCGGTATGGATGCGTTGGCCAGTCTGCTCGAAGGACCACGCGCGCGAGCGGCGTTCGTCATGCGCTCGTCGTTCGACCCGCCCTGGTCCCTGCGCATCCGGGACGAGGCCCCGCTGACGCTGGTGGCCGTGGTGCGCGGCGGCGGCTGGGTGGTTCCGGACCCCAAGGGCGGCAAGCCGACTCCGCCGCGGCAGCTGCGCACGGGGGATATCGCGATCTTCCGGGGGCCCGACCACTACACGGTGGCCGACGATCCGGCGACCGAGCCGCAGGTGCTCATCGAACCGGGCAATATCACCACCACCATGGACGGCGAAGTGCTGTGCGAGGCATTGAGTCTGGGCGTGCGCAACTGGGGCACCGCCGCCGATGCCGAGACCGTGCTGGTCACCGGTACCTACGAGAACGAGTCGGCGGCCAGCCGTCGCCTGCTGCGCGCGCTGCCGCCGATCGCGGTGCTCGGCCGCGGCGAAATCGATGCGCGGGTGCTGGATCTGCTGGTCGACGAGTCCGCCAAGGACCTGCCCGCCCAGGGCGCCATGCTGGATCGACTATTGGATCTGCTGCTGATCGCCGCACTGCGCGCCTGGTTCTCCCGGGCCGACGCCCCCGCCTGGTACCACGCCTACGGTGATCCGCTGGTCGGCAAGGCCCTGCGCCTCATGCAGCACAATCCGGCCCATCCGTGGACGGTCGCCTCGCTGGCCGCCGAGGTCGGCGTCTCCCGCGCCGCGCTGGCCCGCCGCTTCACCGAACTGGTCGGCGAACCGCCGATGTCCTTCCTCACCGATTGGCGCCTCGCCCTGGCCGCGGATCTGCTGCACGAATCCGACGCCACCCTGGAGTCGATCGCCCGCCGGGTCGGCTACGGCAGCGCCTTCGCCCTGTCCACGGCCTTCAAACGCCACTACGGCATCAGCCCGCGCGACCATCGCGCCACCCCGGACGAGCGTTCGGCCTGACCGGTCGGCGCTGGGCGCAACCGGTCGCGTTATGGTCGCGGCATGCAGGAATCTGGATACCCGGTGCTGTGGCCGGTGCCGACACGTTGGGCCGACAACGACCACTACGGGCACGTCAACAACGTGACGTACTACTCGTACTTCGATACGGCCGTGAACGCGTGGCTGATTCATGCCACCGGTACCGATATCCGGGAGCTGCCCGCCATCGGGATCGTGGCCGAGACCTCCTGCAAGTTCCTGGATTCGCTGAGCTTCCCGGACCAGCTCCAGGTGGGAATCCGCATCGGCCGCTTGGGCAAGTCGAGCATCAGCTACGAGCTGGCGATCTTCCGCGACACCGGCGACGGCCTGCAGATCGCCGCCACCGGCACCTTCGTGCACGTCTACGTGGACGAGGTGACCCGCAAGCCGGTGCCGATCCCGGACGTCATCCGTGCCGCCGCCGAGCCGCTCGTCGTGACGGCCGTGGCCGAGAACTAGACCCGGGGCGCTAGACTCGGCCCAGCAGGGTCAGCGGATCCTCCAGCAGCGCGGCCACACTCGCCAGGAAGCGGGAGCCCAGCTCACCGTCGATCATGCGGTGGTCGAAGCTGAGGCCCAGCGTGGTCACCCACCGCACGGCCAGCTCGTCGCGATGCACCCACGGGCGCTTGCGGATCGAGCCCAGGCACAGGATGGCGCCCTCGCCCGGATTCACCAGCGGCACACCGGCATCCACGCCGAACACGCCCACATTGGTGAGGGTGAAGGTGCCGCCGGTGAGATCCGCGGGCGTGGCCGTCCCGGCGCGCGCCTTGGCGGCGGCCCCGGCGATCTCCAGGCAGATATCGCGCAGCGTGAACCCCTGCGCCTCTTTGAGATTCGGCACCAGCAGCCCGCGCTCGGTCGCGACCGCGAAACCGAGATTCACGTAGTGCTTGGTGATGATCTGCTGGTTCTCTTCGTCCCAGCAGGAATTGATGTCCGGGAACTCGGTGAGGGCGGCCAGGGTGGCCCGCGCGACCAGCGACAGCGGCGTCAGGGTCAGCCCGGTGAAGCTGGGCGTGGCCCGCAGATGCTCGAGCAGCTCCATGGACGCCGTGAAATCCGTGGTCACGAAGGCGCTGGCCTGCGGAATGTGCTGGGCGCTGGCCACCATGGCCGCGGCCGTGCGCTTGCGGATGCCGCTGATCGGCGTGCGCGTCTCGCGTTCGACGGGCGCGGTGCGGCCGCCGGTCGGGTGCATGGGCGGCACCTCCGGCGCGGGATGCGTCGTGGGCAGCGCCGCCAGGGCGGCGGGCGGCGGCGGGGTGTGGATCGGAATATGCCCGGCGGCAAGGGATTCCGGGCGCATTCCGTGTAGATCGTCCACGGTGACCGCGCCCTGGGGCCCGGTCCCGATGACGGCGGACAGATCGATCCCGATCTCCCGCGCGAGCTTTCGCGCGGCCGGGGTGGCGGAAGGACGTCCGGCGGGGGCGGAACTCCCCAGCCCTTCCGGGCCGTCCGAACCCATGGCGCGACCGCCGGAATTGGCCGGTGCGTCAGCCGTTTTCGCCGCCGCGCGAGCCCGCCGGGACACCGGCTCGCTGTCGGGCCCGTACCCGACCAGTACCGACTGCCGCTCGGCCGGTGCCGCGGTGGCCGCACCGGCGGAAGCAGCAGGGGCGGCGGCACCGGCGGGTGCGGCGGTGCCCACCCGGATCAGCGGTGCGCCGACCGGCACGGTGTCGCCCGGCTGGGCCAGCAGTTCCAGGACCGTGCCCGCGTACGGGCTCGGCAGCGCCACTTGCGCCTTCGCGGTCTCGACCTCGGCGATGACCTGGTTCAGGGCCACCGTGTCGCCCACCGCGACCGACCACGACACCAATTCGGCGTCCGCCAATCCCTCACCGAGATCGGGCAAACGGAATTCCTGGACCTGCTGCTGATCTTCCACCGGGCTTCCTCCGTGCAAAAGGGCTGCCTGCATCAAGGCAAATCAGGCGGCGAGCGTGCGATCGACCGCGGCGAGAATGCGGTCGGGGTCGGGCAGGTGATGCCGCTCGAGTTTAGCCGGGGGGTAGGGGATGTCGAAGCCACCGACGCGCAATACCGGCGATTCCAATTGGTAGAAGCAGCGTTCGGTGATGCGTGCCGCGATTTCCGCTCCCAGCCCGGCGAATACGGGGGCCTCGTGCACCACGATCAGCCGCCCGGTTTTCCGCACCGAGGTTTCGATGGTGTCGAAATCGATCGGCGAGAGGCTGCGCAGATCGATCACCTCGATCGAATGTCCTTCCGACGCCGCGATATCGGCGGCGGTGAGCGCGGTGGCCACGGTGCCGCCATAAGCGACGATGGTGGCGTCTTCCCCGCTCGCGCACACCCGGGCCTGGTCCAGGGCCAATCCGCCGTCCCGGTCCAGCCGCTCGAAGTCCACCTCGGTCTTGTCCCAGTACCGGCGTTTCGGCTCGAAGAAGACGACCGGATCGTCGAGCGCGATGGCCTGGCGGATCATCAGATACGCGTCGGCCGGATTGCTCGGCGACACCACCCGCAGTCCCGCGGTGTGCGCGAAATACGCCTCCGGGGATTCCGAGTGGTGCTCCACCGATCCGATGCCACCGCCGAACGGAATGCGAATGGTGATGGGCGCGACCACCTTTCCGCGGGTGCGGAAGTGGATTTTCGCGACCTGCGAGACAATCTGGTCGAATGCCGGATACACGAATCCGTCGAACTGGATTTCACACACCGGCCGCAGGCCCCGCAATGCCATTCCGAAAGCCGTTCCGATGATTCCGGATTCGGCCAGCGGAGTATCGATGACGCGGTTGTTGCCGAAATCCTTCTGCAGCGTGTCGGTGACCCGGAAGACCCCGCCCAGGCGGCCGATGTCCTCACCCATGAGCACGACCTTGGGATCGTCCTCGAGCGCCCGGCGCAGTCCGAAGTTGATGGCTCCCGCGAAGGTGGTCTTCATTGTCCGACTCCCTCCAGATAGGCGGTGTACTCGCGGCGTTCCTCCTCGATCAGCCGATGCGGGGTGGCGTACACGTGGTCGAACAGTTCGGAGGGGTCCGGGTCCGGCATGGTGAGCGTGGCGCCGCGCAGCCGGGTGGCGACGTCGTCGGCGCGTTCGGTCACCGCGGCCTCGAAGGCGCTGTCCCACAGTTTCTCTCGCTCGAGCAGCCGCTGGAATCGGTCGATGGGATCGCGTCGCCGCCACAGCTCCAGCTCCGCGTCGGTGCGGTAGCGGGTGGGATCGTCGGCGGTGGTGTGCGGGCCCATCCGGTAGGTGATGGCCTCGATGAAACTGGGCCCGCCGCCGGCGCGGGCGTGCTGGATGGCCTGCCGGGTCACCGCCAGCACGGCCAGCGCGTCATTGCCGTCGACCTGGATGCCGGGAATGCCGTAGCCGAGCGCGCGGCGGGCGATGGGCGTCGCGCTCTGCACCCGCACGGGTTCGCTGATGGCCCAATGGTTGTTCTGGCAGAAGAACACCACCGGTGCGGACCAGCCGGCCGCGAAACCGAGCGCCTCGGCGATATCGCCCTGACTGGTCGCGCCGTCGCCGAAGTAGGCGATGGTCGCGATCTCGGAGCCCTCCAGATGCGCCGCGTAGGCATAGCCGGTGGCGTGCAGCCCCTGCGCGCCGACGACGATCGCCGGATTGGTCATCTTGACCGCGTCGGCGTCCCAGCAGGAATGCGCCGCGCCCCGCCAGAGTCGGGTCAGATCCTCGGGTGCGACACCGCGGCAGAAGGCGACACCCGCCTCGCGGTAGCTGCAGAACACGTAGTCGTCTGGATGCAGGGCGTGGGCCGAACCGATCTGGGCGGCCTCCTGACCGAGCAATGGGGGCCAGAGTCCGAGCTGGCCCTGGCGTTGCAGGGCGGTGGCCTCGGTATCGATGCGGCGGGCCACCACCATGTCGGAATACATGGCGCGCAGGCGTTCACCGTCGATATCGGCGACCAGCGGGGCGTGCACGCGATCGTGGACGCGGGAACCGTCGGGCTGTACGAGCTGCACCGGGTAGGTGTTCTTCTCGGGCATGGATATCGCCTCCTGACACCGGGTTACACCGTCATCGCTTCGGGATTGTGTCCCTCGAGCAACCGTTGTGTGTCCTGTACCACACAGCATCCTCCGGCTGGCGATCTGCGCAAGTAGGGCGCGCCGAACTGTGCAGAATGCCCGATCGGTGGCCGGTCGCGGGTGTCATACTGATCCCCATGAGCAGCAGGGAGCCCATTTCTGCCCCGCTGGACGCCACCGATGCCCGGCTGTTGCTGGAGTTGGTGGCCAACCCGCGTGCCACGGGTGTCGAACTGGCCGCGCGCCTGGGCCTCTCGCGCAATACCGTGCAGGCCAGACTGGCTCGCTGGGAGGCCGCCGGGGTCCTGGACAGCTTCGAGCGCCGGGTCTCCCCGCGGGCGCTGGGCTACCCGTTGGCAGCCTTCGTCGCGGTGGTCGTGGACCAGCATCGGCTCGACCCGGTTGTTGCCGAACTGGCCGAGATCCCGGAGGTCACCGAGGTGTGCGGGATGACCGGGCCGACCGATCTGACCGTGCGGGTGGTCGCCACCGACGCCGATGATCTGTATCGGCTGACCGGGCGCATCCTGAAGATTCCGGGCGTCGAGCGGACGAATATGGCGCTGGTCATGCGGTCGCTGGTCGGGCCGCGGGTCGCGCCGCTGCTGGATCGCCTCGCCGCGAACGGATCCCGGGCCGTGCCGGAGTCGGACCCGGTCTGACGAGACGGCTGGCGGCCGGTTCCCGAAGGCGAATTTCAGTCCAGTTTCGGGGGATTGGCCGCTGACCTCAAGGCGACTGGACCGGGACGATGACCCGATGAGCACCAGCGTCACCGTCACTCCGGAGGTCGAGACCCCGCGCGGGGTGGGTCTCGGCCAGCCGATCGGGGCCGGAATCGTCACCGCCCTGGTCGGATTCACCAGCTCGTTCGCGGTGGTACTGGCCGGTCTGACCGCCATGGGCGCCACCTCGGCGCAGGCGGCGTCCGGCCTGCTGGCGGTCTGCGTCACCCAGGCCGTCGGCATGATCGTGCTGAGCCGGCGGTATCGGATGCCCATCACACTGGCCTGGTCCACGCCCGGCGCGGCGCTGCTGGCCAGCACGGGCGCGGTCACCGGCGGCTGGCCCGCGGCGGTGGGCGCGTTCGCGGTGGCGGGGGCGCTGATCGTGCTGACCGGATTCTGGCAGCGCCTCGGCGCGCTGATCGCGGCGATTCCGGTGGAGATCGCGCAGGCCATGCTGGCCGGGGTGCTGCTGCCCATGTGCCTCGCGCCGGTGAAGGCGCTGCCGGTGAGCCCGGCGGTGGTGGTGCCGGTCATCGCCACCTGGCTGGTGCTGCAGCGGTATGCCCCGCGCTGGTCGGTGCTGGCGGCCTTCGCCGTGGCGGCCGTCGGCGCGGGCATCGATATCGCGGTGACGCATCGGCACCTCGACGTGTCGGCCATGGTGCCGAATGTGGAATGGACTGTGCCGCACTGGAGTTGGCAGGCCATGATCGGCGTCGCCATCCCGCTCTACATCGTCACCATGGCGGCGCAGAACATTCCGGGCACCGCGGTGATGAAGACCTTCGACTATCAGGTGCCGTGGCGGGCCGCCATGACCGTCACCGGGATCGGCACCATGCTCGGGGCCGTCGCGGGTGGGCATGCGATCAATCTGGCCGCCATCAGCGCCGCCCTGTCCGCGGCTCCGTCCGCCCATCCGGATCCGAAACGACGCTGGATCGCGGCCTGCACGGCGGGCTTCGCGTACTTGATCCTCGCCCTGGCCTCGGGCGCATTGGTCATGCTGGTGGCCGCCGCGCCCAAGGGCGTGCTGGAAACCGTTGCGGGACTTGCCCTTATCGCGACTCTCGCAGGTGCTCTGACCGCAGCCCTCACTCCCGCGACCCATCGCTCTGCCGCCGCCCTCACTTTCCTGGTGGCCGCCTCCGGTATCTCCCTGCTCGGTATCGGCGCGGCCTTCTGGGCGCTCACCGCCGGTCTGGTGGTCCGGTGGTTCCTCCGGCCGCAGGCTGGCTAATGTGAGGTGGTTCGGCTTCATGCGGTGAATCGGCGAAGAGGAGTTGGCTTGAGCGCGGTGCTGATCTCGGTTGCGGAACTTCAGGAGCTGCTGGGCGCGGGCGGGAGCCGGGTGCGACTGCTGGATGTGCGGTGGGCGCTCGGGGATCCCGATGGGCCGCAGCACTATCTGGACGGGCACATTCCCGGCGCCGTGTTCGTGGACCTGGAGACCGAACTCGCCGATCCGCCGTCGGCAGCCAAGGGCCGCCACCCCCTGCCGGAGCTGGCGCACCTGCAGAAGTGCGCGCGCAGCTGGGGTGTGTCCGGCGGCGACACCGTTGTCGCCTACGACGCCACCGGCGGCATGGCCGCCGCCCGGGCCTGGTGGCTGCTGCGCTGGGCCGGTGTCGCCGATGTCCGCATCCTCGACGGCGGCCTGCCGGCGTGGGAAAAGGCCGGGGGCAAGGTGGTTTCCGGCGACGAACCGGACCCGGAGCCGGGCGACGTCGTCCTCACTCCGGGCAATATGCCGACCGTCGACGCCGATGGCGCGGCCGGGTGGCAGGGCCTGCTGCTGGACGCCCGCGCGGGCGAGCGCTACCGCGGCGAGACCGAGCCGATCGATCCGCGCGCCGGCCACATTCCGGGCGCGGTGAGCGCGCCGACCGCCGAGAACCTCACCGCCACCGGTCATTTCAAGCCGCTCGACGAATTGCGTTCGCGCTTCGAGGGATTCGGCTCCGGACCGGTCGCGGTGTACTGCGGTTCGGGTGTGACGGCCGCGCACCAGGTGGCGGCGCTGGCGGTGGCGGGCATCGAGGCCGCGCTCTACCCGGGCTCCTGGTCGCAGTGGTCCAACGACCCGAAGCGCCCCGCCGCCACCGGCGCCGGGCCCGCCTGAGGATCCTGTTCAGTTCGGTTTCACCGCGGTGAGAACGCCGGTCGCGAACGGGCCTTCGCGGAATTCGAGTGCGGTGAAGCCGATTTCGGTGAGCAGATCGCGGTAGCGGCGCACATCCACCGTGGCCAGCACGTCGCCGTCGTGATCATGCCCGTGGCCCTGCGTGCTGCCCTCGCGGTGTGCGGCCAGGCGTGCCATGGCCTTGATGGCCATTCCGCGCAGTCCACGGGTGGGATGGGTGTCGGCAAGCAGCAGCCGTCCGCCGGGCCGCAGGATGCGGAAGATGTTGGTCAGCGCGGTCTTTCGCTCGGACTCCGGAATGTGGTGCATCGCGAAGGTCGAGGTGGCCACGTCGAAGGACGCCTCCGGATAGGTGATGGATTGCGCCGGCACCAGCTCGAAGGTGCAGGTCGGTGCGGCGTGCGCGGTCGCGTACTCGATCATCGGCCCCGACGCGTCCACGCCGGTCACCCGGCCCTGCGGACCGGCCTGACGAGCCAGCTCGTTCGCGAGTCTGCCGGGGCCGCAACCGATGTCGATGGCGCGGTCCCCGGGGCGAATGCCGCTGGCGGTGGCGAAATACTGGACCAGCTTGCCGCCCCGGCCCAGTAGATACACGTCGGTGAGCAGGTTGTAGCGGCGCGGCCAGGTGATGAGGGCGCCCACGGGGCGGGATTCGATATTGGACACTTGCTTGTTCCGGTTCATGCGATCCATCATGGGAGAATGGAAAACGCCAGGCCAGGGCCACAATCCGGCGATCTGTACGTTTCCGGACACTCGGACGGAATCCGTCCGGGAACGTCCTCGGACCGCCGAATCCGCCGCACCCGCATGGCCCTGCATCGCGCGCTCATCGAGCTGATGCAGGAGGGCGCCTACGCGCGGATCACGGTGCAGGACATCATCGATCGCGCCGATGTCGGCCGGTCCACCTTCTACGCGCACTACCGAGACAAGGATGATCTGCTGCTGGTCAGCTGCCTCGAGCATGTGCGCGGCGAGATCTCGGCGCAGCTGGCCCGCTTCGACGGCGACCCGCCGCCGCTGGCGCCGATCGAGATCCTGTTCCGCCTGGTCGACAAGTATCCGGACGTTTATCGCCCGCTGGTCGGCCAGCGGTCGAACGCCACTGTGCTGCGGTCGATTCGGCAGACCTACGCCGAACTGCTCACCGAACACCTGGCGGCGCGCCTCGACCCGGCCGAGGCCGCGACCACCGTCACTTTTCTGTCCTGGGGGCTCTACGGATTGCTGGAATCGGTCATGGATCCGCGCCAGGAGCTCACCGCCGAGCAGGCCTACCGCCACTTCGCGCGGCTATGGGCAGCCGCGGGCCACCCGGCGGAGGGCATCGCGGTCGGCGGCGGTGACCGGTAGGCCGTAGCGGCTGGCGGCCGTCAGATACTTGCCCGCGTAGAAGCAGTGACCGGCCCGCGCGGGTGGCAGCCAATCGCCCGGTGTGCGATCGCCCTTGTCCTCGTTGGTCTTTCCGTCCACCGCCAGCAGGTTGTAGTCGACGTCATTGGCGAACCGCACCCGCTGCGCCGGAGGCCACCCGGACGCGCCGAGATCCCACGCGGCCGCCAGCGGATACACGTGATCGATCTGCACGGCCTTGGCCGCGCCCCGCTCGAAGGCGATGCGCTGCCCCGTGTACGTATCGTTCAACACCCCCGCGACCACCACGCACTCGTCACCGCGCCGAAAGGTCACCTGCGTGAGCTGCCTGGCCAACACGGCATTGCGGCTGTCGCACCCGTCGTGCCCGCCCGGCCCGTCGTGATCGTCGGTCCACGCGGGCCCGAACACACACGCCTGACCATTGCCACACCCGCGCTCGTAACCGCCGGGTCTGGATCGCTTGGGCACGACCCGAACCCCGGCCAGCAACTGCTCGAGCTGTGCGCGGGTGGGACTGCCCGGCGCCGGTGTCACCTGCCCGATGGATTCGCACCCCGGGACCGCGAGCAGGACGACGACGGAGCCGAGCAGGGAAAGAAGGTGTTTACCGTCCTTGGGCCACACGGTGATACGTGTACCGTGCCCTCCCGCCCGAAGGTGCCGTCAAGCGAACTTCGCACCCCCGGACCGGGGTGCGAAGTTCGCTGCGGGTTCCCGGCTACAGCCAGGCGTGGGCGAGCAGGTCGTCGGCTGCGGTTTCCGAGAGCTGGGGCGGGAAGCGCGTGGCCGCAATGGAATCCACGTGCGCGCCGTCATGGCCGATGAGCCAGGAGCCGCCCCGCTCCTCGCATTCGGCGATCTTGGCGAAGACGGTGAGCAGGAAGCTGATGGAATCGCGAGGGTCGGCGGTGCGGGCGAGGCGTTGCGACTCGCCGGGCCGGGACAGATCCAGCCACACCCCGGACTGCCCGTCCAGGCGCATCCCCACGATCTTGGTCGTGTCCACGAAGGTGAATTTCCGCCGTTCCCACGGAGTGGTGGGCGTGAAGCTCTGCTCGAGCACTTGGAGCAGAATCGTCATCTGCACGGCCTCCCTACGGTCTCGAAAGGTCCACGGCCCCGGATTGAGTCGCGGATGGATTGTCGGGTGCGCCCCGCAAGGCCGCTGTCCGGGAACAACAAGGTTGTGCACTGGACACAGCCGACACCGACCTACGCGGTGACCTGCGGATTTATCCAGTATGTGCCGTATCCGGACAGAAATAAAGAGGCATCCGACTCTCCGGGGCTCTCATGGGCTTCGCCCCTGAAACCCCACGTCAAGGGGACGGTCCGGGATCGGGGCGGCACGGTGGTCCGACCGCTGCGGGGATGGGTAGCCCGGGGTTGTCGGAGGGGGCTGGTTGGATGGGCGGATGCTGCACGGACTGTGGTCTTCGGGGTCGGGATTGGTGCTCTGGCACGATCCGGACGATGCCGTGGCGGCCATTGACGCGCTGAGCGTGCCGGATCCGCTGGGGTCGATCGTGCAGGCGGCAAAGTGGCGGCATAAAGCCCAGGTCATGGTGGTGGGGCCGTACGGACCGGAGAAGACGCAGGTGAGGGCGCACGCGTTGGCTCCCGAGACGGCCGCGAAGGTGTTGTTGCAGGAGCTCCCGACACAGCAGGTCGCGGGGGATCTCAGGTTTCTCGGGCACGTGGCGCGCGGGATCGACCGTTGGGTGCGGGCGGGCCGGATCGTGCCGGAGGTGCGGCGTGATGATGGGGAATGGTGGGTGCGGTGGCGGCTGCTCGGCGGGCAGCGGCAGCGCGCGTGGCTGGCTGAGTTGGCGGTGGCCATGCCTGCGGCTTTGCAGGTGGCGGGTAAGCCGACCGAGCTGCTCGAGAATCTGATCGCGGAACTGGCCGATCCCATCGCGCGGATGCGGATCCCGGCACAGGCCGAGGAAGCGGTGCCGCATCCCTTGCTGACCGCGCTGCTCGAGGCCACCGCGCTGGAGACGGGTTCGCATCGGGTGGCGGCGGTGCTGGAGGACTGGCGGACCAGTCTGACCGCGGACGAGCCGGAACTGGTGTTGCGGCTGCTGGAACCCGACGGGGAGGACCTGGGGGAGCTGTGGCGGCTCGAGGTGTGCCTGCGCGCGGAAGGTGAAGCGCCGCAACCGGTTCTGCTGCCGGGTGATCCGCAGCTGATGCGGATCGCGGGGGAGAAGCTGGCGGCGGCCAAGCAGGCGTACCCGCGGCTGCGGGATCTGCCGGGCGATGCGCGCAGCATGGATCTGTTCCTGCCCACCGAGGTGGTGCTGGATCTGGTCGCGCACGGGGCCACCGCGCTGCGCGAGACCGGGGCGCGGCTCATGCTGCCGCGAGCCTGGCGGGTGGCGGCGCCGGCCATGAAGCTGAAGGTGGAGAGCCCGGCCGCCACCGAAACCGCCGTGGGGCTCAAGGGTTTGGTGTCCTTCCGGTGGGAGCTGGCGCTGGGCGACACCGTGCTCTCGGCCGCCGAGATGGCGCGCATGGTGGAGGCGAAATCGGATCTGGTGCGGCTGCGCGGGGAATGGGTGCAGGCCGATCACCGCATGCTGGCGGCCGCGGCCGACTACGTCTCGGGGCGCACCGACGAGACCGAGACGACCATTGGCGGGCTGTTCGCGGAGCTGTCCGCGCATCCGGTGATCGGGGTGCCGCTCGAAGAGGTCAGCGCGACCGGTTGGGCCGCAGAGCTTTTCGACGGCGAACGGCACACCGAACCGGTGCCGGACCCGGTCGGGTTGAAGGCGCAGCTGCGGCCGTATCAGCAGCGCGGGCTGGCGTGGCTGGCGACCATGAGCAGGCTGGGCTGCGGTGCGATCCTCGCCGACGATATGGGTCTCGGCAAGACCGTGCAGGTGCTGGCGCTGCTGGTGCACGAGCGTGAAACGGCCGCTGCGGCAGGTGAATCGGATGGCATCGGCCCTACCTTGCTGGTGTGCCCGATGTCGGTGGTCGGCAACTGGCAGCGCGAGACCGAGCGCTTCGCGCCGGACCTGCGGGTGCTGGTGCACCACGGGGCCGGTCGGCTCAGCGGCACGAAATTCGATGCGGTGGTGGCGGATTCGGATCTGGTGATCACTACGTACGCCCTGCTGGCTCGCGATGTCGAGGAGCTGAAGCGGCAGCAGTGGCAGCGGGTCGCGCTCGACGAGGCGCAGCACATCAAGAACGCCGCCACTCGGCAGTCCCGGGCGGCGCGGCTGGTTCCGGCGCGACATCGCCTGGCGCTCACCGGAACTCCGGTGGAGAACCGGCTGGAGGAGCTGCGGTCGATCCTGGATTTCGCCAATCCGAAGCTGCTGGGGAAGGCGTCGGAGTTCCACTCGCGCTTCGCGGTGCCGATCGAACGCGAGCACGACGAGAACGCGATCACCCGGCTGCGGGCCATCACCTCGCCGTTCGTGCTGCGGCGCGTGAAGACCGACCCCGCCGTCATCAGCGACCTGCCCGAGAAGATCGAGATGACGGTGCGGGCCAACCTCACCGTGGAGCAGGCGGCGCTGTATCAGGCCGTGCTGGACGATATGTCGGCCAAGCTGAAGGCCGCCAAAGGGATGGAGCGCAAGGGCGCGGTGCTGGCGGCGCTGACCCGGCTCAAGCAGGTGTGCAACCATCCCGCGCACTTCCTCAATGACGGTTCCGGCGTGCTGCGCCGCGGCCATCACCGGTCCGGGAAGCTCGGCCTGGTGGAGGACATCCTGGAATCGGTGATCGCCGATGGTGAGCGGGCGCTGTTGTTCACCCAGTTCGCCGAGTTCGGGAATCTGATCGGTCCGTACCTGTCCGAGCGATTCGGCACCGAGGTGCCGTTCCTGCACGGCGGTGTGAGCAAGCAGCGCCGCGACGCCATGGTCACCGGCTTCCAGGAGGAGAGCGGTCCGCCGCTGATGCTGTTGTCGCTCAAGGCCGGTGGCACGGGACTCAATCTGACCGCCGCCAATCACGTTGTGCACCTGGACCGCTGGTGGAATCCGGCGGTCGAGAACCAGGCCACCGACCGTGCCTTCCGCATCGGGCAGCGGCGCGACGTGCAGGTCCGCAAGCTGGTGTGCGTGGACACCATCGAGGAGCGGGTGGACGACATGCTGAAGGGCAAGAGCCAGCTCGCGGATCTGACCGTCGGCACCGGCGAGAACTGGATCACCGAACTCGGCGACGAGGAACTGCGGGCCCTGTTCGCGCTCGGATCGGAGGCGGTCGGAGAATGAACGACTACATCGACTTCAGCGAGTACGGGAAGCGCCGCCCGGTGCGCGGCGGCGTTCCCGCGCGCAGCCGCCGTGGCACCGCCTTCGCCCGAACCTGGTGGGGCCGCGCCTTTCTGGAGGCCGTCGAGCACGTCGCCGACGCCGGGCGGCTGGCCCGCGGCCGCTCCTACGCCCGCACCGGCCAGGTGGTGAACTACCGCCTCGAGCCCGGCATGGTGAGCGCGGAAGTCCAAGGCAGCCAGCCGCGCCCGTTCATCTCGGTGCTCACCATGCGCCAGCTGCGCGACGACCGCCTCGACGAACTGGTGGGCACGGTCCGCGCCACCCCCGGCATGCTCGGTGAGATCGCGGCCGGGACCTTGCCCCAGACCCTCGGCCCGCTGCTGCTCCCCACCACCGCATCGGAGCTCGACTTCTCCTGCAGCTGCCCGGATTCCGGCTGGCCGTGCAAGCATGTGGCCGCCATCTGCTACGTCATCGCCGAACGCCTCGACGAACACCCCAACGACCTGCTGACCCTGCGCGGCGTGGAACTCGACGACCTCATCGGCAGCGTCCAGCGCGAGGCCCCCGCGTTGGACACCGCAGACCTCTACGGCAACGACACCGCCCTCCCGAAACTCCCCAAGCCCGAATTCCACCCGGCCCCGGACGATCTCGACGCCGTCCTGCTCCGCCAGGCCCTCCGCATGACCGCCGAGGACGAGCAGCAGGTGGCCGCCGGCCTCCGCCAGCTCCGGGGGCTTTACCGGTCGCTCGACACGTAGCCTCGTCATCCCGGCATGCTTTTGGCCGGGATCCACCCGGGCCGTGCTGTCACTGATCGCGTTGGATTCCGGCCAAAAGCGCGCCGGAATGACGGGATGGCTCAGGCCGAGGCGGTGCGGGTCGCGGAGTGATCCGTGGATGGGCGCTTCTCCGTGGAGCCGAAGGTGTAGTCGCGGAGGTCGAAATGGGCTGCGCGCCAAGCGGCTTCGGGGGTGCTCATGGCGCGGAGGGGGACGTCGCCGTTCTTGTCGAAGTAGTAGCTGTTGGCCAGGGCGCAGCTGTCTTGCCAGAAGACCTGGGTGCCGCGGCGGGAGAGCATTTCCTGGAAGTAGCGGTCGTTGGCCTCGGGGGTGACCTCGATGTGGGTGGCGGATTGGCGGCGGGCGTGGCGGAGTAGGCGCAGGATGTGGGTGGTCTGCATTTCGATGAGGGTGAAGTAGGACGCGCCGTTGTAGCCGTAGGGGCCGATGATGGTGAAGAAGTTGGGGAAGCCGGGGATGCTGACGCCCTCGTAGGCCTGTAGGCGGTGGGTGTCCCACCAGTCCTCGAGGCGGATGCCGCCGCTGCCGTGCAGGTCGAAGGTGGGCATATTGCCGGATTCCATGACTTTGAAGCCGGTGGCCATGATCAGGACGTCGACCTGGTGGTGGCGGCCGGTGGTGCGCAGGCCGCTGGCGGTGATCTCGGTGATGGGATCGGTTTCCAGGGTGACGTTCTCGCGGTTGAAGGTCTTCAGGTAGTCGTTGGAGAACGACGGCCGCTTGCAGCCGAGCGCGTATTTCGGGGTGAGCTTCTCGCGGATCTCGGGATCCTTCACCTGGTCGCGCAGGTGCGCCAGACCTTGCCGCTCACCGAGTTTCACGATCGGCAGCACCTTGTAATAGTGCGCCGAGAGCGGGAAGGTGAGCTCCACGAATGCCTGGCTCAGCCAGCGGGTGAGGAACTGCCCGCCCGGCAGGCGCATGAGCGCCCGTGCGGCCGGCGGCATGGGCGCGTCCGGCCGGGGTAGGCACCAGATCGGAGTGCGCTGGAAGACAACGAGTTCCGACACCTTCGGCGCGATCTCCGGAATGATCTGGATGGCCGACGCCCCGGTGCCGATGATGCCGACCCGCTTGCCGCGCAGATCGACGTCGTGATCCCAGCGGGCGGTGTGCATGGTGAGGCCCCGGAACCGTTCCGCACCAGGGATATCCGGCCGCTTGGGCCGGGTCAGCACACCGGTCGCGCCGATCAGGTACCGGCAGGTGAGCTCGTCGCCGTCGGAGGTGTGCAGTCGCCACAGGTGCAAGGCGTCGTCGAAATCGGCGCGATCGACATTCGTTCCGAACCGGATGCGCGGCCGCAGCCCGTACTTCTTCACGCAGTGCTCGGCATACGCCTTCAGCTCCCGCCCGGGCGCGTACACCCGTGACCAGGACCGCTGCTTCTCGAACGAGTACTGGTAGCTGAACGACGGAATATCCACCGCGATACCGGGATAGGTGTTCCAATGCCAGGTCCCGCCCACCCCGTCGGCCTCGTCGATCATGATGAAATCGTCGAATCCCGCCTTGCGCAACGCGATCGCGGTCCCGATTCCCGAGAAGCCCGCGCCCACAATGACGATCTCATGGTCCACCACAGTGCCGGTCACAGCGATTCCTCCGCGTAGATGATGCAGTCCACCCGATGCTCGACCCCGTCCACGGTGCGAATCCCGAGCGGCGCGAGACGAGCGATGGGCCATGAGACGACCCGGCAGTTCGGGCGTCGCAGCGCCCGGTAGTAGCGGCCGTGGACCCGAATGGCGGCGGCCCGATCGGGTGTGAGCTGCCGCCGCTGCCACGAATCACCGATCTGCGCCCGGAGATTCGCGGCCGCCGCCAGCCGCAGTACCCGGTCCGCGAGTCGGTGCAGGACACCGTGGTTCGTGTCGTCATCGGCCGGGATCCCGGGCTGGGCCGACGAAGTCGAGCTCGGTAGCGAACCCAGGGCGTCGGCCGGGAACTGCCGCAGCAGTAACCCGGCCCCCGGCACGGGTGGCGTCGGCAGGATCCAGATCGGATCGTGCTGGAACACCGTCACCCGGCGCGCCTGCTCGACGACCGGCGGCACCACCCGGGCCAGTGCGGACCCTCCGCCGATCACCGCCACATGGAGGCGGTCGAGTTCCTGCTGGTCACGCCAGTGCGTGCAGTGAATGACCGGGCCGGAGAAGGTTTCGCGGACTCTGCGGGAGTCGCCGCGCCGGATCGGGGAGGTCATTTCGCCACCGGTTCGTAGGTCAGGGCCTTGGACCAGGACGGGGTGCGGCGGAAGACCTTCACCGGGAAGTGGTCGATGGCCTTGTTGAGCGCGTCGTTGACGCCCTGGATCGGCTGCCAGCGGTTGATCGTCGCCATGCCGTGCAACCGGACCACATGGTAGAGCGGCACCCGCTTGATGTCGGGACTGCGTTCACCGGCTTTCTCATAGCGGCGCACGGCATTCCAGAGCTTCTCCTCGTCCAGCCCCATCGCCATGATGTTGGTGGACATGCGGGACAGCAGCGGGGTGTAGAGCAGCGCTCCCATCAGGATGCTTGGCCGCAATGCGTACCCCGCCGACTCGATGGCGAGCCGCCGCATCGGTCCCGCGCCCAGTTGTTCGAGGACCTGGAATCCGACCGCGAGATGCCGGGACTCGTCGCTGTTGATGTGCCGGAATACCTCGTGGCACAGCGGATCTCGGACCTCGTCGAGCAGAAATTTCACCAGCGCCCCGTCCAGCGCGCACTCCAGTGACGGAATCACCGTGCCCAGCACCGGCAGCGTCAGACCATCTCCATAGCGGTCCAGCCACTGGATGACGAGCCGAATGTTCTTGTTGGGCAGCGGCATAGCGTCCCCGTCGAGCATGCCCCAGCGCCGCATCAACGCCAGTTCGGCATTGGCGTGCTTCTGTTCCTCGGCGTGGAAGTAGCGGTAGATCTCCTTGAGCGGCCCGTCCGGAGCCCGCAGGGTGAGCGCCGCGAATCCGCGCGCCCCCACATGTTCGATCCACACCAGATCGGCCATGAATTTCGCCAGCGCGGGCCGCTGCTCCTCGGTGATGAGCTCGGCTCCCGGTGCGTCCCAGTCGATATCGGCCAGCGCCCACTGCCGATCCTGGATGACGGTGAGCATGTCGGAATACGCGAACGCCATTGTTCAACTCCTCGGGTGTGGCTACCGCACCAGCCGCTCCAGCAGTCCGGCGGCGCGGGTGTAGGGCTCGGGCAGCAGTCGCTTGGACTGCCAGATGGCCTTGGCCTCGAGCTGCGGGACCACGTAGAGCTGGCCGCGGTCCACGGCGTCGAGGGTGGTGCGGGCGATGGCGGCCGGCGGGCGGCCGGTCCAGCGGATCAGGCGGTCGCCCCAGCGCTGGAGGCTGTCGTCGCCGATCGAAACGCCTTCGAGGATATTGGTTTTCACCCCGGTGGGGCACAGCACGGTGACGGTGATGCCGGTGCCGGACAGCTCGGCGGCGAGGGTCTCCGACAACGCCAGCACTCCCGCCTTGCTCACGTTGTAGGCGGCCATGCGCGGCGCGGAGCCGAAGGCGGCCGCGGAGGCGACATTCACGATCGACCCGTGCCCGGCCTCGCGCAGTCGGGGCGTGAAGACATGGCAGCCGTGAATGACACCCCACAGGTTCACATCCAGTACCTCATGCCATTCGGCGGGCGGGGTGTCGCCGATGAGCGTGCCGCCGCGCCCGATGCCCGCATTGTTGACGACCACGTCCGGGGCCTTGCCGAACCACTCCTCGGCGGTGTGCGCCAGCGCGGTGACCTCGGCGAGGCTGCTCACGTCGCAGACGGTGTCGAAGGCCTTTCCGCCTGCGGCGCCGACCAATTCGACGGTTTCGCGGGCCCGCTCGGCGCTGATGTCGGAACAGACGACCCGTCCACCCCGCTTGGCCAGTTCGATGGCGAAGGCCCGGCCGATGCCGCTGCCCGCGCCGGTCACCACCGCATCCGCCTGCCGGGTACGGCGAGACCCGCCGAAGGGATTGAGTCGCATGGGAACTCCCGTGGCCGTGCCATCCGGGCAGTCAATTGGTGGCGTCTGCCACCATTGGCCGCACCTGCCACCAATTAGGCTCCGGGTGCGCTACTTTGTCAACTATGAACGCGCGCGCAAAAGCCGCCGTGACCGTTCCTGTCAATGCGGAGCCCGTCTCGCCCGCACCGGCCCGCCGGGGCACGTGGGGCGGCCGCACCCAGGAGCAACGCCGCGCCGAACGCCGCGAGCGCCTGATCGGCGCGGCGCTGGATATCTGGCTCGAAAATGGCTGGGCGGCGGTGACCATGCGCGGCGTCTGCACCCGCGCGGGCCTGAACGACCGCTACTTCTACGAGCACTTCGCCGATCGCGACGACCTGCTCGGCGCGGTGTGGGACGACGTGGGTTTCCAAGTCCTGGCCGATCTTTCGGCCGTGGTCGCCGAGAACCTCCAACACCCGGCCCTGGGCATCCTGCACCTGGCAATCGCCCGCGCGGTGGCGCTTCAATCCGACGGCCCCGCCCGCATCCTGTTCGGCGATCACGCGGGTAGCCGGGTCCTGGAGCAACGCCGCACCGCGCTACTCCAAGAGTCGACCGATTTGCTGATCGCGACCGCCCGCCCCTACCTGCGTCCGGGTGTGGACGAATCCGATCTGCGCATGGGCGTTTTGATGGGCATCGGCGGCTTCATCGAACTCTTGACCGCCTGGCGCACCGGCACCATCGAGGCCGACGCCCCGCGCATCATCGACCACGTCAGTCGCACCGCCGACCTCCTCGGCGCGCAGTACCTGTCCCTGCCGGATTGAAAATCTCCGTCGGGATGACGAGGGCGGAGGTCTACTTGACCGCCCAGACCATGGACTCCGGTCCCGCCAAGTGCTCGGTTTGGGGGTTGTGGAAGCCGGTGTCGGTGAGCCAGGTTCGGAGGTCGGCGGCGGTGTAGTCGAAGCCGCCGGGGGTTTCGATGAGCATGTTGAGGCTCATGAGGAGGCCCTGGAGGTTGGTGCGGCGGTCGTCGTCGATGAGGGATTCGTAGACCAGGATGGCGCCGCCCTCGGGGAGGGCGCGGTAGGCCTTGTCCAGGAGCATGAGCTTGGTGGGGAGGTCCCAGTCGTGGAGGATGTGGCCGAGCACCAGGACGTCGGCCTCGGGGAGGTCGTCGACGAAGAAGTCGCCGGGCTCGAAGGTGCATCGATCCTCCACCGGCGCACTGTATTCGGTGAAGATGGGCGCGACCGCGGGCAGGTCGTAGCCGATGCCGTGCAGGTGCGGGTTGGTTTCCAGGACGGTGCGCAGCAGCGCGCCCTGGGCGGTGCCGATATCGGCGACGGTCTTCCAGCGGTGCCAGGGGAAGACCTCGGCGATGGCGTGCGCGCTGGGCAGCGACAGGCCGGTCATGGCGCGCTGAAAGTCATAGAGCCGCTGCGGATCCCGGTAGAGCGTGGTGAAGAAATCGCCGCCGCCCTTGGCCTCGTTCTGCGGCTGCCCGGTGCGCAGGCCCTCGGTGAGACCGGCCCAGAACGGGTAGAGCCGGGCGGCCGCCATCTCCAGGAAGCCGCCGATGTATTCGCTTCCGGTGCTGTCCAGGTAGGTCGCGGTGTCGGCGGTATTGCCGTAGCGATCGTCGGTGCGCCGCAGCATGTCCATGGCCACCAGCGCGTCGAAGAAGTCGCGGGCCGCGCGCGGATGCAGCCCGAGTTCGCGCTGCAATTGCTCGGCGGTCAGTTGCCGATGCCCGAGCACCGTGAACACTCCCAGTTCGACGGCGCTGAGCAGGGTCCGGGACTCCCAGAAACCCATTCCGATCCGCAGGATCCGCTCCATGGCGCATCACGATAGCCACAGCGACCCTCCGGCAACGGCAAATCGGCGGGTCCGGCCTACGCGGGTCCCGGCAGCCGGGACCCGGCGCGCGCCGTACAGAGATCAGAGCGCGTCGATCCCGTACACCCGCTCGGCATTGCTGCGGAACACCTGCCCGATGGCCTTGTCGTCGGCCCCGTGCGCCGACAGCGCCGTCGCGACCGCCTCCGCCGCGTTCGGAATGCTCGTAATCGGCTTGTCCACCGGGAAATTCGAGCCCCAGATCAGCCGGTCGGCCCCGAACACGTCCAGCGCGTGCTCCAGCATCGGCGAAATCCGTTCCAGCAGCACCGGAACCGGTGTCGGCTCGCCGCGCTTGGGCACCGGATGGCCGAGGATGGGCATCATCAGCCCGCTCACCTTGGTCACCACATTGGCGTGCGCGGCCAGCGCGGTGAGATCGTCGCGCCAGCGCACGAACAGTTCGCGCCGCTGGCCCGGATTCTGCCCGGTGTCGCGGCCCACCGGCCCGAAAATCCCTGCGGGCGTGCCGAGATGGTTGAGCACGATGGTGGTGTCGGGATACCGCTGGGCCAGCGCCGTGACCTCCGGCAGTTGCCCCGAGTACACCCACGCCTCGAACGACAGCCCCCGATCGGCGAGCGCGCCGAACCCGTTCAGGAAGGCGGACGAGGTCAGCACGCCGGGCCCCTTGCCCACCGCGCGCACGCCGCGGTCCGGATGCTGTTCGACCCGTGCCCGAATGCCCCGGAACCGCGGCGACGCGGCCTTGTGCGCGTCGAGCAGGTCGGCGAATCCGGGCGCGGTGGGATCGCCCGCCCCGATGATCGCGCCCAGCGCGGGCGTGTCCACGCCGAACGGCAGGCTCGAAACCCACCGGGTCTCATTGGCTGCCGCCAGCGGACCCTTCTCGTTCCACTCCACCTCGATGTGCACGATCGCCTCGACCGGCACCTCTCCGGCATCCGCGCGGTAGTCGCGCGGCAGATACGGGTGCACGAACGGCGTTGGATCCCCGACGAATTCGCGATCGCGCCGTGGCGCCAGCCGCTTGGCGACGTCGATGGGGACGGGCACGTACCGGAACAGCTTCGCCAGCCCGCTGAACTCCCGCGGGGTGGTCAGCGGATCCCACTGGTGAATATGCGCGTCGACGACAGTCATTCCCGCAAGGTCCATGAGGTGCCTTCCGTCTGGGTCAGCCTGCCCCGGATTGTTTCACGCGCATCGGGCGCGGGCCCAGCGAATCGGACACGCGGCACGGGAATCGGACGGGCGGCAGCGGAAAACGACCGTGCCACGCCCGGCGAGGTGGGCGTGGCACGGTCGCTTCGAAAACCTGGTCGGCCGGAGTGTCGCCGGGGGATCAGGGCAGGATCTGCGGGATCACATTCGGGTCGAGAATGCCGACCAGAGCGCCGATACCGCCGCCGATCAGCGCGCCCAGGGCCGAACCGCCCAGCGCGCCGGGAATCGAGCCGATGGCCGAGCCGAGCGCCGCGCCGCCCGCGCTACCGGTCAGCGCGCCCGCGGCCGCGCCGTTCAGCGCCGGGTCGGGGAACTGGGCATTCGGGTTGGTGGCCACCGGATCCAGGTCGATGCCGTCGGCGACCGGCACGGCCTGCACCGGTGCGGTGACCGTGACCGGCGCGGCGTCCGGGGCCTCCGCGGACGCCAGCCCCGAGAACAGGGTGGCGGCGGCCGCGAGCGGCACGGCGACGGCCAACAGCTTGGCGGTGGTTCTCACGCTGGTTTTACGCATCATCGACTTCCTGTCAGCTGCAATCGAACCGAACCATTCCGGTATAGCTCGGAAATTGCTGCCGTTCGGAAATTCCCATGCGCCCTGCGCAGTGGTGGTACCGCCCGGGGTCAGACGTTACGGCGGTACTGTCCGCCGACTGTGAAGAAGGTCTCCGTGATCTGTTGCAGCGTGCAGACTCTCGCGGCATCCATCAGCACCTCGAAGACGTTGTCGTCGCCCGCCGCGGCCGCCGCCAGCCGGGCCAGTGCGGCCGGAGCCTCGTCGCGATGCTTCGCGGTGAATTCGCTGACCCGTTGCAGCTGAGACTGTTTCTCCGCCTCCGTGCCGCGCGCCAGCTCCAGCACCCGGTGCTCCTCCTCGTGCGGATTGCGGAAGGTGTTGACGCCGATGATCGGCAGGCTGCCCTCGTGCTTGCGGCGTTCGTACAGCATGGACTCGTCCTGGATCCGCCCGCGCTGATAGCCGGTCTCCATCGCGCCGAGCACGCCGCCGCGTTCGCTGATCCGCTCGAATTCGCGCAGCACCGCCTCCTCCACCAGATCGGTGAGTTCGTCGATGATGAAGCTGCCCTGCAGGGGATTCTCGTTCATCGCCAACCCCCACTCGCGGTTGATGATGAGCTGGATCGCCAACGCGCGCCGCACCGATTCCTCGGTGGGTGTGGTGACGGCCTCGTCATAGGCGTTGGTGTGCAGGCTGTTGCAGTTGTCGTACACCGCGATCAGCGCCTGCAAGGTGGTGCGAATGTCGTTGAAGCTCATCTCCTGTGCGTGCAGCGACCGCCCGGAGGTCTGCACGTGGTACTTGAGCTTCTGGGAGCGCTCGTTGGCCCCGTACTTGTCACGCATGGCGATCGCCCAGATGCGCCGTGCCACCCGGCCGATCACCGAGTATTCCGCATCCATGCCATTGGAGAAGAAGAACGACAGGTTGGGCGCGAAATCGTCGATGTGCATGCCGCGTGCGAGATACGCCTCGACATAGGTGAATCCATTGGACAGCGTGAAGGCCAGCTGGCTGATCGGGTTCGCCCCGGCCTCGGCGATGTGATAGCCGGAGATGGATACCGAGTAGAAGTTGCGAACGCTGTTGCGCACGAACCATTCCTGGATGTCGGCCATCATGCGCAGGCTGAACTCGGTGGAGAAGATGCAGGTGTTCTGGCCCTGATCCTCCTTGAGAATGTCGGCCTGCACGGTGCCGCGCACCGTGGCCAGGGTGCGGGCGCGCAGTTCCCGCGCCTCCTCCGCCGTCGGCTCGCGGCCCTGTTCGGCCGAGAACTGTTCCACCGCTTGGTCGATGGCGGCATTGAGGTAGTAGGCCAGGATGGTCGGGGCGGGACCGTTGATGGTCATCGACACCGAGGTGGTCGGCGCGTCCAGGTCGAAGCCGTCGTAGAGGACCTTCATATCCTCCAGCGAGGCAATGGAAACACCCGAGGTCCCCACCTTGCCGTAGATGTCGGGCCGCTCCGCCGGATCGTGCCCGTACAGCGTCACCGAGTCGAAGGCCGTCGAAAGCCGTTTGGCCTCGGCATGTTCGGAGAGCACCTTGAACCGGCGATTGGTGCGGAAGGCATCGCCCTCACCGGCGAACATGCGCGCGGGATCCTCATTGTCCCGCTTGAACGGGAACACCCCGGCCGTGAACGGGAACCGGCCCGGCAGATTCTCCGAGCGCAGGAACCGCAGCAGCTCACCGTGATCGGTGAAGCGGGGGAGCGCGACGCGGGGAATCGAACTGCCGGACAAGGTCTCCCGGCGCAGCGTGGTCCGCAATTCCTTGTCCCGGACCTTCACCACCTGCTCGTCACCGCGATACGACTCCGCGACCGCAGGCCATTCCGCCAGCAGCGCGGCGTTTTCCGGCGAGAGATCGGCCCGTGCCTCCTCCAGCAGCGCCGCCACCTCCGTCATTCCGGCGTGCTTTTGGCCGGAATCCACCTCGTCATCCCGGCCAAAAGCACGCCGGGATGACGAGGGCGAGGCCAGCTCGGCCAGTACCTGCTCCAGCCGCTGCACCCGCTGCGCCGCTTCGATCTGCCGCGCGGTCTCCGAGTGGTAATCCCGCACCGTCTCTGCGATCTCGGCCAGGTACCGCACCCGGGCGGGCGGGATGATCTGCGCGAAGCGGGTGGAAGCGCGAGTCTCGACGCGGGGGAGTACGCCCTCCTGCAAGGGCAGACCCTGCTCACCGAGAAGTCCGGCGAGGTGTTGGTAGAGCGCCGTCACCCCGTCGTCGTTGAAAGTGGCCGCGCTGGTGCCGAATACCGGCATGTCCTCCGGCAGGGCGTGGAAGTCCTCCCGGTTCCGCACCAGCTGCCGCGACACGTCCCGCAGCGCGTCCTCGGCCCCGCGCCGCTCGAACTTGTTGATGGCCACCACATCCGCGTAATCGAGCATGTCGATCTTCTCGAGCTGGGAGGCGGCGCCGAACTCCGGCGTCATCACATACAGCGACACGTCCACGTGCTCGGCGATGGCCGCATCGCCCTGTCCGATACCGGGCGTCTCCAGGATGACCAGATCGAATCCCGCTGCCTTACAGGCGATCACCATGGTGTCGATATCGTGCGGCAGCTCCCGCTCACCCCGGGTGGCCAGCGACCGGAAGTACACCCGCTCGCCGTCGAGGGCGTTCATCCGGATGCGATCGCCCAGCAGCGCACCGCCGCCACGCCGCCGCGTCGGATCCACCGCCAGCACCGCTACCCGCAGCTTGTCCTGCTGGTCGGTGCGCAGCCGGCGAATGAGTTCGTCTGTGAGAGAAGACTTTCCGGAGCCACCGGTGCCGGTGATACCCAGCACGGGTACATGGCGAGCGGCAGCCGCGGCGGTCAGCGCCGTCCGATCCTCGTCGGGCAGCGTCCCCTGCTGCAAGCAGGTCAGGGTTCGCGCCAGTGCCGCCCGGTCGCCGCTCAGCACCGCGTCGATATTCGCGGGCTCGAGCGAAAGATCCACGTCGCAAGCCGAAATCAGCTGATTGATCATCCCCGGCAAGCCGAGCCGCTGCCCGTCCTCGGGCGAGAAGATCGTCACCCCCGCCTCGGCCAGCCGTGCGATCTCCTCGGGAATGATCACCCCGCCGCCCCCGCCGAAGATCTTCACGTGCCCGGCCCCGGCCTCCTTCAACGCCTTGGCCAAGTACTCGAAGTACTCGATGTGCCCGCCCTGATACGAGCTGACCGCGACGCCCTGCACGTCCTCGGTCACCGCCGCGTCCACGACCTCCCGCACGGCCCGGTTATGCCCTAGATGAATCACCTCGGCCCCTTGGGCCTGAAGGATTCTTCGCATGATGTTGATGGCCGCGTCATGGCCATCGAACAGGGCAGCGGCGGTAACGAACCGCACTGGATTGACCGGGACATGCAACTCGGGCATGCGTGCCTCCACACGGAGAACCTGTAGGTGCTGTGAATTATCCCACAGCCAATACTTGGATGTCCAACTATAGGATCGCCACAGACCGCGCAATTCGTGCGCAAGCGTCGCAAGCATCGAGACAGGACTGGCATGGTTCGCGAACTCACCCATTTCATCGGCGGGAAGCACGTCCCGGGAACTTCGGGCAACTTCGGTGATGTCTTCAATCCGAGCACCGGGCAGGTTCAGGCGCGGGTGCCGCTGGCGAGCAAGAGTGAGGTCGAGGCGGTCATCGCGAACGCCGCCGCCGCGCAGCCCGCGTGGGCCGCCACCAACCCGCAGCGCCGCGCCCGGGTGCTGATGAAGTTCCTGACCCTGGTGCAGGACGAGATGGATTCCCTGGCCGCGCTGCTGTCCAGCGAGCACGGCAAGACCATCGCCGACGCCAGGGGCGATATTCAGCGCGGCCTCGAGGTCATCGAATTCGCCTGCGGCATCCCACATCTGCTCAAGGGCGAGTACACCGAGAGCGCCGGCACCGGCATCGACGTGTACTCCATGCGCCAGCCGCTCGGTGTCGTCGCGGGCATCACCCCGTTCAACTTCCCGGCCATGATCCCGCTGTGGAAGGCCGGTCCGGCGCTGGCCTGCGGTAATGCCTTCGTGCTCAAGCCCTCCGAGCGCGACCCCTCGGTGCCGCTGCGCCTGGCCGAGCTGTTCCTCGAGGCCGGACTGCCCGCGGGCATCTTCAATGTCGTCAATGGCGACAAGGAGGCCGTGGACACGCTGCTGCACGACGAGCGCATCAAGGCCGTCGGCTTCGTCGGCTCGACCCCGATCGCGCAGTACATCTACGAGACCGCGTCCGCGAACGGCAAGCGCGCGCAGTGCTTCGGCGGCGCGAAGAACCACGCCATCGTCATGCCCGACGCCGACCTCGACGATGTGGCCGACCAGCTGATCGGCGCGGGCTACGGCTCGGCCGGTGAGCGCTGCATGGCCATCTCGGTCGCCGTGCCGGTGGGTGAGGAGACCGCGGATCGCCTGCGCGTCAAGCTCGTCGAGCGCATCAACAAGCTCAATGTCGGCGTTTCCGACGACCCGGGCGCGGACTTCGGCCCGCTGGTCGGCCGCGACGGCGTGGACCGCGTGAACAACTACGTGCAGATCGGCGTCGACGAGGGCGCGGAGCTGGTCATCGACGGCCGCGGCCTGGTCGTGGAGGGCGGCGAGGACGGATTCTTCGCGGGCGCTTCGCTGTTCGACAACGTGACCGCGGATATGCGGATCTACAAGGAAGAGATCTTCGGCCCGGTGCTGTCCATCGTGCGCGCCAAGGACTTCGAAGAGGGCCTGCGCCTGGCCAATGAGCACGAGTACGGCAATGGCGTCGCCATCTTCACCCGCGACGGCGACACCGCCCGCGACTTCGCGGCCCGCGTGCAGGTCGGCATGGTCGGCATCAACGTCCCGATCCCGGTGCCGATCGCGTACCACACCTTCGGCGGCTGGAAGCGTTCCGGCTTCGGCGATCTCAACCAGCACGGCCCGGATTCGATCCGCTTCTACACCAAGACCAAGACGGTGACGCAGCGCTGGCCCGCGGGACTCAAGGAGTCCAACGCCTTCGTCATCCCGACCATGGACTGACGCTGATGTTCGTATTGGACGAGGACGAGAAGGCGATCGTCGAGACCGCCCGCTCCTTCGCCGACGAGCTGCTCGCGCCCAATGCCCTGGAATGGGATGAGCGCAAGCACTTCCCGGTGGATGTGCTGCGCAAGGCCGGCTCGCTGGGCCTGGGCGGCATCTACGTACGCGAGGACGTGGGCGGCTCGGAGCTGCGGCGGCTGGACGCCGTGCGCATCTTCGAGCAGCTGGCAACCGGCTGCCCGGCCGTGGCCGCCTACATCTCCATCCACAATATGGCGACGTGGATGATCGACACGTACGGCGATGAGGCGCAACGCAATCGGTGGCTGCCGGGGCTGACGTCGATGGATCTGTTGGCGTCCTACGCATTGACCGAGCCGGGAGTCGGCTCCGACGCGGCGGCGTTGAGTACCAAGGCTGTTCGCGACGGCGACGACTACCTGCTCACCGGCGTCAAGCAATTCATCTCCGGCGCGGGCAGCAGCGATGTGTACGTGATCATGGCGCGCACCGGAGACGAAGGGGCGCGCGGCATCTCGGCGTTCATCGTTCCGGCCGATACGCCGGGGCTTTCCTTCGGTGCCAATGAGCGGAAGATGGGCTGGAACGCCCAGCCCACCCGCCAGGTCATTCTCGACCATGCCCGGGTGCCCGCCGCCAACCTGCTGGGTGCGGAGGGCAATGGCTTCCGCATCGCCATGAACGGGCTCAACGGCGGGCGGCTCAATATCGCCGCCTGCTCGATGGGCGGGGCGCAGGCCGCGCTCGACCAGACCGTGGCCTACATGGCGCAGCGAAAGGCCTTCGGTTCGCGGCTGCTGGACAACACGGCCCTGCAGTTCGAGCTGGCCGATATGCGCACCTCGCTGGAAGCGGCTCGCACCCTGCTGTGGCGCGCCGCGGCCGCCCTGGACGCCGACGCCCCCGACAAGGTCGAGCTGTGCGCCATGGCCAAGCGGTTCGCCACCGACGCCGGGTTCGAGGTGGCCAACAAGGCCCTGCAATTGCACGGTGGCTACGGTTACCTGGCCGAATACGGCATCGAGAAGATCGTCCGCGACCTGCGGGTGCATCAGATTCTCGAGGGTACGAACGAGATCATGCGGGTGGTCGTCGCCCGCTCGGTGGTAGGAGCAGCATGAGCGAGCAGGTGACGGAACCCGACGTTCTGATCGAGAAGCGGGACGGCCTCGGCCTGATCACGCTGAACCGGCCGCGGGCCATCAACGCGCTCACCCACGCCATGGCGCTGGTCATCCTGGACGCGCTGCGCACCTGGGCCGAGGACGACGAGGTGCGCACGGTGGTGCTCACCGGTGCCGGCGAGCGCGGACTGTGCGCGGGCGGCGATATCGTCGCCATCCACAACGATGCGAAGAACCTTGTCGCCCAGGGTGATTCGGCGCGGGTCGCCGCCGACTCGGACACCGGCAAGTTCTGGCGCGACGAGTACATCCTCAACGCCTACATCAAGCGCTACCCCAAGCCCTACGTCGCGGTCATGGACGGCATCGTCATGGGCGGCGGTGTCGGCCTGTCCGGGCACGCCTCGCACCGCATCGTGACCGAGCGTTCCAAGATCGGCATGCCCGAGGTCGGCATCGGCTTCATCCCGGACGTGGGCGGCACC
>NZ_BAFX01000030.1 GCF_000308815.1 Nocardia concava NBRC 100430
TGCCCTGGGTGATGGCGGCACCGGCCTCCACCGCCAGACCCGTGATGACACCGGCCTTGTGGGCGGTGACCGGGTTCTCCATCTTCATGGCCTCGAGCACCACCACCAGGTCACC
>NZ_BAFX01000029.1 GCF_000308815.1 Nocardia concava NBRC 100430
TCGGTTGGATTCCGGCCAAAAGCACGCCGGAATGACGAGGTGATCCCATATCCTGGGAATGGGATTTCATATCCTGGTAACCGTGTGACATGGTGGAGTTTCGCATACCCCGGCGTTCCCTTCGGAGGTGTTCCATGTCCGCGACCTTCCCGCCCCTCGCACGTCGCCTCGACGGCCTGCAGAGCTCGGCGATCCGTGATCTGCTCAAGCTCACCTCGCGCGCGGACATCATCAGCCTTGCCGGAGGTTTGCCCGACGCCGAGTTGATGCCCCGCGACCGCATCGCCGCGGCCGCCGACGCCGCGCTGTCGCAGCGCTCCCGGCTGCAGTACACCGAATCGCCCGGCTGGGGTCCGCTGCGCGAGGTGCTGGCCGCCCGCGAATCCGGTCGCCTGGGCCGCCCGGTGCCGGTCGAGGAGATCTTCGTGACCCACGGCTCCCAGCAGGCGCTCTCGCTGCTGTCGGAGGTGTTGCTCGACCCGGGTGCGCTGGTGGTGGTCGAGGATCCCGCGTATGTCGGTGCGCTGCAGGTCTTCCGGGCCGCCGGTGCGCGAATCACGGCCGTGCCCCTGGATTCCGACGGCATGCGCCTGGACGCCCTGCGTGCCCTGCTGGAGGCCGGTGAGCGCCCCGCCGTCGTGCACACCGTCAGCAACTTCCACAATCCCGGCGGCGTCACCCTGAGCCCGGAACGGCGTCGCGAACTCGCGAATCTCGCCGAACAGTACGGCTTCTGGATCATCGAGGACGACCCGTACGGCGAACTCTGGTTCGACCGCCCCTCGCCCGCGCCGGTGGCGACCTACTCGCCCAACGTGATCCGCCTCTCCAGCGCCTCCAAGATCCTGGCCCCCACCCTGCGCGCCGGCTGGATGATCGCCCCCGTCCAGGTCTGCCGCGCCGTCGAACTCCTCAAGCAGGGCGCCGACCTGTGCGGCTCCGCCCTCACCCAGCAGATCACCGCCGACCTCCTAGCCGACACCGATTGGCTTGCCGCCCACATCGATTCGGTCCGCCAGGTCTACGGCACCCGAGCCAAGACCCTCGTCAACGCCGTCCGCACCCGCTTCGGCGACGCCGTCACCACCACCGAAGCCTCCGGCGGCATGTTCGTCTGGGCCGACTTCACCGACGGCACCGACACCCAAACCCTCCTCCCACAGGCCTTGGAAGCGGGTGTCGCCTACGTCCCCGGCAACGCCTTCGCCGTCTCCACCGACTACACCCACTCCATCCGCCTCTGCTTCACCACCTCCGACGAGGCGACCCTGGTGGAGGCTGTCGCACGCCTCGCCAAATCGCACGGGGCGGGCCCGGCCTAGGGCTTTCGGCCGAAGGCTCCCCCGTCATTCCGGCGCGCTTTTGGCCGGAATCCACCTCTCGCTGTGGATCCCGGCCAAAGGCACGCCGGGATGACGAGCTGCGCCTCGGCGGGGTATCGAGTGCCGGTGGCGCTCAGACCGATTCGGGCTGGTTGATCGGGACCGGGTCGAGGACTTCGCGGCGGGCCTCGGGGGCTTCGAGGCGGAGGGCGTCGGCGGAGGCGTCGTCGGGTTGGGTTTGGGATTCGATTTCGGCTTTGACGCGGGCGTTGTAGACGGCGACTTCGCGGTCGATGTCGGCCTCGGACCAGCCGAGGACGGGGGCGACCAGGCGGGCGATCTCGTCGGCGGAATCGACTCCGCGGTGGGCGTATTCGATGGAGATGCGGGTGCGGCGGGCCATGATGTCGTCGAGGTGCAGGGCGGCCTCCGCGGCGGCGGCGTAGACGGCCTCGACGCGCAGGTAGCCGGGGGAATCCGTGATCGGTTGCAGCAGATCGGGTTTGCCGTCGGCCAGGGACAGCACCTCGTCGATGAGGGAGCCGTAGCGGTTGAGCAGGTGCTGGATTCGGTACGGGTGGACGCCGTATTTCTCGGCCAGGTGCGGGGTCTGGTTCATCAGGGCGTGATAGCCGTCCGCGCCCAGCAGCGGCACCTTCTCGGTGATGGTGGGCGGGACGCGGCGCGGAATGTCCTGTGCCGCTTCGTCGACCGCGTCGTAGGCCATGACGCGGTAGGTGGTGTACTTGCCGCCCGCGATGGCGACCAGGCCGGGCGCGATGCGGGCCACCGCGTGCTCGCGCGACAGCTTGGAGGTCTGGTCGCTCTCCCCGGCGAGCAGCGGGCGCAGGCCCGCGTAGACGCCGGTGATGTCGGCGTGGGTGAGCGGGGTGACCAGCACCTTGTTGATGTGTTCGAGCAGATAGTCGATGTCGTTCTTGGTGGCGGCCGGGTGCGCGAGGTCGAGGTTCCAGTCGGTGTCGGTGGTGCCGATGATCCAGTGATCGGTGCTCCACGCGATCACGAACAGCACCGACTTCTCGGTGCGCAGGATGAGCGAGGTGTCGCTGGCGATACGGTCGCGGGGGACCACGATATGCACACCCTTGGACGCTCGCACATGGAATCGACCGCGTTGATGCGCGAGCGACTGCAGTTCGTCGGTCCAGACGCCGGTGGCATTGATGATCACGCTGCCGCGCACCTCGGTGGTGCGGCCGTCCTCGCTGTCGCGCACCTTCACCCCGACCACCCGGTCCGCCTCCTTGAGGAAGCCGACGACCTGCGTGGAGGTTCGGATGACCGCACCGTAGTGGGCGGCGGTGCGGGCCACCGTCATGGTGTGGCGGGCATCGTCCACCACCGTGTCGTAGTAGTTCACGCCGCCGGTCAGGGCGTCACGCTTGAGGCCGGGGGCCTGGCGCAGCGCCGCCGAGCGGGTCAGATGATGCTGTCCGGGAACGGATTTCGCGCCGCCCATGGTGTCGTACATGACCAGGCCGGCCGTCACGTACGGGCGTTCCCAGCCGTAGTGGGTGAGCGGGTAGAGGAACTTGAGCGGCTTCACCAGGTGCGGGGCCAGCGTGGACAGCGCCAGTTCGCGCTCCTTGAGGGCCTCGCGGACCAGCCCGAATTCCATCATCTCCAGGTAGCGCAGGCCGCCGTGGAACATCTTCGAGGAACGGCTGGAGGTGCCCGAGGCCAGGTCGCGGGCCTCCACCAGGGCGACCTCCAGGCCGCGGGTGGCGGCGTCCAGGGCGATGCCCGCGCCGACCACGCCGCCGCCGATCACGATGACGTCGAAGGATTCCTTGCCGAGCCGCGCCCAGTCAGCCTCGCGCTGCTCGGGGCCGAGAAACTGCGATCGGGATTGCTTCGTCATGCGAGACTCCTCCGGGCTACTTTTCGGCTACCGAGGGCAACGGTACCCACAGTAGCCTGTGGCTTCGGTTAGCCTCGATCGATGCGTCGCTATGTGGCCGCCATCGATCAGGGCACGACCTCGAGTCGTTGCATCGTCTTCGATCATCAGGGCCGAATCGCCGGAGTCGCCCAGCGGGAACACGAACAGATCTTCCCGCGACCGGGATGGGTCGAGCACGATCCCGAATCCATCTGGCGCAATACCGAATTGGTGATCGCCCAGGCCCTGCGCGGCTGCGGTATCGGACCCGCCGAGGTGGCCGCGGCGGGTGTCACCAACCAGCGCGAGACCACCGTGGTGTGGGACCGTGCCACCGGCAAACCCGTCTACAACGCCATCGTCTGGCAGGACACCCGCACCGCCGAACTCACCGAACAGCTCGCCGGTGACCAGGGGCCCAACCGCTACGCCGACCGCACCGGCCTGCCGCTGTCCACCTACTTCGCCGGGCCCAAACTGCGCTGGATCCTCGACAATGTGCCCGGCGTCCGGGAGCGCGCCGAGGCCGGGGAGCTGTGTTTCGGCACCATCGACAGCTGGATCCTGTGGAAGCTGACCGGCCTGCACATCACCGACGTCACCAATGCCTCGCGCACCATGCTGATGGATCTGCGCACCCTGCAATGGGATCCGGAGATCTGCGCCGAATTCGGCGTACCCCTCTCGATGCTGCCCGAAATCCGCAGCAGCTCCGAGGTTTACGGCGACATCACCACCGGCGCACTGGCCGGCGTCCCCGTCGCCGGCATCCTCGGCGACCAGCAGGCCGCCACCTTCGGCCAGGCCTGCCTCTCGCCCGGCGACACCAAGAACACCTACGGCACCGGCAATTTCATGCTCATGAACACCGGCACCACCCCCGTCTTCAGCGAACACGGCCTGCTCACCACCGTCTGCTACCGCCTCGGCGACCAGCCCGCCGTCTACGCCCTCGAAGGCTCCATCGCCGTCACCGGCTCCCTGGTCCAATGGCTCCGCGACAACCTCGGCATCATCTCCTCCGCCGACGAAATCGAACCCCTCGCCCGCACTGTCCCCGACAACGGCGGCGCCTACATAGTCCCCGCCTTCTCCGGATTGTTCGCTCCCCGCTGGCGCCCCGACGCGCGCGGCGTCGTAGCGGGCCTCACCCGCTTCGTCAACAAGGGCCACCTGGCCCGAGCGGTCTTGGAGGCCACGGCCTTCCAAACCCGCGAAGTCATCGACGCCATGCGGGCCGACTCCGAAGCCCAGCACCTGGACGTCGAAAAGGTGACCCTGAAAGTCGACGGCGGCATGGTCGTGAACGAACTCCTCATGCAGTTCCAATCGGACATCCTCGACGCCCCCGTAGTCCGCCCGGTAGTCACCGAAACCACCGCCCTCGGCGCCGCCTACGCAGCCGGCCTGGCCGTCGGCTTCTGGACCTCCACCGACGACATCCGAGCCAACTGGTCCGAAGACAAACGCTGGACCCCCTCCATGTCCGCCCCCGACCGCGACCACCTCATGCACGAATGGAACAAGGCTGTAGACCGCACCTACAACTGGGTCGAATCCGACTCCGCGACCAGGAAATCCGCGGTCTCCGCCGATAGCTGATTCCCGGCGCACCACTGCATCTCGATTCGCGTCCCCTCCGGACGGTGGCTATGGTCGCTGCGATGAACGGAGGGGGCCGATGAATCAGCCACGGTACGCAGCGCAGCCGCTCGGATCCGCGTACGGAGCGTTGACGGCGAGCGTTGTCGCCGATGCGGGTTCGGCGCTGCGGCTGAGCCGCGCCATGGCGCTGGCCCGGTGGCGGTCACCGGCCGGGCTGGGATTCATGGCGGCGATCCCGCTGATTCTCATGTCCCGCCGTATTTTCGAGGTCGTCTCCGCCGCAAGCCGCTCGGACACTTGGATTCTCGACCTGGTGGGCGTGTACTTCGGCTTGCTGGCGGTCACGATCGTCATGGGCGTGCTGCTCACCGCGGTGGCTTTGCTGCGACGCAATCGGGGCGTCGTGCTGTACGCGTCGCCGGGAGCCACGATGACGGCGCGCTACCAGCGGGATTCGCTGGAACTCGGATTGGCGAGCGGACCGATCGTCATCGCCTACACGGACATCAAAGAACTCTTCGCCATCGGCGGTTCGGTGTTCCTCCGCTGGCGCGGCTCACGCGGTTTGGCGCTGCCCCGAGAGTTGTTCCCGGACACGGCACTCCAGCTCATGGGTCGTGGACTGCGCAGCCCAGCGCAGCGGAAACGAACGGTCGTCATCGCTGCGGTGACAGCTTCGGTACTTGTAGTGTCCGGCGCGGCGCTGTGCGCGTTGTCGCTGCTACACAGTGGTGGTCGTTCCGACGCCGTCGCCCTCCGCAAGAGCATCCCCGCCGATTTCACCACCACCGCGGTCGCTGTCAACGCCAACGTCGCGTACGTGGCCGGCTTCGACGGCAAGGTTCGGATCGTCGACCTGTCCACGGGGACAGTGAACGCGGTTATTCCGGTCGGCGAGAACCCCTTCGGCATCGCGTTCGATCCCGCGACACGATCGTTGTACGTGGCCAACGATCCGACCGTGGGGCACAACGGCAAGATCACCGTGATCGATACCGAAGCGAAGGTCGTCCGAGCCACCATTCCGTTTGCTTCGGGCGTATGGACGCTCGCGATCGACCCGGCAATGCACCGTCTCTATGCCATCGAGGTAATTCCGAAGTCACGGAACGCGGTCGCGGTCATAGATACCGGATCGAACACGGTCATCGGCGAGATACCGGTGAGTACGGCCGCCAAAGATATCGTGGTCGATCCGCGTACCCATCTCGTCTACGTCGGATCCGAAGACTCCGAACCGATTCAGGTGATCGATCCGGCGAGCATGAAGGTCACCACGACCATCCCGTTCGGCGATCGCGTCCGCGGCTTGGCGGTTGACCCCGAGACCCACTCCCTGGTGGCGATCGGCGACGAGGTCCACAGCACCGGGGACCAACCACGGATCCTGAAGATCATCGACACCGTGACGAACACGGTCCGGGGAAGCACCATGTTGTTGGCGCCGATGGCGTGGGGAGTCGCGGTCGATCCCGACTTCCACAAGGCATACGTAGTCGAGCAAGACGTCTCCCGCCCAATCGACGACCCGAAACGAAACTACGAATCGATGCGGGTGGTCGATACCAGAAGTGGGGCGGTCACCTCGTCGGTGACCATCGCGTCCGGAAAGGACACCGAGGCGGAAGAGGGATTAGCGGTCGACCCGCTCAGCCACCGCATCGTCGTCGCCGACACGCGACGGCTTCATGTGCTCTCCTACTGAGCCGGATCGGCAGGGCGAGGCTGGCAGCGGGGACAGAAGTAGATGCCTCGGTCGGATCGGGTGGCGTGGGCTTCGTCGGCTAGGAGGTGGACGACGAGGTTGGTGCCGCACCGGGGGCAGGGGCGGCGTTGGCGGCCGTAAGCCAGTGCGCGCCAGGGAGGTTGGTGGGCTGCCTTGGTGAGGATGCGGTGGGCTTCGTCGACCAGGCCGGGGAGGTCGTCGAGTTCGCCTACGGGAGTCGCCGGGTGGATTTTGCGGAGGAAGCAGATTTCGCTGCGGTAGATGTTGCCTATGCCTGCGAGGTTGGTTTGGTCGAGGAGGGCCAGGCCTATCGGCTGGGTGGGGTCGGAGGAGAGGCGTCGGACTGCTTCGGCGGCATCCCAGTTCGGGCCGAGGAGGTCAGGGCCCAGGTGGTCTGTTGCTGTGTGCTCGTCGGGGCGACGGAGGACTTCGACCAGGCCGAGGGAGAAGCCTACGGCTTCGGAGTCGGCGGTGGCGAGGATCAGGCGGGCGGTGAAACCCGGCTTGGTCCAGCGCTGGCCAGGGCTGTACACCCGCCATTCGCCCTCCATTTTGAGGTGGGTGTGGATGGACAGTTCCGGGGTGCGGATGAAGAGGTGTTTGCCGTAGGTGCCGACGCTTTCGACTTGCTGGCCCTTCAGGTCGAGGGTGGCATATCGGGGCACGCGGAAGTCGCTGCGGGTGAGGGGCTTGCCCGCCAGGGCTTTTCGGAGGCGGGCAGCGGTGAGGTAGACGGTGTCGCCCTCAGGCATGGGGGCTCACGGGCGGCCTCGGAGACGGAAGCCCTTGGGGGTGGGGGCGAATCCGGCGTCGGTCAGGAAGCCCGCGAAGGTGTTGCCGTGCACGGATTCGCCGTTCACGCGGTCGATGACGAGGGAGTCCACGCGGCGGTCGTGGACCAGGGCGGCGAGGGCGGTGGCGGCTGCGGTGCGGACGGCCGGATCCTCGGTGAAGGTGAGCAGCGTCTTGCCGCCGCGTTCCAGGTACAGCGCTAGTTCGCCTTCGACGAGGACGACCAGGGCACCCGCCTTGCGGCCCGGCCGATGGCCCACACCTTCCGCGGCGGCCTTGGGCCAGGGAAGGGCCGCGCCATACGGATTCGCGGGGTCGCACGCGGCCAACGCCATCGCATTGCCGACCGGCTCGGAGCCGAACGAGTCCGCGGCGCAGGTGCGGTCGGTGTCGAAGGAGCGGAGGCGGTCGACCACGTCGGTGGTCGAGAATTGGGCACCGCCTAGGGAATCGACGAAGTAGCCGCGGCGGCAGCGGCCGCGGTCCTCGAATTCGGTGAGGACGCGGTACATGAGGGCGAAGCCGCCGGGGACGCCCTCGCTCTGGACCGAGCCTCGGGTGAGGACGCCGTAGCGTTCCAGGAGGATGTCGGCGGTGGCGTGGGCACGGATCGTGTTGTCGGCAATACGTTCCGGTAGCAGCGACCAGCGGCCCGCGACCTGAGGGGAGCTGGTCCGGGCGGGCATTCCGGTGCGCGGCAGATACATTCGGCCGCGCGGTGCCCGGCGGGGGGTGCGGTGCGCGGTGGTGGTGCGGGTGGTGCCTGCCAGGAGGGCGCGGACCGGGGCGAAGGTGTCGCCGCCGATGTGCCCGGCCCACACCAGATCCCAGAGGGCCGAGGTCACGGCCGCCTCGTCCTCTGAGTCGGCGGAATCCAGCAGCTGGCGGAAGAAGTACGCACCGCCGGTGCTGCCGGGCACGACCTGGTATTCGCCCTTCGGCAGTGCAGCCGTATCCGCGGTGCCGCCGATCACGGTGGCCCCCAAGGTCGTCAGCAGTCCGATGTGCCGCTCGGTCAGGTCGATATCATCCGGCGGCGGCAGCGTCAGCCCGGCCTGTTCGGCCGGATGCAGTGCGATCCAGCCGTCCTTGGCGGTGATGGACCCGTGCCCGGACCAGATCACCTCGCCGGTGGCCATGAGCTCGTCGAGCAGGGCGGGGGAGTAGTCGCGCACCCGCAGCGGCAGGATCAGCGATTCCCAGGCCGACGCCGGAATCGGCACGCCCGCAAGCTGTTCCACCACCGCCGCGACGCCATCCACCCCGCGCAACTCACCGGTCCCGACATGCTGCCAGGACGGCAGGAACCGGCCCAGTGCGGCGGTCGCCACCGGTTCGACCTCCTTGCGAGCGGCGGCCAGCGACCGGCGGCGCAGGCGGCGCAGCACCTCGCTGTCACACCACTCGGAACCCACCGAGCCGGGCGTGAATTCGCCTTCCACCACCCGCTTCTCGACTCCGAGGCGATGCAGCGCGGTGGCAGCCACGGCCGGTCCGAGTCCGAACCGGTGCGCGACCCGGGTCAGGGTGAACGGCCCGTGCGTGCGTGCATACCGCCCGATGAGATCGCCAAGCGGATCGGCGACGGGCTCGATGAACGCCGCCGGAACCCCGATCGGCAACGGCACCCCCAGCGCGTCCCGCAACCGCGAGGCATCCTCGATGGCCACCCACCACCGCGACCCCGCGAACGAAACCTCCAGCGCCCGATGCGCTTTCACCAGCTCCGCGAACCATTCCCTCGGATCGGCCTGGCACCGCTCATCAGCTTCCTCGGCCGTGATCGGCCCGAGCAGCCGCAGCAGATCGGCCAGCCCCTCGATATCCCGCGCCTGCCGTTCGGGCGTGAGCCGCTGCAATTCCCGCTCGGTCTGCTCCAGGACGGCCGCGTCCAGCAGCTCGCGCAGCTCCACCCGCCCGAGCAACTCCGCCAGCAGACTGGAATCCAACGACAGTGCCGCAGCCCGCCGTTCGGCCAGCGGACTGTCGCCCTCGTACATGAACTGCCCGATGTAATCGAACAGCAGCGAGTTCGCGAACGGCGACGGCGCGGCCGTCTCCACCTCCACCAGCCGAATCTGCCGCCGCGCCACCCGGCCCAGCAGCTCCCGCAGCGACGGCAGGTCGTACACGTCCTGCAGGCATTCGCGCACGGTCTCCAACAGAATCGGGAACTCCGGGAACTTGCGCGCCACATCCAGCAGCTGCGCCGCCCGTTGCCGCTGCTGCCACAACGGCGCCCGCTTGCCCGGATCGCGGCGCGGCAACAACAGCGCCCGCGCCGCACACTCCCGGAACCGCGACGCGAAAAGCGCCGAGCCCCCGACCTGTTCGGTCACCAGATCATCGATCTCGTCGGTCTCGAACACGAACAATTCCGCCCCCGGCGGATCATCGGTCGTATCCGGCAGCCGCACCACGATCCCGTCATCCGACGGCGTCGGCGCGGCATCCACCCCGAACCGCTCCCGCAGCCGAGCCGCCACCGCCAATGCCCACGGCGCATGCACCGGCAGCCCGTACGGCGAATGCAAGACGACCCGCCAGTCGCCCAGTTCGTCCCGGAACCGCTCGACCATCAGCGTCCGATCCGTCGGCAGCTGTCCCGTGGCCTCCCGCTGCTCGCTGAGCAGCGCCACCAGGTTCGCGGTCGCGTTCTCGTCCAATCCGCCCTGCAGCGCGACGGTTTCGACCTCGGAGTCCTTCGACTTCTTGTTCTTCTCGAGCTCCTGCCCGGCATGCCGCACGAATTCGCCGAGCGCCGCACCCAATTCGGCGGGGCGGCCGAGGGAGTCGCCGTGCCAGAAGGGGAGTCGGCCCGGCAGCCCGAACGCGGGCGTCACCAGCACCCGGTCGAAGGTGATCTCCTCGATGCGCCAGCTGGTCGCGCCGAGGGCGAAGACATCGCCCACCCGCGACTCGTACACCATCTCTTCGTCGAGTTCGCCTACGCGGGAAGCCTTCTCGCCGACCATGAACACGGGGAACAGTCCACGATCGGGAATCGCGCCGCCCGAGGTCACCGCCAGTCGCTGCGCGCCGGGGCGGCCGGTGAGCGTGCCCGCGTCGCGATCCCAGACGATGCGGGGACGGAGTTCGGCGAACTCATCGGAGGGGTAACGGCCCGCCAGCAGATCGAGGACGGACTCATAGGCCGAACGGGGCAGCGCCGCATAGCTTCCCGTGCCGCGCACCGTCTCGAACCAGGCGTCCGCGTCGATCGGCTCCAGCGCGCAGGCCGCCACGGTCTGCTGGGCGAGGATATCGAGGGGATGCGCGGGCACCTGCAGTTCCTCGATCTGCCCGGCCGTCATGCGCATGGACGCCACCGCGCAGTGAATGACATCGGTCCGGTGCTTGGGGAAGATGACGCCGCGCGAGATCTCACCCACCTGATGCCCGGCGCGTCCGACCCGCTGCAGGCCCGAGGCCACCGACGGCGGGGCTTCCACCTGTACCACCAGCTCGACAGCACCCATATCGATGCCGAGCTCGAGGCTGCTGGTGGCCACCACGCACCGCAGCCGCCCGCTCTTGAGATCATCCTCGATGAGCGCCCGCTGCTCCTTGCTCACCGACCCGTGGTGCGCCCGCGCCAAAAGCGTTGTCGCCCCGTGGATCACCTCGGTCGACGCCCCCAGCTGCGCGGGCGGCTTGTGGTCGAGGTCCACCGCCTCCCCGATGCGCGCCGCGTACGCCTCGTTCAACCGCGCCGTGAGCCGCTCCGAGAGCCGCCGCGAATTCGCGAACACGATCGAGGACCGGTGCTCGAGCACCAGATCCACGATCGCCTCGTCCACATGCGGCCAGATCGAGCCGGGCTGATCCGAATCCTCCCCGCCCGCATCGGGTTCGGTCATATCCGCCACCGGCACCCGCACCGACAGGTCGAAGGTCTTGGGTGCGGGCGGCGACACAATGGTGATCGGCGCGCTCCCGACCAGGAACCGCCCCACCTCCTGCGGCGGCCGCACCGTCGCCGACAGCCCGATCCGCTGCGCCGGGCGTTCGGTCAGCAGATCCAGCCGGGCCAGGGAAAGCGCAAGGTGCGCACCGCGTTTGGACCCCGCGATGGCGTGCACCTCGTCCACGATCACCGTGTGCACCCCGCTCAGCGTCTCCCGCGCCGCCGAGGTCAGCATGAGGAACAGCGACTCCGGCGTGGTGATCAGAATGTCCGGCGGCGTGCGCTGCATGGTCCGGCGGTCCGCCGCACTGGTATCGCCCGACCGCACTCCCACCCGAATCTCGGGCGCGTCCACCCCCAGCCGCTTGGCCGTCTGCGTGATCCCCACCAGCGGCGCGCGCAGATTCCGCTCGACATCCACCGCCAGCGCCTTCAGCGGCGAGATATAGAGCACCGACGTCTTACGCGGCCCCGTCATCGGCTCGCGGTTCGCCAGCCGATCGATCGCCCACAGAAACGCCGAGAGCGTCTTACCCGACCCGGTCGGCGCTACCACCAATGTGTGCTGCCCCGCCGCAATCGATTCCCAGGCCCCCAACTGCGCGGCCGTGGGCGCGGGGAACGCACCATCGAACCACTCTCTGGTAGCGGGGGAGAACCGATCCATGGCCCCAGTCTGCACCCGACCACCGACAGATCCAGCCACCCGGCCCCCAACCGGTCGGTTCCCCTAACTGTCCGATTTCCGGGTTCCCCGGGCACAGCGAAGACCAGGCAATCGTGCAACACCCCAGGTCCCCGCGCGTAGGCTTCGGACCGTGCAGAAGGTGCTCCGGCTCGACTTGGTCAGTCACGGCATGACCGAGGCGATGCGCAAGGCACGATTCCCCGTTGACGAACCGCTCACCGAATCAGGTCGCCGAGCGGTCTCCGCGTGCGGCCGATTGAACGCCGCCCGGGTCGTCACCGCCCCCGAGCGCCGCACCGTCGAGACCGCCGCCATCATGGGCCTGATGGGCGACGAGGACGACCGACTACGCGACCTCGACGCCGGCGCCTGGCGCGGCGGCGAGCTCATGTCCGTCCCGAAGGAAGACCTCTACCTCTGGCTCACGGATCCCGGCTACCGCGGCCACGGCGGCGAGGCGGTCGTCGATGTCATCGAGCGCACCGGCGAATGGCTGGCCGATATCGCCCTCGACGGCGAACCCACCATCGCCATCACCCATCCGGCCGTCATCCGCGCGGCCCTGCTGGTCACCCTCGACGCGCCCGCGAAGTCGTTCTGGCGCATAGACGTTCCCCCGGTCAGCGTCACCCGGCTGCACTATCGCGGCGAATGGACGCTGCATTTTTGTTGAAATCGACACCGCCGTTGAAATCGATACCGCCATTGAATCCGACACCGCCGTTGAATCCGCCGCTCAGCAGTGCGCGCACGGTATCGGTCACCAGCCGCGCCGACAGGCTCGGATCCAGGGCCCGCTGAATGCCCAGTCCCACGCCGAGACTCAGCACCGCGGTCGCGGCGTCCTCGGCGGACAGCGGCAGTTCCAGGTCCATGGAATCGGCGAGCGCCTGCAACTGGGTGGCGATGGTGCCGCGCACCAGGCTCCAGCCGGACACCAGTTCCGCCCGCAGCGCCGGATCGTCGCGGGCCACGATGGCGAACTCGAATTCCAGCATGGTCCAGCCGACATCGCCGAGCGTGCGCTCGGCCCAGCCCTGGAGGCGGTCGAGCCGGGCCTCGAGGGTGTCCCCGCTGGTGACCAGCTCGCTCACCTCTTCGAACTTGGTCTCGTGGATGAGCGTCAGCACCTCGAGGCACAGCGCCGACTTGGTCTTGAAGTTCGAATAGACCGCGCCCTTGGAGTACCCGGCCTCCTCCGCGACCCGGTCCAGGCTGGTCTTGGCATACCCGTCGGACAGGAACATGTCGCGCGCGGTGGCGAGCAGGTCCGCGCGGGTGCGGGCCTGGCTCTCGGTCCTGGTGAGTCGTGCCATGGCCACGATTCTATGTACTCGAAGATTTGGAATACCGGCGGTATGTGAATACTGCTAGTGTTCGAAACCATGAGTAACAGGAAAGGGTCACAGCGACGTGGCCTGGCCATCGGCTGCGGTGGCACGGTCGGCATGGCCTGGATCGTCGCCGCGCTGGCCGCGGTGCAGGACGTCCTGGACTGGGATCCGCGCACCGCCGACGTCATGATCGGCACCTCGGCGGGCGCGGAAACGCTGACCATGCTAGGCAGTGGCATCGGCGTGGACGACCTGGTCGCCATGCAGCGCGGCACCACCACGAATCCGATCCTCACCGCCCATATGCGTTCGGAGCCCGGGCGATTCCCGCCGCTGCCGCGCCCACGCCTGGGCGCGCCGGGCCGCGCGGTCCGGGAACTGCTGGCCCGCCCCGGCAATGGTCACGCCCTGCTCACCGCGGGGAGCGGGTTGCTGCCGCAGGGGGGTGGCGACCCGGCCTGGCTCCAGCGCTTGGCCGAGCGACTGAATCCCGGCCGTGAATGGGTCGAGCATCCGGCGACCTGGCTGGTGTCCATGGACAATGCCACCGGCGAGCGCGTCGCCTTCGGCTCCCCGTCGGCTCCGGACGCGAATCTCGGTGCGGCCCTTCGGGCTTCGTGGGCGGTGCCCGGCTGGTTCCCGGCCGTGGAGATCGCGGGCCGCCACTTCATCGACGGCGGCGCGGCCTCCACCGCCTCGGTCGACCTGCTCATCCCGGCCGAGCTGGACGAGGTCGTGGTGATCGCCCCGATGGCCTCCACCGGCCGCCTGCCCGTCACCGGCGCGGGCCACTTCCTCGAGCGCCAGCTGCGAAACCGCATGAGCGAGAAGCTCGATGCCGAGATCGCCCTGCTGCGCGCCACCGGCGTCAAGGTGCTGCGTCTCGACGCCACCGCCGAGGACCTCGCGGTCATGGGCCCCAATTTCATGGACGGCCGCCGCCGTCTCGCCACCTTCGAACACAGCCTGGGCAGCATCCGCCGCCAGGTCGAGCAGGGAGTCTTCGCATGAGCATCCTCGGAAACAACTACCCGGCAATCGATCTCAACGGCGCGCGGGTGCTCATCACCGGCGCGGGCCGCGGCATCGGCCAGTGCACCGCCGAGCTGTTCGCGAGCAAGGGCGCGGAGGTCGCCATCGCCGATGTGGACACCGCCGCCGCCCAGGCCGCCGCGGCCGCCTTGGGGGCCAAGGCCTTCGAGCTCGATGTGCGCGATCGCGGGCAGTGGGACAAGGTCGTCGCCGACTTCGGCGGCATCGACATCCTGGTGAACAATGCCGGTGTCATGCCCGCCGGAGCCTTCCTCGATGAGCCGGATGCCGTGGGCCACACCACCATCGACGTCAATGTGTGGGGCCTCATCCACGGCATGCGCGCCGTCGTCCCCGGCATGATCGACCGCGGCCACGGCCACGTCGTGAACGTCGCCTCGCTGGCGGGCAAGATCCCGATCGCGGGCCTGGCCGTCTACAACGCCAGCAAGTTCGCCGCCGTGGGCCTGTCCGCCGCAACGCGTCTGGAGTTCGCCCCGCACGGGGTCAGCGTCAGCTGCGTCATGCCCTCGGCCGTGCGCACCCGCCTGTCCTCGGGCCTGAGCCTGGGCGGCGGCATGCCGACAGTGGATCCCGAGGACGTCGCCGCGTCCATCCTGGCCACGGTGCGCACCCGCCGCGCCGAGGTCGCCGTCCCGAACTACCTGGGCCCCATCGATGTCGCCCTGGCCGCCGCCCCGGAACCCGCGGTGCGCCTGGTGCGCAGGCTCTTCAACGGCGACCGCGCCCTGCACCCCGCGGACGAGAAGGTGCGGGCCGCGTATGAGGCGCAGGTCCGCTCCATCGCCTCCGAGGACTGAGTGCGCGCCGGTCATTCCGGCGCGCTTTTGGCCGGAATCCACCCTGCTGCTGTGGATCCCGGCCAAAAGCATGCCGGGATGACGGGGTTGGCTACTCGAACCGAATCCCTTGGGCCAAAGGCAGTTCGGTGGAGTAGTTGACGGTGTTGGTGGCCCGGCGCATGTACGCCTTCCAGGAATCCGACCCGGATTCCCGGCCGCCGCCCGTCTGCTTCTCACCGCCGAACGCCCCGCCGATCTCGGCCCCCGAGGTGCCGATATTGACATTGGCGATGCCACAGTCCGACCCGTCCGCGGCCAGGAACCGCTCCGCCTCGCGCTGATCCCGAGTGAAGATCGACGACGAAAGCCCCTGCGGCACCGCGTTGTGCATCTCGATGGCGGCCTCGAGATCGTGATAGGTGAGCACGTAGAGGATCGGCGCGAAGGTCTCCTCCCGCACCACCGCGGTCTGCGCGGGCATGCGCACCACGGCCGGGCGGACGTAGAAGGCGTCCTCGCCCGGCCCCTCGATACGCTCGCCACCGCAGACCAGCTCGCCTCCGTCGGCCAGCGCCCGGTCCAGTGCCGCCCGCATGCCGTCGAAGGCGCGCTCATTGACGAGCGGCCCGACGAGAACGCCTTCCTCGAGCGGATTACCCACGCGCAGCTGTCGATACGCAGCCGAAATCCGATCCAGCAGCGGCCCTGCGACATCCACGTGCGTGATCAGCCGTCGCAGCGTGGTGCAGCGCTGGCCCGCCGTGCCCGCGGCGGCGAAAACGATTCCGCGCGTGGCCAATTCCAGATCCGCCGAGGGCGTCACGATGGCGGCGTTATTGCCGCCGAGTTCCAGCAGGCAGCGCCCGAACCGCGCCGCCACCCGCGGCGCGACCTGCTGCCCCATCCGCACCGACCCGGTCGCGCTCACCAGCGCCACCCGCGGATCGTCCACCAGCTGTTCACCGACGGCCGCCGTGCCCTGAATCAGCTGGTGCACTTCGGGATCCGCGCCCACATCCAGCGCGGCCCGCCGCAACAGCTCATGACACGCCACCGCCGTCAACGGCGTCGTCTCCGATGGCTTCCACACCACCGTGTCCCCGCACACCAGCGCGATGGCGGTATTCCACGCCCACACTGCGACCGGGAAATTGAACGCCGAGATCACCCCGACCACACCGAGCGGATGCCAGGTCTCCATGAGCCGATGCCCCGGCCGCTCCGACGGCATGGTCTTCCCGTACAGCTGCCGCGAGAGCCCGATGGCGAACTCGCAGACATCGATCATCTCCTGGACCTCGCCGCGCGCCTCCGGCCCGATCTTGCCCGCCTCCAGCGTGACCAGTTCGCCCAGATCGTCCAGGTGCTCGGTGAGCTGTGCCGCCAGCCGTCGCACCACCGCCGCCCGCTGCGGCGCGGGCACGGTCCGCCAGCTCCGGAAGGCGGTGTCGGCGCGCGCGATGGCGGCGTCCACCTCGGCGGACGTGCTGGCGCGCAGCGTCATCAGCTCGCCGCCGGTGATCGGGGTGCGCGCGGGAAGTTCACCGGGGGCGGGCGGTTCGACGCCCAGCCGTCGCAGTACGTTCTCCGCGCGCTCACGTAGCTCACGGCTGGCCAGGTCTGACAGTGCGTGACTCATTACATGCTCCAGGTTGGGTTCCGGCACCGAGTTCGGTTCGCTGCGTTAGCCTTCGCTGATGGCGGATACACCGGCGAAACCCGTACTCGACGACATCGATCGACTGCTGATCCGTGAGCTGATTGCCGATGGTCGCGCCACCCTGTCCAATCTGGCGGAGAAGGCCAACCTTTCGGTGTCCGCGGTGCAGTCACGGGTGCGGCGGCTGGAGGCGCGGGGCGTGATTCGCGGATACACGGCGAACGTCGATCCCGAGGCGCTGGGGCAGATGCTCTCCGCATTCGTCGCGATCACTCCTCTCGATCCGTCCCAGCCCGATGACGCTCCCGCACTGCTGCAGCACATTCCGGGCATCGAGGCGTGTCACTCGGTGGCCGGCGATGAGAGCTACATGCTGATGGTGCGGGTGGCCTCGCCCAGGCACCTCGAGCAACTGCTCCAGGAGATCCGCGCGACTGCCAATGTGCGAACGCGTAGCACCATCATCCTGCAGACATTCTATGACAAGTAGGCCACGGACCCGGGCAAGTAGGCCGCAGACATTCGGGTGACGACACGGTTACGAGCGTAATAGTTCCTGAACTTACGGGCGTAGCCGTAAAAATTCATTTACGCTGAGTGGCGTGACCCTCGGACTCGATCGGCTCGGGGCGGCAGCCGAAACCACACTGGTCACCCCCGCCCGGGTGCACGAGATCCTGGCCGCGAGCATTCTCGCCGACGGCTTCGACCTCGTTCTCGATCTGCGCAAGTCGCGCGGACGCCGACTCGTGGATGCCCGCGACGGCACCGCGTACCTCGACATGTTCGGCTTCTTCGCCTCCAACACGCTCGGCATGAACCATCCGGCGCTGCTGGGCGACAAGCACTTCCTGGCCAATCTCACCGCCGCGGCGCTCAACAAGCCCAGCAACTCCGACATCTACACCGTCGAAATGGCGCGCTTCGTGGACACTTTCGCGCGTGTGCTGGGCGATCCGCGGCTGCCGCACCTGTTCTTCATCGACGGCGGTGGCCTGGCGGTCGAGAACGCGCTCAAGACGGCCTTCGACTGGAAATCCCGCCACAACGAAATGCACGGGCGCCCAGCCGAACTCGGCACCAAGGTGCTGCACCTGACCGGGGCCTTCCACGGCCGCACCGGCTACACGCTCTCGCTCACCAACACCGATCCGGTCAAGACCGCGCGCTTCCCGAAGTTCGACTGGCCGCGCATCGACACTCCGTACACCGGACCCGATCACCCCGATATCGAGGCCGCCGAGGCGCACGCCCTCGACCAGGCCCGCCGCGCCTTCGCCGAAAACCCGCACGACATAGCGTGTTTCATTGCCGAGCCGATTCAGGGCGAGGGCGGCGACCGGCATCTGCGCCCGGAATTCCTGCGCGCGATCCAGGAGCTGTGTCACGCCAACGACGCGCTGTTCATTCTCGACGAGGTGCAGACCGGCGTCGGCATGACCGGCACTGTGTGGGCCTACCAGCAGCTCGGCCTGGAACCCGACATCGTCGCGTTCGGCAAGAAGACCCAGGTCTGCGGCATCATGGCCGGCGGCCGCGTGGACGAGGTGCCCGACAATGTCTTCCACGTCAGCTCACGCCTGAACTCCACCTGGGGCGGCAATCTGGCCGATATGGTCCGGGCCCGGCGCGTCTTCGAGGTCATGGAGCACGAGGACCTGGTGGCCCGCGCCCGCGAGCTCGGCCCGCACCTGCTCGCCCGGCTGACCGAATTGTCCAGCGCCCATGCGGAAGTCACCGATCCGCGCGGCCGCGGGCTCATGTGCGCGATCACCCTGGCGACCCCGGAGCTGCGCAACGAGGTGGTGACCCGGCTGCGCGAGGACGAGCGCATTCTGATCCTCGGCACCGGCGACCGCGGCATCCGATTCCGCCCGCCGCTGACGGTAACCAAGGCGGAACTGGACGAGGCCGTGGACGCCCTCGAGCGCGTATTGCGTTGAGCCGCAACCCGGACCGCGCCGGTCCGGGTTGCCCGCATTAACTGATTAGTGGCTATTGCCCGAACCGCGTGGCGCGGTGAGACACTCCGTGAACCCGCCGCGAACCGCCATGTCGCCGCCTACTATTCGACGACATGTCAGCTCACCGCAATGCCGTCATGGCACGGTGCATTCCGTGATCGCGCGCCGTGCACGTCTGGGTCTGATTCTCTCCGCCGTGATGCTGGCCGGTTGCTCAGGTGGTCAATCCGGTCCGGCCTCGCAGTCGTCCACGCCCTCCTCGACCCCCGCGAACGCCTCGCCCGCCGCCGAGGCGCCGAACCTGCTGCCCGGCATGCCGCCCCCGCTCTCGCCCGCCGACGTCTACGCCGCCACCCGCGAACTGAGCCCGGCCGTGGCCGATCAGCCCACCCGTGTCTACGTCCCCAACAGCGAGTCCAACACCATCACCGTCATCGACCCGGACAGCTTCCAGGTCATCGACACCTTCCCGTCCGGCGGCCGCGAGCCCCAGCACGTCGTCCCGTCCTACGACCTGCAGATGCTCTACGCCAACAACGACCTCCCCATCGGCAGCGGCAGCCTGCTGCCCATCGATCCGCGCACCGGCCGGCCCGGCGACCCCATCCCCGTCCGCGACCCGTACAACATGTACTTCACCCCGGACGGCAAGTACGCCCTCGTGGTCGCCGAGGCCGACCGCTCGCTGGACCTCTACGACCCGCACAGCTGGCAGAAGCTGCACGACATCGCGGTCCCCGACTGCCCCGGCGTCAATCACATGGACTTCACCGCCGACGGCCGGACCGCCTTGGTCAGCTGCGAGTTCAGCGGCCGGATGGCCGTCGTCGACATCGCGAACCTGGCCCTGCTGCGCATGATCGACCTGCCCGGCGGCCGCTCCGGCATGCCGCAGGACGTGAAGCTCTCACCCGACGGCAAGACCTTCTACGTCGCCGACATGATGGCCGACGGCATCTACGTCTTCGACGCCAAGACCTTCGACAACACCGGATTCCTCGAGACCGGCGCGGGCACCCACGGCCTCTACGTCACCCGCGACTCCAAGCAGATGCTCATCACCAATCGCAAGGAAGGCAGCATCTCGCTCTGGGATTTCGCGACCGGCAAGCTCGTCAACAAGTGGCACCTGCCCGGCGGCGGCAGCCCGGATATGGGCAATCTCTCCGCCGACGGCCGCGTCTTCTGGGTCTCGGGCCGCCATCACGGCGAGGTCTACGCCATCGACATTGTGGAGTGGAAACTGTTGGCCCGCATACCCGTCGGCCGCGGCGCGCACGGTCTGACCATCTGGCCCCAGCCCGGCCGCTACTCGACCGGCCACACGGGCGTCATGCGGTGAGTCCACATGGATGTCATGCGGTGAGTCCGGACACGGCGTGCGCCGAGTGTGGACCCCGCCAAAAGCTGGTCCCGATGACTGGGGAGATTTGCTATTGAACATTGTTCGAGTCGGGATCGTATATGACCCGAATAGCGCCATCTACCTGGGGTTTTCTACTGGCAGGCAGCCAATAACCATACTCACGAGTAGCCCCGTCTGGATTACATAAGGCCTCTGATACTGGTTACACTCCCCGTCATGACGAGTGTCCAGCAGCAGCCTTCGCCGGGTTCGGCAGGTGCCCCAGATATCCACACCACTGCCGGCAAGCTGGCTGACCTGCGCAATCGGCTGGAAGAGGCCAAGCACCCGATGGGTGAGGCCGCGGTCGACAAGGTGCACGCCAAGGGCAAGATGACCGCGCGCGAGCGCATCCTCGCCCTGCTGGACGAGGGCTCGTTCGTCGAACTCGATGCGCTGGCCCGGCACCGCAGCGTGAACTTCGGCCTGGAGAACCAGCGTCCGCTGGGCGACGGCGTGGTCACCGGCTACGGCACCATCGACGGCCGCGACGTCTGCATCTTCTCCCAGGACGTCACCGTCTTCGGCGGCTCGCTCGGCGAGGTCTACGGCGAGAAGATCGTCAAGGTCATGGATCTGGCGCTGCGCACCGGCCGCCCGCTCATCGGCATCAATGAGGGCGCGGGCGCGCGCATCCAGGAAGGCGTTGTCTCCCTGGGTCTTTACGGTGAGATCTTCCACCGCAATATCCAGGCCTCGGGCGTCATCCCGCAGATCTCGCTGATCATGGGCCCGGCCGCGGGCGGTCACGTGTACTCGCCCGCGCTGACCGACTTCGTGGTCATGGTCGACCAGACCTCGCAGATGTTCGTCACCGGTCCCGACGTCATCAAGACCGTCACCGGCGAGGAAGTCACCATGGAGGAGCTGGGCGGCGCCCACACCCACATGGTCAAGTCCGGTGTCGCGCACTACGTGGCCTCCGGCGAGCAGGACGCCCTGGACTACGTCCGCGATCTGCTGAGCTACCTGCCCAGCAACAACCGCGCCGAGGCCCCGCGCTTCCCGGCCACCGCCGCCGCGGGCGCCATCGAGGAGAACCTCACCGAGGCCGACCTCGAGCTGGACACCATCGTCCCGGACTCGCCGAACCAGCCCTACGACATGCACGAGGTCATCAAGCGCCTGGTGGACGACGAGGAGTTCCTCGAGGTCCAGGCCGAGCGCGCGATGAACGTGATCGTCGGCTTCGCCCGGATCGACGGCCGCAGCGTGGGTTTCGTGGCCAACCAGCCCTCGCAGTTCGCGGGCTGCCTGGACATCGACGCCTCGGAGAAGGCCGCGCGCTTCGTGCGCACCTGCGACGCCTTCAATGTCCCGATCATCACCCTGGTCGACGTGCCCGGCTTCCTGCCCGGCACCGGCCAGGAATACAACGGCATCATCCGCCGCGGCGCGAAGCTGCTCTACGCCTACGGTGAGGCCACTGTGGGCAAGATCACAATCATCACCCGCAAGGCCTACGGCGGCGCGTACGACGTCATGGGTTCCAAGCACATGGGCGCCGATGTGAACCTGGCGTGGCCGACCGCTCAGATCGCGGTCATGGGTGCGTCCGGGGCGGTCGGTTTCGTCTACCGCAAGCAGCTGCAGCAGGCCGCCGCCGAGGGCAGCGACGTCGATGCCCTGCGCCTCGAGCTGCAGAACGAGTACGAGGACACCCTCGTCAACCCGTACGTGGCGGCCGAGCGCGGCTATGTGGACGCGGTCATTCCGCCGTCGCACACCCGCGGTCAGATCGTGTCGGCGCTGCGGCTGCTGGAGCGAAAGATGGTCTCCATGCCGCCGAAGAAGCACGGCAACATTCCGCTCTGATAATGCGATATGCGCGGTATGGGGCGCACACTGTCCATTAGGACAAACGACTCGTACCGCGCACGATCGCCTCATCCGAGCAAAGATGTTCAGGAATGACCCTCGCTGTCGGGGGTTGTATCGAATACCGTTTGCGTCCCGGAACGCATGCTCCGGCCGCGAACACGCCGCCCCGCGGCGAACGGACAGGAGGACTGGCGCTGTGACGACCATGGCCGATGAAGAAGTACTGCGCGCCGCCGAACTGGATCTAGCCGGTGTCGATGAGATCGCGGACGCTGTCGAGAAGGCCGTCGCCGAAGTCGAACCGCCGAGCACCGAACCGGTCATCCGGGTCCTGAAGGGCAACCCGACCGACCTCGAGCTCGCCGCACTGCTCACCGTGTTCGCCGCCGCGTCGGCGAGCGCCGCCGCCGCACCGGCCGACAACGGCCCGGCCGACCACTGGGGTCGCCCGACCCTGTCGCACCGCGGCACTTCGCCCTTCTCTCCCTACGCTTTCCCGGCGCTCTCGCATCTGCGCGACTGACGGCACGTGACCGTCTTCGTACTGGCGTCCCAATCGCCGGCCCGGCTCGGCGTCCTGCGCAACGCGGGCGTCGAACCGGTGGTCCGGGTCTCCCATGTGGACGAGGACGCCATCGCCGCGGCCCTGCCCGCCGATACCGCGCCCGATCGGGTGGTGATCGAGCTGGCCCGCGCCAAGGCCCGGGAGATCGCCGGTCAGCTGGCGGCCGATCCGGCCTTCGCCGATTCCGTTGTGGTGGGCTGCGATTCGATGCTGTTGGTAGACGGCGTGCTGCAGGGCAAACCGCTGACCCCCGAGGTGGCGCGCACCCGCTGGGCCGAGATGGCCGGGCGCAGTGCGGATCTGCTCACCGGGCACAGCGTGCTGCGGCTCCGCGACGGCGAGATCGCCGGCGAGGCGGCCGATTGCAGTTCCACCACAGTGCATTTCGCCAAGCCGGAACCCGAGGAACTCGACGCGTACATCGCGACGGGGGAGCCCTTGCAGGTGGCCGGGTCCTTCACCCTGGACGGGCTGGGCGGCTGGTTCGTGGACCGCATCGACGGTGATCCGTCGAGCGTGATCGGTATCGGGCTACCGCTGGTTCGTCGACTGCTTGCCGAGGTGGGCGTCGGCATTGCGCAGCTGTGGGTCGGTGGCCGCGCGTAACTGCGGCTCTGTGGCACTGCGCAACTGGGGTTCGGTCGTGGTGCGCAATTGCGGCGCGATGCGACTGGTCGCCGGGGCTAATCGGGGCTCGCCGGAATCGGCGGGCTGATCCTCCTCGCGCACGGCCTCGCCGGTGCGCCCGCGCAGCAGTTCCAGCCGCGCCACGCACAGTTCGGGTTCCACGAACGGGTGCAGGCGCACGTTCACGCTCTCGCGACCGCCGTTGCGGTCCAGCACTTCTCGCATGAGCCCCAGGTGCACGCCGCACACCACCTCGGAGTGGGTGCGGGCCAGTTCGCGCAGCGGGCAGGCGGTCATGCGGATGAGCGCCGATTCCTCGGTCTCACTGGCGTGGTCGCGTTCGGGGGCGAAGCCGAGCTCCGACATGAGGGTGACGGTGAGGTCCTTGGCGTCCTCGAGCGATTCGACCGGCTGATCGGCCGCTTCCAGTTTCGCGCCCCAGGTGCGCCCGGCCGAGATGGCGGCGTCGGAGCGGCGGCGCGGGTCGCTGCCCAGCTGGTCGGCCAGCACCTGAGCCAATTCCTGATAACCGACCGATCGCTGTACCGCGGTGTAGCCGATGCGGGGGCGGCCGCGGCCGCGCGGCGGCTGCTGGAATTGGCGGACCAGGGATTCCCGGGTGAGGACGTCCAAATGGAAACGAACCGTAGTCACATGCTGGCCGGTGACGCGCGCCAGTTCCTGGGCGTCGAGAGGCTCGCTGGCGCCACGTAGGATCGCAAGCAGTCGCCGTCGCGGCCAAGAATCGGACATAGCTCACCCCTCCTCTCGAGAGACTTTATCGGATGAAGCTGCGATTAATTCGCCCAATCATCCGATTCGTGATCTGAAACGAGTTTCGTATCCACCACATGCCTACGATCGGTGTCGAGATTCGAACCGCCAATACCTAACCCACCACGCGTGAAGGACCACAACGTGCCCGTCGCTCCGGATCCGCATCAATCGTTCGGCTCCTACGCACATCCTCACCGACTAGTAACCACAGAGTGGCTGTCGGCAAACATCGGCACGCCCGGACTCAAGATCGTCGAGTCCAACGAAGACATATTGCTATACGACATCGGCCATGTCCCGGGTGCCATCAAGATCGACTGGCGTTCCGAGCTGATCGATCCTCGTACCCGCGATGTCGTCGACGGCGCGGCTTTCGCCAACCTTATGCGTGCCAAGGGCATCGAGCGCGACGACACCGTGGTGATTTACGGCGACAAATCCAACGGCACCGCGGCCGCCACCCTGTGGGTGTTCTCCCTCTTCGGACATGAGGACGTGCGCCTGCTGGACGGCGGCCGCGACGCCTGGATCTCCGAGGCCCGCGACACCACCTTCGAGGTGCCCGCCGCCGGGCTCGGCGAGTACCCGGTCGTCGACCGTGACGACAAGACCGCGCGCGCCTTCCGGCACGACGTGCTCGCGCACCTGGGCGGCCCGCTCGTCGACTCGCGCGCCTTCGAGGAGTACACCGGCGAACTGGTGGTGCTGGACCGCCCGGAGGAGCAGGCGCTGCGCGCGGGCCACATCCCGACCGCGATCAATATCCCGTGGACCTCTTCGGTCGGCGCGGATGCCCGCTTCCGCCCGCGCGCCGAACTGGACGTCATCTACGGCGCGGTCGCCGAGGGTGTCGCGCCCCTGGTCTACTCGCGCATCGGCGAGCGCTCCGCGCTGACCTGGTTCGTGCTCACGTACCTGCTGGGCGTGTACGGCGTCCGCAACTACGACGGCTCCTGGACCGAGTGGGCCAACGCCGTGGGCGCCCCCATCGTGATCGGGCAAGAGCCGGGCGCGGTCCCCGTGTCCATGGCAAGCTCGTAACGTTCGGGCCCCTCCCTGATGATTCATTGAGGGGTCGCATCGGAGTCTGGTAGAACAGGTTCTAAAAACGAGGGTCCCGAGAGTCGAATTGCTCACTCTTCGGGCTTACTCTCTAGTAGCCCTATCCCCTTTCGGGCTTTGTTGGCACGATGCCTACAATCCCGACTGACGAAAAATCCAGAGCACAGGAGGCTCAGTGCCCAACCATGCCAACGCGCAGATCACGAAGGTCCTCGTAGCCAACCGAGGCGAGATCGCCGTGCGCGTGATCCGGGCTGCCAAGGACGCCGGGATCGCCAGCGTCGCCGTGTACGCCGAGCCGGACGCCGATGCGCCGTTCGTGAAGCTCGCGGACGAGGCCTTCGCGCTGGGTGGCCAGACCTCGGCCGAGTCGTACCTGGTGTTCGACAAGATCCTCGACGCCGCCGCCAAGGCCGGCGCCGACGCGATCCACCCCGGGTACGGGTTCCTCTCGGAGAACGCCGATTTCGCCCAGGCCGTGCTCGACGCGGGCCTGATCTGGATCGGCCCGTCGCCGCAGTCCATCCGGGATCTGGGGGACAAGGTCACCGCCCGCCACATCGCCGAGCGCGCCAAGGCGCCCATGGCCGCGGGCACCAAGGACCCGGTCAAGAACGCCGACGAGGTCGTCGCGTTCGCCAAGGAGTACGGGGTGCCGGTGGCGATCAAGGCCGCCTTCGGTGGTGGTGGCCGCGGCATGAAGGTCGCCCACACCATCGAGGAGATCCCGGAGCTGTTCGAGTCCGCGACGCGTGAGGCCGTGGCCGCGTTCGGTCGTGGGGAGTGCTTCGTGGAGCAGTACCTGGACAAGGCCCGCCACGTCGAGGCGCAGGTCATCGCCGACAAGCACGGCAATGTGGTGGTCGCGGGTACCCGGGACTGCTCGCTGCAGCGCCGCTTCCAGAAGCTGGTCGAGGAAGCCCCGGCCCCGTTCCTCTCGGACGAGGTGCGCTCCAAGATCCACGAGTCCGCGAAGCGGATCTGCCGCGAGGCCGGGTACTACGGTGCGGGCACCGTGGAGTACCTGGTACAGGGCGAGACCGTGTCGTTCCTGGAGGTGAACACCCGTCTGCAGGTCGAGCACCCGGTCACCGAGGAGACCGCCGGCATCGATCTGGTGCGTCAGCAGTTCCGCATCGCCGAGGGCCACGAACTGTCCATCAAGGAAGACCCGACCCCGCGCGGGCATTCCTTCGAGTTCCGTATCAACGGTGAGGACGCCGGTCGCGGCTTCCTCCCGGCGCCCGGTCCGGTCGTCGTGTACAAGGAGCCTGCGGGCCCGGGTGTGCGCGTGGATTCCGGTGTCGTCGAAGGCAGCGTCATCGGTGGCCAGTTCGACTCGATGCTGGCCAAGCTGATCGTGACCGGCGAGACCCGCGAGCAGGCGTTGCAGCGGGCCGCGCGTGCCTTGGCGGAGTACGAGATCGAGGGTCTGGCCACGGTCATCCCGTTCCACCGCCACATCGTGGAGAATCCGGCGTTCGTCGGTGACGGCACCAAGTTCGACGTCTACACCAAGTGGATCGAGAACGAGTGGGACAACCCGATCCAGCCCTACACCGGTGCCCAGCCGATCGAGGACGAGGACGAGGCGCCGCGGCAGAAGGTGGTCGTCGAGGTCGGCGGTCGTCGCCTGGAAGTCTCGCTGCCGGGCCAGTTCTCCGTCGGCGCGGCCGCCTCGGCCAACGGTGCGGGTGTGGTGCGCAAGAAGCCGAAGCCGCGCAAGCGTGGCGGTGCCTCCGGTGGCGCGGCCTCCGGTGACGCCGTGACCGCGCCCATGCAGGGCACCGTCGTCAAGGTTGCCGTCGAAGAGGGCCAGACCGTCGAGGCG
>NZ_BAFX01000028.1 GCF_000308815.1 Nocardia concava NBRC 100430
GGTCGGGAAGTCCGGATCCGGCGCGAACTGCTCGCTGACCACCAGCACTTCGTCGAAGCCCGCGCTCCGGAGAGCGGCGACGGCGAGTTCCCCGCCCACACCGTGCATGGCGGTCAGCACGATCCGAATCGGGGCGCGCCGCCGCGTGTCGTGCGGGGGCGTGGTCGGGTCGGCGAGACCGGCGGCCTGGTCCAGCGCGATGGCCGTGCTCTCGGCCCCCACCGCGATTTCGCCGCCGATCAGGCTGGGCAGCAAGGCAACCCGGGCCAGGTAGCGGCGGACGATCTCCTCGCCCAACTCGTCGGCCGTGGTCGTCGCGGGCAGGCCCAGCAGGCCCGGATTCGGGGTGGTGGCCCGCGCCGGATTGGTCCGGGCGATGGGTTCGGTGACCGCGTCGATACAACGCTCGATCTCGGCGTCGGCGGGCGGCACCAGCTGCGAACCGCCGTCGAGGTACAGCTTGTAGCCGTTGTCGGTGGCCGGATTGTGGGAGGCGGTGATCTGCACGCCCGCAACGGCTTTCAACTCGCGCACGGCGAAGGCCACCACGGGGGTCGGCAAGGGCCGGGGGAGTTTCAGTACCGAGAACCCCGCCGCCGCGAAGACTTCCGCGGTGGCGAGGGCGAATTCGGCCGAGCCGTGCCGGGCGTCGCGCCCGACGATGACCAGTCCGCCGCCCAGGCAGCGGTCGCGCAGCCAGGCGGCGATGCCCGCCGAGGCACGGGAGACGGTATCGACGTTCATGCCGTCCGGGCCGTCCCGGAGCGGACCGCGGAGCCCGGCGGTTCCGAAGCGCAGCACGGCCGCGCGCCTAGAGGCGTTCCAGCACGCCGCGCAGCAGTTTGCCCAATCTCGGTGCGGCGGCGTGGCCTTCGGCCAGGACCTCCGCGTGCGAGAGATGTGCGCCGGTGACACCGGCGGCCAGGTTGGTGACCAGCGAGATGCCCAGCACCTTCGCGCCGCCCTCGCGGCAGGCGATGGCCTCCAGCACGGTGGACATGCCGACCAGGTCCGCGCCCATGGTGCGCAGCATGCGGATCTCGGCGGGGGTCTCGTACTGCGGCCCGGTCAGGCCCGCGTACACGCCCTCGGTGAGACTCGGGTCGATTTCCTTTGCCAGCGCCCGCAATTCGGGATCCCAGGCGTCGACCAGGTCCACGAAGTTCGCGCCCTCGAGGGGCGTGCGGCCGGTCAGGTTGATGTGGTCGCTGATCAGCACCGGTTCGCCGACGGAGAGATCCTCGCGAATGCCGCCCGCCGCATTGGTCAGCAGCACGGTCTGCGCGCCAGCGGCCAGCGCGGTGCGGACGTTGTGGACCACCTGACTCGGCGCGTGGCCCTCGTAGAGATGCTGACGGCCCATGAGCAGCAGCACCGGCGCGTCACCCACGGTGACGGAGTGAATGGTGCCCTGATGCCCCTGTGCCGTCGGCGATTCGAAGCCCGGCACTTCGGCCATGGGGATGGAGGTGGCCGGTTCGCCGATCTCGGCGGCAGCCTCCTGCCAGCCCGATCCCAGCACCACGGCGACCCGGTGCGTGCGCACACCGGTACGTTCGGCAATGGCTTCGGCGGCTAGTTCGGAAACCCCGCCCACGGTTTTCTCGGCCAGCATGTCGCCCACCCTAGTCCTCAGCGATCAAGTGCGCCTCTGGGCGACCACGACCTGCCGTTTTCATCCGTTTTACCCTTCTTTTTCGTGTCTCGGCGGTTACTCCTACCCATGAGTAGGTATCGCTCCGGGCCCCCGTTACGCTGCACGCATGCCGTATTTGAAGCGTGATGGGGATGTGTTCGTGCTGAACCTCGGGACCGAGGGTCAGGACATCGACAGCGAGAACCGTTTCCACCCGGACTGGATCACCGAGGTCCACGCGCTGCTCGACGAGGTCGAGGCGTCCGAGGGCCCGGCCGCGCTGGTGGTCACCGCCAACGGCAAGTTCTTCTCCAATGGCCTCGACACCGACTGGCTGTTCGGCAATTTCGACAAGAACTGCTGGTACCTGGACCGCGTGCACTCGCTGTACAGCCGCCTGCTGGCCTTCGGCCTGCCGACCGTCGCCGCGGTGAACGGCCATGCCTTCGGCGCCGGGGCCATGCTCGCCACCTCCTGCGACTTCCGGATCATGCGCGCCGACCGCGGCTTCTGGTGCCTTCCCGAGGTGCACCTGGGCATGCCGTTCACCGTCGCCATGAACGCGCTGCTGACCAATCGCCTGGTCAACCAGGTCGCGGTGGAGGCAATGACCACCGGCCGCCGCTATGCCGCCGATGACGCCATCGCCGCGGGCATCGTGGACGGCAAGGCGGACGCCGAGTCGTTGCTCGCCACCGCCATCGCCCGCGCCGACCTGCTCAAGGGCAACCGCAAGCCGAACCTCCCGGTCATCAAGCGCGCCCTGCACCAGAACGCCCTGGCGGGTCTGGCCGTGGAAACCACCCCGGAGAACCTGGCCTTCAATCCGTAGGGTCTCCTCCTTCCGTTTCGAGGGGTTCGAGGGCTTGCCCTCGAACCCCTAATTTCTGCCCTTTTCGTGATCTGCCGGAGATTTTCCGGCGCACCTGGTGCGACAGACCGGCACGGCAGTGCGAGACTGGGGGGATGCAACCGTCGCGCAACGGCGATGAACGCAGTCTTCGCAAACCGATCGGTCGGCACGAGTCTGAATCCGTGTCGACGTCGAATGCTGCCCTGGCACCGGCAGATCCACTGCTTCTCGCGGACATCGATGCGGCTGTCGCGGCCGATCGCGACCGTTTGATCGCGCTCTCCCACGACATTCATTCCGAGCCCGAGCTGGCCTTCGAGGAATTCCGCAGCGTCGCAAAGACAATCGAGCCATTACGCGAGCGCGGTTTTCGCATCGAATCGGGCGTAGCGGATCTTCCGACCGCATTCACCGCCGAATACGGCAGTGGAGACCTAGTAGTCGGTATTTGTGCGGAATACGACGCACTCCCGGAAATCGGCCACGCCTGCGGCCACAACATCATCGCGGCCTCCAGCATCGGCGCGGCACTGGCCCTGGCCGCCGTCGCCGACGCCTGCGATATCACGGTGAAGGTGCTGGGCACGCCCGCGGAGGAGTCCGGCGGCGGCAAGGTGCTCATGCTCGAGCGCGGCGTCTTCGACGATGTCGCGATGGCCATGATGGTGCATCCGGGCCCGGAGGACATCGCCGGCGCGCACTCGCTCGCGCTCGCGGATTTGTCCGTGGTTTTCCACGGCCGGGAATCGCATGCCAGCGCCGCACCGCAATACGGACGAAATGCCCTGGACGCCCTGACCGTCGCACAAGTTGCTTTAGGTTTGCTCCGTCAACATTTACTGCCCGGACAGCAACTCCACGGTATAGTCGGCTCGGGCGGCGTAGCCCCCAATATCGTGCCCGGACACGCGGAACTGCTGTATTACCTACGTGCGGTCGACTCCGCGGCCCTCGACGATCTGATGCAACGAGCATCGGCATGTTTCGAGGCTGGTGCCCTGGCGACCGGATGCACACATGAAATCCGGAAGCTCGCGCCGACATATACCGAGCTCACGCCGGATAGCGCACTACTGTGTGCCTATCGCGAGCAGATCCGAGACCTCGGACGCGAGCCCATCGCCCCGGAATTCGAGGCGGCACGGCCGCTGGGCAGCACCGATATGGGCAACGTCACCAACGTCATCGCCGGAATCCACCCGGTCATCGGCATCGATGCCGGGGGCGCGGTGACCCACCAGCCCGCGTTCGCGGCCGCCGCCGTGAACGCCTCGGCCGACCGCGCCGTCCTGGACGGGGCAACGGCGCTGGCCCGCACCGCGATACAGATTGCGGGCGACAAATTGCACAGGGACAGGTTGTCGGAACGAGTCATGCAACGGCAGTTTCAGCGACAGGAGGAGCTTCGGTGAGCACAACCGGCCGGTCCGCGGCGCGCATCAACGGACCCGTGGCGGCGAGCTGTGTACCTACGCAGTCCGCTACGAGCGTCGCGATGGAACCGGCGACCGGGCATGCAGCGGTGGAGTCGTGGCTCTCCGAGCACATGGACGACCTCGCGGCGTGGCGTCGCCACATCCACGCCAACCCGGAGCTTTCCCGAACCGAGTTCGGCACTACGGAATTCGTGGAGTCCTGGCTGGTCAAGGCCGGGCTCGAACCCCGCAAGCTACCGAGCGGCACCGGCCTGATCTGCGATATCGGCCCCGAGGGTCCGCGCATCGGCCTGCGCGCCGATATGGACGCGCTGCCGCTGCAGGAATACACGGGGCTCCCGTTCGCCTCCACCGTGCCGGGCGTCTCGCACGCCTGCGGGCACGACGCGCACACCACGATCCTGCTCGGAACCGCACTGGCGCTGGCCGAGATTCCCGACCTTCCGGTCGGTGTGCGACTGGTCTTCCAGCACGCCGAGGAGGTCATGCCCGGCGGCGCCATCGACATGGTGGCCGCGGGCGCGATGGAAGACGTCTCGCGCATGTTCGCGCTGCACTGCGATCCGCGGCTGGAAGTCGGCCGGGTCGGCATCCGGGTCGGCCCGATCACCTCGGCCGCCGACACCGTCGAACTCGTGCTGGACTCGCCCGGCGGCCACACCTCCCGCCCGCACCTGACCAGCGATCTGGTCTACGCCATCGGCACCGTCATCACCGGCCTGCCCGGCCTGCTCTCGCGCCGCATCGACCCCCGCACCAGCACGGTCATGGTCTGGGGCGCGGTCTCGGCGGGCAAGGCGCCCAACGCGATTCCGCAGACCGGCATGCTCACGGGCACCGTCCGCACCGGCGACCACGCCACTTGGTCGTTGCTCGAGCCCATGGTGCGCGAGATCGTCGAGGGGCTGCTGGCGCCGACCGGCGTGCGCTACCAGCTCAACTACAAGCGCGGCGTGCCGCCGGTGGTCAATGACGAACAGGCCGTGCGCATGTTCGAGGACGCGATCCGCGGGCTCGGGCCCGACGCGCTCGCCGACACCCAGCAGTCCGGTGGCGGCGAGGACTTCTCGTGGTACCTGGAGGAGGTCCCGGGCGCGATGGCGCGCCTCGGCGTGTGGTCCGGTCAGGGCGAGCAGCTCGACCTGCACCAGCCGACCTTCGATATCGACGAGCGGGCGCTGGCCGCGGGCGTTCGGGTGTTCACCAACATCGTGTTGAACGCGCACCGGTACGCCTGAGCGATACCGCTCGACCCGTCGGACAGAGAGCCGGGCCGCACCGAAAGGTGCGGCCCGGCTTCATGTTTCGGGAACTACTTGGCCTTGTTGGCGATGTCGCCCCAGGCGTGCCAGCGGTCGATCTCGATCCAGGCGGAGACGCGCTTCTGATCGCGCACGGCGTAGTCGGTGCCGATGTAGTGCCGGGCGATGCGGTCGATGACCGAGGAATCCGGGTCGTTCTCCAGCGACACGATGCGGCCCTGGACGCTGACATGGCTGTACCAGTTGTCGGCATCGGTGATGGTGAGGCTGACGCGCGGGTCCTCGCGCAGGTAGTCCAGCCGCTTGCGGAAGTCGGCCAGGTTCACCAGGATTCGGCCGTTCTCGTAGAGATACCAGGTGGCCACCGAGACCGGCTGCCCGTCGGGGCGATTCGAGGCGAAGACCGCCGGATTGGGGCGGGCCAGGAACTCGGCGATCGGAGCGGGCACGGGTGTCGCGGGCATCGGTTACCTCTTTCGACGGTTCGAAATTCGTTTTCCGTTACCCGCAACAGCCGTGCCGCGGCGAATCTTCCTGCGTGACTACGGCAGCTTCCGGCGTCCCTACGGCCCGAAGGTGCCCGGGCCCACGTTCTTGCTGTTGCGGGTGCGTAGCGCGTGCGTGTAATCGCTTGGCGCGCCTGCCTTCTCGGCGGCGTCGGCGATCACGCCCAGGTAGCGCGCGGAGGGCAGCCCGCCCTCGTAGGCGTCCAGGACGTAGAGCCAGGCCAGCACCGGTTCGGTGGCGGTGCCCTGGTTGGGGGTGACGCGCAGGCGGATCTTCTTGTGGATGCCGAAGTCCGAGCCCTCCCAGCGGTCGAGGCTCAGCTCGTCCTCGCTGGGAACGTCGTACAGCACCACGAAGACCCGTTGTCCGGGCTCTTCGACCACCGTCGCCAGCGGTCCCTCCCAGCCGATGTCGTCCCCGGCGAAGGTGAGTCGCCACCCTTCCAGCCAGCCGGTTCCGTACACGGGGGAGTGCGGACAGCGCTTGAGCATCTGCTCGGGATCCATGTTGGACCCGTAGGCGGCGTAAATCGGCACCATAGAAGCCTATCGAACAAATAGGGGAGACCATCCCCGATCCCGATCACAAGGCGGTTCGCGAAGGCATGATCGGTTGCCGCGAGATCGCCGGAATGGGCGCGTGACCCCGCGAAGGTCCGGTTTGTCCTGGGGCAACGCGAAGTTCGCGCAACATCCCGCCATGACGGGCGATCCGCGCGAATGGGATGCGCCACAGTGGGACAGTTGTCCCGAGATGCGGTTAAAGCTGTGAGGAGCTGGGCGGATAACGTTAGGGACCGGCATCGGAGATCCCGGGGCCGACTTGAACGCGGAGGAACAATGACCCGCATTGCGATCATCGGCGGCGGCCCTGCCGGATACGAAGCGGCGCTGGTGGCGGCACAGCACGGGGCGCCGGTCACGCTGATCGACAGTGACGGCATCGGCGGCGCGTGCGTGCTGTGGGATTGCGTGCCGTCCAAGACCTTCATCGCCTCCACCGGCGTGCGTACCGACCTGCGCCGCGCCCGTGACCTGGGCATCACCGTGCATCCCTCGCAGGCCCAGGTGCGCCTGGCCGAGGTGAACTCGCGCGTGAAGGCCCTCGCCCAGGCCCAGTCCTCCGATATCAAGGCCAAGCTGCAGACCGCGGGCGTCACCGTGCTCGCCGGTTACGGCGAAATCATCGACCAGGCACCCGGCCTGGCCACCCACCTGGTCAAGGCCACGCTCGCCGACGGCCAGGAGCGGGTCATCGAGGCCGAGGTCGTGCTCATCGCCACCGGCGCCAGCCCGCGCGTGCTACCCGGCGCGGAACCGGACGGCGAGCGAATCCTGAACTGGCGCCAGCTCTATGACCTCAAGGAACTGCCCGAGACCCTGGTGGTCGTCGGTTCCGGTGTGACCGGCGCCGAATTCGTCTCCGCCTACACCGAGATGGGCGTGAAAGTGAAATTGGTCTCGAGCCAGGACCGCGTGCTGCCCCGTGAGGACGCCGACGCCGCGCTGGTGCTCGAGGACGCCCTCGCCGAGCGCGGTGTGGAGCTGGCCAAGCACGCCCGCGCCGACGCGGTGGAGCGCACCGCCGATGGCGTCGTGGTGAAGCTGTCCGATGGACGCACCGTCACCGGCAGCCACGCGCTGATGACCGTCGGTTCCGTCCCGAACACCAACGGGCTGGGCCTGGAACGGCTCGGCATCGAGCTCGACAAGGGCGGATACCTGCGCGTGGACCGGGTTTCGCGCACCACCGCGACCGGCGTCTACGCCGCGGGCGACTGCACCGGCCTGCTGCCGCTGGCCTCGGTGGCCGCCATGCAGGGGCGCATCGCGATGTACCACGCGCTGGGCGAGGGCGTGCAGCCGATTCGCCTGAAGACCGTTGCCTCTGCGGTGTTCACGCGCCCGGAGATCGCGACCGTCGGCGTCTCGCAGACCGCCATCGACAATGGTGAGACCCCCGCGCGCACGGTCATGCTGCCGCTGAACACCAATCCGCGCGCCAAGATGTCGGGCCTGCGCAGGGGTTTCGTGAAGATCTTCTGCCGTCCCGCGACCGGTGTGGTGATCGGCGGCGTCGTGGTGGCGCCCATCGCGTCGGAGCTGATCCTGCCGATCGCGCTGGCGGTGCAGAACAACCTCACGGTGAACGATCTGGCGCAGACGTTTTCGGTGTACCCGTCGCTCACCGGTTCGGTCACCGAGGCCGCGCGCCAGCTCATGCGGCACGACGATCTGGACTAGTCGCAACGGCTTTCGCGTGTCCTTCGCGTGACCGTTCGCGTGGCTTTTGCGTGCCATTGTTACCGGCCCGTCTTGCTGCCTTGTCTCCCTTGTGATTAAGTTCGCGGCGGAAGCGATCGGCAGGGCGGTCGCGAGCGTTACGCGATGGGGGTTCTCAATTCCCCCCGACGCGAGGCTCTTCGATGCCCCGGAGTCCGATCGTGCTGCCGAGGGACGAAGGAATTGAGCCAAACGTGAAGCACCGCAAGCCGAGTCGGATCAAGGCGAGCACCTCCCTGACGCTGGCCGGTGCGGCCGCCGTGGTGTCGCTGCTATCCGCCCCCGCCAACGCCGCTCCCGCCGATCCGGGCGCGGTCCCGGCGGACCAGCAACAGCCCGAAGGCGCCCAGCCGACCACCGAGACGCCGGTCCCGGACCCGAAGGTGCAGGTCGTGCCCGCACCCAAGCCGGAGAACGTGCAGCCGGGAACGACCAAGCCGCAGGGCAACCAGCCGGGCGTCACCACCCCGACCACGCCGAACACCCCGGACACCGGTGCGGGGCAGCAGGATCCGCAGCCGCAGGGCGCCACTCAGCAGGGCGGTGCCCAGCCGGGCACCACGCAGCCGGGCGGCACCACCCCCACGCCGGACCCGAACGCGGCGCAGCCCGCGGGCAACAACCCGCAGGCCACCCAGCCGAAGTCGGTCAAGCCGTCGCAGCCGGGTGTGACCGTGCCGCGCGTGGCGCCGCTGCCGGTGCCGGGTCAGCAGAACACCCCGGCCCAGCCCGCGGTGGTCCAGCCGACCCAGCCCGCGACGCCGGGGCAGACCCAGCCGGTCACCCCGAACGATCAGAGCGCGCAGCCGGCCGGTACCACCCCGCAGACCGGTGACAGCCCGGACGTGGACACCATCACCGGCCAGCCGACCGTCAATCCGCAGACGCAGCCGCGCTGGCAGTCGCCCGCGGTGGACACCGCCCCGGCCGCGCCGGTGGTCGCGATGACCGGTCCGCACACCGAGCTCGGCGTCAACCTCGACGGCGGCGCGGTGCTGCCGGGCTGGGCGGCCAACACCCACCACTTCAGCAACCTGGACGGTTACGTCGGGACCATCGGCTACACCACGCCGGGCGGGTTCGGCCAGGCCGGTATGTCGCTGGACTTCACCACCCGTAACCAGATCAAGGTGACCGCGTTCGCGGGCAACGGGCCGGACAACGACCAGAAGATGGAGTTCGTGCTGGACACGGCCGCGGCCAATGCGGCCAAGGCCGACGCCGAGAACTTCATCCGGCTGATGCCGGGCGGCGCCATCATCCTGGAGGCCGCGGCGCAGATTGGTAAGCTCCCCGAAGGTGATCAGCCGGCGCAGACGGTGGATGTGGCCGGTGTGACCGCGCAGGTGGGCCGCTCGGTTCAGTACTGACAGTTCGGTACTGACGGTTCCCAGGGGACCGGTTGGAGAAGTGTTGTCACGTGGGGCGGTCGGGAGCGACCGCCCCACGCGCATGTGGCGAAAGGACGGGTGATGGTTTCCGGCAAGGACGAATCAGCCGACCGACCAGAATCCTCTGAGGAGAACAAGCAGCCGGAGTCCGAGTTCGGGGCGCCCCTGAACGATTTCGGCGCTCCGCTGAACGACTTCGGGGCGCCGCTCAACGACTTCGGCGCTCCGCTGAACGATTTCGGAGCGCCACTCAACGACTTCGGGGCCAAGCCCGCCGCGCCCGCGCCGGGCTGGAGCCCCGCGCCCGGACCGCAGAGTCCGGAGCTGGCGTGGCGGCCCGCCGACGCGTCGATCCCGGCGCCGCCGCCGCAGTATCGCGCCCCGGACTCGTGGGGGCCGACGACCGGGCAGTACCCCGCCCAGTACCCGGGCAACGGCATGTCCACGGGCCAATTCCCGGCCGTCGAGGGTGCGGGGCAGGCTCCGAGTACCCCGGACGTCGAACAGACCGTCAAAATCCCGCCTGGCGGGTCGCAATCGGCGCCCGGTGATCCGGAGCAGGCCACTCGCATCAGCGATGCCGATAAGGCGCTCGCCGAACGGAATTCGGCGGGCGAGGCCGCCGCGAACGGGGCCGTGCCCGCGCAGACCGGGTCGCCGGATTCGTGGTGGCGGTCCGCGCCGAGCGGGTTCCCGCCCGTGCCGCCGTCGACGGAACCCGATGCGCCGCAAGGGGAATCGCTGTCCTGGGCGGATGATCCCATCGTCAAGGCGCTGACCCCGAAAACCCCTGCGCCGCAGGCCAAGCCGGAACAGGAGCCGCGGCCCTGGCGCAAGATCGCGGTGATCGCGGGCGGCGCGGTGGTGCTGCTGGCGGTGGCCGGATCGGTGATCTTCGCGCTCACCCGCGGGGGTGATCAGGACACCACGGCGGCCGGGGTCACCACGATCGGCAAGGGTGCGCCGACCAATACCGCGGCGGCGCTGAGCTGCCCGCCGCGGCACGAGGGCAAGCTCACCATCGGCAATGGCGCGGGCGGCACCGGCAGCGGCGTGGACGCGATTCTGGGCTTCCAGCACGGCTTCTACGCCGACCGCAGCGGTGAGAAGGCGCGCAGTTTCGTCGCGCCGGACTCGCCGACCGTCTCGCAGGCCGACGTCATGCAGTCGGCGGGCATCGACAAGCTCAAGCCCGGCACCAGCTACTGCCTGCAGATCGTCGGCCCCACGCCGGTTCCGGCGCCGGTCCCACCGGTGCCGCCGGGCGCGCCGCCCGCAGCGCCCGTGGCGGGGGTGTTCGAGACCTACGACGTCGATATCACCGAGCATCACGCGGACGGCACCACGCAGGTCTACGCGCAGCGCGTCACGGTCGTCGAGCGTGACGGCAAACACCTGATCTACTCCATCGAGGAGCGTTCCTAGCGTCCATCGTCATCCCGGCATGTTTTTGGCCGGGATCCACACCCCGGG
>NZ_BAFX01000027.1 GCF_000308815.1 Nocardia concava NBRC 100430
ACACCGTTCAAGCGCTCGCCCCTGGCCATGGCGGTGCTCGGCATCCTGCACCTGGAACCGATGCACCCCTACGCCATCCAGCGCCGCATCAAGGAGTGGGGCAAGGACAAGGTCGTGAACGTCGGCCAGCGCGCCCAGCTCTACAAGACGATCACGCGCCTGCAGGAGGCCGGGCTGGTGGCCGTTCGCGAGACCGGCCGCGATCAGCAGTATCCGGAGCGGACCGTCTACGAGATCACGGATGCGGGCCGCACCGCCTTCCTCGCGTGGATCAAGGAGATGGTCAGCACCCCGCGCAACGAATTCCCGGAATTCCCCGCGGCCCTGTCGTTTCTGATGCTGCTGGGTCCCGACCAGGCGCGCGCCGAGCTGGAGCAGCGCGCAAACACCCTGCGCGCCAACCTCGATGAGATCGACACGGGCATGGCCCAGGCGCAGAAGTTCGGCCTGCCCCGCGTCACCATGCTCGAGGACGAATACCAGCGCGCCGTCACCGCGGCCGAATTGCGTTGGCTGGAGGCCGTTCTCGCCGACCTGGCGGACGGCAGCCTGACCTGGTCCTGGGAATCGCTGGCCCGGTTCCAGAATCAGACCACCGTGTAGCGGCGGCTCAGATCGCCGGGCAGCGCAGGCCCTCGGCCGGCGGCGTCAGGTCGATGAGATACCGCAGCACCGGCTGGTCGATGCAGTCCGAACCCTGGGCGACGATGGTGTGCTGCGCGGCCTCGTAGGTGAGCAGGCCCGCGCCGAGCGCCTTCGCCAAGGCGACGCCCTCCTGATAGGGGGTCGCCGGATCGTCCACGGCCGCAACCACGACCACCTTCGGCAATCCGGAGATTTTCGGGCTGTGCGGCTGCGCGGTCGTTTTCACGGGCCAGAAGGCGCAGACGTCCAGCGGCGCCTTGCCGGTGCCGCGGCCGTCGTCGAAAATCGGTGCCGCGCTGCGGTATCGGCGATCGATGTCGGCGGCCGCCGAACGATCGGTGACCCGCGTGTCCTCCAGGCACTTCACCGCGGTGTGCACATCATGATCGACTCCGCCGGTCAATGCCGCCTCGATGGCCTCCAGGGTGTCGCCGGCGCCGTGGGCCAGCTCGGTCAGCGCCTTGGTGATGGTCGGCCAGTTCTTCTGGTGGTACAGCTCCCCGACCACGGCGTCGAGGGCGGCGTCGTAGCCGAGACCCTGCCCGTCGGTGGTGGTCGCGGGATGATCGAGCAGGGGCAGCAGCAGCTCGCGGAATCGCTGCGTGGTCTGCCGGGGATCGGTGCCGAGCGGGCAGTCCGCGGCCTTGGCACAGTCGGTCGCATAGATCTCGAACGTGTGCTGGACGCCGGTGGGAAAGTCCACCGGATCCAGCATGTTCCGGGCCGGGTCGACGCCGCCGTCGAGCACCATGGTCCGGATCCGGTCCGGAAACAGTTCGGCCATGGTCGATCCCAGTCGGGTGCCGTAGGAGAAGCCGAGATAGTTCAGCTTCGCGTCTCCCAGCACGGCCCGGATGACGTCGAAATCCCTTGCGACATCCGCTGTTCCGGCGTGTTCGAGCAACTCCTTCCCGCTGCGCTGGGCACAGTCGGCGGTATAGGCCCGCGCGGCCTGCTCGGCTCGATCGATGCCGCCCGGGCTCATATCGTGACTGTTGTAGTCGAAGGTCACCTGGTGCTCGATCCCGCTCTGGCACAACAGACTCGGTGTCGACGCACCGAGACCGCGCACGTCGACGCCGATCACATCGAACCGATCGGCCAGCGACTTGGACAGTCCCAGTGGCAGATCCAGGCCCACTCCGCCGGGGCCGCCGGGATTGGTCAGCAGCGAGCCGATCTTCTGCCCGGTCGCGGGCAGCCGCGAGATCGCGAGCTGCGCGGTCTTCCCGTCCAGCTTCTTGTAGTCGATGGGCACGGTGACTCGCGCGCATTCCAAGCCCCGCTTGGACAGTTCGGCGCTCCCGAAGGAGTCGCAGGACCCCCACTTCGGTTGCTGCTTCAGATATTTGTCCATCCCGGACTCCGCCCGAGCGGTCGGTGCCACAACACCCCCGCCGACCAGTCCCACCGCCGCCAGCAGTGCCGCGGCCACGGTGGCCCAGCCCTTCGATCCCATCGGTAACCCCCTCGGTCGATGGTTACCACGGGCACGATCTATCGATGGTTCGAAGAATCGGACCACCGTGTGAACCTGCGATAGGTCTGACGCTCAGGTCTTGAGGGTCAGTTGCCACTCCGGGCCGTCAACCTGTAGAGGGTTCGCTGTCCACGCCCACCGATTTGCTCTACGATCCCCGCGCTGCGCAGTTCTGTCAGTGCCTTGCGAACCCCGGAGCCGGAGAGACCGAGTTGCGGGTGAAGTTCCGAGATGCTCTGTGGCCCATCCTGAAGCAGATTGACGATCTTCATCTGCGTCTCCGTCAGAGCTCCCTGCCGCATGCGCTGGATCCGCTCGACTCGTTGCCGAATTTCAGGCGGTGGTGTCAGCATGCCTCGCCCGAGGGCTGCGGCGCGGTCGCGAAGGCGGTCGTCTGTTGAGGCCCGCCGGACGTCCGCTGGGGCGGACCTCAGCACGGCTGTGAATCGGATGCCTGCGTCGGAATATTGCGCGGGCGGCAGCCCGGCGTCGGACAAAGCCTGGGCGATTGTCGGCATTCCGGTCGCCAACGCTTCGATGACGCGGCCGCCGGAATCAGGTGATCGAAGGTATTGAGCTATATTCACGAGCCACATGTTCCGCGCCGAAGTGACCGCCTCCTTGCCGAGGCGATCGGCGGTGATTCCGTAGAGGCCACCGGGATTCGTCACTACCAACCGGTCGCGGCGCAGCCGGACCTCTACCGCCAGGCTCCTGGACCAGCAGTCGAGATCGCGGTGCAACAGCGCATTGGCGATCAACTCCCGGAACGCCACCAGCGGGTAGGACGTTACGTCCACAACGGTGCCGTCCTGCCGTGTGACGATGCTCGTGTCGAATGTCTGCTCGGCCCATTCCATCGCGGCGTCGAGCATGCGTGGAATCGGACCGGTGATGGTTATCTGATTCCGCGCTCGCGTAGCGGCGGGATCCGACGGCGTAGGCTCCGCAGCGGCCTGAATTACCAAGCGCGGGAACCACTGTTGGGGATAGAGGCCGAGTGCCAGCAGCCCGGCTACGGTCGGCACTCCGTTCGCGTCCATCACTCCTGCGCGGCGCAGCATTTCGTCGCCGTCGAACCGTCCGAGGCCGCGACGGTCTCGCAGTCGCACCATGCGGGCGAAGTCCTCGACGAGCTCGTCATCGAGGTCCTTACGGGTTGCTCCTGGTACGACCTTGCGGTCGAAGTGAGGGGGTTGCCGCGACGCCAGGAATGCCTGCTCTTCGAGATCTGACATTCGAAAGTCGCCGTCGTACCCCCGCATGAAGGCAGGTCCGCTGAGGGCAACTCGGCACGGCTTGGTGGATGGGTCGCACTCGTGCACGGTGGCGATGATTACCGCTGCCCCTTCCACGGTTCCGTCCTCGATCGTGAGCTGCACCGGTGGAGCGAGCGAGCGCGCCTTCTTGGCCAATCCCTGTTTGAGGGTTTGGGGGTCAGTCAATCCGACCGGGCGGAAGCCGCTGCGTTCGTCCAGGCCCAGGATGATGGTTCCACCGCCGGGTCGGTTGGCCAGCGCCGACAAGGTGGAGGTCAGCGAATCCGGGAGGCCACCCGCCGCGGACTTGACCTCGATGTCTGTCGAATCGCCGCCGGCGGCGCGCAGATTGGCGAGTACTGTCGCCAAGTCGGGTGTCATGCGTCAAATGATACTCAAATGCCCCTTAAATGGGACTGAAATATCCGCGAGACGGTGAGATTTGTTGTCCAGTGATGAGATGCGAAGGCCGCCCGCATCCGGAGATGCGGGCGGCCTTGGTTTTTCGGCTCGGAGAGCCGGAAAACTCTAGCGCGTGAAGAGGAGGGCGCGCTTGACTTCCTGGATCGCCTTCGTGACCTCGATGCCGCGGGGGCAGGCGTCGGTGCAGTTGAAGGTGGTGCGGCAGCGCCAGACGCCCTCGACGTCGTTGAGGATGTCGAGGCGCTCGCGGGCGCCCTCGTCGCGGCTGTCGAAGATGAAGCGGTGGGCGTTCACGATCGCGGCCGGGCCGAAGTAGCTGCCGTCGCTCCAGTACACGGGGCAGGAGGTGGTGCAGCAGGCGCACAGGATGCACTTGGTGGTGTCATCGAAGCGGGCACGGTCGTGCTGGGACTGGATGCGCTCGAAGGTGGGCTCGTTGCCGTGCGTGATCAGGTACGGCTTGACCGCCTTGAACGCGTCGAAGAACGGCTCCATGTTCACCACGAGGTCCTTCTCCACGGGCAGGCCGCGGATCGGCTCGACGGTGACCGTCAGCTCCTTGCTGCCCTTGGGCAGCATGTCCTTCATGAGGATCTTGCACGCCAGGCGGTTGACCCCGTTGATGCGCATGGCATCGGAGCCGCACACGCCGTGCGCGCAGGAGCGGCGGAAGGTGAGCGTGCCGTCCAGGTAGGACTTGATGTAGATCAGCACGTTCAGGAACCGGTCGGTCGGCAGGACGGGGACCTTGAACTCGTCCCAGTGCTGGCCCTGGCCGTCCTCGGGGTTGAAGCGGGCGACCTTGACCGTGATCATGGTCGACCCGTCCGGCACCGGAGCCGGCTTTTGCGGCGTTTCAGCGACAGCAGTCATCAGTACTTACGCTCCATCGGCTCGTAGCGGGTCTGAACCACGGGCTTGTAGTCGAGGCGGATTTCGGAGATGAGCTCCGGGCTCTGCTTGTAGGCCATGGTGTGCCGCATGAAGTTGACGTCATCGCGGTCCGGGTAGTCCTCGCGCGCGTGGCCGCCGCGGGATTCCTTGCGGTTCACCGCGCCCGCCACGGTCACCTCGGCCAGCTCCAGCAGGAAGCCCAGCTCGACGGCCTCGAGCAGGTCGCTGTTGTAGCGCTTGCCCTTGTCCTGCACGGTGATCCGCGAGTAGCGCTCCTTGAAGACCTGGATCTCCTCGAGCATGGACTTGAGCGACTCCTCGGTGCGGTACACACCGGCCTTGTCGTCCATGGAGTTCTGCAGCTCGGTGCGGATGTCGGCGACGCGCTCGTTGCCGTGATCCGAGAGCAGACCGGCCAGCCAGTCCTGCACCATCTGCGCCGGGTTCTCCGGCATCTCGACGAACTCGGCGCGCTGGGCGTACTCGGCGGCGGCGATGCCCGCGCGCCGGCCGAACACGTTGATGTCCAGCAGCGAGTTGGTGCCCAGACGGTTCGCGCCGTGCACGGACACACACGCGCACTCACCCGCGGCGTACAGGCCGGGAACGATGTCGGTGTTGTTGCGCAGCACCTCGCCGCGGATGCGGGTCGGGATGCCACCCATCACGTAGTGACAGGTCGGCATGACCGGCACCGGCTCCTTGACCGGGTCCACACCCAGGTAGGTGCGGGCGAATTCGGTGATGTCCGGGAGCTTCTCCTCCAGGACGTCCTCGCCGAGGTGGGTCACGTCGATGAGCACGTAGTCCTTGTTCGGACCCGCGCCGCGGCCCTCACGGACCTCCAGAACCATGGAGCGCGCGACGATGTCACGCGGCGCCAGGTCCTTGATGGTCGGCGCGTAGCGCTCCATGAAGCGCTCACCGGAGGCATTGCGGAGAATGCCGCCCTCACCACGAACCGCCTCGGAGATGAGGATGCCCAGGCCCGCGAGACCTGTCGGGTGGAACTGGTGGAACTCCATGTCCTCCAGCGGAAGTCCCTTGCGGAACACGATCGCCATGCCGTCACCGGTGAGGGTGTGGGCATTGGAGGTGGTCTTGTACATGCGGCCCGAACCACCGGTGGCGAAGATGATCGCCTTGGCGTGGAACACGTGCAGGTCACCGGTGGCCAGCTCGTAGGCGACCACACCGGTGGCGACGGGGCCACGGTCGGTGTCGGTGAGAATCAGGTCCAGCACGTAGAACTCGTTGAAGAACTCCACGTCGTGCTTGACGCAGTTCTGGTACAGCGTCTGCAGGATCATGTGGCCCGTGCGGTCGGCGGCGTAGCACGCGCGGCGCACCGGGGCCTTGCCGTGGTCACGGGTGTGGCCGCCGAAGCGACGCTGGTCGATCTTGCCCTCGGGCGTGCGGTTGAACGGCAGGCCCATCTTCTCCAGGTCGAGCACGGCGTCGATGGCCTCCTTGGCCATGATCTCCGCGGCGTCCTGGTCGACCAGGTAGTCACCACCCTTGACGGTGTCGAAGGTGTGCCACTCCCAGTTGTCCTCTTCGACATTCGCGAGCGCGGCGCACATGCCACCCTGCGCGGCGCCGGTGTGCGAGCGCGTCGGGTAGAGCTTGGTCAGCACTGCGGTGCGGACCCGAGGACCGGCCTCGATCGCCGCACGCATTCCAGCGCCACCGGCACCGACGATCACGACGTCGTAGCGGTGTTCCTGAATCGGTCGGGATTCACTCATTCGAGGTGGCCTGTCCTTAACTGATGTTGGGGTCGAAGGTGAAGATCACGTAGGTGCCGGTGACCATGATCAGAAGCATGGACACGACCAGCAGGGTCTTCAGCCAGAAGCGGGTGGAGTCCTTGCGCGCGTAGTCGTCGATGACGGTGCGGACACCGTTGCCGCCGTGCAGCTGGGCCAGCCACAGCATGGTCAGATCCCAGATCTGCCAGAACGGCGAGGACCAGCGGCCCGCGACGAACGCAAAGTTGAGGCGGTGCACGCCGCCGTCGAGCATCAGCATGATCGTCATGTGGCCGATGACCAGGACGACCAGGAGCAGGCCGGAGGCACGCATGAACAGCCAGGCGTACTTCTCGAAGTTGTTGCCGCCCTGGCGGCGCGGGGCGCGCGGGGCGTCGAGAGAGGCGGGCCGGTCGTAGGACTTGCCGAGAACAGGTGCAGTCATGTCATCGCTCAATTCGTCAGCAGGTAGAAGAGCTGGCGTCCGACACCGGCGCCGGCCACGACGATCCAGATCGCGAGCACGACCCACAGCATCTGTCGCTGGAAACGGGGGCCCTGCGACCAGAAGTCGACGAGGATGATGCGGATGCCGTTGAACGCGTGGAACAGCACGCAGACGACGAGTCCCATCTCCATCAAGGCGACGAGGGGGTTCTTGTAAGTCTCGATCGCGCGGTCGTAGGTGTCCGGGCTGACTCGCACCAACGCGGTATCGAGGACGTGAACGAACAGGAAGAAGAAGATCGTCACGCCGGTGATGCGGTGCAATGCCCAGGACCACATGCCGGGGTCGCCTCGGTACAGGGTCCGCTTCGGCTTGGCCGGAGCTTCTAGCGTGGTCATAGAGTGCGGTGCCTCCAACGTCGTCGATGGACCCGGTCAGATCCGGCGCGGAGCCTGAGGACTGTCGAAACCACCTGCTCACAAGCGGAATCGCGTCCGGTGGCAGTGCTACAGGACCCGCTGTCGGGAACCTGAACCGATCTGTCGTGAACTCTAAACCCAGCTTTGAAGCGGAACTAATTCGGCGTGCCGCTCGTTAGCCCAAATTGTTGTGAGTTAGGTTTGCCTTTCCTGAATTACGCGACCAGGCGGAACGCCTATCACGCGGGTACGGTCACGTCCATAGGAGGATGGTCCGAAATGTCCGAAGTTGACTGGAAAGCCCTGCGTTACAAGGCATTTGAGGTAATGCAAGGGGCATATGCCCCGTACTCCAGATTCCCCGTCGGCGCGGCGGCTCTCACCGCCGACGACCGCGTGGTGAGCGGCTGCAATGTGGAAAATATCTCATACGGTTTGGGCCTCTGCGCCGAATGCGTACTGGTCGGTAACTTGATTTCGACCGGAGGCGGGCGGCTGCGCGCGGTCTCGGTATGCGACTCCCGGGGCGCGGTGCTCATGCCCTGCGGGCGCTGCCGCCAGATCCTGCTCGAGCACGGCGGGGGCGAATTGCTCGTAGATCACCACGGCGGACCGGTCACGCTGAACACGCTGCTGCCGGACTCCTTCGGGCCCGACGACCTCAGCGCGGGGCAGCTCTAGCCTCGTCATCCCGGCATGCTTTTGGCCGGGATCCATACCGGCTGCGCATCACCGCCTTTCGTGGATTCCGGCCAAGAGCACGCCGGAATGACGGACGTGCCACGGCTGACGAGGTGTGCCAGGGTGGGGGTGTGACTCTGCACTCGGCGGTGGACGTGATTCGGGCCAAGCGCGATGGCGGCGAGCTCAGCGACGCGCAGATCGATTGGGTGATCGACGCGTTCACGCGCGGCGAGGTCGCCGACGAGCAGATGTCGGCGCTGGCCATGGCCATCGTGTGGCGCGGCATGACGCGCCGCGAGACCGCGCGCTGGACCCGCGCCATGATCGACTCCGGCAAACGCCTGGACTTCTCCGATCTGGGCCGACCGACCGTGGACAAGCACTCCACCGGCGGCGTCGGCGACAAGATCACGCTGCCGCTCTCGCCGCTGGTCGCCGCCTGCGGCGCCGCGGTGCCGCAGCTGTCCGGGCGCGGATTGGGGCATACCGGCGGCACTCTCGACAAACTGGAGGCGATACCCGGCTGGCAGGCCGACATTCCGGCCGACCGGATGCGGGAGCTCTTGGCGGATCCTGCTATCGGAGCCGTGGTCTGCGCGGCCGGGGCCGACCTCGCGCCCGCCGACAAGCGGCTCTACGCGCTGCGCGACGTGACCGGGACCGTCGAATCCATCCCCCTGATCGCCAGCTCCATCATGAGCAAGAAGATCGCCGAGGGCACCGGGGCACTGGTGCTGGACGTGAAGGTCGGGCGCGGCGCCTTCCTGAAGGAACTGGCGCAGGCGCGCGAACTGGCCACCGCCATGGTCGAACTCGGCACCGACGCGGGCGTGAAGACCGTGGCCCTGCTCACCGCCATGGACACCCCGCTCGGCCACACCGCCGGAAACGCCCTGGAGGTGTGCGAATCCCTGGACGTGCTGGCCGGCGGCGGTCCCCCCGACGTCGTCGACCTGACCCTCGCACTGGCCCGGGAAATGCTGGCGCAGGCCGGAATCACCGATATCGATCCCGCCGACGCGCTGGCCGACGGACGGGCCATGGACCACTGGCGGGCCATCGTGCGCGCCCAGGGCGGCGACCCCGACGCGGCATTGCCGCAGGCACGCCACACGGAGACGCTGCGCGCTCCGGCTTCGGGCACGCTCACCCGGCTGGACGCCCTCGATGTCGGGCTGGCCGCCTGGCGGCTCGGGGCGGGCCGGGCCCGGCAGGGCGATCCGGTGCAGGCCGGTGCGGGCATCGAAATGCATGCCAAGCCAGGCGATTCCATCGCCTCGGGCCAGCCGCTGCTGACCTTGCACACCGATACGCCCGAGGCGTTCCCGGTGGCGCTGGAGATCCTGCGCGACGCGTTCACCATCTCCGAGACCGATGCGGCCGAGCCGCAGCCGCTGATTCTCGATCGGATCACGGCCTGACCGTGGCCGCCGAACCGGCCTAGCCTGGAAATGTGAAACAGCGAACGAACTTCCGAGGGCGGGTCGCGGTGGCGGTGGCACTGGGCCTGTTCGGTCTGGTCGCGCCGCTCGGTTCGGCGCAGGCGTCCCCGGCGGACAACACCCGATCCGACCCGTCCAGTTCGACGGGGCCGAACTCCCTCGCGCATCCCGAGAACACCGGACCCGCGCCCACCTCCAAGCCCAAGTCCTCTCCCATGTACCTGACCTGCGAGCAGGTGTGGTCGCTGGGCAAGGGCCCTATCTACATTGGGCAGCCGGGTTATTCGGCCATGCTCGACCCGGACGGCAACGGCGTGGCCTGCGATCGCTGAGCGCTCGCCCGCGATCGGCGAGTTACGGAAACCAACCGGTCAGCAACGTGAGGGCAACGACAGACCGAACTGTGGGGTGACTCGCGTCAACCAGCCTGCCGCAGAACGGGAATGCGGCTAACGTTGCTACATGACTGGACCGACGCCCCTCACTCTCGCCTCGATCCGCCAGGCTCCCAAGGCGGTCCTGCACGATCACCTGGACGGCGGGCTGCGGCCCGCGACCGTGCTGGAGCTCGCCAAGGCCTGCGGCTACGACCAGCTACCCGCAGGCGACGCCGACACCCTGGCCGCCTGGTTCCGCGACGCGGCCGACAGCGGCTCGCTGGAACGCTATCTGGAAACCTTCGCCCACACCGTCGCCGTGATGCAGACCCCCGAGGGCCTGCGCCGGGTGGCCCGCGAATGCGCCGAGGACCTCGCCGCCGACGGCGTCGTCTACGCCGAGGTGCGCTTCGCACCCGAACAGCACCTCGAGGCCGGGCTCACCCTCGACGAGGTGGTCGAGCACACCCTCGCCGGATTCCGCGAGGGCGAGGAGCTCGCCGCCGCCGCGGGCACCCCGATCAAAATGGTCTGCCTGCTCACCGCCATGCGGCACGCCGCCCGCTCCCGCGAGATCGCCGAACTCACCGTGCGCTGGCGCGACCGCGGCGTCGGCGGCTTCGACATCGCGGGCGCGGAGGCCGGGTTCCCGCCCAGCCGCCACCTCGACGCCTTCGACTACCTGCGGGCCAACCTGGCGCACTTCACGATTCACGCGGGCGAGGCCTTCGGCCTGCCGTCCATCCACGAGGCCGTGGCGTTCTGCGGCTGCGAACGACTCGGCCACGGCGTGCGCATCACCGACGACATCACCGACTCCGCCGACGGGCCCAAGCTGGGTCTGGTCGCGAACTACGTTCGAGACCTGCGGATCCCGCTGGAACTCTGTCCGAGCTCGAACGTGCAGACCGGCGCGGTGCCCTCGCTCGACAAGCACCCCTTCGACCTGCTGGCCCGGCTGCGCTTCCGCGTCACGGTCAATACCGACAACCGGCTGATGAGCGACACCACCATGAGCAACGAAATGCTCAAGCTGTCACAGACTTTCGGCTACGGGTGGAGTGATCTGGAGCGGTTCACCATCAATGCCATGAAGTCGGCGTTCATCCCGTTCCCGGAACGTCTGCGGCTGATCGACGAGGTGATCAAGCCCGGCTACGCCGTGCTGTTGGGCTAGCTGCCGCTTCGTCATCCCGGCATGCTTTTGGCCGGGATCCACTCTGCCGCAGTGGATCCCGGCCAAGAATCGCGCCGGGATGACGGGCGGGTCAGGCCTTTTCGAGGCGAGCCTCGAACGCTGCCTCCAGTGCCTTCCATGCCTCGGCCTCGGCGTCGAACGGCGGGTTCGGGGCCATTCGGGTCGGGTCGGGGTTGAGCAGGTAGGAGACGTACCAGCCGAGCGGGGTGGAGACCGCCAACGCCGACTCCACGGACTCGTCCTCGGCGTAATCGGCTGCGTCGGTGAACAATTCGACCGCCAGATCGAGCTGATCGGTGTCGACCGCCTTGGGTCCGCTGGCCAGATCCTCGGACAGGCCCGGCAGAACGTAGATGTTCTCCTCGTCCACCTCGACGTCGAGGGACCCGTCCACGGCGGCGGTCTGGACCTCGCCGTAGGTGCTGACCCGCGACAGATCGTGATCGTGGTCGTCGGCCAGGTAGCGGGCCAGGGCGCGCTCGGAGCCGAAGACCGTGATGGTGCCGTCCTTGCCAAGGAAGATGGGCTCGTCGTCGACGTAGCAGCGCAGCGTGAAGAACGTGCCCTCGGAGGTGACGATCTGGACCGGGTCGATGCCGACCTCGTGCCAGAACGACAGCTCCTCGTCGTCCTCCTCGTCGTCCTCGTCCAGGTCGACGGGCTCGATCTCGTCATCGTCGCTCTCGGCCGCGTCCTCGGCGTCGACGACGTTCTCCTGTGCCGCAAGCAGTTCCGCCTCCGCGACCGAGACCGCGTCGGCGTCCACCTCGGGCACCGTCACCACCGAGTCGATGGCGTCGATGACCGATTCCCAGTCCTTGGCGATGGCCGCGCCGATCTGGTCCCACAGCTCCTCGCCCTCGCGCCCGAGGAAGGCGCTCACCCCGCCGGGCAGCGCGCCCAGCACCGGATGCGAACCGAAGAACTTGGTGACGGTGTCGAGTTCGCACACGTCGCCGAGGTTGCGGACCATGTCGAGGGTCTCCTCGAGCTCGGCCACCACCTCCGGATCCGGATCGTCGGCAGCCAGCTCGGGCACGCCGACCAGATCGAAGACGTACTGCTCCTCCGGCTCCAGTTCGGCCGCCGACAGACCGGCGATGATCTTCCAGGCCGGATGGTCGACCAGATCGTTGTCGGAGTTGGTGCGAATGAACGCGGCCAGCTCCGCGACCGAGTCGAAACCGTAGAGGTCTTCCTCGTGTCCGAGGAATGCCTGCCACTCATCGTCACCGTCTCGCCAGCGGGGTGCCCAGAGGGTGACAAGATCGCCTTTGGTCAGGCCGAGCGCGATCGGGACGATGTCTCCAGAAGCCATGACGGGAAGCCTATCCAGTCGTCGCGTCAGGCACTATCCGGGTCGGCCCCAACGTTTCCCGAATTGTGTCGGTCGCTCGAGAAATGGGTCGGTCGGGGGTCAGCGCGTCGTTCAGACGCTCGACGATCAGGGCGCGCTGGGTGGTCGCCTCCTGTGCGGCCTGCTGGCACGCCCACAGGATCAGGCGCGAGACCTCGCCCGGGGAGCGCGAGGTCACCGATTCGGCCAGCCATAGCCCGGTCAGCGCGCCGTCGGCGTCCACCTCGGCGGTGACCGAGCGGTCCTCGGAGGTGAACCGTGCCCGGACTTGCGCCAGTCCGTCCAGGGTGGCCTCCAGCGTTTCCAGCTGCTGGTTCACGCGCTCGAGCAGGGCATCCATCTCAGCACTCATCGCGAGCTCCTTTCGGCACGGGCTCGGGGTACCCGCGCGGGCACGCCGCAACCCTTCACGACCGACGCATCCAGCTGGTCTGACCGGTATCGGCGTCGTCGAGCCGATCCAGTTCGTCCACCGCGGCCTGGCGGGTGGGCAGGCCCAGTCGATCCAGCACCGTTTCCGGTACGCCCGCCTCGGCCAGCTGCTCGCGCCGCCGCGACCTCGCCGCAATGGCCGAACGCTTGGTCAGCCGCAGGATCTCGTCGGCGAGAGCCTGTGCGCCGTACCGGTATTCGCCCCGCTCGAACCGGATCTCCACCGGGATGCCCTGGTCGGTGGCCTGCACCGTGACCGTGCCGGATCGGTTCGAACTCGCGGCGACGGTCACCGCCGGTACCCGGGGTCGCGTCATGCTGTCTCCCTTCCGAACACTCGGTCGTGCGGGTGCGCTCATGCGGTGGGGCGGTAGAAGCCGAGAAACCGCATGCCGCTGTTCTGAGTTCGTATCGGTCCGATCTGGACGGGATCGCCCGCCTCCACCAACTGCCCATTCCCGACAATCATCGCGACGTGCCCGTCCCACACCGCCAGATCGCCAGGCATCAAGTCCCCTGGACCGATCCGCTGGTGCCCGTACCCCTGCTCCTGCGCCAGCCGCGGCAGCGAAACGCCCGCCTGCGCATAAGCCCACTGTGTCAGACCACTGCAATCCATCCCCACCCCGGGCGTCTCCCCACCCCAGACGTAGGGCGTCCCGACCGCGCCCAGCGCGCTGCGGACCGCATCCGCCGCCTGCTGATTCGGGGCGACAACCGTGCTGCCGTCCGGCAGGGTCACCTTGACCCCGCCCGACTGCGGGCGGGTGGCGGTCGGATCGTGGCTGCGATCCGGCGTCTTCGGCGTGCCCACCGAGGCCGGGACGGTCTGCGCGCCCCTGATCGACGAAAGCCCGGCACCCAGGAGTTCGCCCCCGGCCGCGCCGACCGAACCGCCGGTGGAGCCGACCGAACCGCCGACGGACGCGAGGGCCGTACCCACCCGGGACAGCCCGCCGTCGAGACCGCTGCCCACGCCGGCCGGAACGGTCACCGCATCGCCGGCCCCGCTCGCCGCCGGTGTGACCGGAGCGGGCGCGGGAATCGGTGTGGTCAACTCCCGCATGGCCGCTGTGTCACTGTCCAATTCGGCCCGAACCCGCTCGGCAACCCGCATCGCCCGCCCGATGTGGTCGATCGCCGACTCGACGATCGCCGCGATCCCACCAGCGGTGAATCCACCGGCGCCGAGCCCCTCGACCTCGCCCGTGAACGACCGCAGAATCTCCTCCAACTCCTTCCGCCCGGCCGCCACCTCCCCATCCGCCCGCTCCACAATCGCCGCCATCTCCCGCCCCCGCTCGGAAGCCGTTGCGGCCGTGGTCTGTACCCGCAACGCCCCATCCATGGCCGCATCCCCGCCCCGCCCCCGCCACGCGTCATACATCCGATCCACATTCGCCCGGCTCGCCGCATGAATCTCGTCGACCGCCGCCGACGCCTCGCGCAGCGCCGCGGCAGACGCACCAGTCCCGCCCGCCCCGAAGCTTGCGAGCAACTCGACAATCGGCTCGGCCAGCGCCGCCAGCCCCAGACCGGCGCTCACGACCCGATCCCCACGCGAATTCCATTGCACGGCAGCCGACTACATCCATCGGCGCGACCACTCCTGTCATCCCGGCGCGCTTGTGGCCGGGATCCACGCAAGCAGCCGGGTAACGGTTCGCGGTGGATTCCGGCCAAAAGCATGCCGGAATGACAAGGGCGTCCGATGCGAGAGCGTCCGGTGGTCATACCCTCGGCTCCTCCGGTTCGGCCGCGCGCAGCGCAGTGGCGTAGGCCGCGTCGTGCGTGGCATAGGTCGATCCGGCCGTGCCGATCGAGGTGCTCATTCCCGTGAGGACGGCCGACAGGTCGGCGAGTGTGGCGATGTGAACGGCGTGGGCCGCGGCGTAGGCGGTGAGGAAGTCCGTGCCGATGAGGCCGAAGGCGAGTAGGTCGGGGGTGGCGGTGGCGGTGCGGGTGGTGATGGCGGTGAGGTCGGTGGCGAGGGTGGCGGTGGTCATCGCGGAGGCGGTGAGGCCGTCGGGTCGGATGGAGATGCGGTGCATGAATGCCCCCTTCATGCCGGTCGCGGGGTGGTTTCTGGTTGTAGGGGGTTGGACGCGCGGGGGCGGCGGGCGGTTCCGGGGGTGGAAGAATTCCGGCGGGCGGGGATCTTGGACGTCAGCGCTGATTTATGGTTTTCGTATGCGCACTCTCGTCGTGGACCATCCGCTCGCTGCCGCTTTGCTGACCACCATGCGAGATGCCCGCACAACCAATCCAACATTCCGGGCGGCGCTGCGCGACCTGACCGGGATTCTCGTCTATGAGGCCATGCGGGACGCCCCGGTCGAGCGCTTCCCCATCGCCACGCCCGTCGCCGCCGCCGAGGGCACCCGCCTGAATGCTCCGCCGTTGCTGGTCCCGGTCCTGCGTGCCGGCCTCGGCATGGTCGAGACCGCCGAGAACCTCATCCCGGACGCCCGCATCGGCTTCGTCGGCGTGGCCCGCGACGAGGAGACCCACCAGCCCACCCCGTACATGGAATCGCTGCCCGACGACCTGTCCAGCACCCCGGTCATCGTGCTCGACCCCATGCTCGCCACCGGCGGCTCCATGGTCTTCACCCTGGACCTGCTCGCCACCCGCAAGGCCCGCGACATCACCGTCCTGTGCGTGGTCGCCGCCCCGGAAGGCATTGCCGCCCTGGAGAAGTCGGGCCATGCCGTCCGCCTGGTCACCGCATCGGTGGACCGCGGCCTCAACTCCGACGCCTACATCGTCCCCGGCCTCGGCGACGCCGGCGACCGCCAATTCGGCCCCCGCTGAACGGCTTCCGCCCGGTTCGCGGCGTCGAGCAGTTCCGCGAGCGAGGAGCGGGCCTGCTGTAGCGCGCCGATCTGATCGTCGATGGCGCGCAGCCGATCCGCCAGAATCGGCGCCGCGCAGTGCTCGAGTTCGAGGCCGGGACCCTCGACGCAGGGGAGCACCTCACGAATGACCGTGGTGGACAGCCCCGCCGCCAGGAATGCCCGGATGTGACCGACCATTGCCGGCGCATCCGCGGCATAGCGGCGGTGGCCGCCCCCGGGCCGATCCGGAGTCAGCAGGCCCTGTTCCTCGTAGTAGCGCAGCAGCCGCGGGTTCACCCCGGTGGCGCGAGCGAGCTCGCCGATGCTCATCATCGTGTGAATCCCCTCACTCGCCCTTGAATCTCACATGCATGTCAGATTTTACGGTAGCGCTATGACCGATTTCGTTGTCCACCAGGACGATCCGACCGCCTCCGCCGGAGATCTCGCGCCCCTGGCCTTCGCCGGTTACGCCCATTTCACCGCGTTCCAGGTGCGGGAGCACCGGGTGCGTGGACTGGACCTGCATCTGGCCCGTCTCGCCGGAGCGTCGAAGGAGCTGTTCGGGCAGGCGATACCCGAGGATCGGGTGCGCGCGAATCTGCGCGCCGCCGTGCGGGCTGGGCGGCCCGACGTCTCGTTGCTGGCGTACGTCCATTCCGCCGCAGGTGAATTCAGCGCGGCCGACGGACCTTTGCGAATGCTGATCCGCACCGGACCGGCCGCGTCCGGCCCCGAAGGGCCACTGTCGCTGGCTGTCTTCGAGCACGAGCGGTACCTGCCCGGGATCAAACACGTCGGCGAGACGGCCAAGACCCACCTGCTGCGCCGGGCCGTCGCGGCGGGCTTCGACGACGCCGCCTTCGTGGACCGCCGGGGACGCTTGAGCGAGGGATCCATCTGGAACCTCGCGTTCTGGGACGGCACCGCCGTGGTGTGGCCCGAGGCCGCCATGCTGACCGGGACGACCATGGGAATCCTTGCGCGCCAACTCGATCGCCTGGGCGTGCCGCAGCGCGTCCGGCCGGTCACGCCCGCCGATGTCGCCGCACTGTCCGGCGCGGTGGTGATGAATTCCTGGACCCCTGGCATCGCGGTGAACCGCATCGGCGAGGTGACCGTGCCACCGGCTCCGGAGTTCGTGGAACTGCTGCACCGCGCCTACGAGAGCGAGCCGCTGCTCGAACCGTGACGGCTACAGCTGCTCGCAGAACTTCCGGATCTCCAGGAGTCGTTGCGCCGCAGTATCCTTCGCGTCCGCGAGGCCGGTGCGATCGGCGACCGGCACGAAAGTCTCCAGATAGCACTTGAGCTTGGGCTCGGTGCCGGACGGCCGGATGACCACCCGCAGCGAGGCGCCCTCGAAAACCAGTGCGTCGGTGCGCATCCGGCCGCGCAGCTGTGCCATATCGGTGCAGCTCACCGCTTCTCCGGCGATCTCGGCGGGTGGCGTCTCGCGCAGCCGGGCCACCACGGCCGCCGCCTCGCTCACATCGGGCAGGCGCAGCGACACCTGATCGCCCGCGTGCACGCCGAATTCGACGGCGTAGTCGTCGAGGACGTCGAGCACCGTGCGACCGTCGGCCTTCAACTGCGCCACCAGATCCGCCGCGACCACCGCCGCCGAGATCCCGTCCTTGTCGCGCACCGCGGCCGGATCGACGCAGTGCCCGATCGCCTCCTCGTACGCGTAGACCAGGCCCTCACCCGCGCGGGCCAGCCACTTGAACCCGGTCAAGGTCTCGGCGTAGCGCGCACCGCGCGCCGGAGCCAGCTTGCTCAACAATCGTGAGGAGACGATGGTCGTGGCGACCAGCGAGTCGGGCGCGGCCGTCCGCAGCACGAAATCGCCCAGCAGAACGCCGGTTTGGTCGCCGCGCAGCATCCGCCAGCCGTCGGGCCCGCGCACCCCCACGTGCGCACCGATCCGCGTCCGGATCCAGCGCGATGGCCAGATCCGCGTCGAGCCGCTCGGCCAGATCGAGCAAT
>NZ_BAFX01000026.1 GCF_000308815.1 Nocardia concava NBRC 100430
TTCGGGGAAGTGCCGGGCGCGCCGAGAGTGCTGTCGAGGCGGAGCATGGTGCCGTTGAGGCGGAGCAGTGCTGTTGGGGCAGAGCCGGGTGCTGTCGGGTGGAGCCGCCTCGTGGAGACGGAGGTCAGAAGTCGCCGCCCCCACCGCCGGAATCACCGCCGCCGAAGTCTCCGCCCCCACCGAAGTCGCCACCGCCGGAGTCGCCTCCGCCGCCGAAGTCGTAGTCGCCGCCCCCGCCGCCCCATTCCTGCGGACCCGGGTCGTAGCCGCCGCCGGAATCCGGAGGCGGTGGGGTGTAGTCGCGCTCGTGGCGCTCGCGTTCCTCGTTCTCGCCTTCCAGTCGGCCGAGCTCGTAGCCGAGCAGGCCGCCGCCCACCGCACCGCCGACCGCGCCGAGACCGGCCGCGGCGCCGGGGCTCATGCCGCGACCGCCGCCGTAGCCCGGACCGCCGTAACCGGGACCCCCGTAGCCCGGGTCGCCGTAACCGGGGCCGCCGGGTCCGTAGCCACCGCCGCCGAAGCCGCCGACCGGGGCGGGCGGGGCGGAACGGCGGCGACGGACGAAGGCGACGACGGCCGCGATGATGCCGCCGATCACCAGGATCGGGCACAGGATGCCCAGCCAGCCCCAGCCGCCGCTCCTGGATTCGTGCTTGGCCGCGGGCGCCGGAGCCGGAGCGGGAGCCGGGTTGCCCGCCTTGGCGCTGGTCGGCGCGGCCTGGTCGCCGGCCGACTTCAGCGCGCCCAGCGCCGCGATGGTCGCGCCCGTGTAATCACCGCTGCCGAAGGCGTTCTTGAACGCCGCACCCGCCGAATTGGTCTCGCGGATATGGGAATTCGCGCCCGTGCGGATGGTGAAGAAGTGGGACTTGGTATTGATGGCCAGCACCACATCGGTCTGGCCGGCGACCTTGCTCTGAGCCTCGGCATCGAACTTGCCGCGATCGTCGGAGAACTTCTCGGTGGTGAAGATCTGCACCGGATTCGACAGCTGCGTCGCGGCATTGGTCACCTTGGCGACATCCAGCACCTTCGAATCGTCGTGCACGGTGACCGGTCCGGCCGACGCCGTGCCCGTCGCGAGCAGGATCACCCCGACCACCGCGGACAGCACCAATAGGAAACGCTTGACCATCGTCACAAGCGCGACACTACGTCTTACCGACCTTGATCGCTCGTCCTGGAGAATGACCGGAAGATGACGGAAAGGAGCGCGGCGTGCCCACAGTGGTCCGGGCGACCATCAAGCCCGGCAGCAAGAAAGGCCCCCTGGTCGAGATTCTCGACGACGGGGCGCTGCAACTGTACGTGCGCGCCCCGGCCGTGGAGGGTAAGGCCAACAAGGCCGCCATCGAACTGCTGGCCGCCCACTTCGGCGTCCCCAAGTCCGCGGTCCGCCTCACCGGCGGCGCGACCTCCCGCTTCAAACGCTTCGAAATCGACGACTAGCTCTCGAAAAGCTAGACGGCCCCCGGGAATCCCAGCTGCCGCCAGGCCTCGTACACGGCGACGGCCGCGGCATTGGACAGATTCATCGACCGCCGACCCGGCAGCATCGGAATGCGCAGCTGCTCGGTGACCCGCGGATCGGCGAGCACCTCGTCGGGCAGCCCGGTCGGCTCGGGGCCGAAGAGCAGCACATCGCCCTTGCGATAGGCGATCTCGGTGTTGTGCTTGGTGGCCGTCGCGCTGAAGGCGAAGACCCGCTCGGGCGCGATGGCGTCCCAGCAGGCGGCCAGATTCGGATGCACGGTGACAACGGCCAGGTCGTGGTAGTCCAACCCGGCCCGGCGTAGCTTCGGCTCGGATAGGTCGAAGCCGAGCGGTTCGATCAGGTGCAGCTCGCAGCCGGTACCGGCGGCCAGCCGGATGGCATTGCCGGTATTGGGCGGGATGCGCGGTTCGAAGAACACGAGATGGAACACGGGCACCAGCATCGCAGAAGGCGGGGACCGAACTGTTCGGCGACCCGGTCGGGGATGCTCGCGGCAGGGGCGGGCCGGTTAAGCTCGTGCGGTGAATTCAGCCCATGCCGCACCCGAGAGCCGCAGCAGTCGCGCGGGGGCGTTCGTGCGCGACAATCTGCCCATGCTGCTGGTGGTGGCGGTGCTGGTGGTGGCCGTGGTGCTGCTGGCCTGGGATCGCTGGCGCCGCGGGACGTACGTCTTCGGCGGGGCGACATTGCTGGCGGCGGCGCTGCGGATGGTGCTGCCCACCGATCGGGTGGGGCTGCTCGCGGTGCGCGGCAAGGCCTTCGACGTCGCGTGGCTGACGGTGCTGGGCGGCGTGATCATCGTGCTGGCCGCGACCATCAGCAGCCTCGGCGTCACCTAGCGACGCGCCGAGGTCGGGGCCGCGACCGGAGTCGCGGCACTGAATCATGAGAGGGGTGCCGCCGGTGTGGCCGGCGGCGGGGGAATTGCTAGACCGAGGTCATGCGCCGTCCGAGTTCCCGGCGGCATATCTCCTGGTCCGGGAGTCTGTGTAGGACGCGAAGTATGGCCGGGCGGAGTTCACGCTGCTCTTCCTCGGAAAGCAGATCGACGAGATCGCGGAGATCCATGTCATCGAATGCGGCGGTCATGGTTCACAGATTACGGCCGCCGGGCTTTCCGCACACGTATTCGGAGCGTCCGGTTACCGAGGTGTCATGCGCGCGAAACCGGAAGCGCGTCAGGACAATTCGCGCGAAACAGCCCCGATACGCGCGGTAACGCGCCACCGGGTGAGGCAGCGTAGTTGCAGCGGTTCGGCAGCGTTGATGCAGCGGCCGACGGTGCTTTCTGGGCCGCTCGCGCGGGGCGATGATTCAGTGACCGGCCGCGCGCCGGGCGGCACGCGCCAGATCCATCGTTTCGTGCGCGAGCTTGCCGACCGCGTCGAACTCGGTCAGGAAGCCGTCGTGGCCGTCCTTGGAGTGGATGACCTCGAGCCCCTTGGAACCGGGCAGCAGATCGGCCAGCTCCTGCTGGGTGCGCAGCGGATAGAGCCGGTCCGAGTCGACCCCGCCGATCACGCACGGCACCGGCGTCGCCGCCAGCGCCGCCGCGACGCCGCCGCGCCCGCGACCCACGTCGTAGCGGTTCATGGCCTCGGTGAGCAGCACATAGGTGCCCGGATCGAAACGCTGGATCAGCTTGTCGGCCTGGTATTCCAGATAGCTCTGGACCGCGTAGCGCCCGCCGTTCCACGGATCCTCGTCGGCCTGGGCGTGGTTCTCGAAGCGGTGATCGAGTTCGGCCTCGGTGCGGTAGGTCAGGTGCGCGATGCGCCGGGCGATGCCCATGCCGGTCATGGGCGCGCGCCCGGTGCCGTGGTAGTCGCCGCCCTGCCAGTCCGGATCGGAGGTGATGGCGGCCTGCTGGGTGGTCTGGGTGCCGATCTGATCGGCGGTGGCGCGCGCGCCGACCGCCAGCACCAGGGCCGCACCGACTCGTTCGGGGCTGCCGACCATCCACTCCAGCACCCGCATGCCGCCCATGGAGCCGCCGATGGCGGCGGCCAGGCGGTCGATGCCGAGCAGATCGAACAGCTTGATCTCCGCGGTCACCTGATCGCGGATGGAGATGGCGGGAAACCGTGAGCCCCAAGGCTTTCCGTCCGCCGCCAGGGATGCCGGGCCGGTGCTGCCCTTGCAGCCGCCCAGCACATTGGTGGCGATGACGCACCATTCGCGGGTGTCGATCGGCGCGCCCGGGCCGACGATGCCGTCCCACCAGCCGGGCTGGTTGTGGTGCACGTCGGCGGGGCCCACCACATGCGAGTCACCGGTCAGCGCGTGCTCGACGAGCACCACGTTGTCGGCGTTCGCGGAGAGTTCGCCCCACCGCTGCACGGCCAGCGTCACGTCGGGGATGACGGCTCCGGACTCGAGCTCCACATCCCCGATGGCAATGGTCCCGAGCGTCCCGTCCGGCGGCGGTAGCAACAGCTCGGCCGCGTGACGGGACGTCCTCGATTCGATGTTCACGGTCAACTTGCCGCCGCCGTCAGGCCCGCGCGCAGATCCGCCAGGATGTCGCCGATGCCCTCGATGCCCACCGCCAAACGCACCAGACCAGGCGTGACACCGGAAGCCAGCTGCTCCTCGGGGGTCAGCTGCGAGTGCGTGGTGGAAGCCGGGTGGATGACGAGCGAGCGCACATCCCCGATGTTAGCGACATGGCTGTGCAGGACCAGCGCCTCCACGAACTTCTTGCCGGCGTCCACGCCACCGGCCAGCTCGAAGGAGACGATGGCGCCGACACCCTTGGGTGCCAGCTGTTTGCCACGCTCGAACCAGGGCGAGCTGGGAAGTCCTGCGTAGTAAACCTTCTCGACGCCCGGCTGACCGGAGAGGAACTCCGCGACGGCCTGCGCGTTGGCCACGTGCCGCTCGACCCGCAGGCTCAGCGTCTCGATGCCCTGCGCGATGAGGAACGCGTTGAACGGCGACACCGCCGCACCCAGATCGCGCAGCAACTGCACGCGCGCCTTCAGCGCGAAGGCGGGCGCACCGAGGTCGGCGAAGACCGCACCGTGGTAGCTGGGGTCGGGCGTGGTGAAGCCCGGGAAGCGGGACTCACCCGCCTCGTTCTTCACCGTCCAGTCGAACGCGCCGCCGTCGACGATCACGCCCGCGACCGCGGCACCGTGCCCGCCCAGGTACTTGGTGGCCGAGTGCACGACGATGTCGGCGCCCAGCTGCAGCGGCTGGATCAGGTACGGCGTGGCGACGGTGTTGTCCACGATCAACGGCACGCCCGCGGCGTGCGCGACCCCGGCGATGCCCGGAATGTCGAGGATCGAGCTGCTCGGATTGGCGACGGTCTCACCGTAGAACGCCTTGGTGTTCGGCCGCACGGCCGCGCGCCACTGCTCGAGATCGTCGGGATCGGAGACGAAGCTGACCTCGATGCCCAGCTTGGGCAGCGAGTAGTGCAGCAGGTTGTAGGTGCCGCCGTAGAGGTGCGGGCTGGCCACGATGTGGTCGCCCGCCTCGGCCAGATTCAGGATCGCGTAGGTCTCCGCCGCCTGCCCGGAGGCCAGCAGCAGGGCCGCGACACCGCCCTCGAGGGCGGCGATGCGCTGTTCCACCGCGTCCTGGGTGGGGTTCATGATGCGGGTGTAGATATTGCCCGGCTCGGCGAGACCGAACAGCGCGGCGGCGTGATCGGTGTCGCGGAAGGCGTAAGAGGTGGTCTGGTAGATGGGCAGGGCGCGGGCTCCGGTGGCCGGATCGGGGGCCTGTCCGGCGTGAATCTGCTTGGTCTCGAAGGACCAGCCGGCCGGATCGAGGGTGCCGTCAGCCGCAGCGGCCGCGGACGCGGTCGAGTCACTCATGGGTTCTGCTCCAAAAACAAGGTCGCCGAATGGCGGAAGTTTGACGTTATCGAGAAGCGAATGGGCTTCGACAACAACACATTTCGGTAGACCTCCTGGTTGCGCTTGCGTTCGTCCTTCGAACGCCCGGTCTGCACCCGGAGCACCCCACCGCAGCTGGAGGGTTGCCGATCAGCAAGCCGGGGCCTTAACGCTGATGCTCTTGACCTGTTGCGAGATTCTAACGGGCGGGGGCGGCTGCTTCGGAAGTGGGGCTCGCCACAGCGGAACCGCAGCAGACACGCCGGAATTCGTGGAAGGCGGCCAGCACATTGTCGGCCAGGGCGCGCGCGGTAGTGGGCGTGGTGCAGTCCGGGAACTCGGAATCGTCGTCGAACTCGCACTCCATGCCCACCCGCACGATGCCGTGCCAGGTGGCTGCGATGGTCCGGATCGTCAGGTGATTCTCGGGCAGCTGCAGGCGTTCGGCCAGCACGTCGGTCATGGCCCGGGTCTTGGTGTCGGCCGATTCCATGCTCAGCGCGCGCACCGCGACGCTGTCGCGTGAGATGCGCTGCATTTGCTGGAACCAGCGGAAGGGCACCGGCGCATCGGATTCGATGATCTGGTCCACGACCGACAGGAAGGCGTCGAGCAGCGCCTGCAATTCGTCGCCGGTGATGGGCTGGGCGCGCAGCGCCTCGGCGAGGACCCGGCCCATGCCCTCGATGGGGGCGATGACGATCGCCTCTTTGCTGTCGAAGTACCGGTTCACAGTGCGCGGTGAGACGTCGGCGGCGTCGGCGATCTGCTCCACCGTGGTCGCGTCGAAGCCCTGCTCGTCGCACAACCGCAGGGCCACGTCGATGATGCGGTCCCGGGTCTGCTGCTTCTTGCGTTCCCGCAGGCCGGGGCGGTGTTCACGGACGCCGGGGTGGTGACGCGAGATCACACCGATGTGACTTGACAACTCCGACATGCCTCCATCGTAAGGCCTTAACGGTCCGGTCTGTCCCATTATGACAACTGTCGCAGCGCGACATTTTTCTCTTGACGCCAATTGTCGGTGGGGGCCACTATGGTGAAGCTGCCTTCGAACTCCAGAGGAGAGGCTCATGACCGTAGCGACGGACGCTCTCGGTACAGACGAAAAAGCAAGTCCCACAAAAGATTCCAGGCGCTGGTTCGCGCTCGCCGTCATCGCGATGGCGCAGCTCATGGTGGTCCTGGACGCCACGATCGTCACCATTGCCATGCCGTTCGCGCAGCAGGATCTGCACATCAGCGACGGTGACAAGCAGTGGATCTTCACCGCTTACACCCTGATTTTCGGTGGTCTGCTGCTGCTCGGCGGCCGCCTGGCGGACTACCTGGGCCGCCGCCGCATCCTGATGGTCGGCCTGGTCGGTTTCGCCGCCGCCTCCGCGCTGGCCGGTCTGGCCCAGAACCAGGCCGAACTGTTCGCGGGCCGCGCGCTGCAGGGCGCGTTCGGCGCGCTGCTGGCACCGGCTGCCCTGTCGCTGGTGTCGGTGACCTTCACCGAGGCCAAGGAACGCGCCCGGGCCTTCGGCGTGTTCGCCGGTGTGTCCGCGGCGGGCGCCGCGCTCGGCCTGATCGCGGGTGGCGCGCTCGTCGAGTACGCGGACTGGCGCTGGTCGCTGCTGGTGAACACCCCGGTCGCGCTGCTGGCGCTGGTCGGAGCGTTCGCCTTCGTGGTCAAGGATGTGCCCGCACCCCGCACCGGCGGCTACGACCTGCCGGGCGCGATCACGGTCACCCTGGGCCTGATCTCCATCGTGTACGGCTTCAGCCGGGCGGCCGAGGACGGCTGGACCGCCTCCACCACGCTGGCCCTGTTCATCGTGGGCGTGGCGCTGCTGGCGGCCTTCGTGGCCATCGAACGGCGGTCCGCGAATCCGCTGCTGCCGCTGCGCATCCCGGGCGAGATCAACCGCGGCGGCTCGTATCTGATCGCGCTGCTGGTGCCGATCGCGATGTTCGCCATGTTCCTGAACCTGAGCTTCTACCTGCAGATCGTGGAGCACTACTCGGCGCTGAAGACCGGTGTGGCGTTCCTGCCCTTCCCGGCCGGCATCGTGGTGTCGGCGGGCATCGCCTCGGCGGTGCTGCCCAGGATCGGGCCGCGACCGCTGATGCTGGCGGGTTCGGTGCTGGGCGCGGCGGGCCTGCTGTGGCTGTCGCGGCTGGAGTTCGGTGACAGCTACGCGAGCGGTCTGCTGCCCGCCATGATCCTGATCGCGCTGGGCATGGGCTTCCTGTTCGTGTGCATGCAGACCACCGCGCTGCATCAGGTCGAGGACGAGGACTCGGGTGTGGCCAGCGCCTTGCTGAATGCCGCGCAGCAGGTCGGCGGTTCCATCGGCACCGCATTGCTGACCACCATTTCGGTGCAGGTGGCCGAGCGGTACGTGCGCAATAACGGGACCATCGATCATGTGCTGGAGCGGGCCTCGATCCACTCCTACGACGTCGCGTTCCTGATCGGGGCGGGCTTCTTCCTGCTCTGCATTCCGATCGCGGCGTTCATGATCCGGGACAAGCCGGAGAATCTGCTCGAAGGCGATGAGCACGCCGTGCACGTGGGCGTCTGACCGGCGAAAAGATATATCCGAGGGCCGTGGCGGCTCACATTCCGCAAGGACCGGGAATGGGGGTTGCCGCGGCCTTCGGCATTTCGCATGCTGGAAGTGCGGAAAGTCACCCGAAAAGCTACTTATCGGTAACCGCACTGAATTCCCGCACAGCGGGGGCCGCCCGCGCGGTGAGATCGATAGCAGCAGTACGCTTGTCTTGCTTGACGCCACAGCGTACGTGGACTTGGCACCACAGGTCCCGTGCCGAGCGCCATGCGTATACGTTGTCTGTTGAACAGCTGGGGTCCGCTACAAGCGGTGCTCACCGGCCGTGCAATGGGAGCACCACCTTCCTAGGAGGACACGAAGATCCATGTCCAAGATCAAGGTTGAAGGGACTGTCGTCGAGCTCGATGGCGACGAGATGACTCGGATCATCTGGCAGTTCATCAAGGACAAGCTGATCAATCCGTATCTCGATGTGAACCTCGAGTACTACGACCTCGGCATCGAAGCGCGCGACAAGACCGATGATCAGATCACCATCGACGCCGCGAACGCCATCAAGAAGCACGGCGTCGGCGTCAAGTGCGCGACGATCACGCCCGATGAGGCGCGAGTCGAGGAATTCGGGCTGAAGAAGATGTGGCGGTCGCCCAACGGCACCATCCGCAACATCCTCGGTGGCACGATCTTCCGCGCGCCGATCATCATCTCCAATGTGCCGCGACTGGTGCCGGGCTGGACCAAGCCGATCATCATCGGCCGCCACGCCTTCGGTGACCAGTACCGCGCCACCGATTTCAAGGTGCACCAGGCGGGCACCGTCACCCTGACCTTCACGCCCGAGGACGGCTCCGAGCCGATCGTCCAGGAAGTCGTGAAGATGCCCGAAGAGGGCGGCGTGGTCATGGGCATGTACAACTTCCAGGAGTCCATCCGGGACTTCGCGCGGGCCTCGCTGAACTACGGCCTGCAGCAGAACTACCCGGTGTACATGTCGACCAAGAACACCATCCTCAAGGCCTACGACGGCATGTTCAAGGACACCTTCGAGGAGGTGTACCAGACCGAGTTCAAGGACGAGTTCGACGCGGCCGGTCTGACCTACGAGCACCGCCTGATCGACGACATGGTCGCCTCCGCGCTCAAGTGGGAGGGCGGCTACGTCTGGGCCTGCAAGAACTACGACGGCGACGTGCAGTCCGACACCGTGGCGCAGGGCTTCGGCTCGCTGGGTCTGATGACCTCCGTGCTGCTGACCCCGGACGGCCGCACCTGTGAGGCCGAGGCGGCGCACGGCACCGTGACCCGCCACTACCGCCAGCACCAGCAGGGCAAGCCCACCTCCACCAACCCGATCGCCTCGATCTTCGCGTGGACGCGTGGCCTGGCCCACCGCGGCAAGCTGGACAACACCCCCGAGGTGATCGGCTTCGCGCAGACCCTCGAGGATGTGGTCATCAAGACGGTCGAGTCCGGCCAGATGACCAAGGACCTCGCGCTCCTCGTGGGCGGCGACCAGGGCTACCTGACCACCGAGGAGTTCCTCGGCGTGCTGGACGCCAACCTGGCTCGCGAGCTCCGCTAGCAAGAACTTTCGACGCGCCGACGAACGTGAACAGCGCGAAGCGGTGAACGATGGCGGCCGGGGCCACAGTCCCGGCCAGAACATCGCACCGCGCCACACGGGCACCTGCCTCCACCGGAACCGGTGGGTGGGCGGGTGCCCGAACTGTTTTCGGGGGTTGGTCGGTCATGAAACCGTCACGGGCCGATGGTGAGGATCGGTTAACGCGCGGCGACCGCAGCCCAATGATCTTGGTGTTATTCGGGATCGGTCGCGACGGCGCGACGGTGAAGGAGGAGACATGTCGGGGCTGGGGAATGATCTGCGCCAGGTGGTGCGGGGCCGGGTGTTGATGCCCGGGGAGGACGGGTTCGAGTACGCGAGCACGCCGTGGAATCTGTCCGTGCGGCAGCAGGTTTCGGCGGTCGTCGAGGTCGCCGACGCGGCCGATGCGGCGGCGCTGGTGCGATTCGCGGCGGCGGCCGAGCTGCCGTTGAGCACGCGGGCCACCGGCCACAGCCCCTCGGCGGCGGCCGACGGGACCGTGCTGGTGACGACGCGGGCGCTGGACGGCATCGAGATCGACGCCACCGCGCGGGTGGCGAAGGTGCAGGCAGGGGTGGCCTGGCAGCCCGTGCTGGAGCAGGCCGCCGCGCACGGATTGGCCGCAGCCTGCGGCAGTTCCGCGGTGGTCGGCGTGACCGGGTACACGCTCGGCGGCGGTGTCGGCTGGTTCGCGCGCAGCCGCGGCTACGCCTCGGACGCGGTCCGGGCGCTGGAGGTGGTGACCGCGGACGGCGATCAGCGCCGGGTGACCGCGGATTCCGATGCCGATCTGTTCTGGGCGCTGCGCGGCGGCGGTGGTGATTTCGCGCTGGTCACCGGCCTGGAATTCGAATTGTTCGACGCGCCTGAACTTTTCGGTGGCCGCGTGCTGTGGCCCTCAGAGCGGACCGAGGCCGTGATCGCCGCCTTCCAGCGCGCCACCGCGGAAGCCGAAGAGGGACTGAGCCTTTGGCTGACGCTCATCCAATTCCCGCCGTTCCCAGAGCTTCCCGAGTTCCTGCGCGGGCAATCCATGGTGGCCGTCGACGTGGTCGCGCTGGGCGCGGTCACGGCCCCGCTGCGCTGGTTCGACGAGATTCCGGGCGCGGTGCTCGACACCCGTCGGCCGCTGAACGCCGCGGAGGTCGGCGGCGTCTGCATGGAGCCGACCGATCCCAGCCCGGCCCGGGTGCGCGGTGAGCTGCTCACCGATTTCTCGCCGGAGGTCAGCGACGCGCTGCTCGCGGCCGCCGCGCCGCAGGGCAGCGTGGGGCCGCTGGCGCTGGTGCAGATCCGGCATCTGGGTGGCGCGCTGGCCCGCCCGTCCGCCGACGCGGGCTGTGCCGGGGTGATCGCCGAGCCGTATCTGCTGTCGCTGCTCGGGCCCGCGCCGGCGCCGGAGTTCGAGGCGGCGGTGGCCGGACGGGCCGCCGAGGTGGCCGAGGCGATGCGGCCGTATCTGAGCGGGCGGAAGCCGTTCACCTACTTGGATTCCGGGGAGACACCGGATGTGGTCTTCGATGCGGCCACGCTGGCGCGGCTCCGGGAGATCAAGGACCGCCGCGATCCCGACGGGTTGTTCCGGAGCAACTATCCCGTGGCCCCGGCGCTGGGCGAGGCCGATCCCACCCGGGTCGAGGCACCCGCAACGGTCTGACAGTCGGTTGCGGGGGAGTGGCCCGCAGCATGATTCGGCCCGGTCGGTGAGTGAAATCACCAGGCCGGGCGGTATCGCGATGGTTCGACACTGTGTTGCGCTTGGTTGTGCCCGAATCCGTCTCCACCGCCGCCCTCGCGACCACTCCCGCCGAGGTGAACCGCGCCACCGTGCCGGAGCCGGCCCCGCGCACCAGCTGGCACGTCCCCGCCATGCTGGCGCTCGCCCTCGGCGGATTCGGCATCGGCACCACCGAATTCGTGACCATGGGCCTGCTGCCCGACATCGCGACCTCCATGAAGGTCTCCGAACCGACTGCCGGACATATCGTTTCGGCCTACGCCCTGGGCGTGGTGGTCGGCGCGCCGGTGATCGCGGCGCTGTGCGCCCGGGTGCCGCGCAAGCGTTTGCTGATGGCTCTGATGTTCGCGTTCGCCGTGGGCAACGCCGCCAGCGTGATCGCCCCGAACTTCGCCACGTTGACCGCGGCCCGCTTCGTCTCCGGCCTGCCGCATGGCGCGTACTTCGGTGTCGCCTCCCTGGCCGCCGCGTCGCTAGCCCCGGTGGGGCAGCGGGCCAAGGCGGTTGCGGCCGTTATGCTGGGCCTGAGCGCCGCCAATGTTGTCGGCGTTCCCGCAGCCACCTGGCTGGGCCAGAACCTCGGCTGGCGGGATGCCTTCATCGTGGTCGCCGTGATCGGTATCGCCACCGTCGCCGCCATCGCCCGCTTCGTCCCGGAGCTGCACGGCATCCGAATGACCGACCCCCGAACCGAATTGACGGCCCTGCGCCGCCCCCAGGTCCTGCTGACCCTCCTGGTCGGCGCCATCGGCTTCGGCGGCATGTTCGCCGTCTACACCTACATCACCACCACCCTCACCGACGTCTCCGGCCTCCCCATCGCCCTGGTCCCCGTAGTCCTGGCCCTCTTCGGCCTCGGCATGGTCGCCGGCAACATCATCGGCGGCATCCTCGCCGACCGAGGCGTAGACCGAGCCATCTTCGCCTCGATGCTCGCCATGGTCGTCATCCTCGCCGCCTACGTAGCCGCAGCCCACAACCCCTACACCGCCGCCATCGGCGCCTTCCTCATCGGCGCGTCGGGCGCCTCCCTCGCCCCGGCTCTCCAAACCCGCCTGATGGACGTGGCCCACGACGCCCAAACCCTCGCCGCCGCCCTCAATCACGCCGCCCTCAACATCGCCAACGCCGCCGGCGCCTGGCTGGGTGGCCTCGTAATCGCCGCAGGCCTGGGCTACACCGCCCCGGCCGCAGTCGGCGCAGGCCTGGCCGTCCTCGGCGTCGCCCTCTTCACGGTGACGGTATTCGTCAGCCGCTCAGGGGCACGCCCTCCCGCCTGATTCCGGGTCCACGTAGTCGTCGTGTGGAATCGCCCTGGCCCACAACTGATCGCGGATTCGCGCGTAATGCCTGGTGAGTACCTCGTCAGTGCTGGCAGCCCAGCCCAGCAGCGCGGTACCGTCGCGCTCGAACACCGTCCACGCCACAAGGCGGTCGTCGAACAGCCACCAATCGTCGTCGGGCAGTGCCTCCGGGGCGTGCCCCCGAGGCAGCCACCGAATGTCCTCTCCCGCAGCCACGTTCCCGGCCGTGACAGCAATCGCGAATCGGGTGTAGTCCGTATGCGGCTCGGTCACCACCCGAACCCGTTGTACCGCTTTCCCATGCCCCGTGACCTCCCGCATCAGGCCGTACCACTGCGCGGTGAAGGCTGGGTCGAGTGGATCGCCGGCCAGGTAGCGTTGCAGCGCCTCCGCCTTCTCCCGGATTGATGCTCGCGAGCTCGAAACAAGATCAGGGAGCTCTCAGCGTTGGGAATCGGACGAATCCCAGCAGTGAGAGCTCCCTGATCTTATTGATGAGGTTGTGTCGCAGGGGATTCAGTGGGAGGGGAGGGTGCGGGATTGGGGGCGGAGGGACCAGGAGGCGACTACCAGGGCGAGGATGCCTCCGGTAGCGATCAGGTGCATTCCTGCGGCGCCGTTGTCGTGTTGGACGAGGTGGGAGATGAAGGCGCCGCTCATGTTGAAGAACATTCCGGCGTAGGCCCATTCCTTCAGACGGGGGAAGCCTGGGGCGAGGATGGCGGCGCTGCCGAGGACTTTCCAGGTGGCTATGAGGGTGAGGAAGTAGGTGGGGTAGCCGAGGATGGTGTGGGTTTCGAGAGTTCCGTACTGGTGGGTGAATTCGCCGTAGGCGCCGCTGGTCATGGTGAAGGCCAGGGTGAGGGTGGCGGCCCAGTAGGCGTAGGTGCGGAGGCGGGCACGGGTGGAGGGGGCGGTCTGTATCGAGGGGCTGTGCGCGATGGCGGTCATATCTCCTCGACCGACGGCGGAGACGAAATGTGACAGCGATTCGAGGCAGCCCTGTCACATTCTCCCGACGTGCTCGGTCGAGGTAGTGAACCCGCAACAGCGACTGGAAACGAGAAGACAGTGACCCTGCAGGCGAACACCATCATGCTGGCCGTCGAGGACATGGAACGTTCCAAGAAGTTCTACGTCGGACTAGGCGCGAAGCTCGGCCAGGACTTCCCGAACTTCGTCGCCTTCGAACTCGACGGCGGCTCCGGATTCGGCATCTACCCGGTGGCCGCGGCCGCGGCCGACGCGGGAGTCTCCCCGGAAGGCACCGGTTTCCGCGGCGTCTCGTTTCACCACATAGTCGGCACCGCCGCCGAGGTCGACGCGACCATCGCCACCGCACTCACCGTCGGCGGTTCGATCGTCAAGGAAGCCGCCCCCGCCCACTGGGGCGGCTACTTCGCCTACCTCGCCGACCCCGACGGCTACCTGTGGAAAATCGCCTCGGCGGCCTGATCCGGACACGGCCCGGGGCCGCCACCGGCGACAGGTGGCGGCCTCGGACTTCGTGCGCGCCTAGTAGGCGAGCAGTCCCTTCGCGACGTGGGTCACCTGGATCTCATTGCTGCCCGCGTAGATCATCAGCGACTTGGCGTCGCGCGCAAGCTGTTCCACGTGGTATTCGGACATGTATCCGTTGCCGCCGAAGAGCTGCACGGCGTCCATGGCTACCTCGGTGGCGACCTCGGAGCAGTACAGCTTCATGGCCGATGCCTCCGCCAGGGTGGGCGGCTTTCCGGCGCGGGAGCGTTCGAGTGCGTTGAACACCATGTTCTGCACGTTGATTCGCGCCACTTCCATCCTGGCCAGCTTGAGCTGCACCAGCTGGAAGCGCCCGATCTCCTGACCCCACAGCTTGCGCGTCTTGGCGTAATCCACACAGAGCCGGTGGCATTCGTTCACGATGCCCAGCGCCATGAAGGCCACGCCGATGCGTTCGGCGGTGAAACTCGAACGGGCGCTTTCGCGTCCGTCGCCGCCCTCGTGCTGTTCGGTCTCGCCGAGCAGCCGGTCCTTGCCCAATCGCACATTGTCGAAGAACAATTCGCCGGTGGGTGAGGCGTGCAGGCCCATCTTCTTGAACGGCTTGCCCTGGGTGAAGCCCTCCATGCCCTTGTCGAGCACGAAGGTCAGCACCTTGCGTTCCCGCTTGTCGGCACCGTCGCCCTCGTCGAGCTTGGCGTAGACGACGAGGGTGTCGGCGTAGGGGCCGTTGGTGATGAAGGTCTTCTGGCCGTTGAGGATGTAGTCCTCACCGTCGCGCCGGACATAGGTCTTCATCCCGCCGAACGCGTCCGAGCCCGAATCCGGTTCCGTGATCGCCCACGCCGCAACCTTTTTCATGGTCACGATGTCGGTCAGCCAGCGTTCCTTCTGCGCCAGCGTGCCGCGCGCGAGGATGGTCGTGGCCCCGAGCCCGATGCTGACCCCCATGGCGGTGACCAGCCCCATGCACACCCCGGACAGTTCGCTGACCAGCACCGCCATCAGCGATTCCTGCCCGGCGAACGGCCCGCCCTCACCGGAGGACTGCTTCTTCTCCGGCAGCGGCTCGCCCGCGGCGATGGCCTCCTCCCGCTTGCGCTGCTTCGCAAGCAATTTGGTGATCGACTCTTCGCCCAGTGCGTCGATACCGAACTCGGAGAACAGCTTCCGAATGATGGGGTACGGCAGCATCTCCCCGGAATCGAGGGCGTCCAGATGCGGGCGCACCTCCTTGTCGATGAAGCCGCGCACCGCCCCGCGGATCAGCTCATCGGTCTCGGACCATTCGAACATCGTTGTCCGCCTTCCTGATTACGGCAGTCGCCCGGCGATATCGTCGATGGACCACGGGCCTTCGGTCTCGATGGTCTTCACGTCGTGCCACCCCGCCAGTTCGGAGATCGCGCCGCCCTGCACCGCGAACACCTTGCCGGTGATCGGGCACTTCTCGGTGGCAAGATACGCCACCAGCGGCGAGATATTGGCCGGACTGAAGGCATCGAACTCGCCTTCTTCCAGACCGGCCTGCTGGGCCGCCATCATCTCGCCCATGCCCGGCGTCGCCAGGGTTAGGCGGGTGCGGGCGATGGGCGCGATGGCGTTCACGCGCACGCCGTAGCGAGCCAGCTCGTCGGCGGCCACCAGGGTGAGCGCGGCGATGGCGGCCTTTGCCGCACCGTAATTCGCCTGTCCGGCATTGGGAACCGTGGTGCCCGACGCCGATGCGGTATTGACCACTGCCGCGGTGGGCTGATTTCCGGCCTTGGACTGGTCCTTCCAGTACGCGGCCGCGTGCCGCAGCACCGCCGCGTGCCCCTTGAGATGCACGGCCACGACCGCGTCCCACTGCTGCTCGTCCATGCCCGCGATGAACGCGTCGCGCAGAATGCCGGCGTTGTTCACCACCACATCCAGCCGCCCGAACTCCGAGACAGCCTGATCCACCAGGTTTTTCGCGCCCTGCCAGTCGGCGACGCTGTCGGTGTTGGCGATCGCCCGCCCCCCTGCGGCGACGATCTCGTTCACCACCTCGTGCGCCGGACCGCTGTCCGTGCCCTCACCGGCATTGCTGCCGCCGAGGTCGTTGACCACGACCGCCGCGCCCTCCCGCGCGAACAGCAGCGCGTGCTCGCGGCCGATCCCCCGACCGGCCCCGGTGATGATGGCGACCCGTCCGTCGAGTGCACCCATGAATATCTCCTCAGTTGTCCAAGATTTCGGCGAGGCCGTCGCTCAGCACGGTGTCCGCACCGCGCACGGTCCGGAAGGCGTAGGTGGTGACCCCGTTACTGCTGCCGACCTTCCAGATCTGGGTCTCGAGGTCGTCGTTGGGGAATACCATTTTGGAGAAGCGCACCGAATAACGTTGCAGCCGAGCCACATCCGATCCGGCCACCTGACTCAGCACACCCCAGGACGACATCGCCATGGTGCACAGTCCGTGCGCGATGATGCCGGGTAGACCGGCGTCCTTGGCGACCTGGTCATCCAGGTGCAGCGGCACCGGATCCCCGGAGGCCGGGGAGTACCGGTAGGTCTGGTCGGCGTCCACGTGCGCGGTCGCCGTGGCCAGCGGCTCCTGCTCCAGCAGCGCCGGATCGAAGCGGTGCGGCGGGGCGACATCGCCGACCCGTTCGCCCGCGTCGACATTGCGGAAGAACGCGGTCAGGTACTGCTCGTTGACCAGTTCCCCGGATTCCGAACGGCATTCGAGGAGAATGGTGATGGTCGAACCATTCTCCTTGCCCTCGAATCCGATGGCCTTGGCCCGCGACACCAGCTGGTCTCCCGGCCGGATCGGCCGATGGAAGTGGAAGTCCTGCTCCCCGTGCACGACCCGCCCGAAGATGTTCATCGGGGCCACCTCGATGACCGGCACCATCATGGCGTCGAACACCGGCACGATCGCGAAGACCGGCGGCGCCACATCGCCTTTCAGGTGCGCGGGGATGGGATCGTTGGTGGCCGCGGCGTATTCGGCGATCCGCTCGCGGGTGACCTCGAAGGGCTCCTCATCGGACCATTTGTTCAGGCCCGACGCATCGAATTCGACTGCCGTCGACGCCATTTCAGGCCGCCGTGGCGAGCGCGTCGAGCGCGGCGAGAGTTTTGTCCAGCTGCGTGAGGCCATCCTTTTCCACCGCCTTGCCGAGTGCGCCCTTGATCAGCGCGCCCTCGAAGTCGCCGGAGACCGAGAACTTGCTGCCCTCGCCCTCGGGGGTGATGTCGAAGGCGAACTGCACCTTCACGCCCGCCATGCCGGTGCCGCTGAGTACCAGGCGATTCGGGGTGTCGACGCTCTCGACCACCCACTCGATCTTGTTGGCCATGCCGAGCATGACGATCTTGGCGGTCAGCTTGGCGCCGGGGGCCAGGACGGCCGGCGGCTCCTCCATCCAGCGCTCGTGGATGGAGAACCACTTGTCCCAGGTCTGCGGGTCGGAGACCACGGCCCACAGGCCGTCGGGGGTCGCGTTGAGGTCCTTGGAGGCTTCGATATGTCCCATGATGTTCGCTCCTCGTTGAGTGTCAGCGGTCCGCGCGCTGGTAAGCCGTGACGACGGCCGCGCCGCCGAGCCCGATGTTGTGCTGGAGGGCGGCGGTCACGTTGTCGACCTGCCGCTTGTCGGCGGTGCCGCGCAGCTGCCAGGTGAGCTCGCTGCACTGCGCCAAACCCGTTGCGCCCAAGGGGTGTCCCTTGGAGATGAGCCCGCCGGACGGGTTCACGACCCACTTGCCGCCGTAGGTGGTCGCGCCGGAGTCGATGAGGTGCCCGGCCTCACCCTCCTTGGCCAGCCCGAGCGCCTCGTACAGCAGCAGCTCGTTGGCGGAGAAGCAGTCGTGCAGCTCGATGACCTGGAAGTCCTCGGGTCCGAGTCCCGCCTGCGCGTAAACCTTCTCGGCCGCTTGGACATTCATGTCATAGCCGATGAGGTTCTTGGCGCTGCCGTCGAAGGTCGAGCCGAAGTCGGTGGTCATGGCCTGGCCGACGATCTCCACCGCCTGCCGTGACAGGTCGTGGCGGTCCACGAACTCCTCGGAGGCGAGGATGGCCGCGCCGGAGCCGTCGGAGGTCGGCGAGCACTGCAGCTTGGTGAGCGGGTCGTAGATCATGCGCGAGCCCAGGATGTCCTCGAGCGAATACTCGTCCTGGAACTGCGAATACGGGTTGTTCACCGAATGCTTGTGGTTCTTGTACCCGATCTTGGCGAAGTGCTCGGCGGTGGTGCCGTACTTCTTCATGTGCTCGCGCCCGGCCGCGCCGAACATCCACGGGGCCACCGGGAACAGCACCTCGGAGATCTCCGCGAGCGCCATGATGTGGCGCGCCATGGGCTGTTCGCGATCGTCCCAGGTGGACCCGAGCGAGCCCGGCTGCATCTTCTCGAAGCCCAGCGCCAGCGTGCAGTCCGCCAGCCCGCCCCGAATCGCCTGTGCCGCAAGGTAGAGCGCGGTCGATCCGGTCGAACAGTTGTTGTTGACATTGACCACCGGAATGCCGGTCATGCCCAGCTCGTAGACCGCGCGCTGACCGGAGGTGGATTCACCGTAGACGTAGCCGACATAGGCCTGCTCGACCTCGCGGTAGTCGATCCCGGCATCCGCGAGGGCCTTGGTCCCCGATTCGCGAGCCATGTCCGGGTAGTCCCAGGCACTGCCGTCTTCGTTCTTGCGCCGCCCCGGCTTCTCGAACTTCGTCATGCCGACGCCGACGACGTAGACCTTGTTCGTCATCGAACTCCTCACATAGGGGTGCAGAAACAAACATACAAAGCTGTATGTAAGTCGGCAAGAGGGTGCGCGGAATCCTGGCAGGGGTTACAAGATCAAAAGGTCAGATTGATGCAGCGGCACATACAGCCGCGTCGGTATCAGTCGGCGATGCGGAAGTCCGGCATGCCGGACTCGGCGGCCAGGCGCAGCTGCGCCGAGGCACGCAGCCAGCGGCGGTGCGCCCGCTCGGGATCGGGAGAGATGAAGCCGGTCATCAGGATTCCGCGCAGCGTGTCCATGGCGGTGTAGGCGAAATCGCGAACCTGTTTGCGGTACAGCTCGTTCGGCACCAGCTGCGCCACCGCGAGCAGCACCGCGTTATTGACGAACGGCTCCACCTTCGCCACCTCGGCGGCCAGCGTCCGATCGGTCCGGCTGGCCACCCATAGTTCCAGGGCCGCGATGAACAGCGGACCCTGATGCAGCTCCCACATGAATTCCAGTGCCGTGCCGAGCGGATCGTCGCCCGCGCGCACCCGGTTGAGCTCCTTCATGGCCGCCTCGGTCCGGCGCTGCGCCAGATGACTGACGGCCGCGACCACCAAGTCGTTCTTGGAGCCGAAGTGATGCACCTGCGCACCCCTGGTTACCCCAGCCCGCTCGGCGACCCGCGGCGTGGTGGTACCGGCGTACCCGTATTCGACGAGGCATTCGATGGTGGCGTCCAGCAGCCGTGTGCGCGTCTCGCTGCTGCGCTGCTCCTGGGTACGGCGCGGCTGTTTCGAGACGGCGGAGCTGGTCATGTGTGGATCTTACACTTACATACACCCGTGTATGTTCGCGCCCGGATTGCGGGCCGAGCCCCGGCCCGCATCCGCCTCGCCGCCTAGGTCTGCGAGTTGTACATACAGGCGTCGCAGGTCCACCCGGTGCTCGTCATGACGCAGTCGGTGAGCCGAACATACGAATTCCCGATCACCGCACGACAGTTCGTCGCACACCCATTGAGATCCGGCCCGCAACTGATCGGATCGGCGGACGCCACGGAAGGCACCGCCAACCCTACGAGCAACCCTGCGGCGAGCACAGCAAATCGAACAGCACGCATGACGGAAGATCCTTTCCACGACAAGGTGATGTCCGGACGGGAGCGCTCGCATTCGGCCGTTGACATTTCGAGATTAACGCCGCCGGTTGCGCTTTCAGGAAATTGGCACAGAGGTTTTTCAACCCTGTGCAGTCACGTTTTCGGCTATGGCTTGCGGGACAGTGCCGCCGAGATGAGTTGTTCCCAGACGCTGAGGTCGTGGTGGTCGCCGCCGATGCGGGAGACGCCTTCGGCGGTGGGGGCGGGGCGCCAGAGGGAGCAGGGGACGAGGCCGGGGTCGAGGATTTGGAGGTCGCCGAAGAGGGTGAGGATTTCCTCGTCGGTGCGCCAGCGGCCGCGGCCGAAGGTGGATTGGAGTTTCTGCTCGGCCAGGCGGGTTTCCTCGTTGAAGCCGGAGCGGAAGTGGGAGATGTAGAGCATGCTGCCCGAGGGGATCTGGTCGGTCCAGAAGCGGACCACCTGCTCGGGCTTCTCGTCATTGTTGAGGTGGTGCAGGATGGCGCTGAATATGACGGCCACCGGCTGCGTGAAGTCGATGAGGCGCTCGACCTCGGGGTGGCGGCGGATGGCTTCGGAGTCGCGCAGGTCGGCCTGGATGACGGTGGTGTTGTCGTCGGTTTCCAGGATGGCGCGGCCGTGGGCCAGCACGATCGGGTCATTGTCGATGTAGACGACATGCGGGTCGTCGAGGTGGCGCTGGGCGACCTGGTGCACATTGTCGGCGGTGGGCAGGCCGGAGCCGAAGTCGATGAACTGGGTGACGCCCGCGCGGGCGATCTCGCCGACGGCGCGGACGAGGCAGTTGCGGTTGGCGTAGGCGATATCCACCGAACCGGGCAGATCCTTGATGAAGAAGTCCCCGATCTCGCGGTCGACGGCGTAGTTGTCCTTGCCGCCGAGCAGGTAGTCGTACACCCGCGCGATGCTCGGCTTCGACTGATCCACGTGCGCTTGATCCGTCATCTTCACACCCCTTGTCGAGGGACTTCGTTGTGACAGTAATCCTATGTAAGAGAACGCTTTCCGGCGCGCTGTTCCCGGTAACGCGCGGTGTGCCCGGGGCCGCGAGTGATTCGGAGCGGGGCGGGCATTCGGATGACCGTCCGGTGTGCCGGATATTTGCCTATGTGTCGGTCATGCGAGGATCCAGGCATGACCTCGCTGGTGGATTTGCTCCCCTCGGAAGCGATCGATCTGCACGGTCACGCCGACGACTGGCGCGCGGCCATTACCGCCGCCGGTGATTTGCTGGTCGCCACCGGCGTGACCTCGCCCGCGTACACCGCGGAGATGATCGGCAATGTCGAGGAGAACGGGCCCTACATCGTCATCGCTCCCGGATTCGCCTTCGCGCACGCCCGGCCGTCACCGGCGGTGAACCGGACCGGGATGTCGTGGGTGCGCCTGGACAAGCCGGTCGACTTCGGCAGCCCCAACGACCCTGTCGATCTTGTGGTGGCCTTGGCCGCCTCCGACTCCGGCGTGCACACCGACGCCATGGCCGCGCTCGCCAAGGTGCTGCTGGAGCCGGGCGCGGAGAAGTTGCTGCGGGCAGTGGAGACGCCGCGCCAGCTGCGCGCGCTGCTGCTGGACGAGGCGGCCATCGGCGCGAACAAGGTCGAAAAACCGGTCACCCCAGCGGCTTCCGTTCCGAAGTCCGGTAAGCCGCGTTCCGGCCCGGTGAAGATCCTCACCGTCTGCGGCAATGGCGTCGGCACCAGCCTGTTCCTCAAGAGCACCCTGGAGTCCGTCCTCGACCGCTGGCACTGGACGCCCTACATCACCGTCGAGGCCACCGACACCATCTCCGCGAAGGGCAAGGCCTCCGAGGCGGTCGCCGTCCTCACTTCCGGTGAGATCGCCAAAACCCTTGGCGACCTGGGTATCCCGGTGCGAGTGATCGAAAACTTCACCAGCGCAGCCGAAGTCGACAGTGCCTTACGGGAGCTCTTCGACCTCTAGCCCCACGCGAACTCTTCGACCTCTAGGAGAGCAGCATGAATGTCGTTCTGGCTATCGCCCAGTTCGTCGTCAATGAAATCCTCAGCCAGCCCGCCTATCTCATCGGCATCATCACCGCCGTCGGCCTCATCGCGTTGCGGAAACCGGCGGGCCAGGTGGCGGGCAGCGCCATCAAGGCGACGCTGGGCTTCCTGCTCATCGGCGCGGGCGCGGGCCTGGTGGTGGAATCGCTGAAACCGCTGGGCACCATGATCCAGGGCGCGCTCGGCGCGCACGGCGTCATCCCCACCAATGAGGCCATCGTCGCCATCGCGCAGGACGAATACGGCGCGCAGGTGACGTGGCTGATGATCCTCGGGTTCGGAATCAGCTTGGCGCTGGCCAGGTTCACGCCGCTGCGCTACGTCTTCCTGACCGGTCATCACATGCTGTTCATGGCCACCCTGCTCACCATGGTGCTCGCGGTGGCGGGCCTGTCGACGCCGGTCGTGGTGGTGGCGGGCGGCATTCTGCTCGGCATCGTCATGGTGTCGCTGCCGGCGTTGGCGCAGTCCTGGACGCGGCGCGTGACGGGCGGCGACGAGGTGGCGATCGGGCATTTCGGCACCGCGGGCTATATCGCGGCGGGCGCGACGGGTCAGCTGGTCGGCAAGCGCAGTCGCAGCACCGAGGAGATGGATCTGCCGGAAGGGCTGCGCTTCCTGCGGGATTCGATGGTCGCCACCGCATTGTCGATGGTGCTGCTGTACCTGGTGCTCGCGCTGGCCTACCTGGCGCGGGCCGGGCAGGACACGGCCTTCAAGGCTTTCGAGACGGGCGCCACGAACGTGGGCAACTATCTGATGAAGGCCGTCGGTCAGGGCCTGGCCTTCGGTATCGCCGTGGCGGTCATCCTCTTCGGCGTCCGCACCATCCTGGCCGAACTCGTACCCGCCTTCCAGGGCATCGCGGAAAAGGTTGTGCCCGGCGCGATTCCGGCCCTGGACGCCCCGATCGTGTTCCCCTACGCCCAGAACGCCGTGCTGCTCGGCTTCATCAGCAGCTTCGTCGGCGGCCTGGTCAGCCTGGGCCTGCTCAGCTGGATCTTCAACCCGCTCTTCGGCTGGGCCCTGGTACTGCCCGGCCTGGTCCCGCACTTCTTCACCGGCGGCGCGGCGGGCGTCTACGGCAATGCCACCGGCGGCCGCCGCGGCGCGGTCTGCGGCGCGTTCGTGAACGGCTGCCTCATCACCTTCCTGCCCGCCATCCTGCTGAAGGTGCTGGGCCCCTTCGGCGAGGAGAACACCACCTTCGGCGACGCCGACTTCGGCTGGTTCGGCACCGCCATCGGCACCGCGGCGAAACTCGGCGGCTGGGGCGCGGTGGTGGCCTCCCTCGCCATCGGCCTGGTCATCCTGCTGATCGCCATCCTGGTGCAGACCAAAGTGGTTGCGAAAGGCTGGGACCCGGGCGCGGCCCGCGACCGGGCGCTGGGCATCACCCGGACCGAAGCCGTCACAGAGGCGGTGGCACGACCGAATGCGATGGAATTCCCGAAGATTCCGGTTCCGTCAGGAGCGCCGACCCCACCGCCTCCGCTGGACTGACCTACCCCGTCATTCCGGCATGCTTTTGGCCGGAATCCACCACCGCAGGAGTGGATCCCGGCCGAAAGCGCGCCGGGATGACGAGGTGTTTCGCGTCAAACAGCGCGCAGACGGGTGCGGCTGGCGTAGACGTGCTCCGCGATCAGTGTCGCGATGCGATCTGGTGCCTCGAGCATCGGTACGTGGCCTACGTCGTGGACGAGGATGCGGTCCGCTGATTCGGGGAGTTCCTCCAGGAATCGGCGGGCGTAGGTGCGGTTCGGGATGATTCGGTCGTTCTCGCACATGAGCAGGCGGACCGGGGTGCGCAGGGTGGAGAGGTTTTCCAGGGCCGGGAATCGGAGCCCGCTCACCAGCATCGGCAGCATGGCCTTGCAGTGCATGGCCGAGGTGATGGCCGCTTCGATGCCTGTGCGCGAGACCGCCGAGGTGTTCTTGGTCAGCAGCATTGCCACCACCTGTCGGATGACCGCGCTGTAGGCGATGGCGTCGGGTAGCAGCTTGCCGATCTCCACGATCGGAACCAGCGACGCGAACTTCAGACCGACCCGGAGCTGCAGCGCGGACGGGGTTTGCCAGCCGCCCGCCGGGGCGATCGCGGTCAGCGTGCGGGCCCGGCCGCGGCGCGCGAGTTCGAAGCCGACCCAGCCGCCGAGCGAATTGCCCGCGATATGGCAGGTGCGCCAGCCCATCTCGTCGAGCTGGTCCTCCACGCGGTCGGCAAGGGCACTGACATCGAGATACCAGCCGTCGAAATCGGGTCCGCCCCAATGCCCGGCGAAGGCCGGAGCGAACACTTCGCAATGGCTGGACATCCGTTGCGCCACCTGCTCCCAGCAATGCGGGGACATCATGAATCCGTGCAACAGGAGCAGTGGTTCACCGGAGCCGGTGTGGAGCGCGCGAATGGGCGCGGGCGGGGCGATGGGCTTGGTGGTGCCTGACGTCATCGTCGTCACCCCTTCCTGGACCTCGATGTCCGTGAAGAGAGTCGGTAAGCCGCATTGTACGGTCGTGAAGTGGCGAAAATCATCAGTACGTGCAACGTCAATGGGGTGCGTGCCGCGTCGGGCAAGGGACTGCTCGAGTGGCTGGCCGCTACCGAGGCCGATATCGTCTGCCTGCAGGAGACGCGGGCGACCGATGAGCAAACCAGAAAGGCGCTAGCCCCGGCGCTGGACGCCGGATGGTTCCTGAGCCATGCCGAGCCGGGCCTCAAGGGCCGCGCGGGCGTGGCCATCCTGTCCCGCAAGGAGCCCGACGCGGTGCGCGTCGGGGTCGGCCTGCTCGCGGACGGAACCTGGACTCCCGTCGAGGAATTCGCCACCCTGGGCCGCTACGTCGAGGCCGATTTCGACGAGCTCACCATCGCCAGCGTCTACGTCCACACCGGCGAGGCCGACACCCCGATGCAGGACGAGAAGTACCGCTTCCTCGACGCCATCGGCGCGCGCATGCTCGCCCACCCGGGCGAGTTCGTGATCATGGGCGACTGGAATATCGGGCACACCGAACTCGACATCAAGAACTGGAAGGGCAACGCCAAGAACGCGGGCTTCCTGCCGCAGGAACGCGCCTGGGTCTCCTCGATGCTCGCCGCCGGATACCGCGACGTGGTGCGCGACCTGCACCCGGGCGTGCCCGGTCCGTACTCCTGGCACTCCTACCGCGGCCGCGCCTTCGACAATGACGCCGGGTGGCGCATCGACTACCAGTTGGCGCGCGGCGATATCGCCTCCCGCGCCAAGCAGGCCGTCGTGGAGAAGGCCGCCACCTACGCCGAACGCTGGTCCGACCACGCGCCGGTGACGGTGCAGTACCGATGAACATCTCCAAGAAGACCCGCGCCTGGCTCACGCTGGGCGCGGCGGTGCTGGTGCTGCTCGTCGCGTTCCTGGCCACCAAGTCCAACGATCATCGAGACAGCAACAGCGCCAAGGCCGTTGCTACCTCGACGGTCAGGGTGACCGCGAAGCCGGGCGGCACCACGCCGGGCATCGTCGATCAATCGGTCGCGCCCACCAAGACGCCCGGGGTCCCCGACCGCGCCTACGCGACGCTGGTCGAGATCGACGCCGGACGCTGGCCCGACTCGGCCAACGCGCCCGGCACGCACGGCGGCGAGACCTGGAACAACCGCGACGGCGCGCTGCCGCGCAAGGATTCGTCGGGCAAGGCCATCAGCTATCAGGAATGGGACGTCAATCCCAAGCAACGCGGTCAGGGTCGTGACGCCGAACGCATCGTCACCGGCAGCGACGGTTCGGCCTACTACACGGGGGACCACTACAAGACCTTCACGAGGATGCGCTGACATGACAGAGCCGATGCCGCTCTCGCAGTTCCTCTCGACCCGTTCGAACGCCATGGCCCGCCAGGCACCCGCACCGGTGCTCGGCGTGCTGCCTCTCGGCGCGGCCGAATTCTCCGGTGTCCGTTACCGGATACCCGAGGGCTATGTCGCCCGCGAGGTCCGGGGCCGCAAGATGCGCACCGTCGCCGAGGTTTTCGACGAGTTCGCCGCCGCCTTCCAATTCCCGTACTACTTCGGCGAGAACAAGGACGCCTTCGACGAATGCCTGCGCGACCTCGACGAATTCGGTGAGGCCGCAATGGGATACGTGGTGGTGGTGCGCAATGCCGCGCTCATGCTGGACCACCAGCCCGACGAACGCGCCTGGTTCGCCGAGGCCATGACAGATGCCGCGGCGGCCTGGGAGAAGCGCGGCATCCCGTTCCGGGTGGTCCTGCAGGACGCCACCCCGCCCGGATTGCCGGTCGTTCCCCTCGCCCTGGATCCCGACGCCGAATCAGTGTGATTCATCGGATCTTCCGCTCCTGTTAACCTGCGGGCGAACGGGGATGTCATGGACGCTGCAATGGTTCGCCTATGCGATCGCGATTTTCGCGATCCGGTTTCGTCCTGGAGGTTCCATGCCCGCCTCGGTTCGTCGCTTCGGTAAACGAAGCCGCGCCGCCGCCGCGTTCGCCGCATTGCTCGCGCTGAGCGCCACCTCGTGTTCGTCGTCGACCGACAAGGCCGGTGCGGACACGGACACCGCCACCCCGATCAGGCACGTGGTCGTGATCTTCCAGGAGAACGTCTCCTTCGATCACTACTTCGGCACCTACCCGAACGCCGCCAATACGGACGGCACCAAGTTCACGGCGCTGCCGAACACGCCCAAGATCGACGGCCTCACCCCGGATCTGCTCACCAAGAACCCCAACAAGGCGCAGCCCGTGCGCCTGGGCGGTCCGGCTCAGCAGGTCACCTGCGACCAGGACCACGAGTACAAGGACGAGCAGCTCGCCCTGAACAACGGCAAGATGGACCAGTTCGTCGAGCACACCAATGTGTCCGAGGGCAAGGACTGCAAGGCGCCGCTGTACGGCCCGCAGGGCCTGGTCATGGACTACTACGACGGCAATTCGGTGACGGCGCTGTGGAATTACGCGCAGCACTACGCCATGAGCGACAACTCCTGGACCACCACCTTCGGCCCGTCCACGGTCGGCGCGCTGAACCTGGTCACGGGCCAGACCCACGGCGTCACCAAGACGCAGCCGCCCGCCGGCAAGCCGTTCCCCGAGGACACCGTGCTGGAGAACGCCGGCAACGGCCAGGGCACCGTGGTCGGTGACCCGCAGCCCTACGGCGACGACTGCTCCACCCGCGACACCGTCCAGCTGACCGGCACCAATGTCGGTGACCTGCTGAACAAGAAGAACATCAGCTGGGGCTTCTTCGAGGCGGGCTTCAAGCCGACCGAGACCAAGGACGGCAAGGCCGTCTGTGGCGCGACCCACAATGTGGGCGTCGCGCTCGGCGGCACCGGCAAGGAGGGCGCGCTGCCCTTCGGCACCAAGGGCGACTACATCCCGCACCACGAGCCGTTCCAGTACTACCCGTCGACGGCCAACCCGCACCACCTGCCGCCGACCTCGGTCGACAAGATCGGCCAGACCGATCAGGCCAACCACCAGTACGATCTGACCGACTTCTGGGCCGCCGCCGACAAGGGCAATATGCCCGCCGTCAGCTACCTCAAGGCCGCCGGCTACCAGGACGGCCACGCGCTGTACTCGGATCCGCTGGACGAGCAGCAGTTCCTGGTGGAGACCATCAACCACCTGCAGAAGCTGCCGGAGTGGAAGGACACCGCGGTCGTCATCGCCTACGACGACTCCGACGGCTGGTACGACCACGCGTCCCCGAAGCTGGTCATGAACTCCGCCTCCGAGCAGGACGGCTACACCGCGCCCGGCGCCTGCGGTGACGCCAAGGCGAAACCGGCCAAGTACCAGGGCCGTTGCGGTTACGGCCAGCGTGTGCCGCTGCTGGTGGTCTCGCCCTACGCCAAGGCCAACTTCGTCGACCACGGCCTGACCGACCAGACCTCGGTCCTGAAGTTCATCGAGGACAACTGGAAGATCGGACGCATCGGCGACGACTCCTTCGACGAGCAGGCCGGGACCCTGGACGCCCTGTTCGACTTCAAGGCCGCCGCGCAGCCCGCGCTGCCGCTGGACCCGAAGACCGGCGCGGCGAGCTGATCGCAGTTCCGTAGACCGCCCGGCCTTTTCGATACGGAAAGGCCGGGCGGTTTTGTATTTAAGAGAGGTCGCTTACCCCTATAGTCGGCTGACAGTGTGTCCAGCGAGCGGGGTATGGCCTTGATCAATCGTCGAAAAGTGTTGCGCGACGGGGCGATTCTGCTCGCGACCGGAGTGGCCTCGGCCTGCGCCGCGCCCCGTGCGGCCGTGGAGACCGCGGCCTCGGGCAGCATTGCCTGGGAACACAAGGTCGACGGTGGGGTGCTGGGACTACGGTACGGGCCCGGCGCGGTGGCGGTCGAAACCGAGGCTGGGCTGACGGGAGTCGACGCCAGGAGCGGGCGGGAAGCGTGGCGACTGCCGATCACCGCGAGCGGAATCAGTCATCGCTCGTGTGTACAGAGCGGTGTGCTGACGGTCTGCGGGATCGAATCGGATGCGGCCCGGGTGGTGTCGGTGGATATGGCCTCGGGGGAACGGAAGTGGTCTTTCGACGCGCCCGAGGGAGTCACTCTCGATGGGGCATTCGGGGTTCGGGACTCTGTGCTGTATCTGATCGCCTCCGGACCCGGCAAGGGCGGGCGCGAGGTGTGGGCCGTGGATATCCGCACCAAGAGCATGCGGTGGCAGGTGCCCTGTGACGGTGAGGCGCTCTACGTTCCCGACAGTGGGCCGCACCTGTACAACCAGGGTCCCGGTCGCAGCGGCACACTCACCGCACTCGACCTCGGCACCGGCGCGACCGTCTGGTCCCGTCCCGGTGATTCCGGCATCTACGCCACGACCGCCGCCTCCGGTCTGGTCGACGGGTCGGTCCTGGTCACCGATGGGGCGCACACCATTTCGGGGCTGGACCCGAAAACCGGTGCCGCCCTGTGGAACACGCCCGCACTATCCTATGCGGCCGACACCGTCTTCGGCTCTGCCGACACCTACTACCTGTGCGACGGTTCGAAACTGCACGCCATGCGTCCCGGGGGTGATGCCGCGCCGCTGTGGAGCCTCACCGTTTCCGACCAGGGCGAGGCCGTCGACGCGGCCGGGTACGCGGCGGCGGGCGCGTTCTACCTGCTGGCCGCCCGCACCGTGCGCGCCATCGACGCGCGGACCAGCAAAGTCCGCTGGATGCAATCGATTCCGGACAAGCCCGGGTCCGAGGTGCGCTTCGCCGTCGGCGAGGCACACTGCTATGCCGAATCCGCCGACGGCGGCGCGGTGGTCGCGCTGGTGCGCTGACGCTGTCGGTGGCAGCCGAGCTGTTCGGCAGGCAGTTGATGCTCATGACGGCCGAGCTGGTGACCGGGCGGAGCGCGTTTCGCATTTATCAGGCGGGCTAAGCCGGTCGCCAGCTGTTCGGCCATGGTTGACGAGCGGTCCCACAAGTACGGCGAAGGTTTGAGCTGGGGAGGAGCTCCGGCGGAATGCAACTGTCGGACAACTTGCCGGACAATCGGTATCCTCGCCGTATGGCAAAGATTTCCCTACGTCTGGACGACGATCTGGCGGCCGCCGCCAAGGATGCCGGACAAGGCAACTTGACGGCCTATATCGCGCGGGCGGTACGACACGAACTTATCCGTGACGAATTGGCCGCCCAACGTAAAGACGCCCGCATCGCGGACGCCGAAGCCGAAGCCGCTGCGGACCATGACGCCGCTGTGGACGCCTATCTGAGGGAGTTGGGCCGTTGACCGTACGCCGCGGTGAGATTTGGCGCTATCAGGCTGTGATGCGGGAACGCATCGTGCTGGTGGTGTCGTGCGATCCGCTCAACGAGGACGGTCGAATCCTGGTGATGGACATCCTCGATTTCGAGCCGCCCGGGCCTCGTCGCATGGTGACTGTGGATCTTGCCCCGCACGGATACGGCTACGGTCACATCATCGGGGTGGCCCCGGGGGACCGGTTCCTCGAGCGGCTGGGTATCGCTACAGGCGAGCAGATGACCGCCGTGAAATCAGTGCTGCTGTCCGTATTCGACCTTCACGATTGATCGGGATGCTTGGTGCTGCGGATCAGCGCCGGATCTCCCGCGCCAGATCCTCGCCCAGCAGCACGAAAACGTCGGTTGTGGCGTCGATGAGCTCGTCGCGGGTCATGGGTAGGTCGCCCTGGAGCCACGCGGTGAGGGTTTGGACCAGGCCGCCGACGAGGTAGGTGGCGCGGAAGCCGATGACGGGATGCGGGTCGCCCTCGGTGAGGCCGTAGAAGTCGATGCCCTCGGCGGCAACAAGATTCGCGAAGGCCTTGATGGTGTGCGTTGTGCGGGTGCGCAATTCGGGGGTCGCGGAGCTGACCAGCAGGGCCACCCGGGCCTTGCGGGGGTCGTCGGTGAGGACGCCGATGCCCGCGGTGATGGCGGCGTGCGCCTTGGCGCGCGGATCATCGGGGGCGGTGGTCACGCCCGCGAGCAGTGCGGCGGCCAGTTCCTCGGCGATGCTGTCGAACAGTGCCGAGAGCACCGCGTCGCGGCTGTCGAAGTTCTCGTAGTAGTAGCGCTCGTTCAGGCCGGCGCCCGAGCAGAGGGCGGAGACGGTGAGCTTGTCGATGCCCTGGGTCCCGAGGATGTCCAGCGCGGCGTCGAGCAGGGCGGTGCGGCGTTGGGTGCGGCGCTCGTCCGCGGAAATGCCGCCGTAGGTCCGTTGCCCGGTCACGAACCGATTCTGGCACGGCGGCGATTCTGGCAGAAGGTCTTGCCAGAATTTGATATCTGGGGGACTCTGTTTCCAGATGCGGTGGTTCGCGTCACACACCAAGGAGGCAACGATGCCTGCACGGGCGGCTCAGAGCGGCTATTTCTCCGACGACTCGATGATCCGCAGGGTCATGCGCAAGCGCGCGGTCGGACTCACCTACGGCCAGCGGGCGCTGGTGATCGGCGCGGTGCATCCGCTGCTCTACGTCGGAACCGCCGAGAACACCCAGCATCGGACCACGCCCTACACCCGCCTCGCTCTCACCGGCCGCATGTTCGAGGCCGTCTCCCTGGGCACCCGCGAAGAGGCCGACCGCGCACGGGCTTTCACCCGCAAGCGCCACGCCCCGGTCGAGGGCGCGCTGCCCGAGGACGCGGGCGCGGCCAATCCCGCGGGCACCCACTACTCCGCCCACGACCCGCACCTGATGTTCATGACCATGGCCTTCACCTTCGACTCCGCCGAGGTCATGCACGATCTGCTGGTCCGCCGCCTCACCCCGACCGAGCGCGAGGGCCTCTACCAGGACTACGTGCGCTGGGGTGAGCTGTTCGGCATGCCGCGCAGCGCCGCGCCCTACACCTACCGCGAATTCCGCGACTACTTCGACGGCTACCTGGCCTCCGACGAGCCCTTCCTCACCGACGAGGCGAAGCTGGTCGGCTCCTATCTCATGGGCCAGCGCATCGCCCACCCGCTGCCGATGCCCATGCAGCAGGCGCTGTCCGGCTTCTCCCTGCTGGTCCAGGGCAGCCTGCCCAAGCGCATCCGCGACATGTACGAGCTGCGCTGGGGTATCCGCGAGGAGCTCGCCTTCCGCGGCCTGGCCCGCGGCATCCGCACCGCCCATCTCTCCCCGCCTCTGGTCGGCAACCCGCTCACCACGCCCATGACCGGCCCCAGCTACCCCCTCTACAAGCTGGCCACCCGCCGCGAACAGCGCCTGGTCGGCTCCGGCCGCACCAGCATGCCGGGCGTGGATCCGCGCAATTGGGTGGCCAGAAACTCGGCCTAGCCGACATGCGAAGATCAGGGCATGTCGAGTTCTGAGCCGACCGCTGAGCGTAAGCAGCGGGTACTGTCCGGAATCCAGCCCACCAGCGATTCCTTCCACCTCGGCAACTACCTTGGCGCGCTGCAGTATTGGGTGCGCCTGCAGGACGATTACGACGCCTTCTACTTCATCCCGGACCTGCACGCCATCACGGTGCCGCAGGATCCCAAGGAGCTGCGCAAGCGGACCAAGGTGTCGGCGGCGCAGCTGCTGGCGCTGGGCCTGGACCCCAAGAAGTCGACGCTGTTCGTGCAGTCGCAGGTGCCCGAGCACGCCGAGCTGGCGTGGGTGCTGAACTGCATCACCGGCTTCGGCGAGGCCGGGCGCATGACCCAGTTCAAGGACAAGTCGGTCAAGCAGGGTGCGGACAACGCGACCGTCGGCCTGTTCACCTATCCGGTGCTCATGGCCGCCGACATCCTGCTCTACCGCGCCCAGTTGGTGCCGGTCGGCGAGGATCAGCGCCAGCACCTGGAGCTGACCCGAAACCTGGCGCAGCGCTTCAACACTCGCTACAAGAAGACCTTCGTGGTGCCGGAGCCGCACATCGTGACCGGCACCGCCAAGATCTACGACCTGCAGGATCCCACCTCGAAGATGAGCAAGTCGGCCACCACCGACGCGGGCCTGCTCAACCTGCTCGACGATCCCAAGGTCTCGGCCAAGAAGATCCGCTCCGCGGTCACCGACACCGAGCGCGAGATCCGCTACGACCCGGAGACCAAGCCGGGCATCAGCAACCTGCTGGTCATCCTGAGCTCGCTGACCGACACTCCGGTCGTGACGCTCGAACAGGATTACGCCGGTAAAGGCTACGGTGACCTCAAATCGGATACCGCCGACGCGCTCATCGAGTTCGTGACACCGCTGCGCGCGAAGGTGGAAGAATACATGTCTGACCAGGGCGAACTCGATCGCATCCTCGCCGCCGGGGCGGAGCGGGCGCGGGAGGTCGCCGGGAAGACTCTCGCGCAGGTGTACGACCGGGTGGGCTTCCTGGCCCGCTGACCAGGCGGCCGCGCGCGACGGGCGTGCGGAGGTGGCGGTGTTCGGGCAGGTCGTGGGGAATGTGAAGGCGTGGATCGAACGGCAGATCCAGCGCCGCCCCTGGCTGGATCACGTGGTGCGCGCGGGCGGGCGCTATCAGCGCCAGCGCGGTGACTACTACGCCGCGGGCATCACGTATTTCACGGTGCTGGCACTGTTTCCGCTACTCATGGTGGGCTTCGCGGTGGCGGGCTTCGTGCTGTCGCGAAATCCGCAGCTGCTCACCGATATCCAGAACAAGATCGTGGAGAACATTCCGGGCTCGGCCGGCGACTCCATCAACGACCTGATCCACCAGGCGGTGGAGTCGCGGGCTGGGGTGGGCACCATCGGTCTGGCGACCGGTCTGTACGCCGGGCTGGGGTGGATAGCGAACCTGCGGGCCGCGCTCACCGAGCAGTGGGATCAGCCGTTCAAGCCGCGGAACTGGTTCGTCACCAAGGGGTCTGATCTGCTGGCCATGGTCGGCCTGTTCCTGGCGTTCAATATCTCGATCGCCCTGTCGGTGCTGGCCTCCAGCGGCCTGATCCACACGCTGCTGAACCGCCTGCACGTGCACGAGTCGGGCTGGGTGCAGGCCCTGCTCACGGTGGCGTCGCTGGTGCTGGCTATCCTCGCCAACTGGGCGGTCTTCGTGTGGATCATCGCGCGCATGCCGCGGCACCCGGTCACCTTCCGCAGCGCGGCGAAGGCGGCGCTGATCGCGGCGATCATCTTCGAGGCGTTCAAGCAGCTGGCCTCGGTGCTGTTGAAGTCGGTGATCAACGGTCCCGCCGGGGCGGTCTTCGGACCAATCATCGGGCTGATGGTCTTCAGCTACTTCACCGCCCGCATCATTCTGTTCGCCACCGCCTGGGCCGCCACGGCGTCGGAGAACGAAGTGCCCGCGGACATTCCGGCCCCGGGACCGGCCATCATCCGGCCCCGATCCTCGATCGCCGAACTCTCCGCGAGCAAGGGTGCGATGTTCTTCGGCGCGGGAGCCCTTGCGGCGACGCTGCTTTCGATGCGCCGCCGCCGCTGAGCTATCTGCGTCGGCGGCTCAGCAGGCGTGCGGCCACGAGCAGCACCACCACCAGGATCACGCCGCCGACGATGAGGATCTCGCGCAGCGGTCCATTGTCCGTGACTTCATCCCCGCGCAGATCACCCCCGGGAATCTCCTCCGTGGCCGGTGGACTGGCCAGCGCCACAGACGAATTCGGCGTCTTCCCCGACGCGTCGGGCATGCTCCCGATGCTCGCCCCGGCGGGCAGCGCGAAGGCGTAGTCGAGCAGCTTGGCCGCCTGCTCCCACGGTCGGAACGGCCGCACATCCGCCTTCAGCAGCGTCACCACATAGCGGTGCCCGTTGCGCTCGGCCGCCGCCACGAAGGTCTGCCGCGCGTCATCGGTGTAGCCGGTCTTGCCGCCGATCGCGCCGTCGTACTCGTAGAGCAGGTGGTTGTCATTGGCGATGGGGAAGCCCGGATGATCCTTGTCGTCAGGGTTTTTCGGATCCGCCGGGAAACCAGGGAAGTCCACCTGCTCGGTGTGGATCAGCTCGGCGAACAGCGGCAGCGTCATGGCGTGCCGGAACAGCAGCGCCAGATCGTAGGCCGAGGTGCTCATGCCAGGACCGTCCAATCCCGACGGCGTGGCGGCGCGAGTGTCCAACGCCTTCAACTGTTTCGCCAGCGCGTTCATCTTGGCGACGGTCGCGTCGTCACCGCCCAGCTGGGTCGAGATGGCATGTGCCGCATCGTTTCCCGACGCCATGATCAACGCCTGGAACAGCTGCTTGTTGGTGTAGTGCCCGCCCGGTCCGATGCCGACCCGGGTGCCGTCGGCATTGGCGTCGTCCTGGGTGCCGGTCACCGTCTTGTTCAGCTCCAGCGCGGGAATCGCCACCGAGGCCAGCAGCACCTTGATGGTGGAGGCGGGCCGGTAGCGCCCGTGCGGATCCTTGGCCGCGATCACCCGTCCGGTATCGAGATCGGCCACCTCCCACGCGGTGGCCGAAATCCCCTCCGGCACCGCCCCGGCCCCCGACGGCAGGATCACCCCGCATCCGCCCAGCGCCTTGCCCCCGATCGGCGGGTCCGGGATCGGCAGCGCGGCCGGAGCCGAATGGCCGGGCTCGGGCACCTCGGAGGTGTCGATGGGCGGCGGCGGGGAGGTCTTGTTCGGGCAGCCGTCGGTATTAGGTGTCGTGAACGGCGTTGTCGTCGTTGACGGTTGGGCCGACACGGTACCGGGTAGCGGTCCGAAGGCGACCGCGGTGAAGGCGGCCAGCCCGGCCGCCGAGGTCGCGGCGGTACGAAGGATGGCGCGGCCGGTGGCCGCGCCCGCTGCTCGATGCGGATGCCTGCGGATGATCATCGAGCCCGACTTTATCGCCGACCGGACCGGTTGGCGCGGAGGCTAGTTCGCGGTGTGGTTCACCGGGCAGCCGTGGGCCAGCGGGCCGAGCAGCTTGTTGTTGTCGTAGAAGTGCTCGAGCTCGAGAATGCGCAGGTCCTCGGAGACCTTGGCAATGGTGATGCCGGTCATCTCGATGAGCTCGCCGGTGGGCTGGTGGCCCTTGTACTCACCCTCGTAGCGACCCCAGTGCCGCCACTTGAAGGCGACGGTCGGCGGGCCGGAGAGAACCTCGAGCACCTCCCAGAAGAAGCCGCCGGGGAAGGCGGTGTGGAAGATGTCGTGCGAGGACTCGAAGCTCTCGCCCTGCACGTCGTAGAAGGGGTTCTCACCGATCAGGATGTTGTAGGAGCCGATGCGGGCGAACTCCTCGGCGTCCTGCCACTGCCCGCCGTTGACGCGGCCGCGGTAGTGCTCGGCCACCAGCGAGACCCACTTGGCCGGATCCTTCTTGTGCGAGACCTCCATCTCGAAGACCTTCACGAGCTCTTCGACGATGTGCTCCAACGAATCCGGCGCGTGCTGGGTGCTGCGCTCGACCGGGATGACTTCCTTGCTCAGGTGGTAGTCGGGGGCGCCCTCGCGCCAGTCCTCCGGCGCGGCGGCGGCGATGACGGCGTCCCGGCCCTGCAGATGCAGCGGGGTCTCGGGAGCGGATTCGGTTGCTTGGTCGGTCATTTCGTGCCTCAACTGTCCAGACCCGTTGGGGGGTCATCGATCTCAAAACGGACCGCATGACGGTAGCAGTGCCCGGCACTCATGTCGCGACAAGTATTGACAGTCTCTATGAAATGGGAGACTCTCTCATTATCTAGAAACTCGCAAATGATTGGACCTGTCATGAAAGCTGAGGGAGTGCGCCGCTGGCTGGTGCTGGGAGCCCTGGCCGTCGCCATGCTGACCATCGGTCTCGATGTGACAGTGCTGACCGTGGCCCTGCCGACCCTCGCGGTCGACCTGCACGCCGACACCTCCGCGCTGCAGTGGTTCAGCAGCGCCTACACGCTGGCGCTGGCCGCGTTCATGCTCCCGGCGGGTGCCCTCGGCGACCGGTACGGGCGTAAGAAGTTCCTGCTCGCGGCGCTGCTGCTGTTCGGCGTCGCCTCGGCGGCGTGCGCCTTCGCCACCTCCTCCGGCGCGCTCATCGCGGGCCGCGTGGTGCTCGGCCTGGGGGCCGCGGTCATGATGCCGCTGTCGATGTCGGTGCTGCCCACGCTGTTTCCGGAGCCGGGGGAGCGGCAGCGCGCCATCACCATCTGGATCACCTCGACCGCCATCGGTCTGCCGCTCGGACCGATCGTCGGCGGCTGGTTGCTGCAGCACTACTGGTGGGGCTCGGCCTTCCTGTTGAACGTGCCGCTGGTGATCGTCGGTGCGACCGCGGTGGCCCTGCTGGTCCCGGAATCCAAGAGCGCGAACCGCTTCCGCATCGATGTGCCGGGAGCCGTGCTGTCGGCGGCCGGAATGCTGGGCATCACTTACGGTTTCATTCGCTGCGGCCAGGAGGGCTGGGGTGATCCGCTGGCCTGGACGGCCATTGCCGCCGGTGTGGTGCTGGGCGGGGCCTTCGCGCTGTGGCAGCGTCGCACCGCACACCCGCTGGTCGATCTGGGACTCTTCGGCGAGCCCGGATTCCGTTGGGGCACAGTGTTCATGGTGCTGGTCAACTTCGCGATGTTCGGCCTGTTCTTCACCATGCCGCAGTACTTCCAGGCGGTGCTCGGCGCGGACGCGCTGGGTAGCGGCCTGCGCCTGCTGCCGCTCATCGGCGGTCTGCTCATCGGTTCCCGGCTGGTCGACAAGCTGCTCCCGAAGATCGGGGTGCGCGCGGTGCTCGTCTCCGGATTCGTCCTGCTCGCCGCCGGTATCGGCATGGCCGCCATGATCACCGTGGACAGCGGCTACGGTTTCGCGGCGGGCGGCATCGTCCTGCTCGGCGTCGGAATGGGATTCGTCATGCCGTCGGCCATGGCGTACGCCATGAACGATCTCACTCCCGAGCGAGCCGGTTCCGGATCGGCGCTGCTGCAGGCGCTCCGGCAGGCGGGCGGCACGATCGGCGTCGCCATCCTGGGCACCATCCTGTCCACCCAATACCGTTCGAGCCTCGGCGATCTGAACCGCGAACCCGTCTCCGACGGCGTCAATGCCGGTGTCGGCGTGGCCCGCAAGCTCGGCGATCCGGCCGTGCTGGCCCACGTACAGAGCGCCTTCGTGGACGGCATGAGCGCCATGCTCTGGGTCTGCACCGCCATCTGCGCGGTCGCGGCGATCCTGGCCGCCTTCGTGATCCGGAGCAAGACTCCTGTCGCGACCGCCGATCTCGATACTGGACAATCGGTTCATGTCGGCTGACACCGCCTCCGCGACGCCCCCGGCCCCGGCGAAGACCGGGACCGGGGGCGGCCTGCGCGAACGCAAGAAGGAACGCACCCGCCGCACCATTCGCACCGAGGCCTTCCGCCTGTTCCGCGAACAGGGCTACACCGAGACCACGGTCGAGCAGATCGCGGCCGCCGCCGACATCTCGCCCAGCACCTTCTTCCGCTACTTCCCGTCCAAGGAACAGGTGGCGCTGGCCGACGATCTGGACCCGATGATGATCGCGGCCTTCGAGGCGCAGCCCCCGGAGCTGTCGGTCCTGGCGGCCTTCCGGCAGGCCACCATCGAGACCTTCGCGGCAATGAGCCAGGAGGAACGCGATTTCGAGAAGCAGCGGGTGGAGATCCTGTACTCGGTGCCCGAACTGCGCGGCGCGGTCGCCATGGAGTTGGAACGCAGCGTCGGCCTGATCGCGGACCTGGTCGCCAAGCGCACCGGCCGGGATCCGCACGAGTTCGAGGTGCGAGTCTTCGCCGGTGCGCTCAGCGGTGCCATGATCGGTTTCGTCGACCAGGCGGGCTCCTTCGGATCGGAACAGATCCTCCGGGTCATGGAGTTCCTGGAAGCCGGTATGCCCCTCTAAACCGGCTTCACGCTCACCAGCCGCGCCACCGTGTCGTCGGTCATGGTCTCGAAGAAGCCGCCGACCACATCCTCGATCTCGCTGATGGATTCGGCGCAGTACAGCACCGGCTGATAGTGCGTGATGTCGTAGACGATGGTCCCCATGGCGTGGATGTCGAGCGGCCGCAGGTCGGCCTCCCGGAATTCCTCGATCTCACCGTAGGACGACAGCAATCCCGCACCGTAGCAACGGACTTCGCCCTGCTCGCGCAGCACGCCGAACTCGAGCGAGAACCAGAACACGTCGGCCAGGAATTTCAGCGCCCGCTCGGTCTCGATCCGCGCCACCGCCGCGCCGACCGTCTCGTACAGCGCCGCGAAGCGTGGGCTCGCCAATTGATTGGCGTGGCCGAGGATTTCGTGAATCGCATCCGGTTCGGGGGTGTAGAGCGGCGCGGAGTGGTGCCGAATGTACTGGGTGGAATGGAAGGTCCGATCGGCGAAGGAGCCGAAGAACTCCCGCAGCGGCACCAGCCCGGCAGCCGGGACATAGCGGAATCCGGTGAGCGGAACCAGTTTGGTGGAAACCTCGTCCAGCTGCGGAATGTGGTCGGCGGGCAGCCCCAGCCGTCCGGCCGCCTCGATCACCTCGGTGCACGCGTAGCGCTCCCGTTTGCGCGCCAATTCGGCGGAGACGATCCGCCACACCTCCTGCTCCTCGTCGGTGTAGTCGATGTGCGGCACCGGCGCGCCCGGCCGGTAGCCGAGTGCGAGAGCGGCGATGGCATTGCGTCGAGCCCGGTAGTCGGGATCGTGCACCCCCGGATGCTCATCGCTCAGGTGCACGGTCACGTCGCCGTCGGCCCCTCGGGTGACCGGCGAATACAGCTGAGCCTCGGTGAACATACCTCGATGCAATCACTGTGATGTGATCCAGACAACAAAGGGTGCTCGAGCTGTACAAATTGCCAAGCTGTCGCGGACCGCTCGCCGGTGCGGAGGCGCTGGCACCGAGTGCGGGTAGACAGCCCGACCGCTCGGCGGGCCCGGTGATTCGTGGTTGATCGGTTCGATTTCCGCTGATAGCGGCGCGGATCGGAGCTTCGGCGGATTCGGGAGTTCAGCGTATAGTCCGAAGGGTTCCTCTGAGTCCCGAAGCGCGGCTCCTGATCCGTTGTAGTACGGGCTTGGAGGTCGATATGGTTTTCGCCCCATTGCCATCGATGTGTGCGGCGTCCGTGGCGGCGGCATTCGAGAGGTCGAAGTGCGACGGCGCGTCCCCTGCCTCGCGCACCGATTCCCGTCGCCGGTCCGGGCGTCTAAGATGGGTTTCAAAGTTACTGAATTCGTATGTGCCACAGTGTGATCGGCCAGAGCTGTGAGGGTCGACCATTCCCGCGACCGACCGGGATAGGCTGAGACGATGAACGACGACCCCCGCCCCCTCCCGCCCGCCGAGGGCTACGGTGTCGTCGCGATCGCGTCGTCGGCGGGCGGCATCACCGCGCTGAGTCACCTGCTGGCCCACCTGCCATCGCGGTTCCCCGTCCCGGTACTCATCGTCCAGCACTTGGATCGGCGGCACGAGACGATCATCGCCCACGTCCTCGGGCGTCGCTCGGCGTTGCCCGTGCAGCTGGCCGCGGCCGACACGCGGGTCGTGCCCGGCACCGTCTATATCGCGCCGCCCAACTACCATCTGCTCGTCGGACCCGACGGCGTGCTCGCCCTGTCGAGTTCCGAACTCGTGCATTTCGTGCGCCCCTCGGCGGACCTCTTGTTCGAGTCGGTGGCCGGGGCGTACGGTCCGCGAGCCATCGCCTGCGTGCTGACGGGGTCGGGCAGCGACGGCTCGATGGGTGTCACCGCGGTCAAATCGCGAGGTGGAACGGTGATCGTGCAGGATCCGGAGGAGGCGGAGTTCAGCGGCATGCCCGAGGCGGCGGTGAAGACCGGTGCGGTGGATTTCATTCTGCCGCTGGCGGATATCGCGGAGGTCGTCAGCGGCCTGGTCGAAGGAAGTAATACGTGACCGACTCCGATGAGCTGATGGTGGGCGAGCCTTCCGACCCGGTCGAGCAGGCCGATGACGGGCTGGAGGATCTGCTGATCTTCATCCGCGACTCCCGCGGATTCGATTTCACCGGTTACAAGCGCACTTCACTGGCCCGGCGCATTCTCAAACGGATGCACGAGGTCGGCATCCCCGACCACCTGGACTACCGCGATTACCTGGAGAGCAACGCCGACGAGTTCCGGAACCTGTTCAACACCATCCTGATCAATGTCACCAGCCTCTTCCGCGATGTCGAGGCCTGGCGGTATCTGCAGCGCGAGATCGTGCCGGAACTGGTCACGGACGCGGGCCCCGATGGTGAGATCCGGATCTGGAGCGCGGGCTGCTCGAGCGGGGAGGAGGCATACTCGCTGGCGATCGCGTTCGCCGAGGTGCTCGGGATCGACGACTGCGTGAAACGGGTCAAGATCTACGGCACCGATGTCGACGAGGAAGCGCTGCGCGAAGCCCGGTCGGGCCTGTACAGCGCGAAGGCGCTCGAACCGCTCTCACCGGAGCTGCGCGGGCGCTACTTCGAGCCCAACGGCGACAAGTTCCTTTTCCGGTCCGACCTGCGCCGCCGCGTGATCTTCGGCCGCCACGACATCACCCGCGACGCGCCGATCTCCCGGCTCGATCTGCTGGTCTGCCGGAATACGTTGATGTACTTCAATGTCGAGGCGCAGGCTCAGATCATCGATCGTTTCCATTTCGCGGTGCGCCCGGGCGGGTTCCTGTTCCTCGGCAAGGCCGAGATGCTGCTGTCCGACGGTGAGCGCTTCGAGGTCGCCGATATGCGCCAGCGCATCTTCCGCCGCCGTATCGGCGACGCCGTCGCGCCCGCCCAGCAGATCGCACCGCGGCTGGATGTGGGGCTCGGCCAGGAAGTGCAGGGGTTCGTCAAGCGCCGCCAACTGAGCGAACTCGCCTTGGAGACCGCGCCTCTCGCCGTCCTCGGCGTGGACACCGAGGCCAGGGTGTCCGTCATCAACGCCCAGATGCGGAACCTATTCGGCTTGAGCACGCACGATGTGGGCAGGCCGTTGCGTGATCTGGAAATTTCTTACCGACCGGTCGAATTGCGATCGGTCATCGAACAGGCCGTCGGCGAGCGGCGCACCATTCGCCTGACATCGGTGGAACGGCGTCTCGGGCCGGAGGACACCCAGTACTTCGATGTGCAGGTGCAACCGCTCTGGGCGCAGGAGCATGTCGCCGTCGGCGTGGTGGTCACCTTCGTCGACACCACCGTGGCGACCCGGCTGGCCCTGGAGGTGAAGGTAAAACGCGAGGAGCTGGAAACCGCCTACGAGGAACTGCAATCCACCAACGAGGAACTCGAGACCACCAACGAGGAACTGCAATCCAGCATCGAGGAACTCGAGACCACCAACGAGGAACTGCAATCCACCAACGAGGAACTCGAGACCACCAACGAGGAACTGCAATCCGGCAACGAGGAACTCGAGACCATGAACGAGGAGCTGCGCATCCGCAGCGCCGAGCTGGACGAGACGCGCATGTTCCTGGAAGGCATCCTGGCCAGCATCGACGCCGGCATCGTGGTGCTCGACGGCGATCTGCGGGTGCGCAGCTGGAATCGCGGGGCCGAGGAGCTGTGGGGGCTGCGTGCCGACGAAGTCCGCCAGAAGTACTTCTTCACACTGGATTTCGGCCTGCCCACCGATGGCCTGCACGACGTCGTCGCCGCCTGCCTCAAGACCGGGGAACGAGCCGGGCCGCTCGTGACGCCATCGGTCAACCGCATCGGCCGATCGATCGTGTGCGCCGTGACGTGCACGCCGCTGGACGGCGTGCGCGACGGCGTGGTGCTGCTGATGGAGGACGCAGGATCGTAATCGGCTGCGGCACAGGAATTTGACGCGCCTCGAACGACGTCCCTAGAATTTCCAGATGCTGTCGGCGGAAATCCGCGATCTGATCACAGCAGAGCTGCGTGAATACCATCGCGAACTGAGTAGCGCCGCGCGAGCGGCGGCCCTCGCCGAGAAGTACGAGCGGGAATTCGAACGCCGACCCGAATCGATGCGGCCCTTCCGTGAGCGCATGGCGGCTCTGAACCGCAGAATGGAGCACCGGCACCGCGCCTGCGCCCAGCTGCACCGGTCCTACGCCCTGCGATTGCGGCGCTGGGCCGAGCAGGGCACGCCGGAGCCGCGGCCGGGCTTCATGACCGCGGTCGCCGAGGAACTGCGGATGGATAGCGCGGTGATCACCCTGTTCGACGACGACCTGCACGAGCTGCTCGTCATCTGCTCCGATGCCACCGCGCGAGCGGCGCACGATCTCGAGGAGGTGGTCGGCACCGGTCCGGCGCGCGACATCGCCCTCGGTGGCAACGGCCTGCTGGTGTCCGGATGCGGACTCGTCGAACGCTGGCCCGAATTCGGTTCGGCCGCAGTTGATCTCGGTATCCGTACCTTGGTGGCCGTCGCCTTGCGCGCCGAATCGCGGCGGATCGGCGCGCTGTGCGCATTCTCACCGCAGACCGTCTCGGCCACCGAGACCGTGGCCATCGCGGACAGCGTGGCCGATGCGCTGGCCAATGTCGTCCTGCTGACCGCTGCCGTAAGCACCCGGAACACGGTGCGCGGGGCGCTGTTCGATGACGCCGATTTCCGCACCGAGGTACATCGGGCGGTGGGTGTGGTCGCGGTGCAGTGCGCGTGTGACTCGGAGACGGCGCTGACCCTGCTGCGAGCCCGCGCATTCGCGGAGAGCGTGCCGTTGACCCACATCGCACGGCAGGTGCTGGAGGGGACGTGCCGCTTGTGCTGAACACGAGACACGCCGCATCCGAGAGTGCGAAAGACGGTGCACCACTGGAATTCAGCGCGGGTTTGGTCAATGTGACGATGCGCCTGCTGGCCACCGGCGAAGACATCGGCGAGTCGTTGCGCGACGCCTGCGACATCATCTCGGCAATGCTGCCGGGCCGACCGGCGGCTAGTGTGCTGATCGCGATGGACGGTGCCGCGGCCGCCGGGGCCACGATCGGTGCGCAAGCCTTGGTGCGAGCCGAAGTTCGCCTGCGGAGCGGCCCGAGCCTGCAGGCGCTGGCACGGAAGCAGTCCATCTCGGTGCCGGACCTCACGGACGAGATCAGGTGGGGCGGCTATCCCGCCCTCGCACTCCGCGGCGGCATCCGTTCCCTCGCCGCCGAACCGGTGGTCACCGCGGCCGGGTCCATCGGCGCCTTGTGCCTGTACTCGAGTCGGCCGCACGACTTCGGCCCGTCGATCGGGCAGGCCGTCTCCCTGCTCGGGGCACATCTCGGTGTGGTGCTGCCGGTACGCCTCGAGGCCCTGCATGCCATCGCGCTGGCGGACCAGCTGCGTCAATCGCTGAAGACGCGCGGGGTGATCGACCGCGCGCTGGGAATTCTCATGGCCGACAACCGCTATGACCGTGAGCAGGCGTTCGCGATCCTGCGGGCGGCCTCGCAGCATCGCAATATGAAGCTGGCCGCGGTAGCGGCGGAACTGATCCGCACCACGACCGGGACCATCATCCCCCGGCTCGGCATGGACGCCGAGCCATCCTCGGAATAGGCTTCCGGCAGAAGAACCGCGATCGGTGGTGTGCGCCATGATGATTCGGCATGTCGGGGCCGAGAGCTTCGCGATTGGGCTGGCACAACTCACCTCCTCCGTGCTGTCGGCTCAGGATCTCGCGACATCCCTTTGCGACATAACAGACTTCGTCACCGCGATGGCGCCGGAGCGAACGATGTCCCGGGTGACGCTCACTCACGCGGTGGTCGCCGATATCGCCGACAGCGGAGGAGTCCCGGCACCGCCGATGGGAGAGCTGCCGCTCGACCACCCCGTCGGCCCGTGCTCGGAATCGATCGCGACCGGCCGCGTCGTGATGGTCCCGGAGCTCCGAGTCGAGCGGCGGTGGGCAGGGTATCCCGCGCGCATGCTCGAGCTCGGCGTCCGCTCGATCCTGGTGCAGCCGATACCGGTACCGCACCGCACGATCGGCGCGGTGGCCCTGTACGCGCCGGAGCCGGGGGCCTTCGACGAATCTCTGTGCCGAAGGCTGGCCCTGACCGCCGCGCAGGTCGGCGCACTGCTGGCCGCCGTGATCGCCTCGACTCGCCGTGCCGAGTCGACCACCCGGCTGATGGCGGATCTCACCGCCCGCTCGGCGATCGACCAGGCGGTCGGGGTCCTGATATCGCAGCGCTCCAGCTCCGCCGCCGACGCCCTGGCCATATTGCGCGAAGCCGCCGACCTCCAAGGCATCCGACTTCATGAGGCGGCGGCCGAGGTGATTCGCGCGGCCACCGGAAACGGCCCCGCACCCGTGCATTTCGACCCTCCCGAGCGGCCGACAAGTATCCGCGGACGCCGTATTCTGTAATCACGTCATCGAGTCCCGAAGCGCGGCTCACGGTTCACGCCGGACACGTCGTTCGTGAATCATGCCGGCAGCTAGGGAGACCGATATGGCTCTTCGAAATCGCCGCGAAGCCCGCAATTCGGCATTGGCCGCACCGTCGGCGGTCGTCGTCGCGGCCCTGCGAGCCCCGGTGCCGCCCGCCGCGGTCGAGTGGGATCTGGCGGTTCGGTATCTGCCCAGTATCGATTCGAATCACCTGCGCCGGTGGCTGGGTGCCGCGCGGGCCGCCGGCGGTGAATCCACGGTGGGCATGGTCATACCGACGGAGCTGTGGGCCTGTTCCGGGCGGCGCGAGGAATACCGCGAAATCTGCGTACCGGCCTGGGAATACGCCGAATTCGCCGCGGTCGTCACACCCCACCCGGAGGCTTCTCTCCGGCCCACCGGAACCGGGTAGTGAGGCTGTATGCCCTGGTCGGCGACCCGGCGTCGGCCGCATCCCGGCCGGAATCTGCCCGATCGCGGGCATGCCGGTGAAAGTATCCGGTGCGATTGACAATTCGACTCCACGGTCGATCCGCGATAAAGGATTTCGGTCCACGAGAATGGGTATTCGCTTACCTGAGCGGCCAGGCTGCGCAATTGCTCCGATGCTCGGCTCGGTGTCTGTGCTGAGATTTGCCACATGGTTCCCGGAGGACCGTGTGCGGATTCGATGGTGGCGATCGAACAGTGTCGGGTGGCAGGGAAATACGATGGACTTCGCGGGAGCGGGAGGGCTGCTCGGTGGTGTACCCCCGCGGCGAGCTGACCGCTGCCGGGTATCGGAATTTCAGCGATACGCTCGTGAAATTCGCGATCGATGAACCGAACGCGGTCGTGGTGATCCTCGACGACCTGCTGGTGGGGGTGCCGGACCTTTACACGGCCTTCAGGAGCGCGGCGCTGCGCGTGGGCGAGTGGCCGGACGTGCCGATCCACTTGGTCGCCCACGCCCAGACCCGGCGAGATTGGCTGCGGCGCAGCGCGGTCCGACTCCCGATCTTCGCCGACGTGAGCGCGGCGCTACGTGCCGCGGGCGGCGGGTCGCAGCGGCACCGGGCGACCTTGGAACTGGCCGAGGCCGCGGAGTGCGGGCAGCGGGCCAGGACGTTCGTCGAGGAGATCTGCGTGCGCTGGGACGTGCCGGAGGTCCGTGTCGACGCGCTGTTGATCGCCACCGAGCTGGTGGAGAACTCCTTCCTGCACAGTCGGGTCCCCGGCGGGATGCAACTGCGTCTGGAACTGCGCGACGACCGATTCTGCGTCGCGGTCGGGGACAACGACCCGCACGAGGCGCTGCTGCGGGAACCCGGAGTGGGGGGATCACGGCACTACGGACTGCACATCGTGGCCCGCCTGGCCAGCTCGTGGGGATGTGTGCCGCGTCGGCCGGCCGGCAAGGTGGTGTGGGCCGTCCTGCCGACGGGCCGATGGGCATTGCTCGCACGTTGAGCGGGAAGGCGAAGGCCGCGCGCATGGCAATGGCCGCCCGCAGCGAGATGATGGGGGCGGCCATTGTGCTTCGATTCGAGTCGGCCGGAGGCGTTTGCAGCCGCCGCCGGTGACCGGAAATCAGCGCGGGGCGTTGGCCGGGTCGACCAGGGTGGGGGTGCGGCCCTCCTTGCGGGCCTGCTTGGCGTCCTCGAAGAACTCGCGGCTGAACAGGGCCGAGAGGACCGCGATGCCACCGCGGTGGATGCGGAACTCGCTCTTGGCGCTGGAACCGGTCAGACGGATGACGCGGCCGGAGGCGTGCTGCGGGCGGGACATGTCCTTGACCTTGCCGCGGCCGGTCCACTCCAGCTCGGAGTAGTCGATGACCGCGTCCTCGGGGACGAGCAGCTTGACCATGGCGTGGTCGAGGTTGGCGTTCACGACGATCTCCTCGTCGCCCTCGATCCAGGGCGAGCGCAGGTCGATGACGACGCTGCCGTAGCGGGCCTTCACCTCGAAGGAGTTGGCGTGGGTCCAGTCGCCGAGGTGCTTCTCGGTGTTGTGGTCGGTGTGGATCTTGACGGTATCGGTGGTGTTCATGGCCTTGTCCTTTTC
>NZ_BAFX01000025.1 GCF_000308815.1 Nocardia concava NBRC 100430
GTGCCGGTGGTCGCGGGCGGCGTGTCCGATCACCGCACCGCGCTGCACCTGATGCGCACCGGCGCGGCGGGTGTCATCGTCGGCTACGGCTCGATGCAGGGCGCCACCACCACCGGTGAGGTGCTCGGCATCGGCGTGCCCATGGCCACCGCCATCGCCGACGCCGCGGCCGCGCGCCGTGACTACCTCGACGAGACCGGCGGCCGCTACGTGCACGTCATCGCCGACGGCGAGACGCTGACCTCCGGCCACATCGCCAAGGCCATCGCCTGCGGTGCGGACGCGGTCATGCTGGGCGTGCCGCTGGCCATGGCCCAGGAGACCCCCGGCAACGGCTGGTACTGGCCCTCGGCCGCCGCCCACCCGTCGGTGCCGCGCGGCGCGGTCCTCCCGTACGCCATCGACGAGGAGCGCGTCCCGCTGGCCCAGGTCCTCAACGGCCCCTCCAACGACCCGTTCGGCTCGCTGAATCTCGTTGGCGGCCTCCGCCGTTCGATGGCCAAGACCGGCTACTGCGACCTCAAGGAATTCCAAAAGGTCGGTTTGAACGTCCGCGGCTGACCGAAGACCCCTGATCGCGCCCTTGTGCATTCACCCGAATGCACAAGGGCGCGAGTCGTATCCGGGGGTCAGCGGCTGCCGGGGCGGGCGCTGAAGTCGCGGAGTGGCGGAACTGCCAAGTCGCGGAGGAAATCTCGGATTGCCGTGTTGACGGCTACCGGGTGGGTCATGTTCACCGTCTGGCGGGCGCCCTCGATTTCGACGTAGCGGGCGTCGGGGAGGCGGTCGGCCAGTTCGCGGGCGTGGGAGCGGGGGACGCCGGAGCGGGTGGGGTGGATGACCAAAGTGGGGCAGGTGATTTCGGGTAGTCGGGCCAGCACGGAGTCGCGGTTGAGGAGGGCGCCGGCGGCGACCTCGGTGGCGCTCGGATCGCGGGCGAGCCAGCGTTTCACCCAGACGGCGCGGTACCAGTCGTCATCGCCGATGAGCCAGCGGGCGAGGTATTCGGCGAGGGCCGGGCGGGGGGCCTCTTCGTACCATTTGTCCAGAAACTTACGGGCATTGGTGAGTTCGGCGGCGGTGGGTTCGTGCGCCTCGCTGGCGATCAGGACGAGGGCGGAGACACGGTCGGGGGCGAGCAGGGCGGTGCGCAGGGCGATGAAGCCGCCCTGCGAAATCCCGCCCACCACGGCGCGTTCCACGCCGAGCTGATCCAATACGGTCAGCGCGTCCCGGGCGGAGGTCCAGTAGGTGAACGGCAGCCCCTCGTCTCGGGTGCGGCCGTGCCCGCGCGCGTCCCAGGTCACGATCCGGAACTCCGGTGTCAGCGCCGCCTGTTGCGACGCGAACATCGTTCGGTCCATGAGGAATTCGTGCCCCAGCAACACAACCGGACCTTCGCCCCCGCTGTCCTCGTAGTGGATCTCTGCATCGATCGCACGGGCGAATGGCACGAGGTAGAGGATAGCCAGCACCGGTGACAAACTGCTCAGCTTTCCCACCCACCGCCCCAGTCGGTGTCGCTAGGCTCCCCCGCCTCCCCGAGCCTTCAGCGGACGGCGGAGAGCCGTGGAAAGCCCCACACCCGTGCCGGCGGTCAGGTGACGAACCGATTTTGGACGTACCCGATGAGTTACCCGAACCTCACGAAACCAGTTGTCAAGTACCGCGCCAAACGTGTGCGTGGAGAGGCCGGAAGACCCTATCGAAGATCGGCGGGACCCGAATACCGTCCCGGTGCCACCACTTCCGGGTCGGGCGGGTCACCGCTCACGAGGCCGCGGCGCAGCCCCCGGCCCGGGGTGATGGTCCAAGCGCAGGTCGGACGGGGTTGATGGTCTTGTGCGATCGGGTGTTGCCCGAAGTAAGTGTGTCGTGTATCGCTCCGTAGACTGTGCCGGTGGCAGAAACCCAGCGACCAGTCCTTGTCGTCGACTTCGGCGCGCAGTACGCGCAGCTGATCGCGCGCCGGGTGCGCGAAGCGAGCGTGTATTCCGAAGTGGTTCCGCACTCGATCACCGTGGAGGAGATCGCGGAGAAGCAGCCGCTCGCGGTGATTCTCTCCGGCGGGCCGAGCAGCGTGTACGCCGAGGGCGCACCGCAGCTGGACGCGCGGCTGTTCGATCTGGAGGTGCCGGTCTTCGGCATCTGCTACGGCTTCCAGGCCATGGCGCAGGCGCTCGGCGGGACCGTGGCGCACACCGGAACCCGTGAGTACGGGCGCACCGAGCTGAGCGTCGACGGCGGCATCTTGCACGGCGGCCTGCCGACCCGGCAGCCGGTGTGGATGAGCCACGGCGACGCCGTCACCGACGCCCCGAAGGGCTTCGAGGTGACCGCGACCTCCGCGGGTGCGCCGGTCGCCGCGTTCGAGGATCGGGCGCGCAAGCTCGCGGGTGTGCAGTACCACCCGGAGGTGCTGCATTCGCCGCACGGCCAGCAGGTGCTGAGCCGGTTCCTGCACGAGATCGCCGGGATCCCGGGCGCGTGGACCGCGTCCAATATCGCCGAGGCGCTGATCAATCAGGTGCGCGAGCAGGTCGGGGACGGGCACGCCATCTGCGGTCTGTCCGGCGGCGTGGACTCCGCGGTCGCTGCCGCGCTGGTGCAGCGGGCCATCGGTGATCGCCTCACCTGTGTGTTCGTCGATCACGGTCTGCTGCGTGCCGGTGAGCGCGAGCAGGTGCAGCGGGATTTCGTCGCCGCGACCGGGGCCAAGCTGGTCACCGTCGACGCGGTCGACAAATTCCTGGGTGAGCTGAAGGGCGTCACCGATCCGGAGGAGAAGCGCAAGATCATCGGCCGGGAGTTCATCCGGTCGTTCGAGGACGCGGTCTCCGAGGTGGTCGGCGAGCAGGGCGAGACCAAGGTCGAGTTCCTGGTGCAGGGCACGCTGTACCCGGACGTCGTCGAATCCGGCGGCGGCGCGGGCACCGCGAACATCAAGTCGCACCACAATGTCGGCGGTCTTCCGGACGATCTGGAGTTCGCTCTGGTCGAGCCGCTGCGGCTGCTGTTCAAGGACGAGGTGCGCGCGGTCGGCCGCGAGCTGGGGCTGCCCGAGGAAATCGTTGCGCGCCAGCCGTTCCCGGGCCCGGGTCTGGCCATCCGCATCATCGGCGAGGTGACCTTCGACCGGCTGGAGCTGCTGCGCCAGGCCGATGCCATCGCGCGCGAGGAGCTGACGGCCGCCGGTCTGGACAAGTCGATCTGGCAGTGCCCGGTGGTGTTGCTGGCCGATGTCCGCAGCGTCGGCGTGCAGGGCGACGGCCGCACCTACGGTCATCCGATCGTGCTGCGCCCGGTCTCGTCCGAGGACGCCATGACCGCGGACTGGACCCGGCTGCCGTACGAGGTGCTGGAGCGCATCTCCACCCGCATCACCAATGAGGTGGCGGAGGTCAACCGCGTGGTGCTCGACGTGACGAGCAAGCCGCCGGGGACCATCGAGTGGGAGTGACGGTCTCCCAATGATTTACGAAGGCCCCGCACCTGAGGTGCGGGGCCTTCGTCCTTCCCGGAGGGCAGTCCGGGAAGGGGATGCGCTGTCCCGGCGAGGGAAGGGGGCAGCGCGGGGTCGGTTCAGTCGCGGTTCTTCTTCGGGGTGAGAACCAGGACGATTCCGACGACTATGGCGGCGATGACGACGATCCAGCCGAGGGACAGGCCGCCGGAGACGGGCCAGGAGTGCGGGCCGACGAAGGCCCAGACGCTCACTCCGAGGCCGAGCATTCCGGCCAGCAGGAGAGAGAAGGACGGTCGGCGGTTCTTGTTCTCGTTCTCAGCCACGGTTCACCTCCGCGTTTCCCATCTGCACATCTACGGTCAGGTTCAGGACGGGACCCGTTGCCGGGCCGGATATTCCGCTCAGGCAATTCGAATCGCCCATGCGGACATTGCATGTCGTGTTGACGCGCAGGTTCGGGGGCAGGATCACGCGGGCGTCGCCCATGCGCACCTTCACCTCGACCGCGCGGTCCTCGGTCAACTGCAGCTTGCTCAGATCGAGGGTGCCCGAGCCCATGGAGACGTGGTACTCCGGCAGCAGCTCGGAAGTCGTTGCGGCGGCCCACTTGTGGTCGCCCATAGCGCCCTCGTCGAACTGGATCGGGCCGATCAGCGAGGCCAGGATGACGAAGCCGGCCAGGGGAGCCAGCAGCACCATGAGGCCGTAGCCGCGGCGCAGGAACGCGCCCACGATGAGCCCGAGCGCGATCACGGCGAGGGCGGCGGCGCCGATGCGGCCCGGAGTCATCCAGTCCACGCCCGCCGCGGCTGCGGAACCCGCCGCGGCGGCGGCCAGAATCGCGAGCCCGATGGTGACCGCGGTCAGGCGGGAGCGCGGGCGGCGCGCGGGAGCCTGGACGGCGCTCTGCTGGACCGGCACACCCGGTTCGGGGAGTTCCCAGGCCAGTGGGGCCACACCGAGCGGATCCCAGCCGGGCGGGGTGGGGCCGAAGTCGGGGGACATGGGGGCCGGGCCGAATCCGGTGCGGGGACGGTCGGTCGCGGACGGAATGCGGTGCAGGGCGGGAGCTTTGCCCTGATGGGCGGGCAGCGCGTGGGCCTTGCCCTGGTGGCCGGGGCCGTCTTCGGAGCTCGGTGCGTCGTCGGGCGGGTTGCCCTGCGGTGCGGCTTGCTTCTCCAAATCGACCGGGCTCGCGGCCTCCTGGGGTTCGGCGGCAGGGTCCGGTTTTCCGGAATCGGCCGGGGCCGAGGCGGATTCGGATTTGCTCAGGATCACGGTGTCGGCCACCGAGGATGCCGGTGCGTAGCGGGTTTCCAGCACCTCGGTCACGTTCTCCGTGTCCGAAGGAGGTTGCGGGGCAGACGATTCCGGGCGCAGGACGGCGGTGTCGGTGTCGACCGTATCGGTGCGCAGGACCGCGGTGTCGGTGTCACCCGAATCAGACTGCGACATGCTCTGGGCGGCAGCGGATTCCGGGGCGGCCTGGTTCGGGTCAGGCTCGTAGTGGTCGGGCAGCGTGGTGTAGGGCCCGTAGGTCTGGAAGGTGACCGCGTTGGTGCCCGGGTAGCCGGTCCAGTACGGGTTGGTGGTGCCCGGGTAGCCCGTGTTGAGGATGTTGTCGGCGGCCGTCTGCTCGAAATAGGCCGCGGGCGGCTGCGGTTGGCGCTGATAGAGCAGCCACCACCCGGCCAGCATGAGCGCGAAGCTGATCACGCCCGAGCCGCCGAGCCCCACCCCGACGGGGCCCATCGTGCTCACAGCGATCCCCAACGCCACCATGAGCACGATGGTCTTGGACGACGAATGCGACGACCGCCCGCGCCCGAACAGCGACTCCGCCGCCGACGACTGATCACCGGCCTGATTCAGCAGCAGCCAGCACAGCAGATAGAGCACGATCCCCGCCCCGCCGAACAGCGCGGACACCACGAACGCCACCCGCACCAGCACGGGGTCCACGTTGTAGCGGCGACCGAACCCGACGGCCACACCCGCGATCGGCCCATCCTTGGGAAACCGCATCGGCCGGGACTGCCACAGATCGTGAAGCTGATCGGAGAAGCCGGCACGCCCGGCGCTCTTGGACCAGTCGCTCGTCTTCGTCATGGCTACCATCGTGCTGGTCCGCGCTGGTCGGGCGCATCGGGGATCACCCTGAATGCCCACCTGACTTCTGACCGGGGGATCACTTCAACGGGGCGTCGGTGGTCCACTGGCCCTTGCCGTCGATGACCGTCTCCTTGGTGAAGATGCCATTGGCGGGTGCGGACAGCACGATCCAGGCGCGATGGGTCTCGAAGTTGCCCGCCGCGCAGGTCGGTTCGCACTTGTTCACGTGGTAGCTGCCCTCGCCGACGGCCACGTCGGAGCCCCAGAGGAGCCAGCCGAGATCGGTGAAGTACTGGTGGGCGGAAGAGCAGCCGGGGTCCAGCTTGGTCGGCTTCGTCAGGAGGTCGGTGCGGCCGCAGTTGTAGAGCTGGGCGTCGGCTCCGGCCTTCTGGGCGACCGGGTGCGCGACCGGGGCGGCGGACGCCTCCGGGCCGTTCGCGCCGCCCGCCACCAGCAGTACCGCCGCGCCGAGTCCGGCCATCAGGGTCGCGCCGTACGTGGCCATCCGAGTCTTCATTGGTGATCCCTCCCGTGAATGTCGCCCGGACCATTCGGCCGGGACCGGTTTCGACGGTAGGAATCGAGACTTGGTGACTTCTATCGGAAAACCAACGGCGGCCACCACGTGTCGGGTCAGGCGGATCGGTAGATCGCTACCACCGGGATCTTCCGGGTGGTCTTTTCGCGGTACTCGGTGAAGACCGGCATGATCTCGATCATGCGCTCGTAGAGGTCGTCGGATTCCTGGCCCGTCAGGAATTCCGCCTTGCCCGTGTATGTTTCGGTGCCGAGCTCGATGGTGATCTCGGGGTTGGCGCGCAGGTTGTGGTACCAGGCCGGATGCTTGTCCGCGCCACCGTTGGACGCGATGAGAACGATGCGCTCGCCGTCCGGCACATAGACGAGCGGATTGGTAACGGCGCGACCGGATTTCGCGCCGGTCGTGGTGATCAGCACCATATTGTCCCGCCCCTCGAACGGCCCGCCCACCTTCCCGCCATTGGCGCGGAACTCTTCGATCACAGATTCATTGAATGCGTTCATCTCACCCTCCACGTCGGAATCTGACTGCTGGCAACCGGGCGGGCCGGGGAGAAATTCCGGGGTTTCAGGAGGCGGGACAGGGCGGGTGGTAGGGGAGTTGGGGTAGATGGCGGCGCCAAAGGTCTTCGGACAGGGGGCCGGTGACCGTGCAGACGCGGTCGGCGGCGTGCTGTTCGTTCAAGTCCCACAGGCGAAGTGCGCCGTCGCGGCCGCCCGCACCGACACGGCGGCCGTCGGGGAGCAGACCGACGTTCCAGCCGTATCGACTGGAATCGGAGAGCGTGAGCGTGCGTTGGGGGTGGGCGCGGTCGGTGAAGTCCCACAATTGGATGCCGCCGTCGTCTCCGCTGGTGAGCATGGTGCGGCCGTCCGCGGAGAAGCCGACACCCCGGATCGTCAGCGAGTGCGCGGCGATCGGATCACCGAGGCGGACGGGGTGGTTCGGATCGCTGATGTCCCAGCTCTGCAGGGTCTCGTTAGTGGTGACGACCATGGTTCGCAGATCCGGGGTGATGATGGCGGAGGCAGCGGTGGATGAGCCCGACCGAAACAGCTCGGCGACCCGCTGCGGGCGTGTGGGATCGGTGATGTTCCAGAGGGTTGCGGTGACGATGGTCTTGTTCCCGTCCTGCGTGTAATCGCGGATGAGGATGGATTTTCCGTCGCTCCCGAACCGCAGCAGGCTGTAGGTGGATGACATGGGAACGGGCGCACCCACGGGGGTCGGTCGGGTGCGATCGGCGATGTCCCAGAACCGCAGCATTCGGTCATCGCCGACCGCCGCGGCGAGACGCCAGTCCGGGCTCACACTGACCCCGCCGTACCGGGAGACGGTCAGGTGCCATTCCGTCAGTGGGCGAATGTGTGCCGGATCGGTGGCGTCGAGAATCCGTGGGGGCGTGTTGGATTCGATATCGGATCCAAGCATGATCGTGGTGCCGTCGGGAGACAGCGAGAGGTAACTGAGCGCCGGGGCGACCCGGTATTCCCCGAGCAGCGTGGGCGATCGGTCGTTTTCGGTGCCCCACAGGGCTATTCGGCCGTCGCTGGACAACGTGGCCATCCGGGTCCCGGAAGCGTCGTAGTTCGGTGTGCTCGTCCATGCGGAATGCTCGGTGAGGATGGCCGGGGGCAGTGACCAGATGCGAATGTCGCCGGCCAGACCGCCGGCGGCGAGGGTACGCCCGTCCGGGGCGAAGGCGAGTGAATCGGGCCCGGCGCTACACGGTGAGGCGGAGTCGTTGCCGTAGTGGCAGAGACCGGGACTGGTCGAGAGCGTGTTCGTGAGGCGGGTGGGATTGCCCGGGTCGGTGATGTTCCACAGTCCGGCCGACCCGGAACTGCCGACCGCCAGGGTGTGACCATCGGGCGAGAATTCCAAGGCCCACAGGCCCTCTCCCATCGTCGTGTCGAGGGAGGATGTCCGGCGCGGGTGAGCCGGGTCGCCGACGTCCCAGAGCTCCGCGGCGGCGTTGTTGTTCCCGATCGGGTGCATGGATCCATCGCCGATGCCCACGGCGAGCAGGGTGCTGTCGGGGCTGAACGCGACGCGCTCCACCGGGGCAGCCTGGGTGAGTGAGGGAATCACCAGTACCGGGTTTGCCGGGTCCGCAATGGACCAGAGCTGGATCGTCGGGTCGGTTCGGACGGAGGCGGAGACCGGTGTCAGGTGGATGAGGGCGAGTAGCCGCCCGTTCGGGCTGATTCGCAGGTCGTCGAGGGCGCCGTCGGTCGCGGCGTGCACTTGCCGGGAGGAGCCCATGATCGGTACCGCCGGATTGCTGGTATTCCACAGCGTGAACTGGGTTGGCGTGACAGTCAGGAGGGTTCGCCCGTCTGGCCCGAATGCCACTCGCGCCGCGGGGAATTCGGGCAGACCCGCGAGGATGGTCAGGCGGCGTGGCGCGGACGGTACGGTGATGTCCCACAGCGCGATATCGTGCGTCGGAGTGTTGAATGCCGGAGCCGTGGCCAGCAGTGTGCCGTCCGGGCTGAATGCGAAATCACCGATGCCCTCGAGGGCTTGGCCCAGCGGCTGCGGGTGGCGTGGGTCGCTGGTATCCGACAATCGGAACACATTGTCGTAGGAGATCGATCCCAGCAGCTTGCCATCCTTGCGGTAGGCGATCTTGTGAATCGACTTCGCGTGCATCGGGGTGGCGGTCATCAACGGCTGGGTCTGAGTCTGCAACAGGGTGGATCGGGCGGTCATGTCGTTCGGTCGCATGCGCCAGGCGACCAGGTCCAGTTGGGCGGCCAGGGTCGGGTCGACCGATCGAACCCGGTCGGCCTCGGCGAGTACAGCCGCGAAATTCTGGTCGTCGCGGCGCTGGTTGGCGAGCCGATTCTGGTTGTACGCACCGAAACCGGCCACCAGGAGGCCGACACCGAGCAGCGCGAGAATGGCGGTGGTGCGGCGGGAGCGGAGCCGGGACCGGCGGCGAGCGGTGGTCGCGGCGTCGAGGAAGTCGCGGGCCAGCGGGCCTACCGGGGGCGGGTCGACATTGTCGAGTGCGTTGCGTAGCCGGGTGCCGCGGTAGAGCAGAGCTGAATCTCGCTCTTGGGCGGCCCATTCGGCGGCATCGGTTTCGAGGCGTTGGCGGACCAGGTAGCCGACTCGGTCTTCGTCGATCCAGGTGCGGAGGCGGGGCCAGGCGGTGAGGACGATCTCGTGGGTGAGGTTGACGGATTCGGCGTCGAGGGTGATGAGGCGGGTGCGGGAGAGGAGTTCGAGGGCGGCGGTGGCGGAGTCGGTGTCGGGGGTGCGGGCCAGGAGCTCGGGACGGAGGGCGGGGCGGCGGGTGTCGCGGGCGTCGCGGCGGACGGTGACCAGGCCGAGCAGGAGTTCGCGGGCGGCCGCCTGTTGGGCGGGAGTTAGCTCGTTCCAGGCGTATTCGGCGGTTTCGGCTACCGAGCCGACTACGCCGCCCGCTTTGCGGTAGCCGGTGGTGGTGAGGCGGCGGCCCTCGCGGTGTTGCCAGGTGGCGGCCATGACGTGGGAGAGGAGGGGGAGGGCGCCGGGGTCGTAGGTGCGGCGGCCGTGATGGTCTGCGGCGCCACACAATTCGGTGATGACCAGCTCCTCCAGACCGGCTTCCAGCTCCAGGCCGACCGCGCGGGCCGGGCCCGAGATCGCCTGGGCCAGTTCGTCGGTGCGCATGGGGCCGAGGAGGTAGCTGCGGTGCTCCAGGGCGTCCTGGAGGATCGGGTGGTTGAGGCAGTGGGCGTAGAAGTCGGCGCGTAGGGCCAGGACGACGGTGATCGGGTCGTCGGTGCGGGTGGCGCAGGCGTCGAGGAGGGTGAGGAAGTCCTCGCGGTCCTGGTCGTCGGCGTAGGCGGTGAAGAGCTCCTCGGCCTGATCGACCACGAGCAGACGGCGTGGTGCGTTCTCACGCGCGGCCAGGGCTGTTGCCTCGGCCGATGCGGTGGGTCGGCTCTCGCGTGGTGAATCCGGCTCTGCGTCGCCGGGTTTCACGATGGCATGCCGCAGGGCGGCGAGCGGGTCAGCGCCGGGGGTGAGGAAGGTGGTCTCCCAGCCGGTGAGGGCGGGGATCAGGCCCGCTGCCAGTAGGGAGGACTTGCCCGCGCCGGAAGCGCCGATGAGCACGATGATGCCGGTGGCCTCGCGGACGAGGGCGGTGAGTTCGGCGGTGGCGCGGGTGCGGCCGAAGAACAGGGCGCGGTTGTCGGTGCCGTAGGACGTGAGGCCGGGGTAGGGGCAGGCGGCGTCGGTCTCCTCCTCCGGGTTCCAGGTGGTGGCGGCCTTCCAGAGGCGTTGCCACTCTTGGGGTTCGGCGAGGTGGCGGGGGATCGGGTGGCCGAGTCGGCGGGCCAGGTCGATGAGGGTGAGGACGACCGGGAGCAGGGATTCGAAGCGGGCGGGGACGTTTCGGCCCGCCTTCCAGTCGCTGATGCGCTGCGCGGACGCGCCGCCCGGGCGGGTGCCCTGGGCGGCGCGCATGCGGTGCTCGGTGGCGGCGGCGACGCGGCGGAGGGTTGGATTACCCGCCGCCGCATAGAGTTCGGAGAAGCGCTGGGCGAAAAGGGCTCTGGGTGAACGGATCTGATCTTCTTCCCCGGTCACCGCATGTCCCGCATTCCCTCGACCCCCGCGTGCATGCCGCCAATCTAGCGGGAATGGGACAGCCCGATCCAGTTGGCGGAGAACGCGGATGCCGAAACGGCGGCGCGGGAGCCCGCGCCGCCGTTCCGGGCGGATCACAGCTGGAAGGGGTCGCCGATGACCCAGTCCGCCGCGTCCGCTCCCGGGGAGGTCCCCTCGATGATGGTGTACGCCTGGACGGTCAGCGGCCCGCCGCAGCCGTCCACCCGCAGTTGGTAGTCGTTGTTGACGATGTATCCGGTGTCGCCTGCGGGCAGCTGCTTCTCGCCGAGCTTGACGTCGGTGATCTTGCCGGGCGTGATGCCCAGGTTGAAGCCGATGCTCGCGCCGATCTCCGGTTCGATGTCGACGCTCGCGGTCGGCGTCACCATCTCCAGGCCCGCCGAGATCCCGAGATCGGCCGTCAGATCGACGCCCGCCTTGGCCGAGATGGTGAACTTCACGTCCAGATCCACCGCGCAGGCGACGAAGTATCCGGTGCGGATCTTGCCGGTGCCGCCGTCGACCTTGCCGTAGGAAGTGTTGTTCAAGTACACCTCCCGACTGGTCGGCATCCCGTTCAAGGGCGCGACCGGATGGGCCGCGTTGTTCATATGGCCGACGGTGACCGACAGTCCGTTCGGCGCGACAGTCGTCTTCTCGTGCGGCGCGAGTTCCCCCGCATGGGCGATGGCCCCGAAGGGCGCTCCGGCGAACAGTCCCGCGGCGGTAATGGCACCGGCGATCGCGTTCTTGATGGTCATGGTGAGTCCTCCCCGACTCTCGAGGCGAAGCCCGGCGGCTCCGCTGAGACGAAGGTAGAAAAAGCGCCCACGACCGGGCGATGTCCTTTGCCCCGAGACGGCACGAAAGCGCTGATCCGGTGCGCCGGAGCGGTTTTCCGGTCCGGTCGGCCCCCGATCGCGGCCGATCGCGGCGACTGTCCGGTCCGGTCAGCGGCAAGATCGGGGACACATCCGCCGGAAAACCTTTCCGCGCAGGTCATCACCGCCTTTTCGTCCGGACCGGACAACTCGGCTACGCGATGAGATCCTTTGATCTACAACAGATCACGATTCTGGAGCGGTGACCGATGAGCCCTGCGGAGCTGTCCGACGAGAGCGCGCAGCCCATCTCACCGCGTGCCCTGTTCGCCGCCCGCTTCAGCGGTCTGTTCGCCGCGGCGGGCCAGCCCACCCTGCGCAGCGTGGTGGACAAGGCCAACGCGCGCATGCATGCCGCCCGGGCCCCCGGAACCGTCGGCAAGGCGACCGTCCAGCGGGTCAGCGACTGGCGCGTCGGACGCGGCGTTCCGGCTCGATTCGAGTCGCTCGCACCGGTTCTGGTCACCCTGCTGGAGATGGCCCGCCGCGCGGGTACGCCGCTGCCACCGGATCTCACGAACCTGGCCACCTGGCGGGCACTGTGGAAGGCGGCCGCTTCCTCGGCCGCCGCGACCACGGCCGTACCGCATCAATTGCCGCGCGCCATCACCGATTTCACCGGCCGCGACGAGATCGCCGATCGGCTCTCCGCCCAGTTGATCGCGGACTCGGCGGCCGCGGTCGCCGTCGCGGTGATCACGGGAATGGGCGGAATCGGCAAGACCACCCTCGCGATTCGCATCGCGCACCGGATCCGGGATCGATACCCCGACGGCCAGCTCTACATCGACCTGCGCGGCGCCGGAGACAACCCGGCCGAGCCGTTCACCGTAATCGGTGATTTCCTGGGCGATCTCGGGCTCGGTGAAGGCGCGATACCCGACACCCCGGAGGCGCGGACCGCCGCCCTGCGCGGCGCTCTCGACGGCAAGCGAGTCCTGCTCGTCCTCGACAACGCTGCTGGCGCGGCCCAGATCGAGCCGCTGCTACCGGGTTCCGCGGGCAGTGCCGTCATCGTCACGAGCCGCATGTCGCTGCCCCGAATCGACGGTGCGGCAACGACGCAACTCGCGGGCCTGACGCCGAGCGAGGCGGCGACACTGTTCGGCAGGATCGTCGGCAAGGAGCGGGCCGCCGCCGAGCCCGCGGCCGTCGAGCGGATCGTCGGCCATTGTGGGTTGCTGCCCTTGGCGATTCGGATCGCGGCCGCGCGTCTGGCGGATCGTCCGGGCTGGACGATCGAGAGCATGGCCGACCGGCTCGCCGACGAACAGCGGCGGCTGTCCGCGCTGCGGGCCGGAGAGTTCACGGTGGAAGCGGCATTCCAGCTCAGCTACGACCAACTCGACGCCGACCACCGCCGGGCCTTCGAGCGCCTGGCCGCGCCGGAGTGCGAGGATTTTCCGCTCGACGGCGCGGCGGCGGTGCTGGGCGCATCCCTCGACGACACCGAGGACAGCTGCGAAACACTCGTGAATCTGGGCCTGCTCGAGACGACTTCACCGGGGCGGTATCGATTTCACGATCTGGTCCGCCTGTTCGCCTCGCGCCGGAGCGGAGATGCCACCGCCGAGATCGTCGGGTGTCTGCTCGACTACTACCTGGCCACGATGAAAGCCCTCAATGTCACGGTCAATCCCGGCACGACCTTGCCGGGCGAGCTCACCCCCACCCGGTCCACCGGCACGGTATTTCCCGATCTCACCGCCGCCTACCTGTGGTTCTACGCCGAGCGGCGCAACCTGCTGGCCCTCGGCAGGCAGGCCGCCCGCCTGGGTGGGCACGCGCTGGACCTGATGGCCGATATCGCGCTCACGACAACCGAATCCGGCGAGGGACCGCACATCCCCGATCTCCTCGCGGCGATGACGACCGTGCTGGACGCGGCGATCCGAACCGGTAATCGCCCGGCGCAGCAGCGGATCCGCATCGCGCTCGGCGTCGGTTTGGCGTTGACGTGCATGCGTCAGCGGCTCAGTCGCGAGCATCTCGCACGCGCGTTCTCCGACGCGGGACCCGCACCCGGTCCGCGCCTGGCGGGAGCGGCGGCCGTGGCCAGTCTGGGCCTGTGCTGGCTGGACGAATCCGCGGCCGAGGTCTCGCGCCGGTATCGGGAGTGCCTGCGCTATGCCGACGTCACCGGGGACCTGCTGATCGAAGTCGCGACCCATTATTTCGCCGGGCACAGCTTCCTGTGGATCGGCGACGCCGAGCGCGCCCGGGAAGCGGCATATCGGACGATCGCCGTGGCGAAACCGACGGGCATGCGCTATTTCCACGCCGGTGCGCTGTCCTTGCTCGGCAGCGTCGTATTCGATGCCGGGTCGGGTAGCCGCGCCGACGGAGTCGACCTGTGCGTGCGGGGAGTCGAGCTCGCCCGGGAATCCGGCTCGCGCGCGATCGTGGGCTGGACGCTGATGATGCTCAGCCGGGCGTATCTGCAGGCCGGGGATTACCAGTCCGCCGAGACCACGGCCAGGGAAGCGGTCATCGCCGCCGAGTGGTCCGGGCACGGGGTGGAGGCCCGGGCATTGCTGTTCCTGGGATCCGCCCTGGCTGCCTCCGGCCGGGTCCACGAGGCGAACTTCGCGTTCCAGCAGGCCAGGGCGGCCATCGAGGGAGCCGAGGTGGCGCTCAGCGGCTGGGAGCTGGGGTCGCTGCCTCAGGGGGCGAATCGGGGTGTTTCCTGATGTCGGGTGTCGGGCCCCCGTGCCAATATCGAAGGCATGTACCCGTCCGCGCCCTTGTATGACCCTGCCCGCGGGGCGGTCACACCCGTGACCCAGCCCAAGCTGGTGCGGCGCTCGGGCGGCCGCATCGTGGGCGGGGTGGCGGGCGGGCTCGCCGATCACCTCGGGGTCGACGTCTTCAAGGTGCGCGTCGGGTTCGTGCTGCTGGCCGCCATGGCCGGGGCCGGGATCGTCGCCTACGGCATGCTGTGGATCTTCACGCCGGGTGGCGCGGACGCGTCGCCGCCGACGTCCTCGGAGCGGCGGCAGGGCATCGGATTGGCCTTGCTGGGCATGGCTTTATCGGTCGCCACCGCCTGGGTTTTCAGCGGGACCGCCGCGCATGTGGTGGGCCCGATCATCGTGGTCGCCATCGGTGCGGCGCTGGTGTGGCGCGAATTCGACGCGGACGGGCCGAGATCCGTCATCGGGCTGCCGTCCAATCCGTCGGTGGTGACCTGGGCGCGCATTGTCGGCGGGGCCACGCTCATCGTGGTCGGGCTGGGCGTGGTGGTGCTGGGCCGGATCAATCTCAGCTCGCTCGGCTCGGCACTGCTGGCCGTCGCGGTGACCCTGGTCGGGGCCGGACTGCTGACCGTGCCGCTGTGGCTGCGCATGGTGCGGGCGCTGAATTCCGAACGCGCGGCGCGGATTCGCAATGACGAGCGTGAGGAGATCGCCTCGCACCTGCACGATTCGGTGCTGCAGACGCTGGCCCTGATCCAGCGCCAGGCCGACGATCCGACCGAAGTGGTGCGGCTGGCCCGCAGCCAGGAACGCGAGCTACGCAAGTGGCTGTTCGAGGACACCGGGCCGGCGCAGTCGAGCCTGGCCGCGGCGCTGCGCACCATCGCGGGTGAGGTCGAGGATCAGCACGGGGTGAAGGTCACGCCGGTCACCGTCGGCGATGTGTCGATGGATATCGACGACAGCGGAATCGGCTTGCCCAAGGAACATTTCACCGCCGTGCTCGGGGCCGCCCGCGAGGCGCTGGTGAATGCCGCCAAGCATGCCGAGGTGCCGACCATCGACCTCTACTCGGAGGTGGAGCCGCATCAGGTGAGCGTCTTCGTGCGCGACCGCGGCAAGGGCTTCGACCCGGACACCGTGTCGAAGGACCGGCAGGGCGTGGCCAAGTCCATCCACGGCCGCATCGAACGCCGCGGCGGGCACGTGGAGATCAAGTCCGCGCCCGGCAACGGCACCGAGGTGCGAATCTATATGCCCCGCAAGGACGGTGGTGACGAGCGGCTGGTGGTGCAGCAGGATGTAGGGGTGTCGGTGTCAGGTGAGGAGAACTAGGTGAGCGTCCGGGTCTTTCTGGTCGACGATCATGCGGTGTTCCGGTCCGGCGTGCGGGCGGAGCTGAGCCGCGAATCCGATATGGAGGTGGTCGGCGAGGCGGGCGGCGTGGCCGAGGCCATCGCCGGGATCAAGGCGACTACACCGGATGTGGTGCTGCTGGACGTGCACATGCCCGACGGGGGCGGCGTCGCGGTGCTGCAGGGGATCGATCCCGGACCGGTGTGCCTGGCGCTCAGCGTGTCCGACGCGGCCGAGGATGTGATCGCGGTGATCCGGGCGGGAGCCCGCGGGTATGTCACCAAGACGATCTCGGGACCCGAACTGGCAGACGGGATTCGGCGGGTATCGGGTGGGGATGCCGTGTTCTCGCCGCGCCTGGCCGGATTCGTGCTGGACTCCTTCACCGGCAAATCGCCGGTGCCGGAGCCGCCGCTGGATCCGGAGCTGGATTCACTGACCCCGCGCGAGCTGGAAGTGCTGCGGCTCCTGGCGCGCGGCTACACCTACCGCGAGATCGCCGAGACCCTGTTCATCTCGGTGAAGACCGTGGAGACCCACGCCTCCAACGTGCTGCGCAAGACCCAGCAGTCGAACCGGAATGCCCTGACCCGCTGGGCACACCGGCGTCGTATCGACTAGCCCCGTCATCCCGGCGTGCTTTTGGCCGGGATCCACACGGGATGTGCATCAACGGCTTTCGTAGATTCCGGCCAAAAGCACGCCGGAATGACGAGGGCGGGACTACAGCACAACCAGAATCACGATGATGATCAGCAGGCCGATGAGCAGGCCGATCGCCACCGCGAGCGGGCCCGCGTTCGGGCCCAGGGCGCTGAAGTCGAAGCCTTTTTTCGGTTGCGGCGCAACCGGAGCCGCCGCCTGGGCGCGCGGCGGGCGGGGAAGCGGGCTGGAGAGCGGGCTGCGCAGTCCGGCCGCCGAGTTGCGGGCCGCCCACGCCGGAATCGTTCCGTCCTCGGTGCGGACCGGGGACTTCAGGATGTAGGGCGCGGTGCCGGGTCCGAAGGCGGCGGTGAGGATTTCGTTGCGCGCCTCGGTCATGGTGGGGCGGCGCTGCGGGGCCGGTTCCATCATGTGCAGCAGCACGTCGGTGAGCGGGCCGCTGCGGGCGGGCGGAATGATCTGCGCCATGGCGGCACGCTCCACGATGACATTGCTGTCCTCGTCGAAGCCGTAGGGCGGCTGGCCCTCGATGGCGGTGTACAGCGTTGCGCCGAGCGAGAATACGTCGCTGGCGGTGGTGGGCCGGGTGCCGCGCGCGACCTCGGGCGGCAGGTAGGCGGGGGTGCCGGTGATGACGTCGCCGATCTCCTCGGTGGCGTCGTTGGCGCCGCTGGAGATGCCGAAGTCGGACAGCTTCACCATGCCGACCTCGTCCCCGCGATCGGCGACGAGAATATTGCCCGGCTTGATATCGCGGTGCACGATGCCCGCCGAGTGCGCGGTGGCCAGCGCGTCCGCCACCTGCGCCCCGATCTGCGCCACCTCGATGGGGGACAGCCGATCCACCAGCGCGAGCGCCTTGGCCACGCTCCGCGACGGCAGGTACTCCATCACCAGCCAGGGCTCACCGGCCTCGAGCACCACGTCGTACACGGCGATGGCGTGCTCGTGCGACAGCTTGGCCGCCACCCGCCCCTCGTGCATGATGCGGCTGCGAACCTCCTGCGCCTCTTCCTCGCTCAGGCCCTGCGTGGTGAGCACCTGCTTGATGGCCACATCCCGGTGCAGCAGCCGATCGGTTGCCAGCCACACGGCGCCCATGCCCCCGCCGCCCAGCTTCGACTGGAGGCGGTAGCGTCCGGCCACCAGATAATCGGGGCCGACAATGGGACGGGCGCGTTCGGTCACGGGTGCAGGGTAGCGGAAAACCATCCTGACTGGCCTGCTTCGAAACCTGGGGTTTGCTGGCCCGCTACCCCGGGATCCGCGCCCGTCCTCCAGACCCATACGGACACAGCGCGTTTCGCTTGGCGACCACGATCCGTGACAATCGGCGAGATTCCCGAGGCCATCCTGGCGTTCCGGACGAACCGGCCGCGGGTTCCCGCGGCCGGGTTCCTTCGTCCCTTTCACCGTGAGCCGCTGGAGCTCAGGCGCGGCGGGCAGGGCCGGTGCCCGCGCCGGAGGCCTCGATCGCGAGGGCGATCTCCTCGAGGTCGGCGGGGGTCAGTTCGAGGGTGGCGGCGTCGATCCAGCCGTCGACCTGAGCCGGCTTGCGGGCGCCGACGATGGCCGCGGTGATGCCGGGCCAGGCGAGCACCCAGGCGATGGCCACCTCGGCGACGCTGCGGCCGTGGCGGGCCGCGATCGGGCGCAGCGCCTCGACCAGCGCGAGGTTGGCGGTGAGGCCGGTGGTGAAGTCGGCGTGGGCCTTTCGCCAGTCGTCGGCGGGCAGGCCGGCCACGCGTTCGGCGGTGAAGGCACCGGTGAGCAGGCCGGACTGCATGGGCGAGTAGACGATGACGCCGGTGTCGTGCGCACGCGCCCAAGCGATTTCGGCCGCGGCGGAGCGGTTGATGGCCGAGAACGGCGGCTGGATGACATCGACGTGGGCGACCCGCTCGGCCCGCTCGAGCAGGTCGGCGTCGTGATTGGACAGGCCGATGGCCCGCACCTTGCCCTCGGCCTTCAGGTCGGCCATGACCTGCCAGTACTCCTCCAGCGGAGTGGCATTGGGCGAGACCGCGCCGAAGCCGTCACCGGCGTACTCCAGCGATTCGCCGGTGTCGGGGTAGTGCACCTGGTACAGGTCGATGGCCTCGACCCCCAGCCGCCGCAGCGAATCCTCGACCTCGCGGCGCACGCTGGCGGGCTTCATGATTCGCCGCGGCGAGGCGGCGGGGTTCTCCGGATCCCAGACCAGTCCGGCCTTGGTGAAGATGTACGGGCGATCGGCGTCGGAGAGTCCGGCGATGGCCTTGCCGACCAGTTCCTCGGAGTGGCCCAGGCCGTACACCGCGGCGGTGTCGATCCAGTTGACTCCGGAGTCGAGGGCGTGGCGGATGGCGGCGACCGATTCGGCGTCGTCGGTGTCGCCCCAGCCGAAGCTCCACCCCGAGCCGGAGACGGCCCACGAACCGAAGCCCGTGCGGGTGATGTCCATGCCGGTGCGGCCGAGTGTGACAGTCATTTGTGGTGTTCTCCCGTGTTCGGTGTGCCGGATCCGTTCCGGCGGATTCCACTGTCGGAGATTCGCGCCGGGGCAAACAGTGCCGAGCACTGCCTAGGCATGGCATGACCAGTCGGACGAACGAAGATCACCCGACTCCCTGACCTCATCCGTCGCGCTGCGCCACACGCCTCTTGACGCGTCCTGCGACTCGAGTTCTACTGTGCATTGATCGAACATACTTTCGATTATGTTAGGTAGCTGAGCCGGTGCTGGGAGAGGTGGTCAGGAGATGGGTTCGGCTGCGGAGGCCAAGCGGGCGCAGTTGGCGGAGTTACGGCGGCGGATGGCCGCGGTGCCCGCGCGCGGTGCGGGATCGGAGACTCGCGCGCCCGTGGCCGAGGAGCCGCGGCGCGAGGCGCTGCCGGTGCCGAAGGCACTCGAAAACCTGTTGCCCGACGGCGGATTGGCGAAGGGGTCGGTGGTCGTCTACAACGGCGCCGGATCGCTGATCGCCGGACTGCTGGCCGCCGTGACGAGCGCGGGCGGGCATGCCGCCGTGGTCGGGATGCCGCGGCTGGGCCTGCTGGCCGCCGCCGAGATGGGCGCACGGCTCGACCGGCTGGCGGTGGTTTCCGATCCGGGACCCGACCCGCTCGAGGTTGCCTCCGTATTGCTGGATGGCCTGGACCTGGTGGTCCTCGGCCTGAACGGGCTCTCGGTCCCGATGTCGCGCACCCGCGTGCTCGCCGCCCGCGCCCGCGGCAAGAACTCCACGCTGATGGTCACCAACGGCTCCTGGTCCGGTTCCGCCCTGCACATCGACACCCGCGTCGCCGGGTACGGCGGCCTCGGCCGGGGCTGCGGTCGCCTGCGCACCGTCCGCCTCGACGTCTCCGTCCGCGGCCGGTCCGCCCAACCCCGCTCCGGCCACCTGGCCCTCAGCCCCGCCAACGGCCGCGTCGAATGGGTCTCCACCACGGAGGCCGCCCAGCCGATCGCCACGCCGGAACCGCTACAGCTGGCGCGCCATGCCGCGAGCTGACCGGCTGGACGGAATTCCCCTTCGTCATCCCGGCGGGTCTACTCGTCATCCCGGCATGTTTTTGGCCGGGATCCATACCACCACAGTGGATTCCGGCCAAAAGCTCGCCGGAATGACGGAAGAAGTCGTCGCCGGAATGACGGAAGATGTTGCGGGAGTGGCCGGGTGAAGGCGCGGCGGGTGCTGGTGGTGTGGTGCCTGGATTGGCCTGCGGTGGCGGCTGCCGCCGAGGCGGGAGTGGAGGCCACGCGCGCGGTGGCGGTGATCGCAAATAACAAGGTGGCGGCCTGTAATGCGGTGGCGCGGGCGGAGGGGATCCGGCGCGGGCTGCGCAAGCGGGAGGCGCAGGGGAGATGCCCGGATCTGCTTGTGGCACAGGATGATCCGGATCGGGATGCGCGGCTGTTCGAGCCCGTGGTGGTGGCGGTGGACGCCACCGTGCCGGGCGTCGAGGTGCTGCGCCCGGGGATGCTGGCGCTGTCGGCGCGCGGCGCGGCGCGCTTCTTCGGGTCCGAGGAGGCCGCCGCCGAGCGGTTGGTCGACGCGGTGGCGGCGGTCGGCGTGGAATGCCAGATCGGCATTGCCGACGAGCTGTCCACCGCGGTGTTCGCGGCCCGCCGCGCCACTCTGGTGCCGCCCGGCAAGGGCGCGGAATTCCTTGCGCCCATGCCGGTTTCGGAGCTGGCGGTGGAGCCGGTGCTGGCCGCGCCGCAGCGCGTGGAGCTGGTGGATCTGCTGCATCGCCTGGGCCTGCGCCGGATCGGCGATTTCGCGGCGCTGACTCCGGCCGAGGTGTCCTCGCGGTTCGGCGCGGACGCCATCCTCGCGCACCGCTGTGCCCGCGCCGTCCCGGAGCGCCCGCCCGCCGCCCGCCTGCCCGCCGCCGACCTGACCGTCGAACACCGCTGCGATCCGCCGATCGAGCGCGTCGACATGGCCGCCTTCGTCGGCCGCATGCTCGCCGCCGAACTGCACACCAAGCTCTCGGCGGCCGCCGTGGCCTGCACCCGTCTGATCATTCACGCCGAAACCGAAGCGGGCGACGAGCTTTCCCGCATCTGGCGCTGCGCCGAACCCCTCACTCCCGACAGCACCGCCGACCGCATCCGCTGGCAGCTCGACGGCTGGCTCACCCGCCGCGCCCTCGATCGCGCCCGGGCACAACAGGATTCCGACGATCCGAACGCCGCCGTCACCCGGCTGCGGCTGGAACCGGTCGAGGTGGTCTCGGCCGGTGCGCTGCAGCTCGGCCTGTGGGGCGGCGTCGGCGAGGACGAGGAGCGGGCCCGCCGCGCGCTGATTCGGGTGCAGAGTCTGCTCGGCGGTGACGCCGTCCGCATGGGGGTGCTCAGCGGCGGCCGCGGTCCGGAGGAGCGGATCACCATGGTGACCCTCGGCGACGAACCCGTCCCCGCCGCCGATCCGGCGCAGCCGTGGCCCGGCCGGTTACCGGAGCCCGCGCCCGCGCTGGTGCTCACCCATCATCCGAAGATTCGTTTGGAGGATGCCGACGGCGCCCCGATCTGGGTGACCGATCGCGGCCTGTTCACCGCGGATCCGGCACTGCTGCACTGGGGTAGCAGTTCTTGGCGGCTGACCGGGTGGGCCGGGCCGTGGCCGCTGGACGATCGCTGGTGGACGCATCGGGTGGAGCACGGGTTCGCCGCCCGGGCGCAGGTGCAGATTCACGCCGAGGATGTCCGTCGCCTGCGCGCGCTGCTACTGCTCGGCTACAACCGGACCTGGCATGTGGAGGGACTGTACGAATGAATCAGCAGTACGAATGAATCAAATGCCCAGCGGCAGGTGCAGATCCATCATGTCCGGCCACAGGTCGGTCCAGGGATGCACGGGCCCGCGGCAGATCGAGATCGCGATATCGGTGTTCACGCCCGGAAACCCATTGGGCACGTCGAGGTGTTCGAGCACGGTCACCGAGGTGAACTGCCGTCGCAGGGTCGGGTCGGCGCTGTCGATGCCGACGTAGAGGACCGCGCCGGCGTCGGCCGGGGGCGATCCGAAGTAGCCGAACCCGCGGTTGGGGCTGTACACCGGCGGCAGGCCGAAGTCGCGGCCGAAGTTCTGCAGCGCGGCCGCCTGCCAATAGTTCTGGGCGACGATCACTTTCGGGCGTTCGGACTCCGGCAGCTGCCGGTAGGCCTCGGCGACCTTCGCGGTCAGCTCCGACCAGCCCGAGTAGCCGTAGATGCTGGTCCGCATGGCGAAGTCGGCCTGGGTCCGGATGACGCCGTGCACCCGGGAAGCCGGTTGCGGCAGGGTGGCCACCAGGATGGCGATGATGGCCAGCGACAGCGCGATGATCGGTCCCGCGATCATGCGCAGCAGCCGGCCGCCGCGGTCGTTCACCGAGTACGGCAGGGAGGCCGCGCCGATGCCGAACAGCACCGGCAGGAATCCCGCTGTGTAGTAGGGCCGTCCGTGCCCGATGAGCACGACCAGCACCAGCAGGCCCGAGGCGACGAGCATGAACAGGTAGGGCCGCAGCCAGCGCTGCCGGGCCAGGCACCAGAACGCCCAACCGGCGAGCAGTCCGCCGAGCAGCCCGCACAGGCCGATCATTTGCGGCAGGCAGGCCAGCGGCCCGCCACCGGCCGCGTCCTGTTCGGCGCCGATCACCTTGCTCATGGCCAGCGCCGGCCAGCCGTGCGTGTGCTGCCACCACAGGCCGGGCACCGCGGAGGCCGCGAAGATGGCGACGCCCTTCCACAGCGCGCGCCGCCACAGCAGCTGCCGCGGGCCCGCGACCAGGATGCCGCCGGCCAGGCACAGCAGGATCGTGGGGATGAACCATTTGACCTGAAGATCGATCGCGGCAATGACGCTGAGAACGATCAGCAAACGATCGTCGCGGGTGCGAATCCAGCGGATCAGCAGCCAGATGATGGCGGCCTGCAGGGTGGCGTCGAAGGAGAAGGTGCTGAGCTGCACGGCCTGGGTCGCGGCCAGCGGCGAGATCCCGTAGGCGGCCGCCGCGACCAATTGCGCGGTGCGTGAGCCGCCCAGTTCCTGGGCGACCGCGGCACTGATCACCACCGCGCCCGTGGTCATCAGCACCGCCGGTAATCGGAGCACGGGCGCCGAGCCGGGCGCCAGGGCATCGGCCAGATGGGCGATCAGCGGGATGAGCACGCCCTGGTCGGCATAGGTGAGACTGCGATGGGCTCCGGCCGCGATGAAATACAGTTCGTCGCCGAAGAAGTCGTAGCGCCAGGTCGGGATGGCCAGGAATGCCCCGCTGAGTGCGGTGACCAGGAGAACCCAGCCCGTAGCGAAGGGTGGCCGCGGCGGCCCCGGTTCCTCGAGATCGACCGCGGGGGCGGCAGCGTTGAGAACCATATTTCCCCGACTGAAAAAGCAATGTTTCGAATCGTCGAAGACGCTACCGGGGAGCTCGAGCAATTATCCACAATGTGGAAGTGATCTATTTCACAGCCCATTTCGCTGCGCATCACCGCAGGGCAAGTACTGTTTCGCGGTCATTCAAGACCCGAATGAATAGACAACCGAAGCGCCGCGTCCGCTATGAGGGTGCGCACAAATCGCAGCATCTTCCGACCGCCGGTCCGTACCCTGGATCCTCGTGGAGTTAGCGGTCACCCGGGTCTCGCTCGATGACGTCTCGATCGCCTACCGGGATTCCGGGGCGACGGGCGGGCATCTCTACAGCGACACCCCCGTGGTGCTGGTGCACGGCATGGGCGGGGACGGGCACACCTGGGATCGCTTCGCGGCGCAACTGGTGCGCCGGGGCCGCCGGGTGATCATTCCGGATCTGCGCGGCCACGGTCGCAGCGCGCACGCCGACTCGTATCGATTCCCCGAATTCGGGGCCGACATCCTGGCGCTGTGCGAACGGCTCGAGCTCGGGGCCGTCGATCTGGTCGGGCATTCGCTGGGCGGTTACGCCATCTCCTGGGTGGCCATGGAACGCCCGGAACTGGTGCGGCGCTTGGTGATCGAGGAACAGCCGCTGCCGCTGCGCTCCGGCGACGAGCAGGTGCGGTTCACCCGCCGGCTGCCGTCGGTGCCGGAACTGTGGCACGCCACCACCAGCCTGATCCGGCATCCGCGGGCGGTGCTGGCCTTCGACCGGTCCATGACCGGCACGGCGCTCGAACAGTTCCGCAAGCCGTATCCGGAATGGTGGGAGGGGCTGACCGACATCACCGCGCCCACCCTGTTCCTGCGCGGCGGGCCGGGCGGCATGGTGGATCCGGCGAAGCTGGAGCAAATGCGGGCGAGCATCGCCGACTGCACGGTGCGCACCTTCAGCTCCGGCCACAGCATCCACCGCGACCGCTATCGCGAATTCGAGACCGAAGTGCTCCCCTTTCTGGGGCATTGAGCTGGCGTTATCTACAGTTGAACGGTGTCCGCATCCGAGCGTCCCACGCTGTGGTTTCCCGACGAGCAGTCCTTCCGGGACTGGCTGACGGCCAATCACGCGGCCGTGGACGGGATTTGGCTGAAGTTCGCGAAGAAGGGCTCGGGATTCGTCTCGCTCGACTATGACGGCGCACTGCGCCAGGCCCTGTGTTTCGGCTGGATCGACAGCCAATCGAGGACCCTCGACGACGACTTCTTCGTCATGGGATTCACGCCCCGGCGGCGGCGCAGCCAATGGTCGCAGCGCAATGTGGCGCTGGTGGGCGAACTGATCGCCGCCGGGCTCATGCATCCGGCCGGGCAGGCCGAGATCGACCGAGCCAAGGCGGACGGGCGCTGGGAGAACGCGGTGGGACGCGATCTGCCGCAGGACTTCCTGGACGCGCTGGCCCGATATCCGGAGGCCGCCGCGTTCTTCGAGACGCTGCCCATGCAGTCGCGGATCGCGGTCGGGTATCACCTGGGCAGTGCGGTGCGGCCGGAGACGCGACAGCGGCGGCTGGAGCAGGTGATTCGGAAGTTGATCGACGGGAAGCCATTGTGAGCGTGGAGATGTCGTTTGTGAGCATCGGGATGTCGTGGTGAGCGGGTTCGAGGGGTTGTCGTGTTCGGCTGCGGCGGAGGAGGTTCCGCTACCCGGCAGCGCGACCGGCATCACCGGCTGGCTGTGTGTCGAACAGCCCGGCGCCTGGGGGCGCGATGTGATCGGCGACGAGGTGCTCGGTCCCGCCATCACCCCGGAACTGGCCGCCCGCACCAAGGCCGCGCACGTGCGACCCACCCTCATCCGCCGTCCCGGCCGCAATGAATTCTCCGGTGTCCGAACGGTTCTGCTCGCCAGTTCGCGCCCGGAGGGCTCGTGGTGCGAGCGTTTCGAGATCACCGATCTGCGTGAGCTGCTGGACATCGACCTGCACCTGCTGAACGGCCCGCCCCCGGGAATCGGTGCGGCCGTGACGGATCCGCTGGTCCTGGTCTGCGCCCACGGCAAACGCGACCAATGCTGCGCCCTGCTCGGCCGCCCCATCGCCGCGAGCCTTTCCGCCGCGAATCCGGACCGGGTCTGGGAGTGCTCCCACACCGGCGGCCACCGCTTCGCCCCCGCCGTCATCGTCCTCCCCGCCGGCCTCACCTACGGCCGCCTGACCGAGGATTCGGCCCACACCATGCTCGCCGCCGCCGACAAGGGCGAGGTCTCCCTCACCGGTTTCCGCGGCCGCAGCTGCTACACGCCGGTCGAACAGGTCGCGGAAGTCGCTGTCCGCCAACGCATCGCCGATGCCTCCTACACTCTTGCCACCCCCACCCTCGACGACTCCGGTTCCGCCACAGCCCTTCCCGGCGATATCGATCCCGCCGTGGGCATCGACGACCTCACCGTCACCCCGGCCCCGGACCACCTCGAACACTCCACCGACCCGGCGACCTACGCGGGCGCGGCCGAGGTGACCCACCGGGACGGCCGCCGTTGGCTGGTCACCACGCGCACCGTCGCCTACCCGCCCCGCCAGGCCAGCTGCGGCGCGTCTCCCAAGCCCGCCACCGCCGTCGTGGTCGACGAGGTCCACCCGCAATAACGTCGAGTCTGCGGCAGACATCGTCAGCGCCTGGAACGGGCTGCGGCTATGAGGGTGAGGGCGAAGAGGAGTGCGGCGGCGGCTGCGAACCAGTCGCCGTAGCGGGTGTAGAGGGTTTCGGCGGTGGGGGCGGGGATGGCGGCGAGGACCGAGCGGGTGACGGTGATGTCGGTGTCGGCTGTGGCGAGGATGCGGCCGTAGGGGTCGCTGGCGACCAGTTGGCCCAGTTGCGGGGCTCGGGCTATGCCTAGGCCGGATTCGACGCCGCGGAGGACGGCCATGCGGCTGTGGATCCAGCGATCGTCGCGGAAGTCCAGGGCGGGGACCAGGAGCAGGGTTGCGCCCTCGGCGCGGTTGGCGCGGACCAGGGCGGGGCGGTCCAGGTCGAAGCAGATGGCCAGGGACCAGGTGGTGTCGGGGATTCGGGTCCAGGTGGTGCCGGGGCGGAGCTTGGCCTCCAAACCCGGTACCAGGTAGTGCTTTTCGTACAGGGCGCCGGAGGGGTAGTCGATGGCGGCGTTCACGGTGGTGTCGCCGCGGGTGAGAAGCAGGCCCGCGATGATGTGGAGGTTGCGGCGGGTTGCCACCTCGGTGAGCGGCCCGGCCAAGACCGGCAGGGTGGATTCGCTGGCGCGCCAGGACTTCTCGGGTAGGACGATGGCCTTGGCACCACGGTCGGCCAGGCGTTCCACCTCGGTGACCACGCGGGTGATCATGTCTCGGCCGTCGGGGGAATCGACCGGGACGAAGTCCTCGGGCTGGGATACGGCGACCAGGCCCACCGGCACCGTGGCATCGGTGGAGGCCCGCAGCTGCCAGAAGCCGTACCCGGGCACCGCGAGCAGCATTGTGAGTCCTGCTGCCGCACAGCGCATTCGGGTTCGGCGCGGAGTCGTGGGGTCGAGCAGTACGGCCATGAGCGCCGGTACCACCATGACGAGGAACGAGAGGCCCAGCCATCCGGTCAAGGACGCGACCTGGATTACGGGCAGCACATCCGACTGCGTGTAGGCCAGGCTCCACCATGCGCCGAACGGGCCGAATCGGGAGACCAGATACTCCATGACGACCCAGCCCGAAGGGAGGGCGAGGATTGCCGCACCGAGGTGGCCGCGGCGGATCAGGTGGCGGGTCAGGACGATCAAACCGGCGTAGATCGTCGCCGTGCCGATCAGCAGGCCGAACGCCGACAGCAATGGCTGCTCGACTGTGTCGAGGAAGTAGTGCCAATAGGGGGTCGCCCCTGCCAGCCAGGACAGGAAGCCGACGGCGAAGGCCACGCGGGCGGAGACGCGGGGCACGATCAGCAGGACGGGAAGCGGTGCGAGAGCGGCGAATCCGGGCCACGGGTGCAGGCCCGTGCCGAGCTTCCACAGCACCGCGGACACGACCGTGGCGGCGAGGGCGAGCGCCGCGTTCGAGGGCAGGGCGGTCCGGGCGGGGCTTTCGGGAAAATGCCTGGTTGTCACCCTTCGATGCTGAAGTGAACGGCGCTGCCGCACATCGCCGCCGAGAGTGAACCCCGACTCGCTCCCATGGCCGAGGCAGGCCGTCGCCCGGTCGAGTGTGCGCGGGACGGGTGGAGTCAACCCTCCCGGCCCGGGACCACCAGCCCGGCTTCGTAGGCGAAGACCACCGCCTGCACCCGATCGCGCAGCGCGAGCTTCGAAAGTACGGCGCTCACATGGGTTTTCACCGTGTGTTCGGTGACCGTCAGCGCCCGCGCGATCTCCGCGTTGGACTGCCCGCGCGCCAGTTCCCGCAGGGTGTCGCGCTCCCGATCGGTCAACTCCGACAATCGATTCGCCAACTCCGGCCGCGGATTCCCGTGCCCGGCGAGCTGGGCGATGACTCGCCGCGTGACCGCCGGAGCCAACAGCGCATCGCCCGCCGCCACCACCCGCACGGCGGCCACGAGCTCTTCGCGCCGCGCGTCCTTCAACAGAAACCCGCTGGCCCCGGCCCGCAGCGCGGCATAGACGTATTCGTCCACGTCGAACATGGTCAGCACCAGCACCTTCGCATCGGTGCGCGCGCAGATGCGGGAGGTGGCCTCGACCCCGTCCAGCCGCGGCATGCGAATATCCATCACCACCACATCCGGCGCGAGCGCCTCCGCCAGCGCGACGGCCTCCAGGCCGTCGGCGGCCTCGCCCACCACGGTGATGTCAGATTCGGCCGACAGGATCAGGGCGAATCCGCCACGGAACAAGTCTTGGTCGTCGACCACCAGCACGCGCAAGGTCAGCCCTCTCGGACGATGGCCGGGTTTGCCTGAGCGCCGGGCGGTTCGGCGACGGCGGGCATCGCGGTGTGGACGGGCAGTTCGGCGCGGACGATGAATCCGGGGTCGGCCCGGCCGCTGAACAGCCGCCCGCCGCAGGCTTCCACGCGTGCGCGCAGACCGACCAGACCCGATCCAGGGCGGGGAGGCGAATCCGGGGAACTCGGCAGCGGTCCGATCGCGGTGGTGCGTGGGAGATTTCCGGCGGTCCCGGTGGCACTGCCCGCCGCGCCGCCATCGTCGCTGATCCGCACCTCGAGGAGGGTGTCGGACCAATCGAGCGCCACCTCCACCCGATCGGCCCGGGCATGTTCGAGCGTATTCGCCAGCGCCTGCTGCACCACCCGGTACGCGGTCACCTCGACTTCGCTGGAAACCATTCGGCGCGTCCCGTTCTCGACCAGCTCGGCGGTCATGCCGCCGCGTCGGCAGCCGTCCACCAGATCCGGAATGGTTGCGATGCCCGGCTGATGGCGGGCCTGCGATGAGCCGTCGCGCAGCACGGCGAGGCTGTGCCGCAGGTCCCTGACCGCCACCCGCCCGGTGTCCGCGATCCCGGCGAAGACGGCATCGGCCCTACCGGGATCGGTACGCGTCAACAGTGGCCCGGTCTCGGCCTGCACGATCATGGAACCCAGTGCGTGCGTGACGATGTCGTGCACATCCCGGGCGATCCGGACCCGCTCCCGCGCGACCGCCGCGCCCCGCTCCTCGTCCAGCCGCCGCGCCCGTTCCCGCAGCAATTCGATCTGCGCGTGCCGGGCTCGAACCCCGGTGCCGAGTGTCCATGCCGTCGAAAATGACAGCGCCGCATAGGCATACGATTCGACCGGTTCGTTCGGCAGCGCCAGTGACGCCAAGATTCCGATCACCCCGACCGCGGCGGCCGCCCACCGCGCCGCCGAACCGCTGTACGCGGCAATCGTGTACGCGCACACCACGGTTCCATACGGCAACGCGGGCAGCGCATGCGCACATGCCAGCACGGTGATCCCCACCCCGACCACGGCCCCGGTCACCAGCGGCGCGCGCCGTCGCCAGAGCAGCGGCGCCGAGGCCACCACCGCGACCGCGACCACCCACCAGGCCCGCCCCTCGGCCACCTGCGGCTTCACCGTCGCCACCGTCACCAGGACCGCGATGACCGCATCCACCACCCACTCCGGCACGTCACGCGCACGCCCGGAGACATCGCGAAACCACGCCGGCATGCTCCGCCGCGCCTCACCTCCGGCCCGGCGTCTCGCGGCGACTTCGTGAAAACCCATAGCCCACCGAGTCTGCCCCGTATCGGCCCGACTGCGCCTCCCTCGCAAGGATGACCCCGGCCCATGCGCGAGAGCGAGACCCCGGTCTACCAGTGGGTGCCGGGGACCAGGCGGGCGGCTCGGCGGAGGGCGGTGCCCGTTACGCGGACGGCGGGTGGGACGGGGCGGCGACGGCGTTGGGGGGCAATGGGTTCGAGGTCAGTGGGGTCCTCGTCGGGGGTGGCTTCGCCCTTGGCGGCGGGGGAGTCGGGGATGGCGCGGTAGTAGCGGTGGAGGACTCGCTCCTTGATGCCGGGGGCGAAGAGCTGGCCGTATTCGGCGAGGGTGCCGATGGGGACGTCGATTTGGCGGGGGCGCTCGGTGAGGGCGCGGACGATGGTGGCGGCGGCCCATTCGGGGGATTGGGTGCCGGTGCCCTGGTCGCCGCTGGGGGTGATCATGGGGGTGCGCACCAGGGGCATGTGGATGGTGGTGAAAGTGATGTTGCTGGAACGCATTTCGGCGGCGGTCACCTCGGCGAACTTGTCGAGGGCGGCCTTGCTGGCCAGGTAGGCGGCGAAGCGCGGGGTGGCCACCTGGACGCCGGCGCTGGAGATGTTCACGATGTGGCCGTCCTGGCGCTCGCGCATGCCGGGCAGCAGGCCCAGGGTCATGCGCACCGCGCCGAAGTAGTTGACGGCCATGGTGCGCTCGAAGTCGTGCATGCGGTCGGTGGAGCGGTGCACGGCGCGGCGGATGGAGCGGCCCGCATTGTTGACCAGCATGTCGACGTGCCCGTGGACCTCGAGGATGGTCGCCAGGGTCTTGTCGACGGAGTCCTGGTCGGTGACGTCGCACTGGTAGCCGAAGGCCCGGCCGCCCTGCGCGGTGATCTCGTCCACCACGGTGGACAGCTCGTCGGCGCGGCGGGCCAGCAGGATCACGACCGCGCCCTTCTCGGCGACGGCGAACGCGGCCGAGCGGCCGATGCCGGAGGAGGCTCCGGTGATGACGACGTGCTTGCCGTTCAGATCGCGGCGGGCACGCCGTCGGGCCAGGTAACCGGTGTTCTTTTCGGCCGAAACGTCGGGCCCGCCCGTCGCCCCACCGCCACCCCTGACCGAATCGCTTCGCGATGCCGCCATCTCTGCTCCCTTACAGATCGAATTGCCTAGAACTTACTCCAGAGTCAGTTACCGCGCCACGACCTGTGAGCGGGTCGTTGTAGAGACCAATCGGTTTCGAATGTATGTTCGATACTCGAGACCGGTCGGATTGCACGAGGAGGTGGGTCGTGGGCTGGCACAACGGCCCGCCGTCGTGGGCGGAAATGGAAAGGGTGCTCTCCGGGCGACCCGACCCCAAGCACATAGACGGGGACGGCGGCGACGGTCCGGCCTGGTCCCGCAAGCGCGACAAGTACGAGGCGGGCAAGCTCGATCGAGTCCAGCCCTCGGCGACCCCCTACGCCGAACTGCACACGCATTCGGCCTACAGCTTCCTCGACGGCGCCAGCCAGCCCGAGGAACTGGTGGAGGAGGCCGTACGGCTCGGCCTCGAAGCGCTCGCGCTCACCGACCACGACGGGTTCTACGGGGTGGTCCGATTCTCCGAGGCGGCCCGGGAATGGGGGATGCCGACCATCTTCGGGGCCGAACTGTCCATCGGCACCGCGGCCCGCGCGGGCGCGCACCTGGTGCCGCGCGGCCGCCGAAGACGCGAAAACGACGCGGACGCACTGAATTCCGAGCCGCGCACCGGCACCCCCGATCCGGCCGGACCACACCTGCTGGTGCTGGCGCGCGGGCAGGAAGGCTATCGGCGGCTCTCCCGGGAGATGGCCGTCGCGCACATGGCGGCGGGGGAGAAGGGCATTCTGCGCTACGACCTGGACCGGCTCACCGAGGCGGCGGGCGGGCACTGGCACATCCTCACCGGATGCCGGAAAGGCACTGTGCGACAGGCGCTTCAGCAGGGCGAGGAGGCGGCCGAGGCGGCGCTGCGCGAACTGGTGGAGCGCTTCGGCCGCGAGCATGTGAGCGTGGAGCTCACCCACCACGGGATTCCCGAGGACGATGAGCGCAATGCCCGCCTCATCGCGCTCGCCGACCGGGTCGGACTGCCCGTACTCGCCACCACCGGAGCGCATTTCGCCGCCCCGCCCCAGCGCCGTCGGGCCATGGCGCTGGCCGCCATTCGCGCCCGCTCCAGCCTCGACGAGATGGCGGGCTGGCTCGCACCCACCGGCGGCGCGCACCTGCGCTCCGGCGACGAGATGGCACGGCTGTTCGCCGCCTGCCCGCGGGCCGTCGCGAATGCCGTTGCGCTGGGCCGGGAATGCGCCTTCGACCTGCGATTGATCGCGCCGCAACTGCCGCCCTTCGACGTGCCGGAGGGCCACGACGAGAACTCGTGGCTGCGGGAACTCACCTTCAAGGGCGCGGCCCGCCGCTACGGCTCGCGCGCCGGAAACGAACAGGCCTACCGGCAGCTCGAGCACGAGCTGCGGATCATCGAGGAGCTGGAGTTCCCGGGCTACTTCCTGGTCGTGCACGACATCGTCAGCTTCTGCCACGACAACGACATCCTGTGTCAGGGAAGAGGTTCGGCCGCCAATTCGGCGGTCTGCTACGCCATCGGCATCACCAATGTGGATCCGGTCGAGAACCAGCTGCTGTTCGAGCGGTTCCTCTCGCCGGAACGCGACGGACCGCCCGATATCGACGTGGACATCGAATCGGATCGGCGCGAGGAGGCGATCCAGCACGTCTACGCCAAATACGGCCGCGAGTACGCGGCGCAGGTGGCCAATGTGATCACCTATCGCGGCCGGTCCGCGGTGCGGGATGCCGCACGGGCCCTGGGCTTCTCGACCGGGCAGCAGGACGCCTGGAGCAAACAGGTGAGCCGGTGGACCGGCGTCGCGCAGGAACAGCACACCGAGATCCCGGACGACGTGCTCGCGCTGGCCGGTGAATTGGAAGGCCTGCCAAGACATCTGGGCATCCACTCCGGCGGCATGGTGATCTGCGACCGGCCCATCGCCGACGTCTGCCCGACGGAATGGGCGCGCATGGCCGATCGCAGCGTGCTGCAGTGGGACAAGGACGACTGCGCCGCAGCGGGTTTGGTGAAATTCGACCTGCTCGGGCTCGGCATGCTCTCGGCGCTGCACTACATGATCGACCTGGTGGCCGAGCACAAGGGGCAGACCGTCGAACTGCACCAGCTGGACCTGAGCGAGGAGGGCGTCTACGACATGCTGTGCCGCGCCGACTCGGTGGGCGTGTTCCAGGTCGAATCCCGCGCGCAGATGGCGACCCTGCCGCGCCTGCGGCCCCGCAACTTCTACGACCTGGTAGTCGAGGTCGCGCTGATCCGGCCCGGGCCGATCCAGGGCGGCTCGGTGCACCCTTACATCCGCCGCCGCAACGGAAAGGAGAAGGTCGACTACGACCATCCGGCACTGAAGAATTCGCTGGAACGTACCCTGGGCATCCCGCTGTTCCAGGAGCAGCTCATGCAGATGGCCGTGGACGTCGCCGGATTCACCGCCGCCGAGGCCGATCAGCTGCGCCGCGCCATGGGCTCCAAGCGCTCGACGGAGAAGATGGAACGGCTGCGCGCCCGCTTCTACGAGGGCATGGAGCAGCTGCACGGCATCACCGGCGAGAAGGCCGACCGCATCTACGAGAAGGTGTACGCCTTCGCGAATTTCGGCTTCCCGGAAAGCCATTCGCAGAGTTTCGCCTCGCTGGTGTTCTATTCGGCCTGGTTCAAGCTGCATCATCCCGCGGCCTTCTGCGCCGGACTGCTGCGCGCCCAGCCAATGGGGTTCTACTCGCCGCAGTCCCTGGTCGCCGACGCACGGCGGCACGGGGTGGCGGTGCACGGGCCCGATATCAATCACAGCCTGGCCGAGGCGACCCTCGAATCGAAGGGCATGGCGATCCGAATGGGTCTGGCCGCGGTCCGGCACATCGGCACCGAGCTGGCCGAACAGATCGTCGCCGCCCGTGAGCTCGGGCCCTACACCTCGTTCGTGGACCTCACCGGACGCGTGGAACTGTCTGTGCCGCAGGCGGAAGCGCTGGCCACCGCCGGTGCGCTGGGTAGCCTCGGCAGCACCCGCCGCGAAGCCCTGTGGGCCGCCGGCGCGGCCGCCGGGGAGCGCCCGGACCGCCTGCCCGGCACCGGCGCGGCCACCGCCGCACCCGCCCTGCCCGGCATGAGCGCACTGGAACTGGCCGCCGCCGACGTGTGGGCGACCGGTGTCTCACCCGGCAGCTATCCCACCGAATTCCTGCGCGAACGCCTCGACGCGCTCGGCGTCGTCCCCGCCGCCCGCCTGCTCGACATTCGCGACGGCGCAAGGGTTCTCGTCGGCGGCGCGGTCACCCACCGGCAGCGCCCCGCCACCGCGGGCGGGGTCACCTTCCTCAATCTCGAGGACGAGACCGGCATGGTGAACGT
>NZ_BAFX01000024.1 GCF_000308815.1 Nocardia concava NBRC 100430
GGCTCATCCTGGATGTCGAGACCAAGAACTCGATCTCCGCGCGGGATGCGCTGGCGTCGGCGGGCAAGACCCTGGTCGAGCTGTTCGGTCTCGCGCGCGAGCTGAACGTCGAGGCCGAGGGCATCGAGATCGGCCCCTCGCCGGCCGAAGCGGACCACATCGCTTCGTTCGGTCTGCCGATCGAGGACCTGGATCTCACCGTGCGGTCGTACAACTGCCTCAAGCGTGAAGGCGTGCACACCGTCGGCGAGCTGGTCGCCCGCACCGAGTCGGACCTGCTGGATATCCGCAACTTCGGTCAGAAGTCCATCGACGAGGTCAAGGTCAAGCTGCACTCGCTCGGCCTGTCCCTCAAGGATTCTCCGGCTTCCTTCGATCCGTCCTCCGTCGTCGGCTACGACGCCGCGAGCGGCACCTGGAGCGACAGCGGTTCGTTCAGCGACACCGACAGCGGCGAGCAGGACTACGCCGAGACCGAACAGCTTTAGGTCATTCGGGGTGTAGCGCCCCGAATCGGCCTTCAACACAGGAGATTCAAACAATGCCCAAGCCCAAGAAGGGTGCCCGCTTCGGCGGGACGGCGTCGCACCAGAAGGCGATCTTCGCCAACCTGGCGACGGCGCTCTTCGAGCACGGTCGCATCACGACCACCGAGGCCAAGGCCAAGGCGCTGCGCCCCTACGCCGAGAAGCTTGTCACCAAGGCGAAGGGCGGCACCCTTGCCGACCGTCGCGAGGTCATGAAGGTGATCCGCTCCAAGGACGTCGTGCACGCCCTGTTCGCGGAGATCGGTCCCTCGTTCGAGGGTCGTGAGGGTGGCTACACCCGCATCATCAAGACCATCCCCCGCAAGGGCGACAACGCTCCGATGGCGATCATCGAGCTGGTCCGCGAGAAGACCGTGACCAACGAGGCCGATCGTGCCCGTCGCGTCGCGGCTTCGCAGAAGGCCACCGAGGCCCCGGCCGAAGAGGCCAAGGTCGAGGATGCCGCCACCGAGGCTCCGGCCGACGAGGCTGCCACCGAGGCCAAGGACGCGGAGTAATACTCCAGTCCTTCGGACTCAACGTGGAGATTCCATGAGTGAGCCCGCCGTCCCCTCCGGGTCGGCGGGCTTTCTCCATGTTAACCAGGAGATCGCTGTGACCGTGGAGGATCAGACGCCCGAACCGGTTTCGATTCGGGTACGGCTGGACATCAGCTACGACGGCACCGATTTCACCGGCTGGGCGCGCCAGCCCGGCCTGCGCACCGTGCAGGGCGTGCTGGAGGAGGCGCTGAGCAAGGTGCAGCGCGAGCCGATCCAGCTGACCGTGGCCGGGCGCACCGACGCCGGGGTGCACGCGGAAGGGCAAGTCGCGCACTTCGATACGCACACCGAGGTGGACGGGCCGAAGCTGGTGCACCGGCTGGCGCGGTTCCTGCCCAAGGACGTTCGCGTCAAGGACGTGCGCCTCGCGCCGCCCGAATTCGACGCGCGGTTCTCGGCGATTCGCCGCCACTACGCGTACCGGCTCACCACGGCCCCTTACGGCGCGGAACCCTTGCAGGCCCGCGGCGTTGTGCCCGTGCGATCCGGGCTGGATGTCGAGGCCATGCGCGAAGCCTCCCGAAACCTGTTGGGACTGCACGACTTCGCGGCCTTCTGCCGCCGCCGCGAGGGCGCGACCACCATTCGTGAACTGCAGCGCTTCGATTGGGTGCAGGACGGCGATCTGCTCACCGCCTACGTCAGCGCCGACGCCTTCTGCTGGTCCATGGTCCGCAGCCTGGTGGGCGGCATCCTGGCCGTCGGCGAGGGCCGCCGCACCCCCGCCTGGATCGCCGGTTTGCTGAACGAACGCGAGCGTTCCAGCTCGGTGACAGTGGCTCCGGCGCACGGGCTTTCGCTCATCGCCGTCGACTATCCCGCCGACGCCGACCTGGCCGCCCGCAATGCCGAGACCCGCGAGGTTCGCACCGTGCCGGGGCGCGAAGACTGTTGCGGCGGTTGATCGTTCACGTTCGATGAGTTCGGGGATCGACCCCGCGCCCGAGGTGCGCCGGGTGGAGTTGCGGTCGAGCGCGGAGCTGCCGCGGGAAGAGGCCTTCGAGCGGTGGGAGGCCGGGATGATCGAGACCTACTTCCCGCTGGCCGTCGCGCCGCTGCCCGCGCCGGACTTCCACGGGCGGATCACCCACGCGCGATACGGGGACGTGGACGTGACCGGGATCGGATCCGCGCCGCAGCAGGTGCGATTGACCGATCAGCTGATCGCCGACGCCGACGACGAATACCTGCTCGCGAGCATCTGCGTGCGCGGGCGGGGGCGGCTGCACCTGGGCGACCGGACCGCCGAGATCCGGCCCGGTGAGATGGTCTTCTTCGGCAGCGGCCGGAAACTGTTGTGGGAGTTCGACGCCGCCTGGGAGAAGACGGTCCTGCAGGTGCCCCTGGCCAGCCTGCGCGACCGCACCGGCCTCACCGTCGAGGATGTGCCGCTGGCGGTGACCGTTCCCAACCACGGCGCGGCCGCGGTGGTCTCCCGGTTCTTCCGTGAACTGGCCGGGCTGCAGGACCACTCGCCGACGGACGCGGCACTGCTCGGCGGACCCGCTCTCGATCTGCTCGGTTCCGCCGTCATGCTGGCGACCGGCCACCGCCCCGCCCCTCGATCCGCCGACGCCCTGGTCCGCGAGCGAGTGCTGACCTTCATGCGCGACCACCGCACCGACCCGGCCCTATCCGTGGATCGAATAGCCCAGGGCTGCATGATTTCCCGCCGCGCCCTCTACCGCGTCTTCGACGAACTCCCCGACGGCCCCGCCGCCGCCTTGCGCCGCATGCGCGTAGACCGCGCCCGCGACCTCCTGCTCCACACCGCCCTCCCGATCTCATCCATCGTGACCGCCTCCGGCTTCACCAGCGAGCGCCAGTTCTACCGCGCCTTCCGCACCGAAACGAACACCACCCCCGCCGCCTTCCGCGCCGCCAACTGACCCGAATCCCGCGCGTTGATCAGCAGCCTGAAACCCGCAGTGCCACAGACCCTCCGCCGCTGCCGCAGCCGCCGCACTGGTGGCGAGCTGCCGAGCGTCTGGTCGAAAGCTCCATCGTCATTCCGGCGTGCTTTTGGCCGGAATCCGCCTCGGACAGCGAGATCCCGGCCAAAAGCACGCCGGGATGACGGGTTGGACCCACGCCGGGATGACGGGTTGACCCACGCCGGGATGACGGGTTGGACCCACGCCGGGATGACGGGTCGGACCCACATCGGGATGACGGGTCGGACTTCTGTGAGGCATCGAATCCCCGCTGGCAGCTGCGGCATTCGCCGGGGTGCGAAGTTTCGGACGCATCGGCGGCGTGTGAGCCTGCGTTGCGCGATTCGAAGTCATGAAAAGCCCTGCTCTTGGGGGCGGTCTGAAGCCTGATGCCGACGAACGAATGCGCGACGGGGGGTGCGAAGTTCGGCGGCCTGATGCGGAAGGCCGGACGGCGGCGGACAGTTCGTGCATGGGCAAAGTGAAGCGCGGCCGTGGTCGCCGCAAGCAGAAGGTTGGACGGGTCGGTGGGCGGGCTGCGGCCGGGTGGGGAGGGCGGCGGGAACCGTGTGACTGTCCGGGGTGCCGTGGTGCGGAAACCGAAGCGCGTGCGCCGGCGGAGAAGGCGCTCACACTGGCGTCGAAATTCGAGGACGATGTGGACCTCTTCGAGGTCGAGTTCTTGATCGCCGAGCTCTTGGCGCCATGGCCGGTCGAGGACTACGGCCTGGTGGAGTTGTTCGGTGGATGGGTCGTGGTGCTGCTCGAGGCCAGGGCTACGTCGACGGCGCTGGGCATGCTGCGTGGGATCGCCTGGCTCACGGTGGGGGAATTGTCCTGCGCCGCAGGGCTGGCGGCGGATCGGGTGGAAGCCCTGGGGGTGATTCCGCCACCGTGGGTCGCGCGGCTCGGGTGTATTCGAGCCCGCGAGTTCACGCGGGTCCGATCCGGGGATGACGAGGTACTCACCGGCAGTTTCGAGCGAGCGGGCGAGATCCACGCGTTCCAGGTCTGTCTGGATCACCTCGACGCGGGTGACGTCTACCGCATGCTGCTGCTGGCGGGTGACGAGTTGGCCGTGGAGCGGCAACGGTTGGGGAAGGGCGTGTCGGGCACGGTGGAGCATCTGCCGCTGCCCGAGTTTCGGCACTCGATCGAATCGGCGTTGGACGTTCGGGCGCGGCGCGATCGGGTGGATCTGCGCCGGGGCGTGGTCCGGTATTCCGATCCGGATGACGAGCCCGTGCCCTACGTGCTTGCGGCGATGGTGTTGCGTGCGCATTTGCGGGCCGCGGAGGTGGTTTCGCAGGGGTGATTGCGGATGGCTTCGTCAAATGAAAGGGCAAGTCCTGTTTGAGGATTCATTGCGCAACTTGCGGGCAATGGGTTAATTCGGGCGCGGGGGTGAAAGTTGGATGTTGTTAAGGGAATTGGGGGGTTGGGGTGGGGGTGGGGTGCGAGAATCGGGCGATGAGGGGCGGCGTTGAGCCTGCGGTGGTGGAGGTTCGTTCCATGCCGGAGGTTTCGCAGCAGGAGACGTTCGAGGAATGGGAAGCCGTGGTTGCCGCGGCCTACGTTCCGCTGGTGGTCACTCCGGTGCGGTCGGGGGAGTTCCGGGCACGAATAGTGCAGTCCCGGTTCGACGGGATCGATGTGTCGATGGTGACCGCCAGCGGCCAGCACCTGAGCCGGATTCCGCGGCTGATCAACGAGCCCGAGGAACCGATCCTGTTCGCCAGCGTGACCACCCACGGGCACGGCTGGCTGGAACAGGACGGGCGGGTGGGCGAACTGGCCGACGGCGGACTCACCCTGCACGTCAGTTCCCGGCCCTTCAGCGCGCATTTCGAGCAGTCCTGGGGTGTCGTCGCGGTGCAGGTGCCACTGGCGCAGGTGGTGGGCGCGTCGGGCGTCTCGGCGGACCGTATGCCGACGGCGGTGCGGTTTCCGCCGGAGGGCGCCGCCGGAATCGTCGGGCGCTTCTTCTGCGGGCTGGCGCAATTGCAGTACACCGCACCGGATCAGGCGGCGGAACTGGCCAAACACGGTACGGGCCTGCTGGCCTCGGTGGTGCAGCTGGCGGCCGGCGACCTGCCGCGCGAGGAGCCCGCGCACGCGCTGGCCAAACAGCGGGCGCTCGGTTTCATCCAGAGTCATTACGCCGACCCGGAACTCACCATCGATCAGGTGGCCTCCGCCTGCTCGGTCTCCCGCCGCACCCTCTACCGCCTGTTCGAGCACGGCGAGGACGGCGTGGCGGCCATGCTGCGGCGGATGCGGGTGGAGCGGGCGCTCGCGCTGATCCGTACCGACCCCACCCGACCGCTGTTGTCGGTGGCGCGGGCGGCCGGGTTCGTGTCGGAGCGGCAGTTCTATCGGGCCTTCAAGCGCGAAACCGGTATGACCCCTGGCGAATTCCGCACCCATCATGCCTGATCAGGAGGTGAAACGAGGGTGACGTGAACTGGCAGTGATCTGGCACGGGCGGACAGTCACAGAACGGTCGAAGATCGCAATACTGGACATCGCGCCGCCCGGTCGCCGCCTTGAGCCGCCGGCGACCGGGCAGGCGGCCTCATGAAAATCCGGTCCAGTTGGTCTGTTTCGTCGCATCGGTCGCTTTCATTCGCAATCTGTCGAAGGCCCGGTAGTGGAATGATGTCGGAGTGGGTACCGCTTCCACTGCCAGCGCCGAGGTCTCGACGACCCCCGAGGTTTCCGCGCGGCAGGCATTCGAACAGTGGGAGGCGATCGTTGCCGACGCCGTACTGCCATCGATCATCGAACCGCTGGGCAAGGGGCCTTGGCACGGCAAGGTCCGCTACACCCAGTTCGATCGGTCCAGCCTCGCCCTGATGACCTCCAGCGCCCAGCGCGTGGTCCGCACCAGGCGGCAGCTCGAACAGGCCAGCGCCGACTTCCTCCTGGTGAACATTGTTGTCGAGGGCGCGAACTGGACCGAGCAGAACGGCCGGATCACCGAGGGCGGGGCCGGGACCATCGCCTTCTACGACAGCGCCCGCCCGATCGAGAGCCGCACCACCGAGAACGCGGTGTCCACCATCGTGCGCACCCCCATGTCCGCGGTGCTCGAGCACGCCGGGCTGGCGCGCGACGAGCTACCCATCGCCAAGGCCCTGCCGACCACCGGCGCCATGGGCGTGGTGGCCGACTTCTTCCGGGGCATGGCGGTGCTGCCGGTCAATGAAACCGACCGTGCGGCAAGCCTGCTGGAGTCGCAGGTCACCTCCATGCTCTCCTCGGCGGTCCTGCTGGCCACCGGGCACAGCTCGCCGGCCCCGGCCGATTCGCTCTACACCCGCCAGCAGGTGCTGTCGGTGCTGCGCCGGCGCTACACCGATCCGGACCTCACCGTGGACGAGGTGGCGCACGCCTGCCTGATGTCGCGGCGCACCCTCTACCGGGTGTGCGAGGACATCGGCGGCCCGGCCGCGCTGGTGCGCCGGATGCGGGTCGAGCATGCCCGGAGATTGCTACGCGCCGAACCGAATCGGCCACTCTCGGCGATTGCCGCGGCCTCCGGATTCGCCACCGATCGGCATTTCTACCGGGCATTTCGCCAGGAAACCGGGGAGACGCCCGGTCAATTCCGGTCCCGCCTGGACGCAGGCACACGCGGTCGGTAGCTCGGCACGGTATGTCGCTGAAAGCGGCACGCGTTCGGCGAAGGGTGATTGCACAGATCATCCGATCCGTCGAAGGAGCCGAGGTGCCGACGAAGGTGCGAGTCGCGGCCGTCCAAGCCGAGCCGCGATGGCTGGATCTGTGTGCCGGTGTCCAGCAGGCCATCGAATTGATCGAGGACGCGGCCGCGGGCGGTGCCCAGCTGGTGGCGTTCCCCGAGACGTTCCTGCCCGGCTACCCGTGGTGGCTGTGGCTGGATTCGGTGAGCTGGGGTCAGGGCTTCTTCGCGCGCTACCGCACCAACTCGATGACGGTGGGCCGCACCGAGTTCCGTCGCCTCGCCGATGCCGCGCGGCGGCATCGCATCCATGTGCTGCTCGGCTTCAGCGAACGCTGTGGCAGCGCGCTCTACATGTCGCAGTGCCTCATCGACGATCGAGGGGTGCTGCTCGGAGTCCGTCGCAAGCCCGAGCTGACGCCGCTGGAGCACAAGATCTTCCGCAGCGGCGAGCCCGGCGAGTCGCAGGTCTTCCGTACCGGCATCGGCCGCATCGCGGTGCAGGGCGGCTCCGAGCAGTTGCATCTCCCGGCACGGCGCGAGTTGGAACGCACCGGGGCGCAGATCCATGTGGTGTCCTGGCCCGGCTTCATCGTGGCGCGAGACGTGGATTGGGGTGTGCGCGTGAACAATGCGGCCACGCTCTGGTACGCGGTGGTCGGGCAGCTGAACGTGATCGCGGCGTGCTCGGTGATGGATGTGGCGGGCAGTGAGAGCCGCCGCGGCTCGGAGCCGGCCAAGCAGCTGGTGCGCGGGCCGGGCGGGCATGCGCGCATCTTCGCGCCCGGCGGGGAGGAGCTGGCCTTGCCGCTGAGTGGGCACGAACAGGGTTTGCTGTACGCCGATCTGGAGCTGGACCTGAGTTTCGAGTCCGCCGCATAGCGGAAGTGCCGGTAGCTACGGAGGAAGTGCCCGATACCTAATTCGGTGCATTGGCCCCATATCCCGCGATCTGACACACTCTCCCGAGTATTCGGCCGTACATGGGCCGACCTTTGGCATCGAGGGACGGGGAGTGGAAGCGTCAGAAGCGGTCAATCGGATCGAGGTGAGGTCCGGACCGGAGCAATCGGCGGCCGAGGCTTTCGAGCGCTGGGAAGCGCATGTGAGCGAGGCGTATGTGCCATTGGCGGTTTCACCAAAACCGACCGATCGTTTTGTTGGGCATATCGAAGCCGCGCGATATGGCGAGCTCGATCTGACCGTTGTCGGATCGTCCACCCAGTTCATCCGGCGCACGGATCGGCTGATAGCGCGCACGAATGACGAGTACCTCATCGCGAGTATTCCGCTTTCCGGACACGGATTACTGCGACAGGACGGCCGGGTGGCCGAGGTGCATCCGGGTTCGATCGTGTTCTACGACACCACGCGGCCCTATCAGTGGGATCTGCACAACGACTGGGAGCAGGTCGTGGTGCAGGTGCCGCTGAGCCGGTTGCGCGAGCACTACGGCATAGCCGATCCCGAAGTTCCCACGGCCACCGTCTTTTCCAGTGGGACCGCGCCGGGAATCGTGGCGCAATTCTTCCGGGGCGTCGCGGGATTGCAGCGCACCGATCCGGCCGCCGCCACCCTGCTGGCCGAGCCGGGAATGGATCTGCTGGCGGCCGCGGTCGTCGCCGCGGCGGGGCGCACCCCGCACGATCAGTCCGCGGATGCGTTGAACCGGCAACGAGTGCTTACTTTCATGCGCGCCAACTGTTCCGATCCCGATCTCGGAGTCGATCGAATCGCCGAAGGCTGCCGCATGTCGCGGCGTACTCTCTATCGGGTGTTCAGCGAGTTCGAGGGCGGGCCCGGAACTGTGCTGCGGCGCATGCGAATCGAACGTGCTTGCGATCTTCTCCGGAATGCGCCACAGTTGCCGCTATCGGCTGTGGCGAAAGCATCGGGATTCCTCACGGAGCGTAGTTTCTACCGAAGCTTCCGTTTGGAAATGGGAACGACTCCCGGGGCTTTTCGCGCCTTGGCATGATCAGTCGGTCTTTAGGCACCCGTCGCCATTGTTTGGCCCGAAACTCTTGGCAAGCATCACGTGCCATGAGGGAAAAGCGATGAGGATTACGGTGCGAGTCGCCGCCGTCCAGGCCGAACCCAGCTGGCTGCGGCTGTCCGACGGCGTGGAACAGGTCGTCGAACTGATCGAAGCGGCAGCGACGCGGGGTGCACGGCTGGTCGCATTCCCGGAAGCGTTTCTACCGGGATATCCGTGGTGGCGCTGGATCGATACCAATCAGTGGAATGTCGAGTATTCGACCCGCTGCCGCGAGAATTCGATGACGCGGGACGGTGCGGAAATGCGCGCGATCACCGAAGCCGCTGCCGCGCACGGCATTCACGTCGTCCTCGGATTCGGCGAACGGCAGGATCGGCGAATCTATCTGTCGCAGGCCGTGATCGACGATTCCGGCGAGTTGCTGTCGGTACGCCGCAAAGCCGGGCTGAACAGCGTGGAACGCAAGATATTCGCATCCGGGACACCCAATCTGCCCGCCGTGCACCACACTCCGATCGGCAAGTACGGCGCGCTCTCCGGACAGGAGAACCAGCGCCCGCTGCTCACCCGCGCGCTGCGCGCCGACGAGGAGCAGATCCACGTGGCCGCCTGGCCCGCCAATCCGGATGGCGATGCGCCCGGCCCGGATTCGAGCACCACCGTCAGCCGCATGTACGCGCTGGAAGTCGGCGCCTTCGTACTGGCCCCCGCCGCCATCGTGAGCGACGCCGCCTGGGGCGGCATGCCCCGCCCCCGCACCATCGGCCGCACCGGCCGCAGCCGCATCTACGGCGCCGACGGCACCGAAGTGGTGACGGCCCTGAACGAGGGCGAGGAGGGAATCCTCTACGCCGACTTGGAAATCGGCGCCTCCACCGCCGACACCCCCCACTACGAATCCCCCCGAGCCACCCGCGACCACAAGGACCGCGTCCCCACCCGCCGCGGCTCCCGCCGCGTCGCCTCCGGCTGGCAAGCGGGCCCCGACCGCTGGGCCCTCCCCATGACCCTCGGCACCTACCCCGGCGGCACCGCCGCCTGCTGAGGGGTCAGCTGCGTACCAGGCGGGCGATGGCGTCGGTGGCTTCCTTGATCTTGGCTTCGGCCTCGGGGCCGCCGGCCACGGCCGCGTCGACCACGCAGTGGCTGATGTGGTCTTCGAGGAGGCCCATGGCCACGGCCTGGAGGGCCTTGGTCATGGCGGAGACCTGGGTCAGGATGTCGATGCAGTACTTCTCTTCCTCGACCATGCGCTGCAGGCCGCGGGCCTGGCCCTCGATCCGGCGCAGGCGCTTGAGGTAGTCGTCCTTGGCGGTGATGTAGCCGTGGGCGGCGTGGTCGTGGCAGGACTCGTCGGCGGTGGTCTCTGCGGTGGCGGTCTTGTCGGTGGTCACCTGCGCTGTCCTCACTCCCGGTCATTGATACCCCCCTAGGGTACATGGTTTGCCCTGGTAGCACCACTCATGCCCGCATGCGCGAGAATCGTGCCCATGAGTTCGGATCCACGGGCATCGCTCGCCATCATCGGAGGCAGCGGGTTCTACGACTTCTTCGGCGATGACGCCGTCACGGTCGAGGTCGAGACCCCCTACGGCGCGCCCAGCGCCCCCATCACCATCGGCCAGGTGGAGGGACGCTCGGTGGCGTTCCTGCCGCGGCACGGCCGCAAGCACGAGTTCTCCCCGCACACCGTGCCCTACCGCGCCAATATGTGGGCACTGCGCTCGCTGGGCGTGCGCCGCATCTTCGGACCCTGCGCGGTCGGCAGCCTGCGCGCCGACTGGGGTCCGGGCACGGTGGCCGTGCCGGACCAGCTGGTGGACCGCACCTCGGGCCGCGCCCAGACCTTCTTCGACACCGGCGGCGTGCACGTCTCCTTCGCCGACCCGTACTGCGACGAGCTGCGTTCGGCCGCAATCGCTTCCGTCGGCGACGAACTGCCCTCGCACGACTACGGCACCATGGTCGTGGTGGAGGGCCCGCGCTTCTCCACCCGCGCCGAGAGCCGCTGGTTCGCCGGACAGGGCTGGGAGCTGGTCAATATGACCGGGCATCCGGAGGCCGTACTCGCCCGCGAACTCGAAATGTGCTACTCCGCAATCGCTCTCGTCACCGACCTGGACGCGGGACTGGAGTCCGGTGAGGGCGTCAGCGCCGCCGCCGTCTTCGCCGAGTTCGAGCGCAACCTGGTGCCGTTCAAGGCCCTCATGCGCCGCGCCGTCGCAGCCGTCGAGGGCGACGACACCTGCGACAAGTGCCGCGTCCTCACCGGCACAGGCGTGCAGCTGCCCTTCGAACTGCCCTGACGAACCCGGAACCGCCGCCCGAGCGACCGGGGCACCACGTTGTGCCCCGAGGTGCGCCATTGCACCTGCTCGCGGCGGTTTTCGTCATTCCGGGGGCTGCTCGCCGGGAATCTGTTTCGCCCGGAATGTCCATCACCCAATAGGTATTCGGGTTACGGCCCCCGCTGGACGTGAGCATCTGCGGCCGGTCGAATAGGCTGGGGCCATGAATGCGGGTGGTGGTTCCGACACCCTGCGCGTCCTGCTGACCGGCGCGGCCGGCTACCTGGGCTCCCACGTCCATCGCGCCCTGCTGGCGGCGGGGCACGAGGTCGTTCCCGTCGACGCCCTGCTCGAGACCGTGCACGGCGTGAATGCCATTGCGCCCGAGGGCGTTATCCGCGGCGATATTCGCGACGGCGAGGCGCTGGACTCGCTGCTCGACGGCGTGGACGTGGTCTGCCATCTGGCCGCGGCCGTTCCGCTGCCACAGCTTCGCGACCCCCTGGAGATCATCCCGCCCGCGCCGCCGAATTCCGGTGCCCAGCAAGAACTCACGCCGCTGCGACGAGCGGGCGCACACGGGCCGCAGGGTGATGCCGCCGCGGGCCGCGCGAGCAGCGACGGGGACCGCGAGGCCACCGGATCGCCCGCGCGCGAAGTGGGTGAGCATCCGGGGGCGGTGCCCGCCGCTCGCGGGGACGGCGCGAAGCCCCCGCTCGCGGGGTCGTCACCGCCGGACCACGGCTCCGGTCGGCCGGGGCGGCGTGAGGAGGCCGCCGGTTACGGGACCGGGCCGTGCGTGCGCGCCCCGATCGGCGCGGATCGTGGGGGACAGAGTCGGCCCGGGGCGGAGGGGATGCGGTGGGCCGCGCTGTATGCCTCGCACAATGACGCGGGCACAGCGGTCCTGCTGGCCGCCATGGAGCGCGCGGGGGTGCGGCGGCTGGTCCTCGGTTCGTCGGTGGCGGTGTACGGCGAGGGCCGGTATCGCGGGGCCAGAGGCGGAGTCTTCTATCCCGGACCACGGCGGCGGCGAGATGTGGATCGCGGGATGTTCGATCATCGGGAGTTGCGGTCCGGCGATGTGCTGACCTGGGAGCCAATGGGGGAGGACGCGCCGCTGCGGCCCCGGAGTGCTTATGCGGCAAGCAAAGTCGCGCAGGAGCACTACGCGCTGGCCTGGGTGGCGACCACCGGATCGGCCGCGGCGGTGCTGCGCTATCACCATCTCTACGGCGAGCCGGTGGCCGATGGGCGGCGGGTGCGGTCCGCGGAAGCCGGTGTGGTGGCACGGTTCCGGGCCGAGCTGCTGGCCGGACGGCCGCCGCGGGTTTTCGAAGACGGCGGGCAGGTACGGGATTTCGTGCATGTGCGGGATGCGGCCGTCGCGACGGTGGCGGCGGTGGAGCGGCAGGTGCCGGGATTCCTGCCGCTCAATATCGCCTCGGGGCGGCCGCTCACGCTGTGGGAGGTGGCCTCGGTCATGGCCAAGGCGGTGGACGGGCCGTCGCCGGTGGTGACCGGGCAGTGCCGGGTCACCGATATCCGCCATGTGGTGGCGAATCCGGAACGGGCCAGGCACGCCCTGGATTTCAATGCCCGCACCCCGCCCGCCCAGGGCCTGGCCGACTACGCCGCGCGCGGGACCGGCCGCCGCTGAAGGTGAGCCGTTAGGCTCCGGGCATGGCCGAATATTCGACGGACACCCCGCTGCGGCTCGAGGTCATCATCGCCAGTGTGCGGCCCAAGCGGTTCGCGCCGGTGGTCGCGGACTGGTTTCTGAAGCAGGCGCGGGCCGACGAGGCGTTCGAGGTGGGGGTCATCGATCTGATCGATACGCCGCTGCCGACGGATCTGACCGAGAACGAGGAGGTGCGGGCCTTTCAGCGGCGGATCGCGGCGGCCGACGCGTTCGTGGCGGTCACCTCCGAGTACAACCACGGCTATCCGGCCTCGCTCAAGACGGCCCTGGACAGCGTCAAGCGGGAATGGCGCGGCAAGCCAATCGGATTCGTCAGCTACGGCGGCCTGTCCGGCGGGCTGCGCGCGGTCGAGCAGCTGCGTCAGGTGGTGGCCGAGATCCACATGGTCTCCGTCCGTGAGACCGTCAGCTTCCACGAGGCCAAGCGGAAATTCGACGCCGACGGCAACACCCAGGACGGCGCGGCCATCGACGCCGCCGAGCGCATGCTGCGCCAACTCGCCTGGTGGGCAGGGGCTTTGCGCACCGCCAGGACCGTCGAACCGTACCCGGGAAGTTAGTTCGCGAAGGCCGCCGCGCGGGGCTGCCCGATATAGGTGGACTCGCGGGGGATGGAGACGAGGGTCAGCGGGACCTCGGTTGTGCCGGTACGCAGGATGATTCGGTTCCCGGCGGCACCCGGCTGATGGATGGACAGGTCCGGTTTGGCGGCGGGCCAGCCGAGGGGATCGCCGGTGAGGTAGAGGGTGGTGACACCGGCGTGCGGGGCGGGGGCGAGGACGCCGTCCACGACGGTGGCGGTGAAATCGGTGTCGGGCTGGTGGGTTTCGGCGGCGACTGTGAGCCGCTCGGGATTGCCGATGGTGGTGACCAGCTGGTGCCAGGCATGTGGCCGGTCGGTGCGGATCAGGATGCGTTCGCCGACGGCCAGTGCGCGGAAGATGAGCTGCTGCGCGAGATAGAGCTCACCCGCCACGTACACGCTCGAAATACCCTGGCCGACAAGGCGGATCGCGACGCCATTGCCGTCCTCGTCGGAGCCGAGCAGCTGCCCGCAGCCCGCCGACGGCAACTGCAGGGCGTCGATGTCGGCGATCTCGCGGACCTCGGTGGGCACGGTGTCGTCCAGGCCGGGCACCGCGAACGGCAGATGCGCGAGCAGGCCCTCACGGTGTCGGCCGTTCATGGAGATCATGTGCTGCTGCACCGGCTCCTCGGGCAGCTCCCGGGCGGTGAGCCGCCAGGCCGCGCCGATGCGCACGGTCTCGGCGTTGCGGCCCGGCCGCAGCCGAACCGCCACCGTGGTGCCGCGCGAGGCGGGCACCCAGAGCTGGGCCAGCAGGTCGGAGGCCAGCTGCCGGGGATCCACGGCGGCGCCGATGTTCACGCTGTTGCCGAGCTCGGCGTAGCGCCAGTGTTGGGTCAGCTCACCGGGATCCACGCCCGCGGTGACCTGCAGGGCGGCCTGGCGGATCTCGGGCGCGGTGAGCAGCCGGGCCGAGCAGTCGCCGTCCTCCAGGGTGCGCACGATGCGCTGGGTGGCGATGGTGACCACCCGGCACGCGCCCGTGAGCCCGCCGCCGCGCCGGGCCGCGGCCTCGGGAAAGGCGATCGGGTCGAAGGCGATGGCCAGCCAGACCGTGCGGTGCGCGGTGGCGGGCAGCGGGCCCAGCAGCGATTCGTAGATGGCGCCCGCGGGCGTGCCGGAGCGGCTGCGGTAGCCGTGCGAGACGATATCGATGCCGGACAGCAGAATGTCGTGCTGGCTCAGGCTTTTCGCGAGTTCGGGCAGCGGCAGCAGGTGCGCGGAGTGCACGGTGGCGCGGCCGAGGCGGGTCAGTCCGCCCTTGGGGGCCAGTACCTCGACGACGGCCACCACGCGGCTGCCGTCGCGGTAGAGCCCGAGCGAGCGGCCGTCGGGGGCGCGGAAGTCGATGATGTCGGCGGGCGGGTGGCCGCGGCGCGCCCGGAACCGGCCGCGGGTCGCGATCCAGTCCGACACGGTGCGTTTGCCGAGCGGTAACAGAAGGATCAGACCGACCACTATGCCGAGGGCGAGCGCACCCCACCAGATCAATCCGCACATCACGGCCAGGATCAGAACGACCAGTCCGGCGACCTGGGCCCAGACCAGGTTGGCGAAGGAGATCCGGCCGAGCAACGGCCGCCCCGCCGTCTCCCCGGAATCGGTCGTCATCGTCGTCCCCGGCTCCCCGATAGCGGCCCCTCAGGAGTGGCCGCGCGCGAATGAAGGTCCTGGTAACTGTACTGTGTTCGGCGAACGCAACGACCTTCCGGGAGTTGTATGCCTTCGAAACCCACGACCCGATGGCAGGTGAGCGGCTACCGCTTCCTGGTCCGTCGCATGGAGCACGCCCTGGTCCGCAGGGACGTGCGAATGCTGCACGATCCCATGCGCTCCCAGTCCCGCGCGTTCACCGCCGGACTCATCCTCGCGTGTGTCGCACTGGCGGGTTGCGGAGTGTTGGCCCTGCTGCGGCCGCAGGACAAGATCGGGTCCAACAAGATCCTCATCGGCAAGGACACCGGCGCGGTCTACGTGGTGCTCGACGGGGTCGTGCATCCGGCGCTGAACATCGCCTCGGCGCGGCTGGCCGCGGGCGATGCCGCCAAGCCCGCGACCGTCAAGGAGTCCGAGCTGGCCAAGAAGCCGCGCGGGCAGCTGATCGGGATTCCGGGCGCGCCGACCTCGCTGAACTTCACCGGTGGTGACGGCCGCACCTGGACGGTGTGCGACGCGCTGTCCAATGACGGTAGCCGCAACCTCACCACCTCGGTGCTCGCCGGGGATCTGACGTTGGCGGACAAGGCATCTGCGATGGGTTCGGGCAAGGCACTGCTGGTGCAGAGCCGGGAGCACACCTACCTGGTCTACGACAATGAGCGCGCCCAGATCGATCTGAACGATCGCGCCGTCGTCGACGCCCTCGACCTGCGCGGCCAGACACCGCGGCCGATCAGCGAGGGTCTGCTCAATGCCATTCCCGAGGTCCTGCCGCTGGTGGCGCCGCGCATCGAGAATGCCGGAGCCGCACCGGGTTACCCGATCGGCGACCACCGCATCGGCGACGTGGTGCAGGTGCGCACCGACAGCAAGTACTACGTCGTGCTCGCCGACGGGCTGCAGCCGGTGTCGGCTCTGACCGCCGACATCATCCGCAATGCCTACCGGTCCGCGGCCGCCGACGACCACATCGCGCAGGCCGACCGGACCGGTGCGCCGGTGTCCTCGGCGCTGCAGGTGTCGAAGTATCCCGACGAGGCGCCGACGCTGGTGGACGGCAAGGACCAGCCCATCGACTGCCTGACCTGGAAGCCGCTGAATTCGGCCGATTCCTCCGACGGCAGCAAGCACGCCGAACTGACCGTGCTCACCGGGCACGCCGTGCCGATTCCCGACCGCGCCAAGCTGGTTCCGCTGGCCCAGGCCGACGGGAGCGGGCCGAACGTGGACAGCTTCTACATGAAGCCGGGTGCGGGGGCGTATGTGCAGTCGACCGGGATCGAGCCGGACAGCCAGCGTCACGACAGCCTGTTCTTCGTGTCCGACTACGGAGTTCGCTTCGGCATCAAGAATCTGGACGCCGCCAAGGCGCTGGGCATGGACCCCGAAAAGGTGCGGCCCGAACCCGCGCCCTGGCCGATTGTCGGCCTGCTCGCGCCCGGGCCGACGCTCAGCCGCGAGGCCGCCATGGTCGCGCACGACGGGGTGGCGCCGGATCCGAGTCCGGCCAAGGAACCGGTGAAGACGCAGAGCCCAGCCGCGAATTGAGCACCCGTCATCCCGGCGCGCTTTTGGCCGGGATCCACCCTGCCGCTGTGGATTCCGGTCAAAAGCATGCCGGAATGACGGGTGAATGACGGCGGTGGTGATCAGCCCTCGTCGTGGACGCCGAAGCGGCGGCGCAGGGGGAACGAGGCGAGGAAGCCGAGGACCAGTAGGAGTGCCACGACGCCGGTGCCGATCAAGGCGACATTGCGCGGGGTGTTGTCGGCCGGGGGTGCGGGCTTCGGTAGTGGCAGTTGTTGATCGCGCGGGCCGGCGGGGAGCTTGGGCGGCAGTTCGTTTCGCACCTCGTCGCTGAGCGCGGCGACGGGATCGACTGTGCCGTAACCGATGTAGGGGTTCCAGCCCTCGCCCGGCGCGTGCGCCGTGGCCTCGATGCGTTTGATGACGTCGGCGGCGCGCATGTCGGGGAAGCGGGCACGCACCAGGGCGGCCACACCCGATACCTGCGGCGCGGCGAAACTCGTTCCGCTGTAAGGGATCACCTGGCCCTGGTTGGTGACCTTCGCGGTGGTCAGACCATTGCTGCGTGGATCGAGTGAGATGACGTTCTCGCCCGGCGCGGCCACCCCTACCCATGGTCCGGGGACGGTGAACTTGGAGGGCTGGCCGAAGGCATCCACCGAGCCGACGGACAGTACGTAGGTGTCCCACCAGGCCGGGACCACATACGAGGTGACGTGATCCCACGGATCGGCGATGGGGTGCAGCGGATCCAGGCCCGGATTGCTCGCCTTGCAGGTGTCGGTATTGCCCGCCGAGGCCACGATCACGGCGTCCTTGGCCTCGGCCGCGTACTGCACGGCCGCGCCCAGCGCACCCATCTCGGCGCTGGTGGGTTCGCTGGTGGGACAGGCGACGAGCGAGATATTGATGACCCGCGCGCCCGCGTCGGCGGCCCGCCGCACGGCCGAGGCCAGCGCGGAGATCTTGCCGTAGCCGTCGGGCATATCGTCGGGGCCTTTTTCCTTGCCCGCGCCCTTGGTCTGGTACAGCGCGCTGGTCTGGCGGATGGTCATGATCCGCGCCTCCGGAGCGACGCCCGCGAAGCCTTGGCCCTCGGCCTGGGTGGCCGCGATCAAGCCCGCCACAATAGTGCCGTGTGCGTCGCAATCTTCGGTGCCGTCGCCGCCCGCGGCCACGTAATCGCCGCCGGGGATTAGGCCCGGCAGGCGGGGATGAGGCGATACACCGGTATCGATGACGGCCACCAATTGCCCTGCGCCACGGGAGAATTGCCACGCGTCGGGCAGATCCAGGGTGCGCTGGGTGACGGGAATCGTCGGCCCCTCACCGCCCGACTGAGTGCTGTAGCAGGGCGAGTTCGCCGGGTGCTCGGTCTCGGTGGGCGGCACGGCCGGACCGCCCGGCGGTAACAGGCCCGAGTCGATGGGCGGCGGTCTGTCGGCGTAGGCGACGCCGGGCGCGGGTCCGAGCCCGAACGAAACGCTCAGCGCCAGCGTGAGTGTCGCTGCCGCTGCGTGAAAGCCCTTGGTGCCCACTCGGTCACAGTCCGCGCACGAGCGTGTACAGATCGGTCACCCAGAACGCCAGCGGCACAACCGCCGCCACGAAAGCGTATTCGAGCAGCTCCACCGCGCGCCGCATGGGCGGCGTCGCCTGCTGGCGCGGCACCAGAATGCCCAGCACCAGCGCCGCCGCGTAAAGCAGCAGGGCCACACCGAAAATCGTGAGCGGCTGGCGCTGGGTGAGGGCCGCGCCGATGAGCACCAGCAGCACGATGGCCGTACCGCCCGCGATGAGCACCACGGCCTGCTCCGCGCCCGCGTAGGTGCGGCTGCGGAACATCAGCACCACCGCGCACACCAGGGCGAAGGCCAGCCCCGGCCAGTACGGGCTGTCGGCGGTCGGGTCCACGGCGGTGACCGCGCCCGCCACCACGACCACGGTGGTGGCCGCGACCAATCCGGCCAGATATTCGCGTGCGCGTTCGGATTTCAGGCGCAGCGCCTCGAGGCTGGGCAGGGCGCGGTGGTCGTCGGGATCGTCCTCGGTGGGGTCGATCGGGGTGCCGGGGGCGGGGACCGGCGGCAGCGGCAGCTTGGCCAGCAGCATGGAAATCCTTGGGGCCAGCGACAATCCGGCCAGTCCGAGCGCGGCCGCACCGCCGCCGATGGCCCGCGCGGGCAGATCCGTCAGCAGGCCCACCAGGGCGGCCGGGATCGCATATACGGCCACCGCGGTCGCGCCGATGAACAGGCCCAGCCCCACCCCGCTCACCCGCCACGCCAGAATCGCGGTGGCCCCGGCCAGGACCGCGCCGAGCAGCGCGTTGGCCCAGCCGTAATGGCTCGGGACGTACAGCATGCCCGCGCTGAACGCGGTGGGCAGCGCGCAGCCGCCCAGCACCAGCGCGCTCGCGTGATCGCGGTACATGCGGCTGAGCACCATGCTCGCGGTGACCAGCAGCAGCGTCACAAAGGTCGCGACGATCCCGCTCACCCAGCCGGGAATCGCGGTCGGCGCGGCCAGCAGGCCGAAGCAGCCGGTCAGCATGATGGCCACGGCCAGCGCCGATCCGGTCAGCCGGGCCGTGCGCGGGGTCCAGCCCCGGAAATGGTCGGCGTCGGCGATGGCGACGTTGTACATGATGTCGTCGAACAGCGGCGTGGGCGCGATGTGCTCGGCGCTCTCCAGCATGAGCAGTTCCCCGTCGCGCACGCCCTGCTCTGACAGGCTGAGCGAATTGGAGAACGGCGGCTGCCCGATGCGGGCCAGCACCCACTCGTGCGGCTCGAACTGTTCGCCGTCCTGGTCGAAGTCATTGCCTCGATTGTGTTGATCGACCATGTCGACCACGCTCGGGATGACCAGCGCCACCGGCACATCGACGGGAATGGCCATATCGACCTGGGTGTGCTTGGCCAGAATGGTGACTCGCGCCAGATCCGGCGCGCGGACGGTGCCAGCCGGATCCGGCCGGAGCTCATCGAGGTGGTGGTCCGTACGCGAGTGCGTCACGCCCGCACTGTACGGCATGATGGTTGCCGTCCGTACACTGAGACCGCATGTCCAACGGATTCGATGGGTGAAATTTCAGCCATGAGCACCGTTCGGTTCCAACGTCGTCCACGCCGGGAGATGCCCCGCTCGCCCGGTGGCGAGGTGACCCTGCAGCCGCCGCCGGTGATTCCCCGGGCGGTGCCGGCCAATCTCTTCTCGAAGCTCATGCCCGTCGTCATGGGCGTCGGCATGCTCGGGATGGTGGCGCTCATGATCACCTCCGGCAGCGGCATAGCTACCAATCCGATGAGCCTCATGTTCCCGATGATGATGGTGTTCTCCATGGTCGGGATGTATGCCGGGCAGGGCGGCAAGGGGCAGAAGGCGGCCGAGGCGAACGAGGACCGCAAGGACTATCTGCGCTATCTCGATCAGGTGCGCAAGGACGTGGAGGAGACGGCCGGGCAGCAGCGGGCCGCCGTCGAATGGAGTCATCCCGAGCCCGGATTGATCTGGATGCTGGCCGGGACGACCCGGATGTGGGAGCGCCGGCCGGGGGACAAGGACTTCTGCCACGCCCGCATCGGACTCGGTAGCCAGAGGCTTGCTACGAGACTGGTCGCCCCGGAAACTGGGCCCGTCGAGGAGCTCGAACCCATTGCCGCGGTCTCGCTGCGGCGGTTCGTGCGGACCCACTCGACCGTGCCGGATCTGCCCACCGCGATCGCCGTGAAGGGCTTCGCCAGTGTGCAGCTCACCGGGGACCGGGCCCAGGCTCGCGAGATGACCCGGGCCATGCTGCTGCAACTGGCCATGTTCCAGGGGCCCGACCAGGTTTTGATCGCCGTGGTCTGCGGGCCCGACACCGCCCGCGAATGGGAATGGACCAAGTGGCTGCCGCACACCCAGCACCCGGATTCACAGGACGGGGTCGGCAGCGGGCGCATGGTGTACGGGTCCATCCGGGAGGCGCACGCCGATCTGAATCCCTTGCTGTACAACCGGGTTCGGTACTCGCGCAATCAGCCGCCGAATCCGAATCTGACCCAGATCGTGCTGGTGGTGGACGGCGGACTGCTCGAGGCGGAGGAAGATCCGCTGCGCGAGACCGGCTTCGAGGGCGTGACCGTCATCGACCTGTGCGGCTACGCGCCGCGGCTGGCCGCCTCGCGGGGCATCCAGATGGTGGTGGAGAACGGGGAGTGCGCCGGGCGCGGAGCCTCCGGGGTGATGGAGCGCTTCGCGGTCATCGACCGCATCACCGCCAAGGAGGCCGAACAGGCGGCGCGGCGACTCGCGCCCTATCGGGCCGCCGCCCAGCGGACCGCGGACGCGACCGGCGAAGAGGGCGAGGTCATTTCGAGCTGGTCGCAGCTGCTGAGCCTGGGCGATATCGGGGCTTTCACGCCGGAGACCGCGTGGAAGCCGCGCTACGGGCGGGAGCGGCTGCGGGTGCCGTTCGGTGTGGGGGCCGACGGGCTGCCGGTCGTCCTCGATATCAAGGAGGCGGCCGAGGGCGGCATGGGCCCGCACGGGTTGTGCATCGGCGCTACCGGTTCAGGTAAGTCGGAATTCCTTCGCACACTGGTGCTTTCGCTCATCGCCACGCATTCGCCGGATCAGCTGAACTTCGTGCTGGTGGACTTCAAGGGTGGCGCCACCTTCCTCGGGCTCGAAGGCGTCGCGCACGTCGCGGCCATCATCACCAACCTCGAGGAAGAGGCCGACCTCGTCGACCGCATGCGTGACGCGCTGGCCGGTGAGATGAACCGCCGCCAGGAACTGCTGCGCTCGGCGGGCAATTTCGCCAATGTCTCCGAATACGAGAAGGCGCGCGCGGCGGGCGCGGACCTGGATCCCATGCCCGCGCTGTTCGTGGTGCTCGACGAGTTCTCCGAATTGCTCTCCCAGCACCCGGATTTCGCCGAACTGTTCACCATGATCGGCCGCCTGGGACGCTCGCTGCACGTGCATCTGCTGCTCGCTTCGCAGCGGCTGGAAGAGGGGCGGCTCAAGGGGCTGGAGAGCCACCTGTCCTATCGGATCGGTTTGAAGACCTTCTCCGCCAATGAATCCCGTCAGGTGCTCGGCGTGCCGGACGCGTACAACCTGCCCAACAATCCCGGTGGTGGCTATCTGAAGTCGGATTCCGGCGAGATCCAGCGATTCCAGTCCTCTTATGTCTCCGGGCCCTATCTCGGTGGCGGTTCGTACCGGGAGGTCACAGTCACCTCCCAGTCCGTCCAGATCGATACGGCCGCACGCCCGTTCACCGCAGGCCACGTGGATTTCCGTGCCTCCGACCGGATTCCGCCGCCCGAACTGCCGGAGCTGATCGAGGAGCCCGCCGACACCGACCAGATCTCCAACCTGCAGATGCTGGTGTCGCGGGTGCGCGGGCATGGCCGCCCGGCCCACGAGATCTGGCTGCCGCCGCTCGGCGAGGCCCCGACCCTGGACGAGCTGCTGCCGCGCTCGATCCTCACCGGCGACTGGAATCCCGTTGCGGCACTGCGGGCCCCGATGGGCATTGTCGACCGGCCCTACGATCAGCGCTGCGACCCCATGGTGGTGGACCTGTCCGGTTCGCGCGGCAATGCGGCGGTGGTCGGCGGCCCGCAGTCGGGCAAGTCGACCGCGCTGCGCTCACTGGTCATGGCGATGTCGTTGACCCACACCGCCGAACAGGTGCAGTTCTATCTGCTCGACTTCGGCGGCGGCACCATGGTCGGCCTGGAGGGCCTGCCGCACGTGGGCGCGGTGGCGTCCCGCATGGAAGAGGACACCGTGCGGCGCACCGTGGCCGAGATGGTGGGCATCGTGCGGCGGCGCGAGGCCAGCTTCCGGCGACTGGGCGTCGAATCCATGGCCGAATTCCGGCGACTGCGGTCAGTCGACGCGGCCGGTGATCAGACGGCCGCGGGCGTCCAGGCCGATCCATTCGGCGACGTGTTCCTGGTGATCGACGGCTACGGCGCGTTCCGGCAGGAATTCGAACTGCTCGAACAAACCGTCATGAACCTTGCGGTACAAGGCCTTTCGTACGGCGTGCACGTGATCATGTCGCTGAACCGGTGGGCGGAGGCGCGGCCCGCACTCAAGGATCAGATCGGGACGCGCATCGAACTGCGGCTCGGCGATCCGATGGACTCCGACCTGGGCCGCAAGTTCGCGGCACTGGTGCCCATGGGGCGTCCCGGTCGCGGCATGACCGCCGACGGGCTGCACATGCTGACCGCGCTGCCCCGGGTCGACGGCAACTCCGACCCGGCGAGTCTGGGAACCGGTGTGGCGCAGGCGGTCTCGGCCATCACCCGGTTCACCCCGGGTCGTCCCGCTCCCGCCGTGCGCATGCTGCCCGAGCGGCTGCAGCGAGAAGAGCTGCTGCGCATGGCCGGTGACTGGCCGTCCCAGCTGGACCGCAGCCGTGCCTGCCTGCGGTTCCCCCTCGGCATCAACGAATCCGAGCTGGCCCCGGTCTATCTGGACCTGGCCGCCAGCCAGCACTTCGTCATCATCGGCGACTCCGAATGCGGCAAGACCACCGTCCTGCGCTCCCTGGTCCAATCCATCTGCGCCTCGAACACCCCCGACCAGGCCCGCATCATCATGGGCGACTACCGCCGCACCATGCTCGGCACCGTCCCCCAGGGCTACCTCGCCGGCTACGGCACCACCGCACCCCAGTTCACCCAGAACATGACCGACCTGGCCACCTACGTCACCCAGCGCATGCCCGGCCCCGACGTCACCCCGCAACAGCTCAAGGACCGCTCCTGGTGGACCGGCCCCGAACTGTATGTGATCGTCGACGACTACGACCTGGTCGCCAACGCCAGCGGCAACCCCCTGCACGCTCTGATCGACCACCTGGCCCACGCCCGAGACCTCGGCTTCCACGTCATCCTCGCCCGCCGCTCCGGCGGCGCGGGCCGAGCCATGTACGAGGCCACCCTCAACCGCCTGAAGGAACTCAACTCCGCCTCCCTGGTCATGAGCTGCAGCCGCGACGAGGGCATCCTCTTCGGCAACACCCGCCCCTCCCTCATGCCCCCCGGCCGCGGCACGTACGGCACCCGCGCAGGCGAAGACCTCATCCAAACCGGCTGGCTTCCCCCATCCGACTCCTGACCCCCTGAACGCCAGCGGGCCCCGGCGCGATGCCGGGGCCCGTTCGCTATGAAGTTCTGGTCAGGCGCTGATCAACCTCAGAAGAGGCCCGCGAGGGCGGTGTCCTTGGCCTGGAGTTCGGCGTTGCCCGTCCGAACGAGCGTGGCCGCGCCGTTCAACGTGGTGTTGAGCTGGAGGACGTGCTGGTTCCACATGCGCTGGAGGTCGGCGAACGCATCGTTCGCGTCACCCTTCCAGTTGTTCTGCACGAACTCCTCGACATTGCGGTGGAACGCCTCGAGCTGGTCGCGAATGACCTCCGCGCGGCGGATGATCGAATTCGCGCCGTCGGCGACGCCCTCGAAATGAGCGGAGATGATCTGGCCGTCGATTGCTGCCATGGTGAATTCCTTTGCCAAAGTCCGAAAAGAGGGGGAGCCGGTCAGACGGCCGGGAGGTCGAGGCTCGAGATCTGCGCGTTGACCTTGGACTGGTAGTCCTTGTCGTGCTCCTCGTAGTTGGAGCCGACCTTGATCAGGTTCTCGGCGGTGTGCATCAACTTGTCGTTGAGCTTGTCGGCCTGGAAGTAGTAGCGCTGCATGAACGCGTTGAACGCGTCGGCCGCGCCGCCTCGCCAGTTCGAACCCGCCACCATGCTGTCCTCATCGCGCTTCAGATCGGCGATGGCGTGCATCAGCATGTCGTGCGTCTGCTGGAACTCCTTGGCCTTGGTTTGGATGAGCTCATTACTGGCTTCGAATGCACCGGCCACGGTGCCTCCTTTCGATTTCGCGGGGGGACGACCCGTTCTTCCTGATTGGACGCAGGTCACGCACCCGCGGTTCCACCCCTGTTACAGCTATTCGTCAGCACACTATCCAAGGATCGGTGCCTCTGACCAGTGCCAACCGCAAAGGGGTGAGAACCTCCACGCGAGAGGAAGCTCACAAATCGGTTACCAGGTGCTATTCGCCAACAATGCGTACTGGGCGGCCGCCCGCTGATGGACGTCGGCGAGCTGATCGGACTCGACCAGGGCCGTGTACCCGCGATAGCTGAGCATGCATCGATAGCGCTTGACGCTGCTCTTGTTCTTGGCGGTGGATTCGCCGCATTTCGTGTCCGGAATTCCGGCCGGTGTGTCCGCCGCGCCGGAATAGCCGTGTTCGAGAATGGCGGTGGCCAACTGCCGGGCCGCCCGCGCGTCGCGGGTGCGGAAGAGCATGCTGCTGCCCGAATAGCTCGCCCCCGAGGTGGCATACCGGTCCATGCCGCTGTCGGTGACGAGCCGCCGCCAGAAAACCTGGTCGGTCATTCGATTCAGAAACCCGCGCTGGTCGGCGACGGCCTGTTCGAGAAAGTTGGGTGCGAAATTGTCATCGGTGTTCAACGTGCGCCGCAACATTCCGTCGGCGTCGTACGGAAGCCGAAGTACACCTTCGCGATCGAGCGCCGGCAATGAATCCAGCAGCGGCAGTTGGGCGTTGTAGACCTTTTCCGCGAGCGCGGTCAATTGCGGCAGTTCCGGATCCTTCACGCCGAGATAGGTATTCACGACATAACTTCCGCGGGCAATGGTCGAGCCGAGGGTCGCAACCCCGGGACGCCAATGTGCGTGGGCATCCGGGTATTTCGGCAAGGGGACGCGTTGATTCAGATCCGGCGCCACGCCGAAGTCGGCCTCGTCCAATTCGGCGGCGGCCTTCGAGGCGGTCGCGGCATCGGGGAACTGGATGACCGTCACCGTGGTGAAGGCGCTGTCGGCCGGTGTCTTGCCGGTCGGATCGGGCTGTTTTTCGCTGTGCCCCACCGAGATGCCGAACATCATCTTGTCGGCTTCGAGCACCGGTTTGGTGGCCTTGGCCAGTACCTTGGTGGCCCGATCCGCGTCGAGGATCGAGATCACGCCGGTGCCGAAGGCGAGCGCGGGATCGATGTCCGCCCCGTTCACGACGTGGTCGGCCAGCCGCTGCGTGGCCAGGTTGAAACCGTTGCCCATGCCCGGGCCGTAGGTGTAGCGCAGCTCCAGGGGATCGGTGGAGTACTTTCCGACATCCAGTGTCCGGACGTCGATTTCACCGGGATGCGCCGCACCGTCGACGGTCGTGGCGCAGCCCGCCACAGCGGCCGCTGCGATCGCGAGCAGGGTGGTCGTTCGAAGTCTCCGCGAGAGCATGGCGTTCCCCCTCACTTGTCCGCGTTCACGAGCCTGGCGTATTGCGCCGAGATTCGTTGCTGGGCGTCGAGCAGCTGATTGGCGGCCACCTCGGCGGCGTAACGGCCGTGTGTGACATAGCAGTAGTAGGAGATCGAGAGCTTGATCGGCCCGGAGTACTTGCGGCACTGCGCATTCGGCAGATTCACCGGTGACTCGGCCGGCCGGAAGGTACGCGAGGTCGCGCTGCGGGCGGCGACGATCGCTGCTGCTCCGGCGGCGTCGCGGGCGCGGAAGACGGAGCCGCCGTTGAACGCCACCCGGTCCACACCGGTTTGCTCGAACAGCGTCGCCGCTTCGTCACCGGGGAAGAGCTGGAGTCCGCCGTGTCGGTCGTAGACGCCGGGGATGCCGCGCTCGGACTGGTCCACGGCCACGGTCGGCAGGCTGCGCCCCAGCACGCCGTCCATATCGACCTGTTGTTCGGTCAGCTGATCGGCCGGGATAGCGGGGAATTTCGCCAGCGCGGGCGGGATGGCGTCGAGGCCGAGCTGCACGCGCGCGGTGAGCTTGGCCGGATCGCTGACCCCGGTTTCGGCCATCACGTTGTCCCAGACGTAGGTGAAGATGACGAATCTGCCGGTGGCATACCAGGATCGGACTCCGGCATTGAAGTCGTACGAGGTGTCGAGGTAGACGAAGGCGTCCGGATATTTATCGATCCCCAGCCGCCGACTGCCCCCGATCGCGTCGAAATCAACCTGCCCGAGGGCCGGTGCGGCGGCCTTGGCCGCGCCCTCGTCGGTGAACATCAGCACCAGGTTCTCGTACTCGTAGGACAGATCCGGCGTCGGATCGGAGCTGCCGGTGGTGACGAAGCCGGACAGGAAGCCGGGTGCGGCGGCGGCAAGCGCGGCGGGATCGGCCTTGGCGCGCAATTTGATGGCGCTGGAGCCGAGGTCGATGAACGGCCGGACCGCGGCGCTGACCGCGGGGGCCGGGTATTTGATCTCGGGATTCACCTCGACCGGCAGCGGGATGTAGTTGGCGAGCCGCTCGGCCTGCACGATCCGGGCCAGTTGCGGGTCGGCGGCTTTGTCGTAGTGCTTGGGCTCGGTGGGCAGGTTGCCGGTGTCGAGCTTGCTCAGATCGATGGCCGGTTCCACCGGGGTGGCCGGGGCCGGGTCGTCGTCCGAGCCGCACGCGGCGGTCGCCGCCACCACTATCGCCAGCGCGGCCGCCATGGCCGCCCTCGTCATCGCCCGCATGCTTCCCCTCCCATTGGCAAACAACCGGCCAACACCCTATTCCCTCCCCCCCGGAGGACGAACGGTCGTGACCCTACTTGATCCGGTTGTGCAACACCGGGACGAGCTTGCCGATCAGGGCCTGCGAGGAGTCCGCGCTCCAGTTCCGCAGGGCCGCCACCGTGGCCGCGTCGTCGACCGGGATGACGACGGCGCGCGAGCTGGTGATCTCGCTCGGCAGGCCGAGCAGTCCACCGCCACCGGCCTTCTCGTCGCTGCGGACCGCGAGGATGTAGGAGTTGTCGGGCACCTTCAGCGACCCCCAGCCGTCGGCCGGCCGCGGCGAGGTCTCGTTGTCGGCGGCCCGGTACTGGTCGTTGTAGACGAAGCCGAGGCTCTCGAGGAACTTCGCCTGCGGGGTACCGGTCAGGTAGATGCTGTATTTGACGCTGAAGGACGAACCCGTCACGTCGACCATAGTGACGGTCTTGCCCTGGAAGGCGGGATTGTCCTTGCGCGCCTTGTCGATCGGGCTCAGACCGGCGTCGCTCGCGGTGGCGGCCACGGAATTCGTTGCCGTGTGGTCGGATTCGCCGGAGCGGGTGGCAACTATGCCGATGCCCACCGCGAGCGCCACCGCGACCACGGCCGCGCCGATGCCGGCGTAGAGGCGGTTGTGATTGCGGGGCAGCCGGACGGTGTCGGTGGGATCGGCGGTGGAAGCCGTTGTGCCGGTTACTGTTTCGCCACCCGGTCGGAACATGCCGGGCGGGGCCACCTGGATCGGGTAGGTGGGCGAGGTGGTGGTGGACACCGGCATGTAGCCGGGCACCAGCGCGGCGGCCGCGGCCTCGGTGAAATCACGGCAGGAGTTGTAGCGCTCGGCCGGATTCTTGGCCATGGCGCGTGCGAACACCTGATCCAGGGCGGCGGGCAGAGTCGGGTCGACGTCGGTGGCGCGCGGCGGCGGCTCGTGCAGGTGGCCCATCATGACCAGTGCCGGTTGCGTTGCGGGATAAGGGTTCCGGCCGGTCAGCAGCTTGAAGAAGGCGCAGGCCAGGCTGTAGATATCCGCGCGGTGGTCCAGCGGATGCCCGGACAGCTGCTCCGGGGGCGCGTAGGCGATGGTGGCGACGAAGCTGCCGGTCTGGGTGAGCTCGGTGGTGTCCTCGGTGGACTTGGCGACCCCGAAGTCGGCCAGCAGGGCGCGCTCGTCCTCGCCGTCGACGCTGGAGAGCAGGAAGTTGGCGGGCTTCACGTCCCGGTGCAGCAGGCCGCGGCGGTGCGCGTAGTCCAGGCCGCGGCCGATCTGAGTGACGATGGACAGCGCGCGCAGCGGCGGGATCGAGGCGGGATCGCGCTTCAGCTCGGCCGAGGCGTCGGTGCCCTCGACATACTGCATGGCGATCCACAGCTGCCCGTTCTCCTCGCCGCGATTGTGGACGGCGACGATATTCGGGTGGTCCATGCCCGCAACCACATTCGCCTCGCGCTCGAAGCGGCCCCGGAACTCCTCGTTACTGGTGAGATCGGCCGAGAGCACCTTGAGCGCGTCCATGCGCGGCAACTGCGGATGCTTGGCCAGGTAGACGGTGCCCATGCCGCCCGACCCGAGGACGCGCACGATCCGGTAGCCGCCGACGACGGTGCCGGGACTCAATGCCATTGAACTGTCCCCCCGGTCTTCCTCGTTGGCCTGCTGTGCAAGCCGGAGCTTACTGGACGGTTATCGCCTGGGCGGGGCGCGAGGACGGGGGAGACGTAACCTGGTGGCTGTGTTGAACTACCCCTGCTCAGTGTTCGTCGCGGGCCGGTTCCCGTGATGGATCGGCAGGTCGAGGTCGTCGCGGGCGACCATGTGCTGATCCGCGTGGCGGGTGCGGTCGTGCTGGTGGCGCACCGGGAGCGGGGGAAACTCACATCCGAATCACGGGCCGTCGTGGCGGCTCGGGCGCTCGGGGAGCTGGTCGCCGAGGCCACCGACCTCGCGCCGGACGGGCCCGGACGGCTGGTGGCGCGACAGGCCACGCGGTGGCTGATGCGGGAGGCCGAGCAGATTTCGCCGGGGGAGCCCATCGAGTTCGGGATCCTCACGACCGCCGAGACCGGTGGCGTCGCCATCTTCCTGCACGGATCGGTGACGGCGGTGCTGGCCGGATCCGTGGTCGAGTACTACCGGGGCAGCGACGCGGCGTTCACCGTGGACCGGGTGGCCGAGCCGCCCGCGCGGGCCGCGGCGCTGTTCATCGACGAGAGCCGGCGGCGGCCGCCGGAGCTGCCGGCGCGCGGAATCGGTTCGCTCGTCGAGGGAATCGCGCCCGCGGCGGGCGCGGTGGTGTGGTTCGAGGGCGAGCCGGTGGTGTCGCGGCGGCCGGTGCGCGCGGCCGGAGCGCGGCAGCGCAGCGCGGAACCGCCCCCGCCGACCGCAGCCTTCGACGCCGATCGCGATCGCCAGCTCGAGTCGAGTCGGCCCGAGCCCCGGCCGATTCCCGTGGCACCCGAGCCGATTCCGGTGCGCGACGAGCCGATTCCCCTGGACCCCAATCTGATTCCGACGCGCACGTCGAATCGGATTCCCGCGCCTCTGGATCCGGAGTTCACCGTGGCGCCGGAGGTGGCGCTGGATCCCGATACCGAGGGCATCGACCTGCACCACGCGCCCACCGAGATGGGCGGGTCGGGCGAGGCGAGCGGCACCAATCCCGCACCCAAGCCCGATCCGGATCTGCAGCGGCGGCTGGAGCAGACCGCCAAGGCCACCGCCCTCACCGTGAAGGTGCTCGGATTCAAGTGCGCGCGTGCGCATCCCAGCGATCCGCGCGCCGCCTTCTGCACGGTGTGCGGCATGCCGGTGGACCAGACCCAGCAGGTCGCCGAGGTGATCCGCCCGCCGCTGGGCATGCTGGTGCTCGACGACGGCATGACCTACATGGTGGCCACCGACGCCGTGGTCGGGCGCGATCCGGAGAACTCGGAGGCGGTGCGCGCGGGGCTGATTCCGCTGCGCATCGACGACAGCTCCGGCGGCATGTCCCGGGCGCACGCCGAAATCCGGCTGGTGAACTGGGATATCACCCTCGTCGACCGCGGTTCCACCAACGGCACCCGGGTCCGGCCGCCGGGGTACCGGGATTGGATTCGGCTGCAGGCGAATCAGCCGTTCGTCCTGGTCGCCGGCGCCGAGATCATGCTGGGCAACCGGGTCCTGCGCCTGGAGCCGGTCGCGCCGCCGCCCTTCGGCTGAATCCCCTCGTCATTCCGGCATGCTCTTGGCCGGAATCCATCGCGGTGGGGTGGATCCCGGCCAAAAGCACGCCGGGATGACGGGGTTACGCGTAGCGCGAATAGCAGGTGTCCGCGGTGCCGAGCACACCTGCGCGGAAGGCATCCACGCGGGAGAATCCGCTGGGTACCGTCTTGCCGTCGGTGTCGCTGGCGGCGAGCCCGTCGGAGAGCAGGCCCGAGACCGCCTCGTCGAGATCGCCCGCCGAGAGGCTGACGTCGCCCTGCTTGCTGCGGTTCGGGTCGGCCAGCTTCGCGGAGATCACCCCGGACAGGCACGCCGCGCGTAATCCGGTCTTCGCGCCCTTCAGCGCCTGCCCGGCCGCGTTCTGCACCGCCAGCGTGTATCGGGAGATGAACACGATGTAGGCGGTGAAGTCGCCGGTCACGTTGGCGGGCAGGGCGTCCTGGTCGTCGGCATTGGAGACGCCGCGATCGTGCAGGGCCGGGACGTCGGTGCCGATCAGATTGGTGGCCGGGCAATAGGTGACCGGGGCGGTGTCGGCGCCGTTGCGGCAGTTCAGCTTCGCGGAGTCGTAGCTGTATTTGGGCTCGTTCTTGATCGGCATGATCGAGGCCATGGCCTTGGCCATCTCCTGCAGGGTGGCCTGGGTGACGTCGGACTGGCCGCGCTGCGCGTCATTGTTGAGGGTCTGCGGCAGATTGCCGCGGCGACGGTCGATCTCGTTCTGGTCGATGGCCTTGCAGCCCTTGGCCCCGTCGGTGAAGCCGATCTGCACCGCGGTCACCCGCTCGAACGCGGAACCGTGCACGTTCTGCGGATCATCGGGATCGGCGTCGCGGAAGGCGACCGTCGCGGCCAGCACCTGGTTGAGGCCGTCGGAGGTGTTGAGGGTGAAGTGCTTGGCCTTGCCCTCGGCCACGCTGCGGATGAACGCTCCGGAAAAGCAGTCGGCCTGTTGCTCTTTGACGATGGTCGGGGTCTTGCGGCCCACCGTCTTGGCCATCTCCTGGATGGCGTGCCCGTACTCGTGGGCCAGCACCATCACCACCGACATCTTCCCGAACTCCTCGGCCACGGCGGGCAGCAGCACGCCCCGATCCCAGCCGATCGAACCGTCCAGTCGGCAATAGGCGGCATTCACGAGCCGGTAGCTGGACTCCCCGCAGAACTGCCCGGCCTGCGAGCGCGGCGTCTTGGCGCTCCAGGAGATGAACTTGTCGACCGGTGCGAACGCGCCGCCGAACTCCTTGGGGAACTCGGTCTGCCAATAGGTCTGGATATCGTCGATGGCGTTCAGCACCAGGTGGTCGATCGCACCGTTATCGGAATTCTGCGCCACCAATGACGCATCCGGGACGCCCGCGCGGGGACCGTTGGGACCGCTCGTGGTGGGCAGTCCGGCCACCTTGAACGGGTCGTCGTAGATGGAAACCGCGTGACCGTGAACAGTTCGTGTACATCCGGACAAGAGTGAGACCGCGACGACCAGTGCCCCGGCCACCACCAGCAGGCGGCGAATCCCTCCGGACCGGCGCATGCGCACCGCCTCCCCCTGGCGTCTCGCCACGTCCACTCCCTCGCAGGCCGACCGGTTCCTTGTCCCGGTATCGGGCGGGCGTACGCAAAGCGCAACGCCGGACCCCGGGAGCTTCGCTTATTATCCAGCCATGTCTTCACCGGGGGCGCAGCAGATCACCGTGCGTCATGATGGAACCGATCGGGTCTTCGACGCGACACAGCAGATCACCATGGGCCGGGCGCCGGAGGTGACGCTGTTCGTCGACAGCCCGCTGGTCTCCCGGGTGCACGCGACCCTGACCTACGAGGCCGGGTCGTGGATGCTCACCGACAACGGCAGCACCAACGGCGTTTTCGTGGACGCGCGTCGGCTGAGCACGCCGCTGGTCATCAACCGGCCCACCCAGGTGCGGCTCGGCGATGCCATCAGCGGGCCGCTGCTGCACCTGCTGCCGCAGGTCGGGCAGGGCGGCCAGCCGCAGCGGCAGGGGCTGACGCCGCCGCAGAATCGGCCGCCGTCGCGACCGCAGCCGCAGGTCGGGCCCGCGCAGGGGCAGCCGCAGTACGGGCAGCCGCAGCCGCAGTTCGGGCAGCAGCGGCCGCCGGTGAATCAGCAGGCGGCCCGGCCCACTCCGCAGCCGGGCTGGCCGCAGCCGAACGCCGCACAGAGCAATCCACACGCCGCGCAGGCCAATCCGAACGTGGCGCAGCGGCCGCCGGTGAACAGACCGGCCTCCGGGCCGCAGCATCAGCAGGTGGCCCCGCAGACGAACCTCGGACAGCGGCAGCCGAATCCCGTGCAGCAGCGGCAGTCTCCGCCCGTCGGCACCCCGCCGACCCCGAATGTGGCGCGCCCGCCGGTGAATACGCCGCCCATGGACCCGATCAACATGACCACCAAGGCGGACACCTCCGCGCTGCCGCCGATCCGGGCCCGCGCCTCCACCGCGGCCATCGCGCGCGCCGACCGGATTCCGCGCAACGGCCTGCACATCGGTCGTACCAGCGACAACGAGATCGTGGTCAACGATCCGATGGCCTCGCGCCGGCACGCACGCCTGGTGCCGGACCGCGAGGGCCTGGCCATCGAGGACCTCAACTCGGCCAACGGCACCTTCGTCAACGGCCGTCGCGAACAGCGGGCGCTGCTGCGCGAACGCGACATCGTCACCATCGGTAACGTCGACTTCGTCGTGCAGGAAGGCACGCTGGTGCACCGCCAGCGGCCGGTCGCCGAACAGGGCCTGCACGTGCACGGCGTCGGATTCACCGTCGAGGGCAACAAGCAGCTGCTCATCGACGTGAACATGCAGGCCGGGCGGGGTTCGCTGACCGCGCTCATCGGGCCGTCCGGCGCGGGCAAGTCGACGCTGTCGAAACTCATTGCGGGAACCACGCTTCCGTCCGCGGGCGTGGTCACCTTCGAGGGCCGCAACCTGCACGCCGAATACGAGGCGCTGCGCTCCCGCATCGGCATGGTGCCGCAGGACGATGTGCTGCACCGCCAGCTCACCGTCAAGCAGGCGCTCAACTTCGCCGCCCAGCTGCGGCTGCCCCCGGACACCAGCAAGGCCGACCGCCAGCAGGTGATCGCCGATGTGCTGAAGGAACTTTCGCTCACCCAGCACGCCGACACCCGCGTGGACCGGCTCTCCGGCGGTCAGCGCAAGCGCGCCTCGGTGGCCATGGAGCTGCTCACCGGCCCCTCGCTGCTGATCCTCGACGAGCCCACCTCCGGTCTGGACCCGGCGCTGGACCGCCAGGTCATGACCATGCTGCGGGAACTGGCCGACGCCGGGCGCACCGTCATCGTGGTCACCCACTCGGTGGCCTGCCTGGACATGTGCGATCAGGTGCTGCTGCTCGCGCCCGGCGGCAAGACCGCGTTCTGCGGGCATCCGGGCAGCGTCGGGAGCACCATGGGAACCACCGACTGGGCCGAGATCTTCGGCCGGGTCGCCGCGGATCCGGATCGCGCGTTCGCGAATTTCCGCTCCCGCCAAGCCTTCGCGGAACCGCCCGCGCCGGTGAAACCGGTGGAGCGGGCGAAGGCGCCGAAATCCAGTCCGATCAAACAGTTCTCGACGCTGTCGCGACGGCAGCTGCGGCTCATCTTCGCCGACCGCGGATACCTGGCATTCCTGGGCATCCTGCCGTTCGTGCTCGGCGGCTTGTCACTGGTCGTGCAGGGCAAGAGCGGATTCGAATCCGTCGGCTTCGTGCAGGCTCCCGACGGGAGCTTCGTGCGCGCCAACAACGGCGAGGCCCAGCAGCTGCTGGTGGTGCTCATCCTGGGCGCGTGCTTCATGGGCGCCACGCTCACCGTGCGTGACCTGGTCGGCGAGCGGGCCATCTACTACCGCGAACGCGCGGTCGGATTGCGTTCGGGCGCATACCTGATGTCGAAGGTGGTCATCTTCAGCCTGGCCGCGTTGCTGCAGTCGGCGGTGATGATCGGCATCGTGCTGGCGGTGAAGAAGCCGCCGAGCAAGGGCTCGGTGATCCCGCTCGGCACCGTGGAGCTCTACCTCGATGTCGCGCTGACCGCGGTGTCCTGCGTGGTGCTGGGCCTGGCGCTGTCCTCGCTGGCCAAGTCCAACGAGCAGGTGATGCCGCTGCTGGTGGTGATCATCATGGCGCAGCTGGTGATGGCGGGCGGCATGATCCCGGTGACGGGTCGCGTTGTGCTGGACCAGGTTTCCTGGCTGTTCCCGTCCCGCTGGGGCTACTCCGCGGGCGCCTCCACGGTGAATCTGCCCGAGCTGTCGGCCTCCTCGGCGGCCCAGAACGATCACTTCTGGAAGCACACGGTCGGCGCCTGGGCCCTGGACGTGTCCGTGCTGGCCGTGATCGCGGTGCTGCTCGCGCTGTTCACCTGGTCGCGTCTGCGCCTGAAGAAGTCGGCGGCGTGATCGGGGATTCACGCAGGCGGGGGTGCGAAGTGTGGAATCGGTCGCGCGCGCGGCGGAGCGAGCAGGCAGACTGATGACTGTGACGGCTCGAGTTGGCGCAGTGCATCTCGGCTGGGACGTGGTGTCGGCGGCCGCCGGAGGCGGCGGTTCGCCCATCCGCCCGGTCCAGGTCGAAGGCACATACACACCGCCCGCGTATCTGCTGGCGGATTCGTCCGGGCGGCTGCACACCGCCGGGGTGGATCGGCGTCCCGACGTCGGCATCGCCATCTCCGATGTGCGCGACATCATCGGGCACCCGCAGATCGTGGTGGCCGGGGCGACCTGGCCGGCGGAACTGGTGTTCCGGGCGCGCATGCACAATCCCATCGCCGCGATCGTCGAGCACCTGGGCACCCAGCCCGATGTGCTGGCGCTGCCGTATCCCGACGAATGGCCCGATCCCAAGGTCGACGAATTCGTGCGCCTGGTCGAGCAGCTCGGCGTCGCCGCCGAACCGCTGCCCGAATCGGTCGCGCTCTCGGGCTATGTGCGCGCCCTCGGCCTGGTGCGCGCGCCCGGCCGCGGCGCGGCGGTGGGCGCGGTCGGCGTCTACTCCGACGGCCGCGAATGCCTGGTGGTGGCCGTCCACGGCGATGACGAGGAGCCCACCGAATCGGTGAGCGTCGCCATCACCGCCGACGCGCTGCACGAGGCCCGCGCCGCCGACAATGTGGTGATCGAGGTGATGGCCGCCGCCCGCGCCATCAATGCCGACACCTCGACGGTGCTGCTCACCGGCAATGTCTGCTTCAACGACGCGCTGCGGCTGGCCTTCCAGAACCATCTCGGCCACCGTTTCCAGGTCGCCGACCATCCCATGCACGCGCTGGTGCTGGGGGCGACGCATCTGCTGGTCGCCGACAGCGAGGGCGATCCGGCCTACGACCGGCCCGCCCCGGCCCCGGCGGCCCGGACATCGGGGCCGAGTGCGCAGCGGCCCGCGGAGGCTGCGCAGCGGCCTGTGGAGGCGCGGCCCGTCGAACAGGGCCCGCGGCACATGGATTCACCGGCCGCCGCCGAAAGCGCCACGCCGCGACCGGTTTCCGCGCAGACCGGCGGATCCGGCACGGGTGCGCAGCCGGTGGTCGATCCGGCGGCCGCCGAAGGGCTGACGCGGCGAATCTCCGCACAGGAGATCGCATCTCAGGGCGGCGCGGGTGCCAGCGCGGGCGCCGTGTCGGGCGCGAACACCGGCCCGGGCGGAGTCACTCAGCACATGACGGCCGAGGACGTCGCGCGGCTGGCCAAACAGGCCGGAATCTCCGGTACCGCGCAAGCGGGCATCTTCGCGCACGGGCGGCATGAGGCTCCGGCCGCCGGGCAGCAGGCCGGTGGTGAAGCGGGGCAAGGCGTTTCGAGTCAAGGCGTCGCGCGGGAGAGCGGTGCCGACGCGGCGGACAGTGGTCAGCAGGCGGCGGCTCGCGGGCCGCTGCCGGCCGGGCTGGAAGGTGTCGGGGGCCGTTTCATGCGGCCGCCGGGGTCGCCCGCCGATGATCAGATGACGGCGATCGTGGGTCGCGACCAGGTCGGCGGCGGTCCGCAGGGGTCGCAAGGCGCCGGTCAGCCGCAGGGCCCCGGCCAGCCTGGCGTGCCCGCCGGGCCGGGTTCCGCAGGCGCGCAACAGGGTTCGGGCGCCGCGGGACAGTACGGTTCCGGCTACGGCCAGCAGGGCGGCCAGCCCGGTGGCGGCTACGGTCAACCGGGCCAGCCCGGCTACGGCCAGGCCGGTGGTCAACCGCAGGGCGGTGGCCAGCAAGGCTACGGTCAGGGCGGCGCATACGGGCCGGGTGGTTCGTACGGTCAATCCGGGCCGGGCACGGGCGCTCCCGGGTATCAGACCGGACAGGGCTACCCTCCGGCTAATGTTCCGGGCCCCGGTGGGCAGTACGGCCAGGGTGGTGGATACGGCTCGGCGCCCGGTTATGGGCAGCAGGGCGGCTACGGCCAGGGCGGTTACGGCGGTCAGGGCACGCCTGGCGGCTATGGGCCCGAGGGTGATACGTCCGGTTCCGGTCGCGGGAGTTTTGCTGGATCCGGCGGAAACGCTCCTGGTCAGCCCGGCGCGATGTACGGTGGGTCGATGTCCCAGGGGGCGCGTCAGCAGCATCCGCAATCGCCGGAAGATGCCGCAGGGCAGTCGGATTCGGAATCCGGGTCCGACTCCGAGCGCAAACAGCGCAAGGGCAAGCTCTGGGGCAAGATGAAGAAGCCGTTCGGTGCGCCCATCATCGTCGGGGCGGCCACGCTGTCGATCATGGGCATGCACGCCGACGGTCAGGAGCGCGCCACCGCGACGGCGGTGCCGGACACCGTGATTCAGGTCGGGCCGAGCAGTGTGCAGCCGATCGATCAATCCTGTGCGGTGACCCCGCTGGTGTCGGGCATCCCGCACGCGGGCATCGCCACCGTCGACAATCCGCACAGCCTGGACTGCCTACGCTTCGGCATCGACACGCTCCGCTACACGGTTCCCGGTCCCGCGCGCGGCGCCGATCCCGGTCCGGCCCTGCATATCTGACCCGCTCAGCGCCTCGGCCCCGGTCGAGTCGAGATCGCGGCGCAGCCAGTTCGCCGTGACCAGCAACTCGACCCGGGAGACCCGGGGCGCAGGCCCGGTGTGCCCGGTCAGCGCCCAGGCGCGCTCGATGGTGAGCCGCAGCAGTCGCCGGGCCGCGTAGAACAGCAATGCGGCCAAGGGCAATTCGCCGATCAGCGCCGAGAGCACCGCGAACCACAGGTCGGGGGTGTTCCAGTCGAGCACGATGTCGAACCAGGCGTCGCAGATGAGCAGGGTGCCGGTGATCATCGCCCACGGGATGAAGACCTGCCGTCGCCGCCACGCGGTCCACGCGGTCATGCCGATCGCCGCGGCCAGCGCGAAGTCGAAGCCCACCCAGGCGATGTCCCACTGATCGACCTGACGCTCGGACGGCAGGCTCACCGACAGATACCCGATCCAAGGGACGAGGAAGACCAGGCTGCCGGTCACCGCCGCCAGCAGAATTCGGCGCATGGCCTTCGCTCGCGGGTGATATGAGGGAATGGTCATCGCCATGGCGGCCTCCTTCGCTTCTAATACAATGCCCGTAGCGGAGGAACCAATTCCGTTTACCGGGTGATGTGACTCACTCGTGATCCGGGCGGCCGATCGCCCGTGGGGGCCGGATTCGAGGTGTGCCCACCTGCGCTGGTATCGTGCTTCGTTGGCGTGTGGTCCGTCCGGAAACGGGTGGCGCACGAGCCCCGGGTCTCCACCGGCCGCCGGGAATCGCTCGACCACACGCTTGTGCTGGCAAAACCTACGACAGACAGGGATGCACTGTGCCTACGTACAGCCCCAAGGGCGGTGACGTGACCCGCAAGTGGTACGTCATCGACGCCACTGACGTAGTGCTCGGCCGTCTTTCCGTGCAGGCTGCGAACCTGCTGCGCGGCAAGACCAAGCCGACCTACGCGCCGAACGTCGATGGTGGCGATTTCGTCATCATCATCAACGCCGACAAGGTCGCCGTCTCGGGCAACAAGCGCGATGACAAGGTGCTCTACACCCACTCGGGCCACCCGGGTGGTCTGAAGGGCCGTACCGTGGGCCAGATCCTGGACACCCGCCCCGACCGTCTGGTCGAGCGTGCCGTCAAGGGCATGATCCCGAAGAACAAGCTGGGCAACCAGATCATTCGCAAGCTGAAGGTCTACGCGGGCCCGAACCACCCGCACGCCGCCCAGCAGCCCATCCCCTTCGAGATCAAGCAGGTGGCCCAGTGACCGCTCCCGAAGAATTCAACGACGACTACGTCGTGGAAGACACCGCTGTGGAGGTCGTCGAGGAGGGTGACGGTTACGAGGCCGAGGCCGAGTACACCGAGACCTTCGTCGCGCCGGTCGTCATCGACCGTCCGGTGCAGACCGTCGGCCGCCGCAAGGAGGCCGTGGTCCGCGTGCGCCTGGTGCCGGGTTCCGGCAACTTCGTGCTGAACGGCCGCACCATCGAGGATTACTTCCCGAACAAGGTGCACCAGCAGCTGGTGAAGTCGCCGCTCGTCACCGTCGAGCGCACCGAGACCTTCGACATCCACGCTCGCCTGGTCGGCGGCGGCCCGTCCGGTCAGGCCGGCGCGCTGCGTCTCGCCATCGCGCGTGCGCTGATCGAGGTCACGCCGGATGACCGTCCCGCCCTCAAGCGTGCCGGCTTCCTGACCCGTGACCCGCGTGCCACCGAGCGTAAGAAGTACGGCCTCAAGAAGGCCCGCAAGGCGCCTCAGTACTCGAAGCGCTGATATTGCGCCGTACGGCTCTACCGTGCCCGGTCTCCTCGGAGGCCGGGCACGGTACCGTCAATACGGCAACCTGTACGAGAGCAGGCTCCCCGCAACGGTTTACGCAACCATTGCACCCATCTTCCTGGACGTACTCCGCCGCGGCACGCGGCGGAGTACGAGAGCCCGGGAGAGGGCCGGATGCCTGCTCTCGTGCTGTATCGACCGCAATCCGGCAGGGGTGTTGAGGTAATGGGACGTTTGTTCGGCACCGATGGTGTCCGTGGGCTCGCCAATGAGTCGCTGAGCCCCGAACTGGCGCTGCAGGTTTCGGCCGCGGCGGCTCAGGTTCTGAGCCGGGGGAAGAAGCGCGCGCTGGCCGTGGTGGGACGCGATCCGCGCGCCAGCGGCGAGATGCTCGAGGCCGCGGTCACCGCGGGCCTGACCTCCGCGGGCGTGGACGTGCTGTCGGTCGGTGTGCTGCCGACCCCCGCCGTCGCGTATCTGACCGGCGTGTACGACGCCTGCCTGGGCGTCATGATCTCCGCCTCGCACAACCCCATGCCGGACAACGGCATCAAGATCTTCGCCGCGGGCGGGCACAAGCTGGACGACGCCGTCGAGGACCGGATCGAGGCGCTGGTCGCCGTGGGCGGCTTCGCGCGGCCCACCGGCGCCGCCATCGGGCGGGTGCTGGGACGGCCAGGGCTGGGCGGGCACGTCTTCGACGCGCACGATCAGTACAGCCTGGAGGGCACCCACGAGCGGTATGTCGAGCACCTGGTGCAGGCCACCGGACGCGATCTGCGCGGGCTCACCGTGGTCGTCGACTGCGCGCACGGCGCGGCCTCGGAGGTCGGGCCCGCCGCCTACCGTGAGGCGGGCGCGACCGTTATCGCCATCAATGCCGAACCCGACGGGCTGAACATCAACGACGGTTGCGGCTCTACACATCTGGACAAGGTGCGGGATGCCGTGCGCGAGCACGGCGCGGACCTGGGCCTCGCCCACGACGGCGACGCCGACCGCTGCCTGGCCGTGGACGCCACCGGCGCGGTCGTCGACGGTGACGCCATCATGGCCGTGCTGGCCGTGGGCATGCGCGACTCCGGCGAGCTCGCGCAGAACACCCTCGTGGCCACCGTCATGAGCAATCTGGGCCTGCACATCGCCATGCGCGAGGCCGGAATCGCGGTGCGCACCACCGCCGTCGGCGATCGCTACGTGCTCGAGGATCTGCGCAACGGCGGGTACACGCTGGGCGGCGAGCAGTCCGGGCACGTGGTCTTCCCGAAGTTCGGCACCACCGGCGACGGCGTGCTGACCGGGCTGAAGCTGATGGCGCGGATGGCCGAAACCGGCAGCAGCCTGGCGGAATTGGCGGGCATCGTGCGGACCGTGCCGCAGATTCTGATCAATGTCCCGGTCTCGGACAAGGCGGCCGTCGCGGCTGCCCCGTCGGTGCTGGAGGCCGTCGCGGACGCCGAGCGACTGCTGGGCGACACCGGGCGGATCCTGTTGCGTCCCAGCGGAACCGAGCAGCTGGTCCGCGTCATGGTGGAGGCCACCGACCCCGCCCAGGCCGAGCTGCTTGCCGACAACCTCGCGAAACTGGTCGCCGCGGTCTGATCGCGTAACCGGCAGGCCCCACTCGTCATCCCGGCATGCTTTTGGCCGGGATCCACAGCAGTCAGGGTGGATTCCGGCCAAAAGCGCGCCGGAATGACGGGGCGGGCTATCGCCTAGGCGTTGAGGCGGGCGATGGCGTCCTCGAGTGTCGAATCCCGCTTGCAATAGGCGAAGCGCACCAGGGTGTTCCAGTCGGTGCGATGGGAGAGGGCGGCGACGGGGATCGCCGCCACGCCCAGACGGGCCGGTAGATCCTTGCAGAAGGCGGTGCCGTCGGTGCCGACATCCGCGCACACGAAATAGCCGCCCGCGCTGCGCTTCACGTCGAAACCCAGGTCGCGCAAGGCGTTCGACAGCAGGTGGGATTTGCGTTGGAGCGCTGTGCGATTGGCCGCGGCCCACTCCTGTTCGTGCTCCAGCGCGTAGGCGATGGCGGGCTGGAACGGGGATGGGGGCACGAAGGTCAGATACAGCTTCGCGGCGCGCACCGCGTGGATCAACGGCGCGGGGCCCAGGGCCCAGCCGAGACGCCAGCCGGTGACATTGAAGGTCTTGGCGGGGCCGGACACCACGATCGTGCGCTCGCGCATGCCCGGCAGCGAGGCTATCGAGACGTGCGGGACGCCGTCGAAGACGAGGTGCTCGTAGACCTCGTCGGAAATCACGAGAAAGTCTTGCTCACAAGCCAATTCGGCAATGGTGCGCAGGGCCTCGTCGGTCAGCAGTGATCCGGTCGGGTTGTGCGGGGAGTTCAGCAACAGCAGGCGGGTGCGCGGGCTGATCGCGGCGCGCAGCTCGTCGAGGTCGAGGGTGAAGCCGTCGCCGTCGGGGATCATGGCGACCGTGCGCGGGACCGCGCCCGCCAGGGCGACCGCGGCCGGATAGGAGTCGTAGTACGGCTCGATGAGGATCACCTCGCCGCCCGGTTCCACCAGCCCGAGCAGCGCGGCCGTCAGCGCCTCGGTGGCACCGGCCGTGACCACGACTTCCGTTGCCGCGTCGTACTGTTCGCCCAGATGCCGGGCGCGCTCGGCCACGATCGCATTGCGCAGTTCCGGTTGGCCCTGCGGCGAGGTGTAGTGGTTCACGCCGGTGGCGATGGCCTCGCGGGCGCGGTCCAGCATGGCGCGCGGGCCCTCGTAGTCCGGGAAACCCTGGCCGAGGTCGATCGCGCCGTGCGTCACCGCCAGCTGGGAGATCTCACCGAAAACCGAAGAGCTGTAGGGGCGCAGGCGCTGGACGAGCATGGGGCTAGAGGGTCTCCGTGAGCTGGCCGTCGGTGATGTGCCAGCGGCGGGTGGCCCGCACATTGTCGAGCATGCGGCGGTCGTGTGTCACCAGAAGCACTGTGCCCTCGAAGGATTCGACCGCCTCCTCCAATTGCTCGATCGCGGGTAGATCCAGGTGGTTGGTGGGTTCGTCGAGGACCAGCAGGTTGACGCCGCGTGCCTGCAGCAGGGCCAGAGCCGCGCGGGTGCGCTCGCCGGGGGACAAGGTGTCGTTGGGGCGCATGACATGCGGGCCGCGCAGGCCGAACTTCGCCAGCAGGGTGCGGACGTCGGATTCGTTCCAGTCGGGGACCTCGGCGCTGAAGGTGTCGGCGAGGGAGGCGCTGCCGCGGAACAGGCCGCGAGCCTGATCGACCTCGCCGATGGCGACACCCGAGCCGAGGGCCGCGGATCCGCTGTCGGGCTTCGTCTTTCCCAGCAGCAGCGACAGCAGGGTGGACTTGCCCGCGCCGTTCGCGCCCGTCAGCACGATGCGGTCGCCCCAATCCACCTGCACCGTCACCGGTCCGAGGGTGAAATCGCCGCGGGTGACCGTCGCACCGGACAGGGTCGCCACCACCGAGCCGCTGCGGGGCGCGGCGGCGATGGACATGCGCAGCTCCCACTCCTTGCGCGGTTCCTCGACCGCGTCCAGGCGTTCGATGCGCTTGAGCGTCTGCTTGACCTTCGACGCCTGCTTCTCAGTGGATTCGGCGCGGGCCTTGCGGCCCATCTTGTCCGAATCCGCCTTCGACTTGCGGCGGGCATTGCGGACACCGTGTTCCATCCAGTTGCGCTGCATGTTCGCGCGCGCTTCCAGACCGGCCTTGGTGTCGGCGAATTCGTCGTAGGCCTCGCGGGCGTGGCGGCGCGCGATGGCGCGCTCCTCCAGATAGGACTCGTAGCCGCCGTCGTAGACGCCGACCTGCTGCTGGGCCAGATCCAGTTCGACAATGCGATTCACGGTGCGCGCCAGGAACTCCCGGTCGTGGCTGATCACCATGAGCGGCTCGCGGACGCCGGTCACGAACTGCTCGAGGCGGGCCAGGCCGTCCAGGTCCAGGTCGTTGGTGGGCTCGTCGAGCAGCAGAATGTCGAAGCGGGACAACAGGACCGAGGCCAGACCGGCGCGGGCGGCCTGACCGCCGGAGAGCACGGTCATGAGGGTGTCCAGGCCGTGCGGGAGGCTCTCGGCCAGGCCCAGATCGGCGGCCACCTCCTCGGCGCGTTGCTCCAGATCCGCGCCGCCGAGGGCGAGCCAGCGCTCCAGGGCGGGGGAGTACTCGTCCTCGCCGCCGTCGGCCAGACGCTCGGCGGCGGCGTCCATGGTGTGCTGGGCGGCGGCCACACCGGTTCGGCGACGCAGGAATTCGATCACCGTCTCGCCCGCCACCCGCTCGGGCTCCTGGGCCAGGTAGCCGACGGTGGCGTCGGGCGGGCTCAGCACGATCTCGCCCTCGGGGGCGTCGCCGTCGGCGAGCATGCGCAGCAGGGTGGACTTGCCGGCCCCGTTCACGCCGACCAGCCCGATCACGTCGCCGGGGGCGAGGATCAGGTCCAGATCGGAGAACAGGATCCGCTCACCGTGTCCGGCGGCCAGGCCGCGCGCATGCAGAGTGGTGCTCACCAGGGCGATTCTGCCGTGCTCAGGGTGCCACCCTGATTCCGGCCCTGCCGAAAGTCAGGGTCGGAATGGGGCGGAGGACCGATGTGCCAGGTGATCGAACTCGGCACAGTGGAGTCATGACAACACAGTTCCCCACCTCGACCCCGCCCCAGACCCACAAGCGCCTCACCCGCTCCAGCACGGATTCGTGGATCGGCGGCGTGTGCGGCGGCCTGGCCGAATATCTCGGCTGGAACGCCAACCTGGTCCGTATCCTCTTCGTGGCGTCCTGCCTGCTGCCCGGACCGCAGTTCCTGCTCTACATCGCGCTGTGGATCATCATCCCCAAGAAGTGAGTTATCCCCAGGCCGCGAGTTATCCACATTCGGTATCGAAGGTGCTGCGAGGGGTTTCCGCGGGTGACAGGATGAGTGCCACGTCACTGCGGAGGAGCGCACATGGTCACATCGGGTGATCTGCCCGGGCTGGATCTGCCTGGTTTCGACGCGCATTCGGAACTGGGTGAGATGGGGACGGTGGAGTTACCGCACCCCACGCAGGATCTCGACGGCGACGGGCTACTCGACACCGTGACCACCACGACCGACCACGCCATGCAGGTGTGGACGGATCTGGATCACGACGGGTTGGCCGATCATGTGACCGTGGTGGACGGCGGCGGGGACTACACCGCGTGGGAGTTCCACCACCATCCCGACGGCACCACCGAATGGGTGCGGTCGGATCGAGGACACCTCGGCGGCAAATAGCCGGGGCGGCGGGGGTTTTCACGGCACTCGAGGGGGATCGATGGGTGAATCCGGCGATTTCGGCGTGCGCGTTTCGACGCTGCACGCCGCGGCCACCACCTTGCGCGACAATGCGGCTGCCCTGCACGGGCATTCGCGCACGGTCGGCGACCACGCCTTCGGTATCGGCAACGACCAGGCCGGACGCGACTACGCGGCCCAGGGCGCCGCCATCCACCAGGGCTTCGAACGCGTCGCCGCCTGCCTGCGCTGCTGGGCGGCCGCCGCCACCGCCACCGCCGACGTATTCGACCGCGCCGCCGCCGAATACGCCCGCCTCGACCGCGCCCGCGCCGCCGCTCTCACCGGTGCCACTGCCCTGACGGAGGCGGGCCGATGAGCTTCGACCCCACCGGCAAGAGCGTCGACCAGATCCTCGACTACGGCGCTCCCGGCCTCGAGTACTGGGAACACTTCCTGCCCCTGTACACCAAGGCCTTCGGCGCACCCCGGTTCTCCCTCACCGACGTCTACGCCCGCTACGACGAACAACGCGGCGCGAACCTCGCCGAATTCGACACGGCCCGAGCAGAACTCGACAAGGCCCTCACCGAAGCCGAATCCCGCTGGTCCTCCCACCAGTCTCTGGCCCAGGCTCTCCCCGCGGCCTGGACCGGCGCCACCGGCACCGAGGCCCTCACCCTCATGAATTCCCAACTCCGCCAGGCTCGAGAAGACCTCGACACGGCCCGCACGGCCGCCACCGCCATCTCCGCCGCCCTCGGCCCCCTCCACCAGGCGGTCCTGACCAAGGCCGAAGTCGCTCTCGCGCTCCTCGAACCCACCGCCGACGGGACAGGCCGCGTAGCCATCGACGGCAAATCCCCCGACGACATCGACGCTCTCGTCACCGACGGCACCGACCCCTGGCTGTCCACCACCTTCCGCCCCGACGTGGACCGCAAACTCACCACCTTCGCCGCCGCCTGCGACACCACCGCCCACACCTTCGAATCCCACTACCGCACCATCCTCACCGCATTCGCCCAGGTCATAGACCACCCCTACCCCCAACCCGCCCCAACCCTGTTGCCCCGGGCCGACCCGGCCCCCGCCCCGAATCTCCCCGCCCCGCAACCGCTTCCGGTAGGGACCGCTGAGCGGCGCAGCGCTCAGCAGCCGTACACGGCGACGTGGCCGACGGCTTCGGAGAGTCCTGGCCCCGCACAGTCCTCCGGAGCCGGACCTGCGTACTCGACGCCACCGGTAGCTCAGGCTGCCACGCCCGATCCGATTCCGGGACCGTCAACGGATCGCGCCCAGCCCGCCGCCATAACCCCAAACCCCAAGGCCGATGGAGTCGTTTCGGCAGAACCTGCCGTTTCAACAGAACCTGCCGGTACGACGGACCCGGTTCAACCCCGAACCGACCAGTTCGCCACCACCCTGAAAGACGCCCTCACCCAATTCGAAACCGGCCTCCAACAGGGCATCTCCGCCGCTGTTGAAAAACTCGGCTCCCTCGCCGACCAAACCCCGCCCACCTCCGACGCCCCGGAGGCGGCAGACGATCCGGAGTCGGCAACCGAACCCAAACCCGCCCCGGACCGTCAATCGGGCCTGAGCCTTCCGACCGGTCACCTCGAATTCGACCTCGCTGGAAAGCATTTCGTCCTCGAACGCACCCCAACCGGCGAACTGACCGCCGCCATAACCGACGAATCCGGCCAAACCCACACCTACAAACTGACCTTCGACCAAAACGGCAACCCCACCCTCGCCGCCGACCCGCCCAACCCCACCGCTCCCGCAGCCGGCGATGAGGCCCCCGCCGGTGGCGATGAGTCGGGCCGAACTCCACCCGCCCCGGCGGATCCGGCGGGTGCGAGTGGCGGTGCGCCGAGCGACCCGCCGCCCGGCGCGGACCAGCCGGGCTGTACCCCGGACGCCATGCCAGATCCCTGCCCCGAGCAAGGCAGCAGGGAAGCGCCGCATCCCGCTCCGGCCGCTCCGGGACCCGCCACTGACCCTGGTACGGCGGATGCGCCGCCCGGCTGGGACTCGAAGGTTTGTCCCGACCCCTGCCCGACCGACGGTTCGATCACCCCTGCGCAGCCACCGTCGACCTGCGCGGTGCCACCGCCTGAATACGGCGCACCGCAGCCGCCCCTCGACAACCCTGTGCCACCGGCAGTTTCGCCTCCCGCTGACGCGGATGATCGGCCGCCACCGCCTGCGGACTCCGTGCCGCCATCGACGCCGCAGCCGAATACCGCTCCGCCACTGGGCAGTCCGGACGCACCCCTGGAGATCCCGGATGGAGGCATCGAGATCCCGGAGATCTCACCGCACGCTCAACCAACCGGGCCGTGAGACCGGGCCTTGCCGGGTCACGACCGCTGCCGGGTCCGAGGACCGCCTGCTCAATGCACTCGCGATCGATCGCGGACAGCCCCGTGGGCGGGAGTCTGAATACTCCGGCCAGGGCCGACCGGCTGCGTCGCGGCTCGAGGCATGGTCGGCAGGCCGCCGGTGGCGCGCCGATGCGTCGGTCCGAATCCTGGTTGCTCGCCGCGGGATTCGGGTGACGACCGGTGGTCGGTTACTTGCGCAGCGCCTGGATGAGTTGGAGGACCGGGAGTTTTTGGGGCTGGTCGGGTTCTTCCTCGACGGCGTCGGGGTCGACGAGTTGGGTGTGGGGGATGAGGGCTTCGGGGTCGGCGAAGGGCTTGTATTTCTTGTCGCCGAGGACGGTGTAGTTGAGGTAGCCGATGAGGAGGGCTCGGGTGAGGCGTTCGGTTTTGGGCTCGTGTTTGCCGGCGCCGAGGGCGGCGAGGGCGCGGCGGCCCTCGACCATGCCGTTGTGGGTGGCCTTGTCGAGGGAGCGGAGGATGGCGTCCTCGCCCCAGGCGGAGGCCAGCGGGAGGGCGTCGGAGCTGACCGCGTCGATATCGGTGGCGCTGGCCAGGATCAGGGCGGGAGCGTCGACCTTGGGGGCCAGGGCCGCGGCGGAGGGCGCGGTGGGGGACGGGTACAGGGCGGCGACGGCGGCGACTTCGCGCTGGGAGGCGGCGATGACGGCCGCGCCCGCGCCCATGCCGTGGCCGACCAGGGCGAGCTTGCGCGGGTCGACGCTGATATTGCCCGCGCCCAGCCGCACGCCGGTGCAGATGTCCAGGGTGGTCAGCAGATCCGTGGCCAGGTTCAGGTGCGAGGGAATGGGTCCGCGTTCGGTGTCGGGCGCGGCGGCCACATATCCCCAGGAGGCCAGGTGCTCCAGCAGCCGCCGGTAGTTGCCGACGCCGGTCAGCCACCCGTGCCCGAAGGCCACCGCGGGCAGGTTGAGCCCCTTCCCGGGCGTGAACACCACCCCGGGCAATCCAGCGATGCCGAGATTCCCGCGCAGCACCTCGTGCGGGCCACGCAGGGTCAGAGTGCTCAGGAGCGATTTCACAGACGCCGACACGGACTAGAACCTATCCGATCGAGATGTACTTGGGGCGTTTCGCCCGGTCGGACATCGACTCGGATTCGTGCATCCGGGTTATCCCGTTAGGCTATGGGCCCATGTGCGGAATCGTGGGGTATGTGGGGTACCGGGATGCGCTCGGCGTGGTGGTCGATGCGTTGCGCCGCATGGAATATCGCGGTTACGACTCGGCGGGAGTCGCGATCCTGGACGGCGCGGGCGGGCTCGCCGTGGAACGCAAGGCGGGCCGCCTGGCCAATCTCGAGGCCGAGCTCGCCGAGGGCGGCAGCGCCCGATTCGCCGGGGCCACCGGCATGGGCCACACCCGCTGGGCCACGCACGGCGCGCCCACCGACCGCAATGCCCACCCGCACCGCGACCGCACCGGCCGGGTCGCGGTGGTGCACAACGGAATCATCGAGAACTTCGCCCCGCTGCGCCGCGAACTGGAGGAGGCCGGGGTCGAACTCGGCAGCGACACCGACACCGAGGTGGCGGTGCATCTGGTCGCCCGCGCCTACGCCCAGGGCGACACCGCCGGTGACTTCGTCGCCTCCGCACTCTCCGTGGTCCGCCGCCTCGAAGGCGCGTTCACCCTGGTCTTCTCGCACGCCGACCATCCCGGCACCATCGTCGCCGCCCGCCGCTCCACCCCGCTGGTGGTCGGGGTCGGCCAGGGCGAGATGTTCCTGGCCTCCGATGTCACCGCCTTCATCGAACACACCCGGGAGGCAGTCGAACTCGGCCAGGACCAGGCCGTCGTCATCACCGCCGACAGTTACCGGGTCACCGACTTCCACGGCAATACCGACGGTGTCCGCACCCGCCCGTTCACCATCGACTGGGATCTGGCCGCCGCCGAGAAGGGCGGCCACGACTACTTCATGCTCAAGGAGATCGAGGAGCAGCCGCAGGGCGTCGCCGACACGCTGATCGGCCACTTCGCCAACGGCAAGATCGTTCTCGACGAGCAGCGGCTGCACGATCAGGAGCTGCGCGAGGTCGACAAGATCTTCGTGGTGGCCTGCGGCAGTTCGTATCACGCGGGCCTGCTGGCCAAGTACGCCATCGAGCATTGGACGCGGCTGCCCGTCGAGGTCGAGCTGGCCAGCGAATTCCGTTACCGCGACCCCGTTCTGGACCGCTCCACCCTGGTGGTCGCCATCTCCCAATCCGGCGAGACCGCCGACACGCTGGAGGCCGTGCGGCACGCCAAGGAGCAGAAGGCGCGAGTCCTGGCCATCTGCAACACCAATGGCGCGCAGATCCCGCGCGAGTCCGACGCCGTGCTCTACACCCGCACCGGCCCGGAGATCGGGGTCGCCTCCACCAAGGCGTTCCTGGCGCAGATCACGGCCAACTACCTGGTCGGGCTGGCGCTGGCGCAGGCGCGCGGCACCAAGTATCCGGACGAGGTGGCGCGCGAGTTCGCGGAACTGGAGTCCATGCCGAAACTCGTTGCGCAGGTGCTGGAGTCGGCCGAGCGGGTGCGCGAGATCGCCCGTGAGTTCGCACACGTACCGACCGTGCTGTTTCTCGGACGGCATGTCGGCTATCCGGTCGCTCTCGAGGGCGCGTTGAAGCTCAAGGAACTGGCCTACATCCATGCCGAGGGCTTCGCCGCGGGCGAGCTCAAGCACGGCCCGATCGCCCTCATCGAGGACGGGCTGCCGGTCTTCGTGGTCATGCCCTCACCCAAGGGCCGCGCCATGCTGCACTCCAAGCTGCTCAGCAATATCCGCGAGATCCAGGCCCGCGGCGCGCGCACCATCGTCATCGCCGAAGAGGGCGACGACACCGTGCGCCCCTTCGCCGACCACCTGATCGAAATCCCCTCGGCCCCAACCCTGTACCAGCCGCTGCTGTCCACGGTTCCGCTGCAGATCTTCGCGGCGGAGGTGGCTCAGGCCCGCGGCTACGACGTGGACAAGCCGCGCAACCTGGCCAAGTCGGTCACCGTCGAATAGCTCTCGACCGGTCGGGTGCCGTCACTGAACGGTGACGGTGCCCTTCATGTCCGGATGCAGCGGGCACAGGTACCGGTAGGTGCCCGGAGTCGTGAAGGTGTGGCTCCACTCGCCCTTGTGAATGATCGGGCTGTTGATACCGAGCGCCGTATCCCCGATGCCCTGCACGGCATGCGGCGCGCGATCATCGAACTTCCAGGTCACCGTGTCCCCGGCCTTGACGGTGATGTCGGCGGGCGAGAACTTCATGTCCTTCACCTCGACCGTCACCGCGGCGGCCGCGGCCGGACCGGTGGAGGTCGCGGCGGCCGAGGTGGTCGCCGGTGCCGCCGTGGTGGAGGTGGCGGCCTTGTCCGAGTTCGACGAGCAGCCCCCGACCACTAGTGCCCCCGCCACGACGGCGACGAGAAGCGGGGCACGCGAGGACGACTGGCGACGGATCGACATGTCGGCCAGGTTAGTCCCCGCCGATAGCCGACCATTCGCGGGCACCCGCGCTGACCTGCGCCCCGGCCCGACCGGCGTAGTGTCCTGAAGCGCAGGCAGGTTGGGCCGAGGTCGACCGCGGGCCCACACAGTCCAGTCCCGGGAGGCGAACCATGACCGCACCGGCGGTGCGCGCGTACTACACGGCGGATGAAGTCAGGGCCATGGAGGCCGAACTCTTCACCCGGGTACCGGCCGGAATGCCCATGCGGCGGGCGGCTTTCGGACTCGCCGACGTGGTGGCGCGGGAACTGCGGGAACGCACTGGCGGTGTGGCCGGACGCGCGATCGCCCTGCTGGTCGGCTCCGGCGACAACGGCGGCGACGCGCTGTGGGCGGGCTCGTTTCTGCGCCGTCGCGGTGTCGCGGTGCGCGCGGTCCTGCTGTCGCCCGAACGCGCGCATGCCGAAGGGCTGGCCGCGTTGCGCCGGACGGGCGGCCGAGTCGTATCCGCTCCCTCCGACCCGGAGGAACTGCGCGCGGACCGAATGCCACCGGGGCAGGTCTTGCAGGTGCGCACCAGCTCGCAGGTGCCCTGGCCGGTTCGCGACCTGCTCGGCGAACCGGACCTCGTCGTGGACGGCATCGTCGGTATCTCGGGGCGCGGCGCGCTGCGGCCGGTAGCCGCCGAAATCGTTGCGGGCGTGCGCTGCCCGATCATCGCCGCCGACCTGCCCAGCGGCGTCGATCCGGACACCGGCGAGGTGACCGGCCCGGCCGTCACCGCCGACGTCACCGTCACTTTCGGTGCGTACAAGCCGGTGCACGCCCTCGCCACCCCGCACTGCGGCCGAATCGAACTGGTGCCCATCGGATTACGTGAGGGCCTGCCGGGCCTGGCAGCGCTGGAACCCCGGACGGTCGGCGAGGAATGGCCTGTCCCCGGCCCCTTCGACGACAAATACACCCAGGGCGTCACCGGCGTCTGCGCGGGCAGCGCCACCTACCCCGGCGCGGCCATCCTCTGCACCGGCGGCGCGGTCGCCGCCACCTCCGGAATGGTCCGCTACGCGGGCACCGGTGCGGCCCAGGTGCTCGCGCACTTCCCGGAAGTGATCGCCGCCGAATCGATTTCCGCCACCGGCCGGGTCCAGTCCTGGGTCGTCGGCCCCGGCGCGGGCACCGACGCGGCCGCCCGTGACCGACTGGCCGAGATCCTCGCCACCGATCTGCCCGTCGTGGTCGACGCCGACGCCCTCACCCTCCTCGCCGCCGAGCCGAGCCTGGTACAGGGCCGCACCGCCCCGACCGTCCTCACCCCCCACGCCGGTGAATTCGCCCGCCTGACCGGCTCCGAACCCGGCCCCGACCGAGTCACCGCGGTCCGCAAACTCGCCGAATCCTGGCAGGTCACAGTCCTTTTGAAGGGCCGGTCCACCCTGATCGCCACCCCCGGCCGCCCCGTCTTCGTGAACGAGGCGGGCGGCTCCTGGGCCGCCACCGCGGGCTCCGGCGACGTCCTCTCCGGCATCATCGCCGCCCTCCTGGCCCACGGCTCCCACCCCGCCTTCGCCGCCGCATCCGCCGCCCGAGCCCACTCCCTCGCCGCCAATCTCGCCGCCCACGCCACCACCACCGCCGGCGCCCCGATCTCCGCCTCCCCCTTGCTCTCCCACCTCCGCGAGGCCATCGGCACCCTCCGCGAACTCGCCATCTGACGTCTCCTGTGGGGAGTCTCTCCCCGGATTTCGGTGGCTTGGCGATGCGACGCGTCGCGCGGAGAATGAACTCCGGGGAGGGGGCTCGGTCATGGATGACCTTGCGGTGAAGTCCATCTCGTATGCGGCGTACTGGGCACTGGCGGGGGCCGTTCCGGCCCTGTTCATAATGAGCGTGCTCTTCTATGACGGCCTGTGGAAGACCTGGCGGGACCGGCTGCGCGACGACTGGCAGCCGACTCGATGGCCCTTCGTCCGGCTGCTGGATTTCGATGCGGAATATCCGAATCTGCTCGGCTGGTTCGTGTGCCACGCGGTGTTCGTGGTCGTCGTCGTGGTGCTGGCACGGTACAGCCCGGCGGCGGATCTGCCCGGCATGGCGGTATTCGCCGCCGAATTGTGGCTCGTGGTGCCGATCGTCCTGGCGCTCATGGTGATAGCGGAGAACCCGCCCTGGCGGCTGGCGGTCGGGTATGCCGTGGTGTGGCTGGTCCGATTCCAAGTCGTCGGGTTCCTCGTGGGGCTCGCACTGTTGTATCCGGACAAGATCACGAGCCCGTCGTATCCGAGGTACCCGGGGTAGCGGCGGCGTGCAGGGCGGTGCGCGCCGCCGTCACGACCGGATGCCCGGCGGTGCCGCTGCGATAGGCGAGGTGCGTGCGTCGGCGGGCCGTCAGCGCGGTGAGGCGGACGCCCGCGGGCACGGCGAGCGCACCCAGGTCGGGGACGAGCGCCACGCCTTGGCCCGCTGCGACGAGGGCGAGAACAGTGCCGAAGTCGTCGGCGTGATGGCGGATGCGCGGGCTGAATCCCGCTGCCAGGCAGGCGCGGACGGTCATTTCGTGGCACAGGGTGCCGGGAGTGCCCGCAATCCAAGGGGAATCCGACTGCGCGGCAAGCGATCCGGGCTCGAGGGTGGCGAGGTGAATGGTTTCCTCGAACAGTGGTTCGGTGTCGAGGCCGGGTTCGGGGGCGAGGGGGACGTAGTCGTATTCCTGGAGCAGGGCGATGTCGAGGGTTTCGGCGCGGAGGGCGGCGGGGGCGGCGGCCGGGTCCAGTTCGGTGACGAGGAGTTCCAGGAGGGGGTGGTCTCGGCTGAGGGTGACGAGGGCGGGGGAGAGGATGGTGTGGACTGCGGTGGGGAAGGCGCCGATTCGGAGGGTGCCGGTGAGTTCGGTTCGGGTGGAGGCCAGTTCGGCTGTCGCCTGTTCGAGGACGGCGAGGATGGTTTCGGTGTGGTCGACCAGGCGGAGGGCGGCTGGGGTGAGGGTGACGCTGCGGCCGGTGCGGTCGAGGAGGGGGACTCCGGCTTCGCGTTCGAGGGCCGATAGTTGCTGGGAGACGGCGGAGGGGGTGTAGGTGAGGGCCTCGGCGACCGCGGCGATGGTTTGGCGGTGGGCGAGCTCGCGGAGCAGGCGCAGGCGGCGGACGTCCAGCATCAGGTGAGCTTACGCTCGAGGGTAGAAACGTGAAATAGACCTGACGCATCAGAGCGGCCAGGCTGGTGGGCATGACATTCACCGGCTTGTACGTGCCCCTGGTCACGCCCTTCACGGCCGCCGACGAGGTGGCGGGAGACGCCTTGGAAGCCCTCGCCCACGAGGCCCTCGACGCGGGGGCGGCCGGGCTGGTCGCGCTCGGCACCACCGGCGAACCCACCACCCTCACCGCCGCCGAGCAGGCCCGGGTCATCGATATCTGCGCCGGGGTCTGCCGCGAGCGCGATGCCGCCCTGATCGTCGGTGCGGGCTCCAACGCCACCGCCGACTCCGCCCGCGCCCTCACCGCCCTCGACCCCCAGGCGACGGCCGCCCTCGCGGTCGTCCCGTATTACAACCGCCCCTCCGAAGCCGGTGTGGTGGAACACTTCCGGACCCTCGCCGCCGCGAGCCCGGTCCCGGTGCTGATCTATCACATTCCCTACCGCACCTCCCGCACCCTCGGCGCCGAAACCCTGTGCCGCCTGGCCGAATTGCCGAATGTCGCGGGCTTCAAATACACCGCCGGCGGCATCGACGACACCACCATCGCCTTTCTGAGCCGCCTGCCCGACTACACCTCGATCCTGGCGGGCGACGATCTCTACGCCGCCCCGCTGCTCGCCCTGGGCGCCTCGGGCGCGATCCTCGCCTGCGCCAATGTCGATCCCGCCGCCTACGCCGACCTCGTCACCGCCTGGCTCACGGGTGATCTTCCGCGCGGCCGCGACCTCGGCAACCGCCTGGCTCCCCTCGCGGCCGCCCTGTTCGCCGAGCCCAATCCCATTGTCGTCAAGGCCGTTCTGGCCGCCCAGGGCCGCATCCCCACCCCGAATGTCCGCCTTCCCCTGCTCCCGGCAAGCTCCGAGGCGCTGTCCGCGGCCCTGTCGGTCGTGTCCGCCCACCGGGCCGGGATTCGGGTGTGATCCGACTCGCTGTGGTTCCAATGGCAGGATCGAGGGCGTGAACAAGCCCGACCCGCAGGTGGAAATCCTCGTCGATCTGGACGCCATCGCCCATAACGTGCGCATCCTGGCCGAGCACGCCGGAGACGCCGCGGTCATGGTCGTCGTGAAGGCGGACGGGTACAACCACGGAGCCGTCGAAGTGGCACGCGCGGCGCTCGCGGCTGGTGCGCGGGAACTCGGCACCACCACGGCCGCCGAAGCGGTGGCGCTGCGGGCGGCCGGGATCACCGCCCCGATCCTGTGCTGGCTCAACACCTCCGACGCCGATTACACGAGCGCCATCGCCGCCGACATCGAACTCGGGGTCTCCTCGCTCGCACAGCTGGAGGAGGTGGCAGCGGCGGCGCGGAAGCTGGGCCGCACAGCCGTCGTGAGCCTTAAGGTCGATACCGGCCTCAACCGCAACGGCATTCCCGCCGCCGAATTCCCCGAGGTCCTCGACCTGCTCGCGCAACTGGTGGCCGAGGGCACGGTGCGCTTCCGCGCCATCTTCTCCCACCTCGCGCTGGCCGATCAGCCGGCGCATCCGGTCAATGACATGCAGCGCCAACGCTTCCTCGAATTCATCGCCACCGCCAAGGAGCACGGCCTGGAGCCGGAACTGGTGCACCTGGCGAATTCCGCTGCCGCACTGACCCGTCCGGACCTGGCCTTCGACATGGTGCGCCCCGGCATCGCCGTGTACGGCCTGTCGCCGATGCCTGAGCTGTCCGATTTCGGCCTGCGCCCGGCCATGACCTTCCGCGCCCGGGTGCTGCGGGTGAAGCGGGTCGCCGCCGGTGAGGGCGTCTCCTACGGCCACGAATGGATCGCCGAGCGCGACACCACGGTCGCCCTCGTCCCCGCCGGATACGCCGACGGCGTGCCGCGTCCGCTGGGCGGCAAGTTCTCGGTGTGGGTGGGCGGCGCGCGCCACCCGCAGATCGGCCGGGTCTGCATGGATCAGATCGTGGTGGACCTGGGCGAGAACGAAGCCGGGGTCGCGGCGGGCGATGCCGCGGTCCTGTTCGGCGGTGAGCCCGGTCACCCGCACGCGGACGAGTGGGCGCAGGCGCTGGGCACCATCAACTACGAGATCGTGTGCGGCCCGCGCGGCCGCGTCGTGCGCACCCACCTCGGCGGTGACCGATGACCGAGCAGCGCATGCTCGCCACCGTCGAGGACACCGAGGCGCTGGGCCGCGAACTCGCCGACCAGTTGCAGGCCGGGGATCTGGTCATCCTCGACGGCCCGCTGGGCGCGGGCAAGACCGCGCTCACCCGGGGCATCGCGGCGGGGCTGGGCGTCGAAGGACGGGTCAGCTCACCGACTTTCGTCATCGCCCGCCAGCATCGCGCCGGAACCCATCCGGGTGCGGTGGCGCTGGTGCACGTGGATGCGTACCGGCTCGGCGGTGATCTGGACGAGCTCGACGCCCTCGATCTGGACACCGATCTCGAGCATGCCGTCGTGGTGGTCGAATGGGGTCTGGGCGTGGCCGAACACCTGGCCGACCGCCATCTGCGGGTGCAGTTGCGCCGCGAACCGGAGTCGGATGTGCGCACCGCCGAATGGGAGTGGGTCGCCGCGAATTGATGGGCGCACCGGAAGCCACCTGATCCGCGAGTAAGTTCCCGCAGGCAGACACCACGCCGAGTGGGCTGTACCACCCGGTATCGTAAAGACAATCATGCTGATATTGGCTGTCGACACCGCGACCCCCGCCGTCACAGCGGGACTGGTGGAACTGGAACCGGCGCAACCCGGGTCGAACGCACCGCGCATCACCACGATCACCGCGAAGGTGACCGTGGACGCTCGCGCGCACAACGAGGTGCTGACCCCGCAGATTCTGGCCTGCCTGGCCGAATCCGGGCGCTCCCGTGCCGATATCGCCGCGGTCGTGGCCGGCATCGGGCCCGGCCCGTTCACCGGACTGCGCGTCGGCATGGCCACCGCGGCCGCCTTCGGCGACGCGCTCGGCGTCCCCGTGTACGGGGTGTGCAGCCTGGACGCCATCGCCGCCGACACCGAGAGCTACCTGCGCGAGAGCTCCGAGCCGACCGAACTGCTGGTCGTCACCGACGCCCGCCGCCGCGAGGTGTACTGGGCGCGCTACCGCGCCATCGGCGAGGGCAACACCCTGGCCCGCGTCGAGGGTCCCGAGGTGAGCAAGCCCGCCGATCTGGATCAGGCCGCCGCCACCGTGATCGCCGGATCCGCCTCGCACGTCGACTATTTCGACCTGCCCGTGCTGCCGGTCGAGACGCCGTCCCCGCAGGGCCTGGTGCAGGTCGCCGCCCGCGACATTCTCGCCGGCGCCGTCCCGGAGCCGCTGGTCCCTTTGTATCTGCGCCGCCCCGACGCGGTGGAGAAGAGTTACGCGCAGGTGGGCCGATGACCATCCGCATCGAACCGATGCGGCCGGCCGACGTCTCCCGCTGCGCCGAACTCGAGCAGGTGCTCTTCCCGGAGGACGATCCCTGGCACGAGGTTTCGTTCCTCTCAGAGCTGGCCGGACCGCACAACCGCTACATCACCGCGCGCGACCGCGAGGGCCGCATGGTCGGCTACGCCGGAATCGCGCTGCTGGGCAATGACGAACACCCCGAGGCCGAGATCCACACCATCGGCGTCGATCCCGCCGACCATCGGCGTGGCATCGGCACGCTGCTGCTGGAGGCCCTGCTGCTGGAGGCCGGACGCCGCGGCGGACCGGTGTTCCTCGAGGTCCGCACCGACAACGCGCCCGCCATCACGCTGTACGAGAAGCACGGCTTCCACATCATCGGCCTGCGCAAGAACTACTACCAGCCCAGCGGCGCGGACGCGTACACCATGCGACGCCCCGCCATGGCCGGGTTCCCGCAGGACGGATTCACCACCGACGCCGAGGTCTCGTCATGATCGTCATGGGTATCGAAAGCTCCTGCGACGAAACGGGAGTCGGCATCGTGCGCCGATTGCCCGACGGCTCTTGCGAACTGCTCGCCGACGAGGTCGCCTCCAGCGTGGACCAGCACGCCCGCTTCGGCGGCGTGGTGCCCGAGATCGCCTCGCGCGCACACCTCGAGGCCATCGTGCCCGCCATGCGCCGCGCGCTTGCGGCGGCCGGGATCGGCAAGCCCGACGCGCTCGCCGTCACCATCGGTCCGGGCCTGGCCGGTGCGCTGCTGGTCGGCGTCGCGGCCGCGAAAGCCTATGCGGCGGCGTGGGATATCCCGTTCTACGCGCTCAACCACCTCGGCGGGCACGTGGCCGTGGACACCCTCGAGCACGGGCCCATGCCGCCGGCGGTCGCGCTGCTGGTCTCCGGCGGGCACACCCATCTGCTGCAGGTCACCGATCTGGCGCAGCCCATCGTCGAGTTGGGCAGCACCGTCGACGACGCCGCGGGCGAGGCCTTCGACAAGGTGGCGCGCCTGCTCGGTCTCGGCTACCCGGGCGGCCCGGTGCTGGATGCCATTGCCGCCGACGGTGATCCGCACGCCATCGCCTTCCCGCGCGGCATGACCGGTCCCCGCGACGCGCGCCACGACTTCTCCTTCTCCGGCCTCAAGACCGCCGTCGCCCGCTATGTCGAAGCGGCACAACGCGAAGGCCGCGAGCTGCCTATCCCGGATATCGCCGCGTCCTTCCAGGAATCGGTCGCCGATGTGCTGACCATGAAGGCCGTGCGCGCCGCCCAGGACATCGGCGTCGACACCCTGGTGCTCGGCGGCGGCGCGACCGCCAACTCCCGCATCCGCTCGATGGCCGAAGAGCGTTGCACCGCAGCCGGTATCACCCTGCGCGTCCCCAAGCCGCGCCTGTGCACCGACAACGGCGTCATGATCGCCACCCTCGGCGCACACGTGATCGCCGGTGGCGCAAGGCCTTCCGCGCTGACCGTGGCCACCGACCCGGGTCTGCCCGTCTCGACCAGCTACCTCTGAGTCGTCGCGGCCCGGCACTGTCATCCCGGCGCGCTTTTGGCCGGGATCCACACGGCCCGTGCCGCAACCGATGTGAATGGATTCCGGCCAAAAGCGCGCCGGAATGACGGGGCGCTGTCGGGCCTTCGGGTTCGCAAGGCTGTGGATACACGACCGCGACCGGGAGTCATGGCTCCGGTCGCGGCGGGAAGTTGTTCGTTGGTGCTAGTCGGTCGGGCGGACCAGGGTTGCGGTTCCGCCATTTCCGGAGCCCGAATTCGTGTGCGAGCGGGGCGAAGGGGAGATCTTCGGCTCGGTTTCGACGGGCGGCAGGGTGGTGGTGCCGAGCAGCGGACCCAGCAGGCGGGGCAGGTCCGCGGGGAACGGGATCTGGGGTAGGTCCGGATCCGGGCGCAGCGGCGGCTGCTGCGCCGTGGTCGACGAGGGCAGCGTGGGAACGCCGGTGGCCGAACCGGTTTGGGTGGGCGGCACGGCCGGGCTGGTCCGATTGCCGTTGGCGCTGGTCGCGCCGCTGGTCGGACCGGTCGACGGGCTGGTCGAGGGCGTCGGCTGCTGCGGACCGGTCGTGGTCGGCGAGTAGTGCGTGTTCTGCGGTTCGGGCACCACGAATTCCTTGACGCCGTAACCGATGATCAGCCCGACCACCACGATCGCCCCGGCCAGCGTGCCCGCCAGCTTGGTGAAGGTGCCGATCGGCGCGTCCGAACCCAGGCCGATCACCGGGAACGCGCTCGGCGTGGTCGAATCCGCCACCAGCGCCGCGCCCTTGGCGATCGCGGCCTCCGGCTCCGGCACGGTCACCACCGGCACGTCGAGCTGACGCTCCAGCCCGACCACCATGATCGGCACGTTCGCGCCGCCGCCGATCACCGCGACCGCCTCCGGGAACTTCGGGGCTCGCGCGAACACCCCGCGCGCGAACACCGCCAGCTCCCGGAGCAGATCGGCGACGATCTCCTCGAAGTCCACCCGGGTCAGCTTGAGCGGCTGCCCGGCCACATGGTCGATGGTGACGGCCGGAACGACCGACAGATGCTCCTTGGCCGCACGGCTGCGATTGAGCAGGATGCCGCGGTTGGGCCGGATACCGCGGCGCGAGAGATGGCAGTCCAGCAGGTGCTGCAGGATCAGCTCGTCGATGGCATTGCCGCCGATGGCGGTGGTGCGCTCGGACCGCAGCACGGTGTCGTCCGCGTGATCGGCCACGGTGACCGTGGTTCCGGTCGCGCCGATATCGATGACCGCGACCGTGTCCCAGCGGTCCAGCAGGCCCGTGTGCCGCAGATAGGCCAGGGCCGCGGTGGTCTCCGGGATGAGATGGACGCCGTGGCGCTGCCGTCCGATGGCCGAGCGGATGATCTGGGCCTGTTCCGGTCCCGATAGGCGACGGCGATGTCGCCGGGCGGGGCCGGGTCCGGCTCGTGATGGCCGGCGGTCCGGGCGACCGGATGCGCGCCGACCGGATGCACCACATCGCGCGGGATCTGGGTCGTCATCAGCTCGATGGAGGACGCCACGAGGTCACCGAGGTCGGAGTGGGCCGTATCGGCCGTCACGACCCGGTAATCGAAGTTCTGGGCGCCGTTGGGCGCGGTGGCGACCGTTGCCGAGCACACCACCTCGCTCCCGGCCGAAATGCCGAGGGATGTTCGCATGTTCACCTCCCTTCGAGCGGATGGTCCCAGTGGAGACGACCATCTCGAACGGACTCCGGACGTGCCCGATGGGTTGCGGGCGAATCCGGCGAGCTACGGATCGCGGCGGGACCTTGTCCGATGGGGCATCCGGACCTGCCACTGATCACTTGCGGTCTTGCTCTCTTCTCGAGCCCGCGCGGAGGGTGGCCGCGCGGTTAGCGGGGTGAAGCAGTTGTGTGACTCTCGACGGCGCGCGTGATGAGACCGATTCGGTCCCGCCGCGTGGCCGTCGTCAATGGTGTCACAATCCGTTATCCGAACGTTACAGATTTTCGGATTTCTTTGGAAGCCCTCAGATTCCCGGGCCGTCGTGTCGGCGAGTCGCTCTATGCAGCGGAGTTACCGGGCCTGTCCAGCGGCGTTACGGGTAACGCGCGGTTGCGGGTAGCAGTGCCCGGCCTTGAGCGCTGGCACTCACGTGTATAGAGTGCTAGGAGGCACCGGTTTAGTGCTGAGGTGCCAGCTGATGACTACTACGCAGGGGTCCCGGCACCCGCGACGACGGGGCTGATTGCGCAGGGGTCACACAAGACCGAAACCGTGAGTCCGGGGAACAGCCCCGGGCGCGAAGAATCCCCTGAAAGTGGAGGGCTCAACGTGGCGAGCGTGAACATCAAGCCGCTCGAGGACAAGATCCTCGTCCAGGCCAACGAGGCCGAAACCACCACCGCCTCCGGCCTGGTCATCCCCGACACGGCGAAGGAGAAGCCCCAGGAGGGCACCGTCATCGCCGTCGGCCCCGGCCGCTGGGACGAGGACGGCGAGAAGCGCATCCCGCTCGACGTCAAGGAAGGCGACGTCGTCATCTACAGCAAGTACGGCGGCACCGAGATCAAGTACAACGGCTCCGAGTACCTGATCCTCTCGGCTCGCGACCTGCTGGCTGTCGTCACCAAGTAAGGGACGCACCAACTCTCGGGGCTCTGAGGGGGCTTCGGCCCCCGAACCCCCGGATTCCGCCCCGGAGTCGTAGCTGCCCATACAGCAATTCGGCCCCGGGGCGGAGTGTGTTCCGGCCCAACTCATTTCAGGAGTAGGTAAATGGCAAAGCAGATCGAGTTCGACGAGAAGGCTCGTCGGGCCATGGAGCGCGGCGTCGACAAGCTCGCCGACGCCGTCAAGGTCACCCTGGGCCCGCGTGGCCGGCATGTCGTGCTGGCCAAGGCCTTCGGCGGACCCACCGTCACCAACGACGGTGTCACCATCGCCCGTGACATCGACCTCGAGGACCCGTTCGAGAACCTGGGCGCGCAGCTGGTCAAGAGCGTCGCCACCAAGACCAACGATGTCGCCGGCGACGGCACCACCACCGCCACCGTGCTGGCGCAGGCGCTCATCAAGGGCGGCCTGAAGAACATCGCCGCGGGCGCGAACCCGATGACCCTGGGCAAGGGCATGAGCAAGGCCGCCGACGCCGTCGCCGCCGCCCTGCACGCCGCCGCCACCCCGGTCGATGGCGAGAAGGCCATCGCGCAGGTCGCCACCGTGTCCTCGCGCGACGAGGAGATCGGCGCGCTGGTCGCCCAGGCGCTGACCAAGGTCGGCAAGGACGGCGTCGTCACCATCGAGGAGTCCTCGGGTCTGCAGACCGAGGTCGTCATCACCGAGGGCGTGCAGTTCGACAAGGGCTACCTGTCCCCGTACTTCGTCACCGACCCGGAGACCATGCAGGCGGTCTACGAGGACGCGTGGATCCTGCTGAACCGCGAGAAGATCTCGTCGCTGCCGGATCTGCTGCCGCTGCTCGAGAAGATCGCGGAATCCGGCAAGCCGGTCGTGATCATCGCCGAGGACGTCGACGGCGAGGCGCTGTCCACCCTGGTGGTCAACGCGATCCGCAAGACCCTCAAGGTGGTCGCGGTGAAGGCCCCGTTCTTCGGTGACCGCCGCAAGGCGTTCCTCGACGACCTGGGCATCGTCACCGGCGGCACCGTGGTCAACCCCGACCTGGGCATCACCCTGCGTGAGGCCGGCCTGGACGTGCTGGGCAAGGCCCGCCGCGTCGTGGTCACCAAGGACGAGACCACCATCGTCGAGGGCGCGGGCTCGCAGGCCGACATCGACGGCCGGGTCGCGCAGCTGCGCAAGGAGATCGAGAACACCGACTCCGACTGGGACCGCGAGAAGCTGGAAGAGCGCCTGGCCAAGCTGGCCGGCGGCGTCGCCGTCATCAAGGTCGGCGCGGCCACCGAGACCGAGCTCAAGGAGCGCAAGTACCGCGTGGAGGACGCCGTGTCGTCCGCCAAGGCCGCGGTCGCCGAGGGCATCGTCCCCGGCGGCGGCACCGCCCTGGTCCAGGCCGCCGCGACCCTGAACGCCCTGCGCGACTCGCTCTCCGGCGACGAGGCGGTCGGCGTCGAGGTCGTGCGCCAGGCCCTGCTGGCCCCGCTGTTCTGGATCGCCAGCAACGCGGGCGTCGACGGCGCGGTCGTGGTCTCCAAGGTCACCGACGGCAAGGACGGCTTCAACGCCGCCACCCTCAGCTACGGCGACCTGGTCGCCGAGGGCGTCATCGACCCGGTCAAGGTCACCCGCTCGGCGGTGGAGAACGCCACCTCGGTGGCCCGGATGGTCCTCACCACCGAGTCCGCCATCGTGGACAAGCCGGCCGAGGAGCCGGCCGACGCCCACCACGGCCACTCGCACTGAGGCTGAATAACGGCTGACCCCAGCCGAACCCGAGGCCCCCGGACGGATTCCGTCCGGGGGCCTCGTCGTCGATGGCGAAGCCGTCAGCGGGTTGGGGTGGGCGTCGGGGTCAGCCAGTTCGGCGGGAGCGGCTTGTAGACCACGGGGTACGAGAGCCCGGCGGGGCCCCCGTGCGCGGGCTGGTCCTCATCGGGATAGGCGAACATCACCATGCCGGTGACCATGAGCGTGACCGCCGCGGTGACGCCAAGCAGTATGCGCAGGTGACCGAGGGTGGAAAGGCCGCGGGGTGCCGCGATCCGGGGTGGCGGCATGAGGTAGACGGGAGGAAGTGGCATACCGGGCGATCCGATCCTGAGGCGGCATGAATTCTCATGGCGCGCACGGGGTTCTGCTGGTCGGATCGCCCGGTGTGCAGTGGGTGTTACGGGCAAAGCTGGCATCGAGAACCGGTCGGGCGACCTGAATCGGAGGCATGCGAAAAGGCGCAGGGGTGTTGGCGGCTTGCTCCGGCTGCTTCTCGGTTGGGGTTTCAGGGGCTTGCCCCTGAGAGTTTCGAGAGCTGGCTAATCGCGGACCGGCTGGTTGGTGCGGCCGTTGCCGTGGTGGAAATGGGTGGGGGAGCGGTGAATGGCGGTCGGCGGGGGTGGATCTGTAGCTATCGCGGCGAGAAGGCGATCGCGGAGGGCGGGCGGTGGCGTCACGGCCACCGTCGACGCGGCCAGCGCGAGCGCTTCTCGGGTCTGCTGCACTTCCTGGGTGAAGGCGGCGCGCAGTACCGAATCGTCGGTATCCAAGATATCCGCCACTGCGCGCTGATCTTCGTCGCCGATCGATCCGAGCGCGACAGTGTGCGCGAGATCGATCTGGCTTTCGTTCATCTCACGTCACTCCCAAACTTTTCTTGAGTCGTGTCAGGCCATCCCGTATACGGGACTTAACGGTAGGTAACCCTACGCCCAGATATGCCGCTACCTCGGCATATGTGCGCCCACCGAAGTAGGCGAGGGAGATGGCTTCCCGTTGTGTCTCGGTCAACGTGGCCAGGCCGGCGAGTACCGCCTGCTGCTCCAGCCGTCGTCCGACTTCTTCGGTGACTTCATCGAATTCGTTACCGAGAGTGCTGGTGCCGTAGGCGACTTCGCGTTGCGCGTGCGCCTGCTCGGCACGGACTCTGTCGACCGCGCGTCGGTGGGCCAGCGTCATCAGCCAGGTGACCGCCGAGCCCTTGTTCGGGTCGAAATTGGATGCCGTACGCCAGATCTGGAGATAGACCTCCTGCGTGGTCTCCTCCGCGTATCCCGGATCGTGTAGCACGCGTAGGACCAGGCCGAAGACTCGCGCGCTGGTGCGGTCGTACAGCTCGGCGAAGGCCTGCTGATCCGACTGCCCGCAACGTTCGAGAAGTGCGGCGAGTTCGAGACTTTCGGCTGCGCGCGCCGTCACCGCAGAGTTCACGCTCGGTGTTTCCACCCGTCCGTCCCTCGAACTCTGGAACGAGTCGCCCTCTGCGGCAGGCGGCCGCGTTGTCACAACGCTCCGTTCTGTGTCATCGGCCACGAGGGTAGCGTGCCGCTATGACCTCCTCTCGGGTGGGGGTATCGGCAAAGCGACTGTGGCACAGCGGTTTTCCGTTTTGCACCGAAACGCCGCAATCGTGGCATGGAAGACACGCCGGGGCGCGCGGGGCAACACCGGCCCCCGCCAAGCGGTGCCGAGTGTTTGCTAGACATTCGGCACGCCTACGCGGACGGATGGGAAAAATCTCGAGCCGACCCCGCCGCCCGCATCAGCGACACCGCTGGTGAACACCAGTCACGCGGGTTTGCTCGCGGACCGGGGCAACCCGGTCCGCGAGCCCGATGAACGACTGGGCAAGCGCCCGAACCGAACCCACCGCCCCGAACCGCCGAGCGTCCGGATTCGCGTAAAGGGGTCTTGTCGAATGGGATTCGGGGCGAAGTCCCCGAGAGCCCCGAGAGGCGGTTACGCGACGACGCGGCGGCGAGTGCGGCGCGCGTGCAGTTCGCGCTCGGTCTCGGACATGCCGCCCCAGATGCCGTACGGCTCACTGACCTTCAGGGCGTGCGAGCGGCAGTGCAGCAGCACCGGGCAGCTCTTGCAGATTTCCTTGGCACGCAGCTCGCGCTGGGAGCGCGCACGGCCGCGTTCGCCGTCGGGATGGAAGAACACCGACGAGTCCTGGCCGCGGCAGGAACCGCGCATTTGCCAATCCCATACGTCGGCGTTCGGACCAGGGAGGTGGGTCGGCATGGGCATGGTGAACTCCTTGTGGTGCGAGCTCGTCGGCATTGTCGAGCGGTGCTGGTGGCAAACAGGTGGCCGCATCGCCGTGGCCCGGCGATCGCACTTCATTGGCTCCGCAATTCAACGCGACGCCAACGATGGCGATGTCGTACGTTAGGTCGAACAACGAAATCGAGTCAATAGCCACATTCCGCTCGAGCCTAATACCTGCGCATTAGAGAATTAACATCCTCTCTATTTACAAACTGGCCTCTCTGTGGTGATACTGTTCGGTTGCCCAACAGCGTGACCAAGCTGTGATAGCCCATCCGACTCGACGAAATACCTGGTCGCAGCACATTTTCGAGCGTCAATACCTGTCACGCGATCTATGCAAGCATCGCGATCAGAGTGATCTCAGCCATTGGACAACTCGTGCTGAGTAGGGTAGAGATGGCCGCTTCGAGGCGTTCAGGTTAATAGCGCGAAACGCCATACGAATTCCTAACGGGCGTGCTAGCGGATAGCGAGAACAGATTTACGGAGTGGAAACACAAAGCCCCTTGTGAATGCTGATGGTTAGCTGCGGAAGTGTGATATGGCGGCTGCCCTCACTTGCCCGAGCGCTGGTTAGAGTGCGGCTGTGCCTGTGCTCGAAGTGAACTCCGAACTCGCCGACGCCGCCTTCGGCGCCGCGCCCGAACGCGCTGCCATCGGGTTGCCCACACCCGCCGACGCCCATGAATCCTGGCTGCGGGCGGTCGCGCTGGGCGGTACCGGGCACTATGCGGCCGCGCGCGCCGAACTCTCCCGCGCCCGCCGCGCCACTACCGATCCGGTGCTGCTGTCGTTCACCCTCAGCACCGAGGCCTCCCTACTGCGCCAGCTCGGCTGGCACAGTCACGCCGCTGGCGTGGATGGCCGCGCCGCCGCGCTGGTGCTGCCGGCCATCCCCGGCCTCCCCCGGATCCCGGCCACGACGTCCGCCGATATCCGTCGCGCCGAGGCCGTTTGCGACGCGTTGACCGGCCTCGCCGCCGATGCCCTCGGCACCCTCCGCCCGGCGCTTGCCGCCCGGCTGCTGAACCGTTGCCGAAAGCACCTCGACAGTCATCTCGGCGAGGCGGACAGTGCGTGGCGTCCCCGCCTGCGCCTGCACTGGGTGTCTGCCGAGACGGCGCTGTCCGCCCCCGGGTCCGGACTGATCTCCGCCCCCGCCGTCAACCCCGCTGCCGAACCGCTCGCGTCCGCCGCCGATCCGGCCCTGGCCCACGCCGAGGCCGCCGTCGCCCTCGCCGAAAACTCGCCCTCGCTGCGGCATCGAGTCAAATCCCGGCTACTGCTGGCCGCCGCCAGCGCCGCCGCCGGTGATCTCGACCGATCCCGCGCTCTCGCAACCGAAGTCGATCGCGCATGTCGCGAACACGAGCTGCTACCCCTGCGCTGGGCCTGCGCCATGCTCCGCTCGGGCGTCGAACCCGCCGGTGACGGAACCGAGGTCGCCGCCGAGTGCGCCCGGTTGCTGGATGCTCGCGGTGGGCGATTGCGTTCGGCGAGCGAGGTTCTCGGCCGACCCTGAGGGGTCCCGGGGACTTCCCTGAGTCGTCCCCGAGAAGCACCCCGTAACGCCTGGCATGAATGCGCCAGCCGCTATTGTTGGACCGTTCCGCCCCTCCGCGGAAGCACCGGCCCTCCCGCCGCCGTGCCCTCTCGTAAACGCCAGGAACAGCTCTGACGATGAACAACACGGGTGAGGAGTTGGATCCCGCTGTCGTCGCTGCCGCAGCGCAGGGCGACCGGGCGGCCCTTTCCCAGGTACTTGTGAGCATCCGCCCCCTGGTGGTGCGGTATTGCCGTGCGCGTATCGGAGCGGCCGAACGTGGCCAGCTCTCCGCTGACGACGTTGCGCAGGAGGTTTGTCTGGCCGTTATGACCGCCCTCCCCAGGTATCAGGATCAGGGTCGGCCGTTCATGGCTTTCGTCTACGGCATCGCCTCGCACAAGGTCGCGGACGCCCACAGAAATTCCGCCCGTAACAAGGCGGACGCCATGGCCGAAGTACCGGATGTCATATCCACCGACCAGGGGCCGGAGCAGCGAGCTCTCGAATCCGAAACGAGCCGACAGATGAACGCTCTGTTGGCGACTTTGCCGGAGAAGCATCGGGAAATCCTGATCCTGCGCTTGGTCATGGGTCTGTCGGCTGAAGAAACCGCAGTCGCCGTGGGCAGTACGGCGGGTGCTATACGAGTCGCCCAGCACCGGGCACTCGCGAAACTCAAGTCTCAAGTGGCGAGGGCAGGTGAAATGTATGGCTAGGGATGGCGAGCGCGGTCGGGGCGACTGGAAGGCGCGACCTGGATCGCAGAACAGCGGTCCCTACGCCGAGGCGTCCGGTGATACCGGGCCGGTGGACATCGCCGCGGTGCGACGCGACGATGCGCTGATCGACGCCATCTCCGGCGACGGTCCCGTCCAGACGGGCACCTCGGAGGAATATCAGCTCGCGGCCCTGCTGGCGGACTGGCGTGCGGAAATCCTGGCCGAGCCGTTGCCGGCCGGACCGGACCTGGATGCCATTGTCGCAGCGGTCAATCAGGAGATCGGCGCGCGGCAGGCGCGGATCGGTGCGACGAACCGGGGGCGACTACGGCTGGTGCGTCCGATTCTGGGCGCGGCTGCGGCGTTGGCATTGATCTTCGGCGGTCTGACGGCGTTCTCCTACAACGCGAATCCCGGTGGTCCGCTGTGGCCGCTCAAGGAGGTCGTGTTCAGCGAGGCGGCCCAGTCCACCGTGGTCGCGCGGGCGGACGACAGCCTGGAGCAGGCGAAGGAGTATCTGGCGCAGGACAAGCCGGAAGAGGCGAAGAAGGCGCTGGAGAAGGCGGCCGCAAACGCGTCCGACGTCAACGACTCCTCCAAGAAGGACGTTCTGACCGATCGCTGGCAGCAACTGTTCGTGCAATTGCAGCAGGCGGCGCCGACGATCGCGAAGTCCTTGGAGCCGCTGGCACCGACCACCACCAAGGTGCCGGTCGTCACGACCACGCCCGCCCCGGTGGACACCCTGGTGCCGCCGACCGAGCCGAGCGGTAATCCCTCGACCACGGTCGACCCGCGAGCAGTCAGCCCGAACCCGAATCCGTCTACGGGCGGCAATGTTTCGACGCTGCCGACCACGCCGCCGGTGACAACCGTTCCGACGCAACCGTCTTCGGAGCCGACCGAACCGGCGACCCCGCCGACCGGTGGCCCGGCGACCACGACCGTGGTGGTTCCGACCGGTGGCAATACCGGTGGCGGCACCACCGCCGGTGGCACGCCGCCGGTGCAACCGTCGGCGGACCACGCGTCGCCGGCGGTACCGGTGGTCCCGACCACGCTCAATCTGCCGACCGGTGGCGTCGTGGTGCCGACCCACTAGCTTCACCCAGCTTCACCCGATCGCCCTGCGGCGGTCGGTTTCTCATGCGGCTTGTCATGAATGAAACCGGCCCCGCAGGCGTGCGGCGGACATACGAGAAGGGCCCGCATCCTCGGGATGCGGGCCCTTCTCGAATTATCAGACGTCGAACCCGTCGAAGCCGTCGCCGTGCAGCGCCTCGTTCATCGAGGCATCCGCGTAGCCGCGGCAGTAATCCCAGGTGACGTACGCCTCGGGCGTCGGGTCGTAGGCGGGCTCGTGCGGTCGCACCGTGCCGTCCACCAATAGCTGGAGGAGGTTGGCGCGCAACATGTCCCAGTCGTGGTAGTGATCCTGTCGACAGTCCTCGCAGCTGACCACCAGACCGCGGATGCCGCGGTGGGCCAGCAGTGCCTCGTAGACGGCGAGATCGGCGAGATCCTCTTCGACCGCTAGGCGCTCGTGAGGATCCAGCGGCTCCCCCGGCTCGATGGCATCGAGCGCGGCCGACGGGTCGGAGGGGTCTCCGGCGAACGGATCCGGCGGCAAGCCAGGTGGTAGATGGTCACGCACAGTCCCACGGTACGCAGAACCACCCCTTGTGCGCCAGCGCTGAAGGGGATTTGCCCTCACTTCGCTGGTGGCGGAGCACACAGTGATGTCGTGGCAGTCGACACACTAATGGCATAGCCGACAAACCGCAGCGGTTGTGGCGGTTGCGACATGGCGGTAAGGGCTGCTGACACTGCGCCGTCGGGGCCGCACACGCTGTGCCGTCGAAGCCGCTGAGGCTGTGCCGTCGGGGCCGCTGAGGCGGGGTCGGGCGGATGCGGTCCGGAATTCGCGGACCGATACCATGGTTCTTCAAAGGCCGGGTGGTAAACGCCAGGCATTGCCATTCATCCACGCGTCCGCCGGTGCCCGGTCCGGCGGACGATGCCGAGGCCAGGAGGGGTCGATCCGAATGAGCAGTCCCGTGACGGGCGAACGAAACACGTCCCGCCCCCATACGGGTGGAGACGATCCGAACAAGATCGCCATGCTCGGCCTCACCTTCGACGATGTGCTGCTGCTGCCGGCGGCCTCGGATCTGATTCCGAGCTCCGTCGACACCTCCAGCAAGCTGACCCGCGACATCTCGCTGCGCACCCCGCTGGTGAGTTCGGCCATGGACACCGTCACCGAGGCGCGCATGGCCATCGCCATGGCGCGTGCGGGCGGAATGGGTGTGCTGCACCGCAATCTGTCGATCGAGGCGCAGGCCGCGCAGGCCGAGACCGTGAAGCGGTCCGAGGCCGGCATGGTGACCGATCCGGTGACCTGTCGTCCCGATGACACCCTCGCCGAGGTCGACGCCATGTGCGCGCGCTTCCGCATCTCCGGTCTGCCCGTGGTGGACGACAGAGGCATTCTGATCGGCATCATCACCAACCGCGATATGCGTTTCGAGGTCGATCAGGACCGCAAGGTCGAAGAGGTGATGACCCCGGCGCCGCTGATCACCGCGCAGGAGGGCGTCACCGCCGAGGCCGCGCTGGGCCTGCTGCGCCGCCACAAGATCGAGAAGCTGCCGATCGTGGACGGCTCGGGCAAGCTGCGCGGGCTCATCACGGTCAAGGACTTCGTCAAGACCGAGCAATACCCGAACGCCACCAAGGACCGCGACGGGCGACTGCTCGTGGGCGCGGCCGTGGGTGTCGGCGAGGACGCCTGGAACCGGGCCATGACGCTGGCCGAGGTCGGCGTGGACGTGCTCATCGTGGACACCGCGCACGGCCACCAGTCCGGTGTGCTGCAGATGGTTTCCAAGATCAAGGCCGAGGTCGGCGACCGGGTGCAGATCGTCGGCGGCAATGTCGCGACCCGCGCCGGTGCGCTGGCGCTGGTCGAGGCGGGCGTGGACGCGGTGAAGGTGGGTGTGGGCCCCGGCTCCATCTGCACCACCCGCGTGGTCGCCGGTGTCGGCGCGCCGCAGATCACCGCGATCCTGGAGGCCACCGCGGCGTGCAAGCCGCACGGTGTGCCGGTCATCGCCGACGGCGGCGTGCAGTACTCCGGTGACATCGCCAAGGCCATCGCGGCCGGTGCGTCGACCGTCATGCTGGGTTCGCTGCTGGCCGGTACCGCCGAGTCGCCGGGCGATCTGATCCTGGTGGGCGGCAAGCAGTTCAAGAGCTACCGCGGCATGGGTTCGCTGGGCGCCATGCAGGGGCGTGGCGAGGCCAAGTCCTACTCCAAGGACCGCTACTTCCAGGACGACGTGCTGTCGGAGAAGAAGCTGGTGCCCGAGGGCATCGAGGGCCGGGTGCCGTTCCGCGGCCCGCTGGACCAGGTGATCCACCAGCTGGTCGGCGGTCTTCGCGCGGCCATGGGTTACACCGGCGCGCAGACCATTCCGGATCTGCAGGCGGCCCAGTTCGTGCAGATCACGGCGGCGGGCCTGAAGGAGTCGCACCCGCACGACATCACCATGACCGTCGAGGCTCCCAACTACACCACTCGTTCGTAGCCGGACCGAACCGGTTCGCGGAAGTACCGCGGACCGGTTTTGTCATGTCTGGCAACCGAACTCGAAAGGACTGAACAACGATGCGCGATATGGTCGAGATCGGCATGGGCCGCACGGCTCGGCGCACCTACGAGCTGGACGATATCGACATCGTGCCCTCGCGGCGGACCCGCTCGTCCAAGCAGGTCTCGCTGGCGTGGCAGCTGGACGCGTACCGCTTCGAGATCCCCTTCCTGGCGCACCCGACCGACGCCCTGGTGTCGCCGTCGTTCGCCATCGAGCTGGGCAAGGCCGGCGGGCTGGGCGTCATCAACGGTGAGGGTCTGTGGGCCCGGCACGCCGATGTGGACGCCAAGATCCAGCGGCTGACCGAGATCGCGGAGAAGGAGGGCACCGAGGCGGCCGTCGCGGCGCTGCAGGAGCTGCACGCCGCGCCGATGCAGCCGGATCTGCTGGCCGCCGCGGTCGCCGAGGTGCGCGCCGCCGGTGTCACCACCGCGGTGCGGGTGAGCCCGCAGAACGCGCGGGCGCTGACCCCGGCGCTGGTGCAGGCGGGCAT
>NZ_BAFX01000023.1 GCF_000308815.1 Nocardia concava NBRC 100430
GGCCTCCTCCGGCGGCAGCGCGGCACCCGGCTCGGGGAACTCCGCCGGCTCGACCACCCAACACGGCTCCGGCACAACCCAATCCGCGACCGCCACCCCGGACCAACGGGCGACCGCTCCACGCGCGGGCGAGGCCGCGACCGCCCCGAAGGGCGCCGACGTCCGTCCGGGCGACGCCCCCCGTTCCGACAGCCCCCGCTCCGAGACGCCGCGCCCCGACGCCCGCGCGGGTACTCCGGACAGCCGTGCCGGTGCCCAACCCCGCTCCGGAGCGGACCCCTCCGCCGAGCCCGCTTCGCATCAGGCAGACCGCGACGCCGCAACCACTCGACCGGAAAACACTGGTGGCCAACGGGATTCGAGCACCCCCGCCGATGCCCCGCCCCAACGCGAGGACGCCAGCACCCGGCCCGACCGCTCCGCCGACCATCCGGCCGCATCCGGCGACCAACGCGCCGGTGAGCCCGCCGAATCCGGAGAGTCGCTCAACGATCACGCCGAGCACCCGGCCGCCGATCGCGAAAAACCCTCGACCGGAACCGAATCCGACCGCTCCACCGACGGTCCCGAGACACGCGACCCCGATGCTGATCGCCCGGATCACAAGCCGGACCTTTCCGACGAAAGGCAGGCCGGGAAGTCCGACGGTTCCAGGGAGCCCGGCGACGAGCGCACCGGTAGGGGTACGGACTCCGACCGCCCAGGCGATCACCCGGATTCGCGCCGCTCGACCGACGAGCCGTCTGAACGTCCCCACGATGCTGAGCCGTCCTCCGCCCCCGGAGAACATCCCGGTGCACGGCGCGAGGATGAGCCGACGGGCGCGCATGCGGATGAGCCGACCCGCCGTGCGGATGAGCCGACGGTTCGCCGTGAGGATGAGCCTGCTGCGCGGCGTGAGGATGTTTTGGCTGGGCGGGACGCCGACGGCCGGTCGGCCCGTGATGAGGCGGCGGCGCGAGGGTATGACGTGCCGTTGGACGTGTCCGAGCCGGTGCATGAGGACCCTGCGCATCGTGATGGCGACGGGCGCGAGCCCGGCACGCATCCGCAGTCGGAGAAGGCCGAGTCGGAGCGGGAGTCGCGGTCGGCCGATCGGGAGCGGCGTGCCGATGACCCGGCCGCGCCCGAGGATGCTTTCCTGGTCGCGCCGGTTCCGCTGGGCGACGGCCCGGAGGGGCGAGCGCACGAGGGTGAGCGCCGGGCACCGGGTGAGCGTCGCGGTGGAGACGAAACACCCTCTGCGGCAGAGAATCGTGCGGAGCCGGCCGATCGTGGCGAGCCTGGGCGGGGAGCGGCGCCCGAACGCACCGATGGTCACAAAGCGCATCCGGGCACCCTGGATGATCCGTCGAATACCCGTGTACGCAAGGCGGATTCGGCCGAGGGCACTCGGACCGGCCCGGAAACCGTCCGGGAGCGGAACCGGGGCCGCTGTGGCGAGCTGGCCCTGCGCCTGCTGCGCCACATCACCGGCAACGAGGCCGTTCATCCGCCCCAGCGCCGGATGGGCCCGGAGGGGATGCGGCTCGAGGAATTGGTGGCGAGTGCCGGGGGCAAACTGGAGGACTTCCCCGAGCGGCCCGGCGGCGCAGGCAAACCCGGTGGTCACGACGCCATCGCGGACCGGCTGCGGAAGCTGGGCGACGGTGCGTCCGCCCTGGTGGTCGACCGCTACGCCGGGCCCGTCGACGAGCACGGCGTGGGCGCGCACGCCTACCTGATGGTCAATGAGGGCGGCGAGATCGTCGTCAAGGATCCGGCCGCCGGACTCCAGCACAGCCATCCACCGCAGGTGCCCAAGGAAACCAAGGGCATTCACGCGATCCTGTTCGATGCCGACGGCAAAGCGGTTCGCCCACTGAAGAATGCGATCCGCGCCGGACTGCTGCACCTGGCCGACGTCCACGTCGGCGAGGCACACCGGCCATCGGGTGACGACACGAGACCCGATAACCCGGTGCGGTTCCTCCGCGAATCCCAGGAGATAGCCCTGGATTTCGCGGGTGCGAGCGAATACGGCCGGGAGGTCTGGTCCGACGCCCACGAGCGCCTGTCCGAGGAGCAGCGGGCCGCGCTGCGCTCCTATCTCGACGAGGCCGAGCAGGGCTCCCGGCCGAGCGCCGAGGAGATCGAGGCCGCGCTGCGGGGTGAGCGGGAGATGACACCCGAGATCGCCGAGGCGATCCGGGATATCGACGCCGCCCTGGACCTGACCCCGCTGCCCGAGCCGGTCATGGTGACGCTCAACGCCGGTGAGAACCCCTTCGGCGTACGCGTCGAAGACCTGCCCGGGACGGTCCAGCATCTGCCCGGATACATCAACGGCCTGTTCGGCGCCGTACCGTCGATCGACGGCTTCCACCACCACATCGAACTGGTGGTGCCCGAGGGCACCCCCGCCCTGCATCTGGGCGACCTCTCCCGCTACGGGAAGCACCTCCCGATGGTGTTGATGGCCCACGGCCTCGACATCCACATCGACTCGGTCGAGCCCCGCGGCCCGGGCCATTACGGCATCCGCGGCACCGTCGTCCCGCACGATCCCGCCGCCGTCCTGCACCCCACCCGCGAGGACACCGTCCGGCCCCAGGCGACACGGGAAGATGCTGTGCGGCCGCACGATACGCGCGAGGACGTGGTCCGGCCGCATGAGACGCGGGCGGATGACGCGCGACCGGAGCGCGGCCGGGAGGCCGCGGAAACCCGGACCGATACTCCGCGTCAGGAGGAGCGGGTACGGCGATCCCGGCTGCGGACGCGGGAGCGCGGGTTGCCGACTCCGTCGTCCGAGGAACCCGGACCGCAGCATCGGCACGACGATAATTCCTCCGGCACAAGGGATCTCGGCGACGGCCACGACGCCGACTGGTCGGGGCGTCCCCAGGACGACTGGGCGAAGCTGGACCGCGACCGCATTGTCGAGAAGATCGAGGACGACTGGGATCTGGTCGTCACCGGTTTCGACAACACCCATGTCGATGTCGAGGTGCTGCGCGAATTCGCCCGCGCCATCGAGGATATGTTCACCCGCTTCCCCGACACCGAGCTGATGGAAGTCCGCATCGCTCCCATCGACGACGACGGCGTATTCGCCGAGGTGGACCCCGGCCGCGACGGGGATGTCCACTTCGCCGACATCCTGACCCTGAACGAGCATTTCGCCCGCAACCCCGAAGAACTCGCCCACCGCGTGCGGCGCAGCGAGGAGAACGGCCACCTGGTCCCGGGTTCCGGTGAGCGTCCGCTGTATTCGACGATCGTGCACGAGTTCGCGCACGCCATCGATTTCACCACCCAGATGCACGCCCGCCTCGACGCCTTCGAAGCACTGGAACGCCATTACCGGCGCACCCGAGGCGATTACGAGGGCTTCCTGGAGTGGCTGAACGACGAGCTGAGCGGCTACAGCTTCGACGAGCACGGCATGTACGACCACGCGGAGGCGCTGGCCGAGGCGTTCACCGATGTCATCCTGAACGGCGAACTCGCCAGCGAACCCGCGCAGATCCTGCACGACCACCTGCGACAGGTCTACCGCGACCACGCCGCGGAAAACCCCGTCTACGGCGAGCAGCCCGAGCACCGGGCTCGCCCGGTCGGCGACGATCCGGGTCCCGCCGCCCGCCGGGACCGCGAACCCGCACCCGAACAACATCCGGAATCGGCTCCGCCGCACGAGGACCCGGCCGAATCGGCCCCCGACGATGCGCCCGGAGATTGGTCGCACCGTCCCGACGACTTCTGGTCGGAGCTGGACCGCGACGGGATCATCCGCGAGCTGGACAAGCTGTTCGGCATCTCCTACCTCGTCGGCTTCGACAATCCGAAGGTCCATCCGGAGGTGCTGCGCGAGATCGCGCGTGCGGTCGACGATGTCATGTCGAGCCATCGAATGATCCTGCGCGGCATCGAGATCGGTGAGCCGGTCGGTGAGCGGGCGATGGCGGAGGCGGTGGGCCGGACCACCCGCGGCGGCAACCTGATCACGGAGAAGATCGTCTTCCGCCTGGAGCACGCGGAGAATCCGGCCGGGTTGGCCGAGCTCATCCGGAATGCCGAGGCCACCCACTGGTCCCCGGCCCGGGCGGGCGACCGCCCGCTGTACACGCTCTTCCTGCACGAACTCGCGCACGGGATCGACTACGCCGGCAACCTGGCCGCGCATTCCGAGCTCGCGAATGCCCTGCTGGACCATTATCTGCGGACGCACGGCGATACCACGGCGGTCGAGTACCTCACCTGGTTGTCGCAACTGTCCGACTACAGCTTCAACCGCGACGGCAGCCTCAACCACGCCGAGGCCCTGGCCGACGCCTTCGTGGACGTGACCCTCAACTACGAGAACGCCACCGAACCCGCCAAGGTCCTGCACCGCCTGCTGACCGAGCGCGCCGCGGACAACGCCCGCGTCGGCGGATCCGCGCAGCATCCCGGGCCGACCACCTGGAGCGGCGGCCAACAGCACGACGCCGTCCGCCCCCGCGATGACGGCGAAAAGCCCTCGCACGAGCCGGAATTGGTGCTGTCGCCCCCCGAACCCGTGGAGGTTCCGGCGGTCTCGGCGATCGACGACCATTGGGCCGGCAAGGACCGTCAGGGCATCATCGACCACATTCAGGACGAACTCGGCATACCGATCGTCGGCTTCCATCGCGCTGGCGATCTCGAGATGTTGCGCGAATTCGGTCGTGCGCTGGAGGACATGATCGCCCAGCCGCCGCACATCAAGCCGAGCAGCGTCGAGATCGGTTTCAACCCGGAGGATCCCGCCGCGATCGCCATCGCCCACGCGGTGCGCGCCGAGGATGGGCGATGGGTGCCGGATCGCATCGTGTTCAACGAACTGCTGGCGCTGGACCCCGAAGGTTTCGCGCGGCAGATCCGGGAGGATGTAGCGGCGGGATTTCACGTCCCGGGGGCCGACGCGCGCCCGATGTACGCGGTCATCGTGCACGAATACGCCCACCTGGTGGACTACTACGGGCAAATGGAGGCCCGGGACGGCCTGACCGAGGACCTGATCAACCATTACGTCGCCACCCATGACGGCGCCGATTTCGGCGAATACACCGCCTGGCTGCAGAGTCAGCTGCCCGGGTACGTCTTCGACGAGCACGGGATGCTCAAGGACGGCGAAGCGCTGGCCGAGGCCTACCGCGACGTGAAGCTCAACGGCGACAACGCTTCCGAGCTGTCCAAGCTGATGGCCTACCGCCTGGATGTGGCGGCGCGCGACGCGATCGGCCTGCACCCGCCCGATGCCGACCCCGCCCACCTGCGATCGGTCGCCGACCACCGCGATCGGCTGGGGCCCGGCGACCGGTCCGAGGATTCGAACGCGGACCAGCCTGAGCGCCGCGCGGCCGGAGAGCCGCCGCCCGGAGCCCACGAGCCGCCGCCCGGAGCGGAGGGACCGGTCGCGCCCGGCAGCCCGCTTTCCGAAGCCGCGGCACCCGAATCGAGCTCTTCCGCAACGGAACCCAGGGTTGGCGACGAACGCTGGTTCGACCAGCGGATGGCCGAGCACGCAGACTTCGTCGCGGACATGGAAGCCAAGCACGCCCGCTTCCTGCACGAGATGGCCGACAACGCGATTCCCGGCAGCCCTGAGGAACGTCTGTTCCGCGAGCAGGCCCGCGAGGTCGAGGACATGGCCCGCCGCTCCGCCGAACGCGCCGAAGGTCTTTGGAACGACCTGGGTGGACGTCCCGAGTCCGCACCGGTGACGCGGCCGGATGCCCTGGCCGAGGAGGGCTCCGCGGTCGCACCTCGGAACGACCGGGATGCCGCACCGGAGACCGCCCCGGCGGGCGACGGCCAGCCGCCGAACGGCGACCCGCCCCGCCGCGCAGCCGCCACCCCGGACGATCCGGACGCCTGGTTCAATGAACAGCGCGCCATTCAAGCCGACTGGGTCGCCCACATGGATGCCAAACGCGCCCAGTGGCTCCACGAGATGGCCGACATGCTCGAGCCCGGCGGCCCGGCGGAGCGTGAGGCGCGCTTCGAGGCCCGCATGGCCGATGCGGAGGCCCGCCTGTCGGCCCTGCGTGCGGAATACATGTGGGACTTCGCCGGTGGCCGCCCGGACACGACCCCGGGCGAATCCACCGGGAAGCCGTCCACGGCCGGATCGACCGAGACCCCACGGTCGCGCCGCCCGGCAGCCTCGGCCGACCCGGTACCGCCGTCCACCACCGCCCCGCGCTCCGGCGACGCCGAGGCCGAGCCGAACAGCGCCAACACCGATCCGCGTTCGAAACCGCTGGGCGCGAACCCCGATGAGACGCCGACCGTCGAGATGAAGCGGCCGGAGCAGTCGAACCCGGACGAGACCCCCACCGTGGAAGTCGAGCGGCCGGGGCAGTCGAATCCGGACGAGACGCCGACCGCGGAGGTCAAGCGGCAGCCCGGGTCCGATCCGAACGAGACGCCGACCGTCGAATTGCCGCGGCAGCAGGGCGCGAATCCGGATGAGACTCCTACCGTGGAGATTCCGCGGCAGGAGGAGGCTCCCAAGCCACCGGCGGATCCGGCCGAGGCATCGCCCGGCTTGCAGGCGGCCGTCGACCATCTGCGCAACTCCGCCGCGGAGTCCGGCGAGCGCCCCCGGAGCCTCGAGGATCAGGTCTACGGTGCGCGCCTCACCGACGCGCTCGGTCTGGTCGAGGCGCTGGCCAAGCGCCCGGATGCGCTGTCGGCGCTCCGCCGCCTTGCCGAAAGCGCCAGAGCCGACGGGCTTTTCGAGGATCCGGCGCACGGCCTCAACGAGCGGCCGCAGCCGCTCCCCACCGGGGAGCCGCCGCGCACCCTCACCCTCGAGGAACTGCGCTCCGAGCTCCTGCGCCGCTTGCGGCTGCCCGAAACCGTCGCGGATGATGTGCTGCCGCGCATCGCGGGCGACGAGCAGCTGCGGAACCTGTTGCGCGCGGGTGGAATCGAGGCCCTGCGCGATGCGGTGCTCCGGCACGAGGAGGCCGTCGGCCCGGAGCGTGAGCGCGCGGCGCGTGTCCGCGACGAGTGGGCTCGCCTGCTCGGCGTCGACGAATCCCTGCTCGATCCGGCCCACACCACTCCCGAGCAACGCCGCGCCGTCCTCGACGAACTCCGAGCCAAAACCCTGCGCCGGGCAAGCGATGTCGCCGACCTCATGGTGGCGACTTTCCACCACCCGGCCTCGGACCACGCCCACGTGGTCCTGGACGCCGACGGCGAACGCGTCCACATCCGCCTCACCGAGGACGCCGACGGCCGCAAGCACGCCGAGGTCGTGCAGCGCCCGGATCTGCCGCGCGAAACCCCACGGGAGACAAAGGAACCGGAGAGGCAGCCGGGTTGGCTCAAGCGCCTGTGGCGGCGCATGATGCACGGCTATCACGGGCAGTCGCCGAAGTATCCGTCCGGTTCGGGCAACGATTCCAAGGGCCAGACCATGCTGGCCATGGAGATCGGCTACCTCACCCACGACGAGGCGCTGCTGCATCTCAAGGACAAGTTCAACCCCGCGCGCATTCTCAAGGAGTCCGCGACCCTGTGGAAGGAGCGCGAGCGCCTGCCGCTGGTGCGTCACCTCACCGCGCGGGTCGCCGACGTCGCCGGCACGGCCATCCCCATGCGCACCCGCGACGGCGGCGAATACCGTCCGTGGGTGACCGAGGCCGATCCGCGGATCCGCGCCGAGGTGGAAGAAACCCTCCGCGGCGCGAACATGCCGATCGAATCGGAAATGCCCGAGCCGCAACACGAACCACTCGACCGTGGCCCCGCCCTGGAAGCTCCGGCCCCGCGTGAATGGAGCGCCGAGCTGCCGCAGCCGCTGGTCGACGCGGTCACCACCCGCGACGCCGCGCTGGGCGAGCTGGTGCGCCTGGCCGACCAGCTCGGCATCCGCATCCCCGACGACGATCCGAAGACGCTGCGCCGCATGGTGGACGCGGAAATCTACAAGCTCATGCGCCGCGCGGGTGCGATCGAGGCGCTGCGTGATGTCAGCGAGCGCTGGCTGATGGAGGACGCCCAGATCCCGTTCAGCCGTGAGGTCAGCATCTTCGACAAGGATCCGCTGGGCCGCTACCTGAAGGAATTCGCCCACGCCCAAGCGCTCCGCACCGAGGAGGAGAAGGCCGCGCGCCGTCGCGAGGAGGCGGGCGTCGGCCCGGATGACGATTCGCTGCAATACCGGCCCCGCCGACCGCGCGTGTCCTTCTTGGACCTGCAGGGCGTCAACAACGGCGGCGAATGGCCGCGCCACTTCGCCGATGGCGACGAGGAATTGTCGAACCGGCGCGAGGGCCGCCTGTTCGAGGACGCACTGCGCCGCGACCAGATTCAGGACGAGCGCTCGAACTGGGCGCAGCTGCTGGACATCGGCCTGGACCGGCTCGGCACCGAGGAAGACCTGCGCCGCGCCATCACCGAGGCGCGCATGGACGCGCGCGACGAGGGCCGCCGGATCGGCGAACTCGACGCCGCGGTCCAGCGTTTCATCGACCTGGACAATGACGCCCGGCGGCACGCGGCCGATCTGGCCGAGGTGTCCGCGCGCGACTGGGTGCACGAGCAGGGCGGCGTCATGGTCGACCCGGAGCACGGGCTGGCCGTGCTGCCGGGCGAGCCGCGACGCCTGGTGGTGATCCGCGGCGAGGCGGATCACGATGTGCGCCTGGTCGATTCGCTGGTCGCGCACCCGGAGATCCGGGACCAGCTCAACCGCGGTGAGCTTCGTCTCGACTACCGCGTGGTGGGCCTGGACGGCGCGGACCGCGTCCAGATCATTCCGGTGGATCCGCCGCAGATCCGGTTCCACGAGGTCGAGGTGAACGGCGAGCGCACGCCGGTCGCCCTGCTGCGCAACGGACTCGAGCCGTGGCGCATCGTGGAGCCGACGCCCGAACCGGCGCCGGCCGCGCACACCGAACCGCACTCGGAGCCCACCGCGCCACGCGATCCGGATGTGGTGCGCCGCGAACGCAACGAGGTCGCCTCGCGCCTGTCGGTCTACCGCATGGACCTGGGCGAGAACCTGGCCCGCACCATCGAGGATCTGCACCACGACAATTCGCTGCGCGCCGCCCAGATCGAGGGCATGGCCGACTTCATCCGAAGCTCGGACGCCATCGACAACTTCCACGACCTGGACCGCACCCTCCAGCAACTGGCACACCGCCTCGGCCTGGATCCCGATACGTTGACGCCGCGCAAGCTGGCCGAGGCCATGGCCGACCCGAATGTGCGCAAGGTGCGCCGCCTGCAGGCCGTCGACGATCTCATCAAGTACGCGAAGGTGTTGCGCGAGAACGTCGACGAGAAGGCGGTGCTCGCGGCCCGCAAGGAGCTGGCGAACCGGCTCGGTGTGGAGCCCGAGGACCTGTCGCCGACCAAGCCGGACAAGCAGAACGGTGAGATCGTCGGGTTCAAGCCCGATTCGAAGAACACCGACAAGGGCGCGCTGCTGGACGCGATCAACGACCTGCTGCACGATTCCGGCGAGCGCCCCGAACTGCTGGCCGCCCTCACCGAATACGGCAGTCTGCTGGGCGAACTGGATCCGTTCCGGGAGAACCTGCGCTACGACCCGCTGACCGATCCGCGCGCCGTGGACGGCGAACTGCCCATCCACGACGGCGACGCACCGGCCATGCTGCGGGCGTACATGAACGAATCCATCGGTGAGCCACCGCATTCCGACAATCCGTCGGCGGCGGCAGGCGTGTGGTCGCGCCTGCTCGGCGTGCAGATGAACGACTTCGCCAAGACGGTGAAGATCTACGCCGAGCAGCTCGGCGGCCTGCACGACCGCCTGACCCCGGCGCAGTTCGCCGAGGTGCTGACCACGCTGCGCGAGACCGGCGACTCGACGATCGCCCACGAGCGGTACCGCGACAGCGCCACCGATCCGTCCAAAATCCTGACCAAGGAACAGCTTTCGGACGTCGTGCGCGGTGTCCGCAACGCGCGCTACGCCGAGGTGTACGAGGCCTACCGCGACGGCAAGATCGAGAAGCACGAGCGGCGCAGCGCCGCGGAACTGGCCGACACCATCGACGCCATGCGCGCCGAGGTGGCCGCCCGCGAGGCCGACATCAAGCTGTTGGAGAAGCTGGCGGCCGAACACGACGCCCTGACGAAGCCGCGCCCGCCCGAGGGGCCGCCGCGGGAGCCGCTTGCGGTCGCCACGGATCTGGCCGCCGCGCGGCACGAGTTGCAGATCGCCGCCGAGGGGCGCGATCACGCCCAGGGACGGGTCTATCGCGAGAACAGCGGCCCCGGGTTCCGGCCGCTGCACGAGGACGACCTGACGCCCAAGCACATGGCGGGGACCACCGACTACCTCGCCAATCGACCGGCCGAAGAGGGCGGGACGCTGGCGGGCCGGGATCAGCGCCTGAGCGATCTGGCCGCCGCCGCGAACGAGCTCGATGGCGCGCAGGCCCGGGTACGTGACCTCGAGTCCGAGCTGCGCCGGTCCGTCGAGGCCGATACGCGTCCCGGTGAATCGCCGGTCGACGCCTGGCGGCGCGAAGTCGACACCGCGCGAGCCGAATTGGACGCACTTCTCGCCGCCGATCCGGATCTGGCCCGCCAGGGCTTCGACCGGATGCTCGCGGACATCGATCGCCTCTCGCGCATGCCCCAGCAGTGGGGTGATGTGTTCACCGATGAACTGGTCCCGCTGCGCGACGCGGTCCACCGCTACCAGCAGGCCCGCGAATTCCTGGCCGCGGCCGAGGCCGCCGCGGCACACCGCGCCGCGGAGACCCCGGAGCAGACCGCCGCCCGTGAACTCGCCACGGCTCGTGAGGATCTCGCGAGTTCGGACCCGGCCGACCGCGCGGCCGCACAGGACCGGGTCTCGCGCTGGGAGGCCGAACAGCGTCTGCTCGAGGCCAAGGCCGCCGCCGCGGCGGACAGCCCGCACCGGGCTGCGGAACGCGCGCGCGAAGCCGCACACGACCACCTGAACCGGACCATCGAGGACTTCCGCCGGGCCACCGGTCTGGACGTGACCGAGGCCGAACTCACCCCGGATCGCTTGCGGGACACCATCAACCGCCTGCTGCCGGAGGCCGGTGGCAACCTGCCCGAGGTGGTCGGGGCCTTCGACCGCCTCCAGGACGCCGCCGAAGCCCTGCATCGGGCCGACGCCCTGGCCGAGTGGGTCGACACCCACTTCCCGGAGCACGGTCTCACCAATCGCGGGGGCAACGATCCCACCAACCACGAGGGCAACGGTCCGACCAACCGCGAAGGCGAGGACCCCGGCGACTCGGGCCCATCGGGCGACCCCACCCGGCCGCAGGGGCCCACCAACCCCAATTCCGATCCGTCAACGGGTGCGCGCAAGCCGGAGGGCGAAGGCCACGAGGGCGGCGAGGACGGTTCGTCATCGAATACCGTGCCGCACAACGAATCTGGCGATGACGACGTCAACCATTCGTTCGCGCGGCAGGTCGAGGACGCGAACGCGGCGGGCGAGGCCGAGGTGGTGGTCCTCAGCACCGGCATGGGGCGCATGGCCGAACGGGTCGAGTTGGTCACCTTCGATACCGAGCCGCCGACCCAGCTCATCCGCAAGATCGTCACCAACCCGCAGCACGCGCACGCCGAGGCGCTGGTCTCGCTGGTCGGGCAGGCCGTCGGCGCGAACGTGCCGAAGGTGCACCGGGTCGGGGACCGGGTGGTCTACATGGAGGTGATGCCCGGAGACCTCGGCGCCGAACACTACGTATCGACCCTCGACAGCCGCCTCGATGATCTCGCCGCGACCCCCGACGGCCGCCGGCTCGGTCTGCTCGACGTGCTCGTCGGCATCCCTGATCGCAACCTCGTCAACTGGTTGATCACCGCCGAGGGACACCTCAGCGGCATCGATCACAGCCTCGCCTTCGGCGGCGGCCGCCGCGGTGACGAACTGTCCGCCAGTGTCTTCGCCCGCCAGTACGCGACCGAGGGGCCGAACGGTGAAATCACTTGGCACACTCACGATCTGACCCCCGGGGAGCTCGCCGACATCCGCACCCGCCTCGACGCCCTGGCCCCGGAATTCGCCGCCCTGGGCCGCGATGACTGGCACCGCGCCATGATGGATCGCTTCGACGAGATCCAGGGGCATGCCCGCCCCGAGGACAACGAAACCACCGGCGACGGCGGCGGCAAGGAGCCCCCGAACCGAAACTCCTCCACCCCACCGGATCCCGACCCGGAAGAGCCCGGCAACCAGCGCCCGATTCCCGCCAAGCCGGACTATCCGCCGTCCGCGCATCTGCCCGAGGGTGGCCGAGAGCCGAACCCTGTGCCCCCCAAGCCCGACTACCCGCCGACGGCGCATTTGTTCGAGGGCAACGACGATCCCACGGTCAATATGTCGGGCGGCGAGAACGCGAAGCCGTTCGCGGGCAACGAGGATCCGACCGTTGAGCTCGAGCGCGGCAGCGAAGAATCCAAGCCGCCGGGGAGCGAGGATCCGACGGTCGAGCTGGCGCGGCCGGGGGAGAGCGCGACGCTCGAGTTGCCGGTGGCGGAAGAGGAAGCGCTGCCGGTGGATCCGGTGGCGGATTCGCCCTCATTGCAGGCGGCGGCACGGTTCCTGCGGGAGGCCGTCAACGATCCGCTGGCGCCCGGCCGCGAGGTCAACGCGGTGCTTTTCACCTCGCGACTGATGGACGCGCTGGGACTCGAGACCGCCGCCGCGCACCTCAACGATCCGCTCGCCTATCTCCGTGAGATCGCCGAAATGGCCAAGGCGCGTGGCTTCTTCGGCGATCCGGACCGGTCCGCCCCGCCGCCCATGCGCGAGGCCGACGACTATCGACCGCTGACCCCCGAGGAGCTCTACGGTTCCGAGGAGTACTGGCGCACCGAGGCCGACCCGGAGCAGCTGGCCGCCATCGAAGCGCATCTGCGTGAAACCGGCCTGGACCGCCGTCTCGCCGAGCTCGACGCGGGAGAGCCGACCCGAGCTCTCGACCCCGCCGCCCAGACGCGCGAACTACCTTCGAGCGCAACGAATCCCGACGGCGGCGAGCCGGTCCGGGAACGCCCGCTGGAAGCCTGGTCGCAGCGCCCGCACGACCCGGACAGCGCCGAATCCCGGGTCTTCACACTCGACGAACTGCGCGACAGGCTCGCCGGTGAGTTCGGCCTGTCGGAGGAGGACCTGCGCCGCCGGAATCTGGGGGAGCTCGCGGGCGACATGCAGTTCCGGAACATGCTGCGCGCCGGCGGTCTGGAGGCCCTCGACCACGTACTCAGCAGCCACGACGCCGTCACCGGAGCCGAACGCGAACATCTGGCCCGCGTGCGCGACGAGTGGGCGCGACTGCTCGGCATCCCCGAATCCGCCCTGGATCCGGCGCACACCACCGCCGAGCAGCGTGACGCCGCGCTCGCCGCGGCTCGCGCCGAAACCTTGCGCCGCGCAATGGATGTCGCCGACCTGATGGCCGCGGCGCTGCACGACCCGGCCGCCCAGCGCGCACACGTGGTGCTGGAATCCGGCGGCGAGCGCGTGCACGCCCGCATCGTCGAATCCGCCGACGGCGTCAAGCGGGTCGAACTGGTGCCGCGGCCCGAGACCGGTGCGCCGCGTCCGGCGGTGCAGGCGCCGCCGCGCTGGATCGACAACCTGCTGCGCCGCCTCGACCAGGGCTATCACGGACTGACCCCGAAGTATCCGTCCGGCTCGCGCTGGGATTCCTTCGGCTTCTCGACAATGGCCGCGGAGCTCGGCTACGCCGTCCACAGCTCCGTGCTGGAGCACATCAAAGACAAGTTCAATCCGGTCCGGGTCATCAAGGAACTCGTCACATTCTGGCAGGGCCGCGAACGCATGCCCCTGATGAAATACCTGACCCGCCGGATCGCCGACATCTCCACGTCCCAGATCCCGATGCGCACCGCGGACGGGGGCGAATACCGTCCGCACATCACCGAGGCCGATCCGCGCCTGCGCGCCGAGGTCGAGGAATCGCTGCGCCTGGCGGGCATGACAATCGAGTCGGAACTGCCTGTGCCGCAGCATGAACCGGCCGATCCGGTGCGGTTCGAGCCGGAGTCGCACGAGTGGGGCCGGGAGGTGCCGCAGCCGCTGGTCGACGCCGCGGACGCCCGCGACGCCGCGCTGGCGGAGCTGGTCCGGATGGCTCGCGAGTACAAGATCCCGCTTGCCTCCGATGATCCGGCGGCCGTGCGGAACGCGGTCGAGGAGGCCCGGGCCCGCCTCATGCGCCGCGGCGGGGCGGTCGAGGCGCTGCGCGATGTCGGGCAGCGCTGGCTGGTCGAGGACGCGGCCATCCCGTTCAGCCGCGAGGTCAGCATCTTCGACAAGGATCCGATGGGACGGTTCCTGCGCGAATTCGCACATGCGCGGGCGCTGGAGCAGGAGGAGCAGAGGGCGCACGACCGTCGCGAGGCGGCGGGCATCGGGCACGACGATCCGCCGCTGGAATACCGTGCGCGCGAACCCAAGCCGTCCATGCTGGACGTGGTGGGCGTCAACAACGGCGGCGAATGGGTGTATCACGTCGACGACATCGACGGGGAGTTGCTCGATACCCGCGAGGGCAGGCTGTTCAAGCGGGCACTGCGCCGCGACGAGATACAGGACGAGCGCTCGAACTGGGCGCAGTTGCTCGAGGTCCCCCTCGATCGCATCGAGACCCGGGCGGATCTGGACCACGTTATCTCCGACCTGCGCATGGGCGTGCGGGACGACCGTGCCCGGATGCTCGAATTCGCAGCCGCCGCAGACCATTTCCTCGGCGTGGACGACGCACTGCGCGAGCGTGTGCAGGAGGTCTCGGACCTCGCGGCCCGGGAATGGGCCGAGACCAACGGCGGCGTCCTGCTCGACCGGGAGCACGGCCTGGCGTTGCTGCCGGGCGAGCACGGCGGACCCGAACGCCTCGTGGTGATCCGCGGTGACGCCGAACACGACATCCACCTCGTCGACGCGCTGGCCGCGCACCCCGAGCTACGACAGCTGCTGAATCACGGTGAGCTGCGGCTGGATTACCGCGGTATCGGCCTCGACGAGCACGGCAATGTCCGAGTCACCGAGGAGCCGACACCTGCCGTGCGCTTCCACGACGTGGAGGTGGACGGTCAGCGGGTGCCGGTCGCGTTGATGAGTGAGGACGGCCACGGTCAGCGGCTGGTGCAGCCCACGCCAGAGCCGGTCGCCACATCGCACGAACCGGCGATTCCGCGCGATCCGGATGCCCTGCGGTCCGAACGGAACGCGGTGGCGCGCCGCCTGTCGCTCGACGAGACCCTGGATCTCGGCGAGAACCTGGACCGCACCATCGAGGCCATGCGGCAGGAGCTTTCGCTGCGCGCCGCGCAGCTCGAGGGCATGGCCGATTTCATCCGCACCTCGGATGCCATCGACACCTTCCACGATCTGGACCGCGCGCTGGGCAATCTCGCCAACCGGCTCGGCCTGGACCCGGAGCAGCTGTCGCCGCGCGCGGTGGCCGAGGCGTTCGGCGATCCCCGGTTCCGAATGGGGGAGCGGCGGCATCAGGCGTTCGCCGACCTCATCGCCTACGCGGATGTGCTGCGCAAGAACGGGCACGAGACGGCCGTGCTCGCAGCCCGGGATCGGCTGGTGCGCCTGCTCGATGTCGACCGCGAGAATCTGCACGCCCTCGAGGGCGTCAAGGACTCCGAGAAGGTCGAGATCGTCGGCTTCGAACCGGACAAGAAGTCCACGGTTCCGGATGCGATCGCCGAGGCCTTCGAGAACATGGCCTTCCGGCCGGACGAACGCCGGGCGCATGCCATCGATGCGCTGGCCGACTACATCGAGGCGATCGCCGCGCTCGACCCCCATCGTGACGGGCTGCGCTACGACCCGAGCACCGATCCGCGTGCCGTGGACGGCGAACTGCCCGTGCACGATTCGAAGGGCCGCGAGCTGCTCAATTCGCTGTACGGCGACTATGTCGGCGAGCCGCCCAGGGCGGACGAGTTGATCCAGGCCGGTGAAGTCTGGTCGCGCCTGCTGGGCGTGGACACCGCCGATATCGACAAGATCGTCAAGCTCTACCAGGACCGCCTCGGCAGCCTGCACGACCGGATGAGCCCGAAGCAGCTGCGCGACGTGCTGCGCACGCTGACCGACACCGCGGGCAACCACGACGCCGCGTATCAGGTCTACCGTGCCAGCGTCACCGACACGCGAAACCTGCTCAGCCCCGAACAGGTTTCGGAGGTGGTGCGGGTCGTGCGCAAGGCCCGCAATATCGACGTGTACGAGGCGTACCGCGACGGCAAGATCGAGAAACACGAGCGGCTCACCCCCAAGGAGTTCGACAAGGCGGTCGAGGCCATGCGGGCGGAGATCCAGGCCCGCAAGGCGGACATCGATCTGCTCGAGCGGCTCGCGGCCGCGCACCACGACCTCACCCATCTCCCGGAACCCGAAGCGCCGCCGCGTGATCCGCGCGCGGTGGGACCCGAACTGGCGGCGGCCCGACACGAGCTGCGGGTGGCCGAGGATGGATTGGACTACGCCAAGGGCCGGATGTGGCGTGAGCGCGACGGCGACGAGTCCTACCGTCCGCTGCGAAACAGCGACCTGACGCCTGAGAACCTGGCAGGTACCGAGGACTACCTCGCAAACCGCCATCGCGCCGAGGGCGGCGAACTGCCGGGCAACGAGCAACGCATCGCCGACCTGTCCACGGCGGCAGGTGAATTCGATCGAGCACAGGCGCGCGTGCGTGACCTGGAGGCCGAAATGGGCCGCGGCATCGAAGCCGGTGCTGAGCCCGGTGAGACACCCGTGGACGCCTGGCGTCGGGAAGCCGAGGCCGCCCGTGCGGATCTGGAGGCGCTGGTCGCCACCGACCCGGCCGCCACCGGCGGCATCGACCACGCCATCGACCAGGTCGAGCGCCTGTCCCGGATGCCGTTGTCCTGGGATGACGTCTGGCCCGCTGAGCTGATCCCGCTGCGTGATGCGGTGCACCGCTACCAGCAGGCCGAAGAGTTCCTGGCCGAGGCCGAGACCGCGCAGGCCGATGCCGAGGCCGTCGCGGCGCGTGCGGCCGAGACGCCCGAGCAGCGGGCGGCCCGCGAACTCGCCACGGCCCGAGGCGATCTCGCGGCCGCTGAGGCGAGGGGAGATACCGCCCGGCGGGACGCGGCCGCCGAATACCTCGCTCGCTGGGAAGCCGAGCAGCGCCGCCTGGCCGGTGCGGCCGCCGCCGCGGCCGACACACCTCAGGCCGCCGCGCACCGTGCCCGCGAGGCTGCGCACGACAACTTGACCGCGGCCATCGCGGAACTCCACCGGGCCACCGGCCTGACCGTCACCGAACCCGAACTGGCCCCGGAACGCCTGCACGACACCATCAACGATCTGCTCGGCCGGGCGGGCGGCAACCTTCCCGACACGGTCCGCGCCTTCGACCGCCTGCGGTCCGCCGCCGAGGCCTTCCACACCGCCGACGCCATCGCGCACTGGGTCGACAACCACTACCCCGATCCCGGTGCCCCGCCCCCCGACCCGACCGGTGGCGCCCCGGCCCGCCCGGGCCCGACCAACCCCGGCACCGACTCCGCCACGGCCGCCAAGCAGCCCGAAGCGAGCGCGCCGCCCCCGACCCCTGTCACCTCGGTTTCCACGTCCCTCGGCCTCGATTCGCCAACCCGCCCCGCACCAACCACCACCTCACACGACCCGACCACGGCATCGACTTCAGCAAAGCCGCAGTCCGGCAACAACTCCGGACCGTTGATCGTCAAGGAGCAGGAAGCCTCCGATGGTTCCGAGCTGCCCGCTACGTCAAAGCAATCGACCGAGGGTGACCTAGGTGAGCAGGGGCGGTCCGGCACATCGGGTGAGCAGGCGCGACCCGCCGCGGGCGAGTCCGGCGGTTCGGACGGCACCGGCGAGCACGGTGGGTCCGGTCGCTCGGGTGCGGATGGTTCGGAGGAATCAGGTTCCGGCGCAACCTCGGAACCGGATGCGGGCGATGGCGGTGACATCGGCCGGGGCAGCGATAGTGGCCGGGGCAGCGACGATGATGGCGATGCGGGTCACGGCGACGATGGTGACGATGACGGTCACGGTGGCCACGGCTCGAACGGCGACGCGCCCCGCCGATACAACCCGAACTGGCGCTCGCACCTGCCGCTCGTGCCGCATCAGTTCGACCCTGAGTTCCCCGACTACACCCCGAAGCCCTCGGAGCAGCCAGCTCCCTGGACCCTGCCGCCGGAGCCCACTCCACCCCACCATCCCCCGCAGCCGCCGGTAACCCCGACGCCGCCGCATCAGCCGACGCCGCCACATGTGCCGGTTCCGCCGAATACGCCGCAGCCGCCTCATGCTCCGCAGCCGCCGCACCTGCCTCAGCCCCCGCACATCCCGGGAGTGCCACAGCTGCCCAATTCGCCGCAGTGGCCGCACCTGCCGACCGATCCGGGTAGGCCGCACTGGCCGACCGGTCCGGGATTTCCGCAGCTGCCGCACCCGCCGACGGATTCGGGTCTGCCGCACCTTCCGACAGATTCGGGTCTGCCGCAGTGGCCGACGGATTTGGGATTGCCACAGCAGCCGGGTGCAACGCCACAGCCCGGCACAACACAGCAGCCGGGAATGCCAGAGTGGCCGTCGTATCCCGGTGTACCGCAGCAGCCCTCGAACTCGCCGCACTGGCCGACAGATGCTGGGATGCCGCAGCAGACCTCCAATCCCGGTGTGCCGCATGGGCCTACGAATCCCGGGATGCCGCAGGTTCCCGGTGGGCCGGGTTGGGGGCAGGTACCGCCGCCGGGTGGGGTGACGCAGCCTCCGGATTCGGCGGTGCCGCAGTGGCCGGCGGATTTCGGGGCAGGGCATTCGGGGCAGACCTCGGTGGGGTCGAACGCGGCGCAGCCGGGGTTCCCCGGTGGGGCTCCGATGATGCCGCCTGCGCAAGGGGCTGCGGGGAACGGCGGTGGGAACGGGAGTCCCCGTGGTAGCAGCCGGTTCCCGCGCGCTTCGGCGCGGCCCGCGTCGGATGGGCAGATCTATCTGAGGTCGCATTCCGGGTTCGGGGAGTATGCCCTGATGGATCCGAGGACGGGGCAGTTGAGCGCGGCTCCCGTCGGCACCGGTGCACCGTCCGGGGTGTTCGACGATCTGGATGGTTTGCGGGTGGTCTTCTATCGCGATCCGGCGGCCGGATTGGTATTGCGGGTCGGCGATCAGGTGGTCGAGCTGGATCGGATGGCGGCGGGCGCATTGTGGGAACGCCTGGGCCAGGGTTGGCACCGGCTGGTGATCGGACGGCCCGGGGATGTGCACTGTGAGCTGCGGTACACCGAGCGGCCGGCGGACGCCGACCTGGGGCTGTTGATCCGCGATGTGCTGTCGGATCCGGCGCGCCGGCTGGGGATCTTCGGATGATCTCCGGCGCGGCGATCGTGTGTTCGCCGACTTTTTCGGTTCCGGCAACCGCACGGTCGCGCGCGGTATGTGATGCTGACAGTTGGTTTTCGGAATCGATGAGGAGGTTCGACGTGCGCGGTGAGCGCCCGAGCGAGGAGCAACTGCGGCGGAATTTCGACGCGATTCTGGCCGAGGTGCTGGCCGGAGGCGGTGTGCGCTCCGCGTCCGGTCTGGATTCGCCGACCGAGGACGCCCTGTGGGCGATCGCGAAGGCGTACCCCAGCGTGCCCGACGACCTGGTGACCGCCGCCCGTGATTCCTTCGCCGGCCAGCTCGACGGCAGCAACGCCGCCCGCTGGCGTGCGGAACTGGAACGCAAGTTCGCCGAGCGCAAGCCGGCCTCGGACAGTTAGCGAAATCCGCGTGACCACTTCCCGTGAGTCCAGTGAAAACCGTTCCGGTACCGCAGATTCCGTGCCCGGGGCCGAATCAGCCACGCCCGCACCTGATTTCGGCGCCGATGCGGCCGTCTACGACAGCCCGGAGATCCATCCGCTGTCCGCGGTCCTGGGCGAGGCCCCGGCGCCCGACGAGCCCGAAACCCCGGACGCCCCGGAGGAACCCAGTCCGGACGTCGGCTTCAGCCTGTCCGCCGAGGAGCCGGACGTGCCCACGCGCGCCCGCCGTCTGGCCCACCGCATCGCCGCGGAGCTGCAAGAGCTGGGGCCCGAGGGCTGGAGTCGGGTGCGTGCCGTCTTCGCGCTCGCCGGCCCGGGCCAGCGTTCCCAGATCCGGTACTCCGACGACGACCAGCGCCAGGCCCTGATCGCCCCGACCGAGACGCTCATGAGCCTGGTCGTGTCGCACCGCCGCCTCTCCGCCGAACTCGGCGACCCGTGGTGGCGACTGGAATTGGAGCTGACCGCCGAGGGCGCGCTCAATGTCGATCACGACTACGGCGACGATCCCTTCCCCGACGATCAGCTGTTCTCCCCACAGGAGTACCTCGCCGATCTCGAGAGCTTCCCGCGTGACTCCCTGCCCACCTGGCTGGCCGCCTACATCGGCCATGAGAACCGCCAGGTGCGCACCCCGCGCCAGGCGGCCGAGCAAGCCCGCGCCGATCGCGAATCCGGTTATCTGCCGGTCGTTTCCGAGGATGACTTCCCTGCTTTTCCGCTGCTGTGGTCGCGCTGGGCGGCCATCGCCGCCGCCTTCGTCGCGGTCGGCTCGGAGTGGGGTCCGCGCGTGCTGCCCTCCTTCGGCTGGTTCGAGGGTTCCCGCCGCTCCGGTTCCTCGCTCTACGAACTGCCCGGCGGCCGCGCGGTGCTGTCCGGCGGCGTCTGGAACGCACCCGAACTCGAGGCCGCCTACAACGGCAAGGCCCCGCTGCCGCGGCTGTACGCGGGCGCGCCCGAATGGGTCGCGAACCCGGTGCTGAACACCCGGGCGGGCGGCGGGCTGCTCAGCTTCTGCTACTGGTGGGAGCGCGGCCGCTGGTATCGCGGCGAATCGCCCTCGGCCGCGGACGTCGCGGTCGCGGTGCCCGGCATCTGGACCGCCGCCACCGTCACCGACGTGATCTGCGATCTGCTCGCCGAGCATCCGTCGGCCGAACTGCGTTCGGCCGTGGCGAGTTTCGTCGATGCCGCGCAGCGCCGCGATGTCACCCACGCCCATCTGGAGGAAGTCTTCGGCGACGCAGCCGATTTGGACGCCGTGCACTATCAGCTGGCCTTGGCGGGCGTGGCGCGGCTGGGCCCGGAGCCGATCCCGGCATCCGAGGCGCTGGAGATCGTGCGCCACCACCTGCGCACCGAGAGCGCCGACACCACCGCCTTCCCGCCCGATCAGCTTCGCGCGGACCGTCTTTCAGTTGGCTGGCTGGTATATCTGCCGGTGGAGCCGGATGAGATCGTTCTCGATCGCGCGCTGTTCTACGTCGCCGACGACGGCGTGGTCGAGGCGACCACCTCGAGCATGCCCGCCTCGGCCTATCTTCCGGGACTGGAACAGCGCTTCCGCCAACGGCATTCGTAGTGATGGAATGGTGCCCGCGAGTGAGGAGTGAGACGTGACTGAAAACGACAACAATCGTTGGCCCGGACTGGCCAAGTTGGCGGGTCAAGGCGGTCTCGAGCTGACCCCGGGTGCGGCGCGCGAGGGTGCGAAGCGGGCGGCCGCAGCGGCGAACGCGCTGACCTACGCCAAGAACTGCCAGGAATTCCTGACCAAGCACACCGGCTTCAGCGACAACGGCAAGCTCGACCAGATCCTGATCCTCAAGCGGCGCTTCAACGACCAGGCCACCGCCCTCGGCACGATTCTCGATCACTACACCGACCTGGTGAATGCCATGGCCGACACCATGATCCAGGCCGACAAGACCTACGACGCGGCCGAGAAGGACTCCAAAACCAGGTTCAACGACCTGAAGAACTCGGGCGACGCCGCGGATCCCGACGCGACCAAGCCGGGCATCGTCACCGGCAAGATCCCGGATCTCGGCGGGGACGGCATGCCGCGCGTCGACCAGGACAAGAAGGGCCACCCGGACCTGTACAACATCGCCCACGAACGCGGGCACTACGACGCGATCGATCCGGAGAACCCCTACTCCCACGACGATCTCGACTGGTTCTACGAGGCCGGCCAGGGCATGCACCCGCAGACGGTGGCCGACTTCGGCGCCACCTGGACCAAGGTCGCCGAGAAGGTCGACAAGACCTTCGACGCGCTGACCAAACAGCTCACCGCCATGGTCGACAACAAGGACTGGTCCAGCGCGGGCGCGCAGAGCGCCGTCGACGCGGCCAACACCTTCAAGACACAGGCGAGCGAGCTCACCGACGATCTGCGTGCGATGGGGACGAACCTCAACACGGTGTCGGGCTGGCTCGCGAACACCAAGATCATGATGCCGCAGAACAAGCCCACCGACTTCGACTACGAGCATTACGACCGCATGGAGCGGATCATCAAGGCCGCGCAGCTCGCGTTCCACAACTGGTACGTGCCCGGCCTGATCGGCGCGAGCCAGTCGGTGCCGAGGCTCGGCGATCCGACCGCCCCGAAGCCGAAGCTGGACGGTCCCGACCCGCGGTCGAAGGGCGGTGGCGATCACCGTGGCGGGGGCGACGGTGGATCGAACAAGTTCGCTCCGGGTGGCGGGCCGGGCGCGCATGCCCAGGTACCGCAGCCGAGGAAGGTCGACACCGATCCGAACAAGACGGATCCGAAGAAGACGAACCCCGACGGGACCCACCCCGGCGGCACCGACCCGAACGGAAAGAACCCGCACGGCGGCGACTCGAACGGCAAGGACCCGAACGGCAAGGACCCGAACGGCACCAATCCCAATGGCTCGAATCCGGATGGCACCAATCCGAATTCGAGCACGAGCGGCCAATCCGGTCAGGGCATGTCGCAACTCTCGAGCGCGCTGCAACAGGGCATGCAGGGCCTGAGCAGCCTGCAGAACACCAACAAGAAGCAGCAGGACCTGAAGGATCAGCTGAAGGATTCGCCGCTGGCCAATCTGCTCAACGACCTGAAGAGCCCCGGTGGTGGTGGCCCGGGCGGCGGCGGTCCCGGCGGGGTTCCGGAGAAGCCGGCGGCGCTGCAACCGGCCAATTCCCGGCTGTTCCCGCGCGCGGCCGTCGCCGAAGGGATCGAGTCAGCCACCGGCGTGGCCTCCCGCGCGGGCGTCGCCTCCGGCAGCGGCATGGGTGGTATGGGTGGCGGTATGGGCGGCATGGGCCACGGTGGCGGCGGCGCGCACGGCGCCGGCGGCAAGGAACACAAGCGTCCCGAATTCCTCGATTCCAGCGAGCATTTGGACGAGGCCATGGGTACCGCGCCGATCGTGGCCAAGCCGGTGGTCGAGGGCTGATGCTGAGATCCTGGTCGTTCACCGATCTGGAAATGCTGGTGCTGTGGGAGGAACTCGGCGAGGAGCACCTGCCCGAGCCGCTTTTCTTCGCCAGCCGCGCACCGCTGTGGAGCGCCTTCCAGGACAGCAAGTTTCGCGCCCGTGACGGTCTGCGCGACCGCGATCCGGACATCGACGAAGTGCTGCGCGTGCTGCACACCCCCGAGGTGCGGGTGGAGGTGCGCGGTTGGGACGGCATCGACCGGGCCAATCCCGAGGGCAGCATTCGAGCCATCGGTGCGCGCTCCGGTGAGGCCGCCTACCTGCTGGTGCAGCAACCTGGCGAAACCATCAGGCACGCGGCGGGATTCACCATCACCGAGCTCTGGGCGAACCAGCTGGCCGAGCAGATAGTGGGCCTGCTGCCCGATGCCCCGGCGGGGCACGGGAGCGAGATCGTGCTCGCCGAGGCGGAGGACGTCGCGGACACCGAATACGAGTTCGGCCTGTCCCCGGCACACGAGACGCTCGAGGGTGGAATCGTCGACCGCGCCGCGGAATTCCTGGCCGCCCCCGCCTCCACCATGGGCACCATCGATGTGGTGCAGGGCCGTTCGCGTTTCGGTCCGCGCGGCATCACCCGCCATCGCCTGCGGTGGCGCGATCTCGCCGAGGACGGCCGCTATCTGATCACCGCCGACCATCCGCCGATCGCGCTGCCCGCCGATCGCCGCCGCGTGGTGGCCGAGGTGGAGTTGCGGATCGCCGAGGTGGTCCTGGTCCTCACCGACGAATGGGAGATGAACCAGTGAGTGAAGACGACTTCCCGACCGAGTTCACCCTGTCCTCGCGTACCGGCTCGATTGTGGTGACCACCACCGAACAGGGTCTGCCCCGGGCGATTTCGGTGGAGCGCGATCAACTGCGCGGCGATCCGGAGCTGTTGGCCGCCGACATCCTGCGCCTGTGCCGCCAGTCCGCGGCGCGCGCCGGGATCGAGCGGCGCGCCCAGCTGAAGGCCGCCGGGCTGGCCCCGGAACTCTTGGCGCTGACCGGTCTGCCGACCGCCGAGGAGGTCACCCGGCAGGAGTACGTGGAGGAGCAGGAGTACGAGACCGAGCCCGAGAGCTGGCTGCGCCCGATCTGAGCCGACCCCGGCTGCACTCGCGCATCCGGTTAGGGTGTTCCCGTTCGACCAGAGGCCGACCGGCCGTGTCCTGACCCCCGCGACGGAGTAGACGATGCGAATCAGCCACGATCAGGTGGAGCTCGACGACTACGGGCGCACCTGCTACGAGGACGAGCCCTACACCGGGGAAGTCGAGAAGTACGCGGACAACGGGCAACTGGTACTTCTGTTCAACTACGCCGACGGTGTGGAAGACGGGCCGCAGCGGGAATGGTGGCCGGACGGCTCCAAGCGGTCGGAGGGCGTCACCCGCATGGGCGCCGCGGTGGGGGAGTGGCAGCACTGGTACGAGAACGGTCAGCTGAAGGAGCGGGTGGTGCTCGACGACAACGGCCTGCTGCTGGCCAGACAGCGCTGGACCGCCGACGGTGAGCTGACCATGGACAAGACGACTCGTCGCTGAGAGACACCGTGGAATCCCCTGCAGAGCAGGCCTGATCCGGGTGACGGTGCGGGCGGTGTCGGCGTTCGGGGCGATGGCCGATCGGCTATCCCCTGCTCGAAACGACACTGTCCGTTAATATTCCGTCTACTGGGTGGTTGCCGGCTGAAAGGGTTCTGATCATGGGTGGCGGTCGATTGCATTCCTACCAGGACCTTTTGACGAAGGCCTCGCAGAAGACCGGCGAGGTGCGCGACGGCATCAAGGGCGTGGTGGACGGATTCACCTCGCAGGCCGACGGATTGGGCACGCCGTGGGGCAACGATTCGCTCGGCCGCCAGTTCGCCGAGGGCGACCAGGGCTACAAGGCCAGCATGAAGAACATCGTCGAGGGCGCCCGGAACATGGCCGGGACGTTCGGCAACTTCTCCAAAACACAGCAGGAGTCGGCGGACAAGCTGGGGAGCATGGACCAGGCCAACCGCGAGGGATTCCAGGGCCGCTGATGTCCAACGAACAGCGCAAATCCGACCTGGCCGAGATCCTCGACGGCTTCGCCGATCAGATGCGCACCATCGCGCAGTTGCAGCAGGAACGCGCCGCGGTGACCGCCTCGGCCGCGGTGCGCGGCAAGCGGGTGACGGTGACGGTGAACGCCGACGGCACGGTGATCGAGACCCGATTCGGTTCCGGTATCGAGGATCTCGACTATCCCGAGATCGCCAAGGCGGTGACCGAGGCCGCGCAGCAGGCCGCCGCCGAGGCGGCCCGGCGCAGCCGGGAGATCATGGCGCCGGTGACGCAGACCCGGAATCGACTACCCAAGCTTGCCGACCTGGTGCCCGGGATGCCGGACCTGAGCAAGGAACTGGCGGTTCCGCCGCCCCCGGTGGTGTCCACCGCGCCACCGAAATCGCCGGAGCGCCTGCGCGGTTACAGCGCGAACGATCCGAATGCCGATGCGGCACAGTCGCGACCTGGCGGGGCCACCGATACCGGATGGTGAGACGACCGCACGAGGCGGCGGGGTAACCGAACATGGCCCTGGAACTGCCCTCAGAACTCGAATGGCTGGGCTGGCTCGTCGGGATGGAATGGCCCGAGGGCAACGAAGACCAGATGTGGGATCTGGCGCGCTACTGGAAGGACGCCGCCGAAGGTCTGCGTAACCAGGTTTCGGGCATCGACGCGGCCAAATCCGCCACGCTGGCCGCGTATATCGACGGCGACGGCCGCGAGAACATGGCCAAGACCTTCGACCTGCTGGCCGGCGTCGGGGGGAAGCAGGACGGCAATACCTCGATCCTGGACCTGGCGGGTTTCTTCGATCAGCTCGGTGATTCGGTGCACGACACCGGCACCGAGATCGAGTCGACCAAGCTCATGTTCTATTCGTCGCTGGCCATCCTGGCGATCGAAATAGCGATCGCCTGGATCTTCCCGCCCACCGCCCCGGCGGAGGAGGCGGCCGCGGTGGCCGGCACGCGCATCGCGGTACGCCTGATCGCCAGACGAGCGCTCACCGCCATCGAGGAATATGTCGGCAAGCTGATCGGCTCGACGCTCGCGAAATTCGTGGTGCGGCATTTCGTACTGGACGCCGGGCTGGGCATGCTGCAGGAAGGCGGCATCGAGGCCTACCAGGTGGCGGCCGGACATCGCAAGAGCATGGACTGGGGCAGGATCGGCGTCACCGGGGTCAGCGCCGGCGTCGGCGGTCTGGTGGGCGGCAAGGCCGGCGAGATGATCGGCGGCGCGCTGGCCAAGACCGAGATGAACCACTTCATGTCCGCCGCCCTCACCGGCGCGGGCGCCGGATTGGCCGGTGCGGGTGCGGGATTCCTGGCGGGGACGGGCACGCAGTTCGGGCTGGATCTGGTCAACCACGGGTGGGACGAGGCCGTCAAGAACGCGGGCAACGCCTTCACCCATTTCGACCCCCGCATGCTCACCGCGGGTGTGTCCAATGGCGGCATGTCCGGCTTGAATCACGCCGGCGTGCAACGCTTCCAGGAACACGTCGCGGCCCGGACGGCGGGTGTTCCGACCGACTTCGCGAATATCGGCGCCCGCCAGGACGGGAACGGAGTCTCCGGCAATCCCGGTCATACCGGCGGAGCCGATACCGGGGGTCCCCAGACCCACCCCGCCGGATTCTCGGGTGACTCGGGCGATCACTCCACTGGCGCCCGCCCCACCGGCGACGGCAGCACCGCGCGCCCCGAGGGCGGCGACACCGGCGGCGGCGTGACCACCGACAGCCGCGGCCGGGAGAACGCCACCCCGACCGATGGCCAGACCGCCACCGGCGGCCAGGGTCAAACCACCGGCGGCGACCACGGCCAGACCTCTCCGGCCGGGACCCCCACCACCACGGGCGAAACCCACGGGACTCAGCCGCACGCGAGCGCCGGCGAAACCAACGGCTCGGTCGAATCCGGCGTGCAGGCGGGCAAACACGAAGCTCCCGCACCGACTTCCGATCCGTCGAACACCACCGGCTCCGCGCCGCAGGCCGCCGCTCCCGTGGCGCAGGGCTCGGGCCCGGCGCAGTCCGCTCCCGCCGGCGGTGCCCCCGCGGCGGAGGCGAAGGCAACCCCGTCGTCGCAGTCCAACTCCGCTTCCCAGCCCGGATCGTCCACCGACAGCGGTCGCCAGCCTGCCTCCGCCCAGACCTCCGGGCGGGCCGAGACCTCCACCGGTGCAACAGATTCTGGTCCCGCTCCGGCCGAGTCCGGAGCTCCGGGTGCGAGCGCGCCCGGCGACATGCATGCGTCCGCCTCCACCACGCCCGCGCCCGCGGATTCCGCCGCCGGTGCAGATACGGGCCACGGCGCCTCCGGCCGAGCCGGCGGTGCGGGTGCGGGTGTGGCCCACGATTCTCCCGCGGGCGTATCCACCGGCCCCGCAGCCCGTGTGGACACCGCGATCGCCGCCTCGAGCACCACGGCGGCCCCGGCGACCACCGGTTCCGCCGCGCCCGGTGCCCCCCAACATGTCGCGGGCACTCCCGAACCCAGGACCGCCGCCCCCGAGTCCCGCACGCCCGGTACCGACCAGCCCCGCACCGCCGCCCCCGAGCCCCGCCCGGCCGCGCCGGGTCCCCGCGCGGGCGAGGCCGCCGGTGCGCGCCCCGAGGCTCCGCGGACGGAAGATGCTCGCCCCCAAGCGGATACGGACACCCGTTCGCCCGAGGCCACGGTTCGACCGGGCGAAGAACCCCCGGCCGCCCGCCCCGAGTCCCCCGAACCCGTCAGCCCGCACGAGGAATCGCAGCCCCGTCCGGTGTCGGACGAGACCCACGAACCCGCTCGAGCTGACGACCCAGCCGCCAGGCCCGATGATCCAGCCGCCAGGTCCGATGATCCGGCGGCTCGGCGCGACGACCCGGTCGAGCCCTCCGATGCCGAACATGGTGCGGAGCAGCGGGATTCCGGTCGCGACACGGAGCAGCCCACCGAGAAGCCCCGATCCACCGAGCCCGAGAATCCGCCCACCGCCGATCACGAGCAGCCGCAATCGCGCCCCGACCGGGACGAGGTTCCGCGCGAGACCACCGATCGGCCTGCGGAGCAGCAAGATTCGAAGCGCCCGGGCACGGACCACGGCCCGCTGGAAGAGCCGAACGCCACCACCGACCGCCCGGACGCGGTCACCGATCGCGGCGAGCCGGTCTCTGATCGTCCGGCGTCGACCACTGATCGACCCGAGTCCACCACTGATCGCACGGAGTCCACCACTGATCGCGCGGATTCCACCACCGACCGCGGCGAGCCGACCCCGGATCGCGGCGAGATCACCGGCGAGCGGACGGAACAGCCTGCGCCGGTGGCGGATTCACCCGAGGCGAAGGCACCGTCGGAGCATCCCGGCGATACCGCCGTGGGCCCGCGCTCGACCGAGGCGCACCCCGGATCCGAGCCGTCGGCGTCGGGGGAGCAGCCGCGCGAGCGTGACCGCGATGGGCACTCCGAGCGCGACGCGCCCGCGGATGGCCTGCTGGTCGCACCGATTCCCGTGGGAGACCACGCGGTGCCGCGTGCCGCCGAGCATGAATCCCGGCGCGGTCCGGAGGGCGAGCACCCCCGGGAGCCCGCGGCCGGCGACCACACCGCCGGTCCCCGTGAGCCTGCCGAAGCGCCCGCCGAGGGGCGTGCCGGTCGCCCCGAGCGCGGCGACGGCACGGCCGAGCATCCGGGCACCCTGGACGAGCCCACCGATACCACTGCGGCACACCATGATTCGGAGGATCCCGCGCCGAAGGAAGAGCCGCGCGGCAACTGCGGCGTCATGTCGCTGGAACGGCTCAGGGAGCTGACCGGCAATGATTCGATCCAGGTGCCCGAGCACGAGATCGGCCCGGAGGGCATCACCGCCAAGCAGTTGGTGGCGGCGGCGGGCGGCAAGCTGCTCACCTTCGAGGGCCACGATGCCATCGCCGCCCGACTGCTCGAGCTGGGCTCCGGTTCCGCGGCCCTGGTGGTGGATCACTACGCCGGTCCCGTCGACGAGCACGGTGTCGGCGCGCACGCCTACCTGCTGGTCAACGAGGGCGGCGAGATCGTCGTCAAGGACCCGGCGGCGGGCCGCGAGCACGGCTATCCGCCGATCGTCCCGGTGGAGACCAAGGGCACCCACGCGATCCTTTTCAAGGCCGACGGCACCGCCCACGATCCCCTCGACCTCCGCACCCGCCACAATCTCGACCCCAGATTCGCACCCCAGCCCAAGCCTCAATCCGCCGAGCCCAAACCTGAAACCGCTCGGGCCGCACCGGATTCCGCTGAGCGGCCGAAGGCGCGTGAGGCCGCCGCTGCCGAGGAGCTGGCGCGGATCGGCAAGGAGCCGGAGTCCGGCGAGTCGCATCAACCGGCCGAGGACGAGCACGGCGGCGCGAATCACGAACCCGACCACACTCCCGGGGACGACTCGGACCATGAGCCGCGTAAGGCGCCGTCGGCGGGTGAGAAGCTCGAACATCCGATCACGCTGACCGATGAGGTCTCCGATCCCGGTCGCCCGCAGCGCATCGACGATCCGAACTACCTGGCGGATCAGGCGCGCGGCGCGATTGTGGAGGAGATCGATCCGAACGGTCCGCGGGTCCAGAAGGATGAGAACGGTCTGATCCGTTCCATCGACGGCAGGCCGGTCCACGACTATGTGGGCGATCTGTCCCGCGCTCGCGCCGAGGCGCATGCGGCGGCTCGGCTTCAGGGCGAGGGCCCGTGCAGTGCGGTGGCGATCGATCTGCGCACCGGCCTGATCACCGAGGGCATCAACGGTTTCACGTTCGACGTGATCGATGATGCCCACCTGCATCCGCTGTTGGGTGAGAACTTCCGTGCGCTGGGTGATTACGAGCACCCGGTCATGAAGGCCGAGGGTGAGGTCCTCACCAAGAAGGTCAAGGGGGGATTGCAGGAGGATGTGAAGTTCGAGGGTCGCGCCCATTTCGACGCGCCGCTGCGGCACGCGGAGGTCAAGGCGGTCAACGAACTGTTGTGGGCGCGTCAGCGTGAGCACGAGCAGCAGTGGCGCGATGCGGGTCATGAGGGTGACCCGCCGCCGTTGGGCCGGGATGTGCTCAAGGAGATGCGTTTTGATCCGCGTTGGCTCCAGAACACCCAGCGTCAGGCGATCGGCGAGCCGGCCCCGGCATGTGCCAACTGCAGTTCGATGCTGCACGACGTCCCCAGCTACTGCGGTCGAAACGAGTTCGTCCCGGGGGATTACCGCCTCAACGAAACAGGCGGCAAGGTCGACGCGTATCGCGAACCCGACTCGATTCCGGGCATCGCCGGTGTGCGCGAGCCCGAGGGCCACGAACCTGCCGATCACCACGCGTCGGAAGGGCCCCCGGATCCGGAGCATGCTCCTTCTGCTGATCACGTTGCAGACCAGAACGATTCCTGGTCCGGCCTGAGTCGTGACGAGGTCAAGCAGCGGCTCGAGGGGAGTGGAGAAGGCGAATTCGGCCTGCACACAGCAGGTTTCGACAATCCGGACTTGCCCCACGAGTACGCCCGCGAGTACGGCCGCGCGGTCGAGGAGATGCGGCGGCGGTATCCGGATGTCCGACTGGGGTCGGTCGAGATCGGCCCGATCGACGCCGCCCCGGAAGCGTTCGCGGCGACATGGGCCAACCGGGACGAGACCGGGCGGATGGGCGCGGATCGGATCGTGTTCAACGAGCGCTATGCCACCGATCCGGAGGCCTTCACCGCCCGCATGCAGGAGAAGATCGACGCGGGCCGGTACGCGCCGGGCATCGGAGAGCGCCCGCTGTATGGCGCGATCGTGCACGAATACGGGCACGTGGTGGAGATGAACGGTCAGCGCACGGCCCGTCATGAGGCGGCGGATGTCCTGCTCGGTCACTTCGAGGCCGTCTACGGCACCCGGGACCCGGAGCTGTTCGATCATTGGCTGAAGCAGCTGCCCGGCTATGCCTTCGACGAGCACGGGCATCTGAACCCGCCGGAGGCGCTGGCCGAGGCGTTCCGCGATGTGGAGATGAACGGCCACAACGCCAGCGAACCCGCGCAGGTCCTGCATCGATTGCTGACCATCAGCACCGATGATGTCGCGAGCGCGGCCGCTCGCGACCATGGTGTCCCGCTGCCCGACCGAACCCCTTCGCCCCGAGCGGATTCCACCCCCGACCAGATGTCGCCCGGCGAGCACTCCGCCGGCGACCCGCACGAAAACCGCAGCACCCCGGGAACTTCCGACCCCAACGAGCACTGGCTCGAGCGCCAGGAGGCCATCCAGGCCGACTGGAGCGCCCGCCAAGAAGTCGAGCACGCCGCCTGGCTGCGGGAACAGGCCGAACACTATCCTCCCGGCTCCCTGGATCGCCGTCTCGCGGACCTGCGCGCGGAGCACGCCGAGGCGCTGGCCCGCATCGCCCGCGATCGCGCGGACTATCTCTGGGAGGCCGCGGGCGGTCGCGACGAGAACGCCTCGCACGCCTGGAGTTCCGACCTCGGCCAGGGGTCCACCACCGAGCCCCGCCACGAGTCCGCTGCCGAGCCCGGCCACGAGTCCACCGTCCAACCGCAGGCGAGCACCGCCGAGGTCGCCGTGTCGGAGACCTCCACCCAGGCGGTCCGCGCGGCCGACCCCGCCACCCCGGTCGCCCCCGTCGATCCGGTGCAGGCCGCGCCGGCGCTGCGCGCGGCGGCCGACCACCTCGGCCGCTCCGAGGCCACCCCCGGTCCACGCGAACGCGGTGCCGCGGAACAGGGTTACGCCCGCCGCCTGTCGAAGGCGCTCGGCCTGGACGAGGCCATCGGTCCGCAGGACCGCCAGGCCGCCTTCCGTGATGTCGCCGAGAATGCCCGCGCCCGTGGCCGTTTCGGTGATCCGGAGGGCAATGTCCCGCCGCGCCCGATGCGCGCCGAGGACTACGGACGCCTGACCGACGACGAGCGCGTCACTCCGGTGCGCTCCGAGCCCGATCCCGGCGAAACCTCGCGTCGGTTGCCGCTGGAACCCTGGTCGGACACGAATCGCGGTGCGGCGCACGACGAGCCGCGTGCCATGACCTTGGACGAGCTGCGCCACGAGCTGGCCGAGAAACTGGGCCTGCGGCCGGAGGACATCCGCCCGGAACACCTGTCCGAGCTGGCGGGCGAACTGCAGTACCGGAACCTGTTGCGGGCCGGTGCGATCGAAGCGCTCCACGACGCCGTCGACCGGCACGCCCGAGCCGCTACCCCGGAGGAACGGGTGCGGGCCGCCCGGGTCCGTGACGAGTGGGCACGCCTGCTGGGGGTCGATCCGGACCGGGTGCTGCCCGCGCACGCCGAGCGCACCCTCGCCGACCTGCGGGCCGAAACCCTCCGCCGCGCTTCGGATGTCGCGGATCTGGTGGCCGCCACACACGCCACCCCGGACCCCGCCGACGGCCACCACCTGGTCTTGCAGGCCGGCGGTGACCGGGTGCATGTCAAGGTCACCGAGAACCCGGACGGCTCGCATCGCGTCGAGGTGACCTCGCGCCCCGACCTGCCCGTACCGCCGGAGGTCGAAGCCCCGGCCAAGACTCCGGGCCTGCTGCGCCGCATGTGGAATCGCATGATGGCCGGATTCAAGTCGCACTCCCCGGATTACCCGGCGGGTTCGGGTCTCGACGACGGCCAGGGCAAACTGGTCAGCATCGCCGGCCATGCGCTCCAGCACTTCGGCGTCGGGGTCGGATTGCATTGGGACGACATCGGCGACCCGAGCCCGCTCGGCATCACCAAGCAGGTCGTGACGATCCTCAAGCAACGCGAGCGCATGCCGTTCAAGTTCTTCACCAACAGGATCGCCGACATCTCCCCGGACGTGGTGCCCATGCGCACCCGCGACGGCCGCGAGTACGAGCCGTGGTTCTCCGAGGCCGATCCCATCCTGCGCGCCGAGATCGAGGAGAGTCTGCGCCTGGCGGGATTGCCGACCGAGGAGGACTACCTGCGCGAGCGCGCGGCGCATCCCCCCGAGCCGCTGCCGGAACGCCCGACCCTGGATGCCCCGCCCGAACGGACCTGGGGCACTTCGGTTCCCGAGCCGGTGGTGCATTCCTTCGACGCCCGCGATGCCGCGCTGACCGAGTTGGTGCACCAGGCCCTGCGGCACGATGTCGATGTCGCGAGCACCGACCCGGCCGCCCTGCGCGGCGCGGTGGACGACGCCGCCTACCGGCTCATGCGCCGCGCCGGCGCCATCGAGGCGCTGCGCGACGCCGCCGAGCGCTTCAACCTGCAGTCGGAGCTGGTGCCGCCGCGGCCGGTCGCCATCAATGACTCGGATCCCCTGGGCCGCTACATACGCGATGTCCGCGAGGTCAAGGAACTGCGTATTCAGCAGGAACGGGCCGATGCCCGCCGGCAGCTCGCGGGCGCGGACCCCGACGACCCCGCGCTGGAATACCGCCCGCGCGAGCCGCGGGTGACCGCCCTGGACTATGTCGGCGTCAACAATGGCGCCGGCGACCCGCGTCACTTCGAAGATCCGGATCCCGCGCAGCCGGAGCGCGAACAGGGTGGGTATTTCAACGATGCCCTCCGCCGGGACCAGGTCGCCGAGGAGCGCTCGAACTGGGCGCAGCTGCTCGGGGTCGGCCTGGACGAACTGACCCCCGAGCGACTCGCGCACACCATTGCAGACCTGCGCATGCAGGTCCGCGACGAGGCCGACCACCTGGCCGAATTCTCCGGCGCGGTCGACCATTTCCTGGACGCCGACACCGTGGCCCGCGATCACGCCCGTCAGCTCATCGATCGCACCGCGCACGTCTGGCTGGACAGCGAGGGCGGCGCGATGCTGGAGCCCGGTATCGGGATCCGGCCGGGCGAGCACGCGGGCGACCCGCACCGGCTCGTGGTGATCGGCGCCGACGGCGAGCACGTCGGACGCCTGGCCCGGTACCTCGCCGACCATCCCGAGATGGGCGGGATGCTCAATCGCGGTGAGCTGCGACTGGATTTGCGCAACGTGGAGCTGAACGCCGACGGCGATGTGCACGTCGTCGCGCCAAAGACGGTGCCGGAGGTGCGTTTCCACGACCTCGACCTGAACGGCGAGCATGCCCCCGTCCTCATGGTTCGCGAGGGCGATGCGGAATGGCATGTGGTGCAACCGGAGCCGGCGCACGCGCCCGGCCCGGAATCCGCCCCGCACGAATCCGCGGCGAGCGCACCGCGCGACCCCGACGTGGTGCACGCCGAACGCAAGGCGATGGCGAAGCGGCTGTCGGTCGAAACGGCGGACCTGAGCCCGGATCGCATCGAAGCCACCATCAAGGCACTGCGCCAGGACAACGCGCTGCGGGCCGCGCAGATCGAGGGCATGGCGGATTACATCCGCACCAGCGATGCCATCGAGAATTTCCACAAATTGGACCGGGTGCTCGGCAACCTGGCCAACCGCCTCGGCGTGGAGCCGCACGAGCTCACGCCGGAGGGCCTGGCCCGGGCCATGACCGACCCGTCGGTGAAGCGGGCCCTGCGCAAGCAGATCGCCGGTGACCTGCTCGACTACGCGGAACTGGTGCGCGACAACGTCAATCCCAAGGGCGAGCCGGAGGGTGGCCGGTCCAAGGCCGTGCTGGAGGCCCGTGACCGGCTGGCGCGGCGGATGGGCGTCGAGCCGGAGGCGCTCTACGGGTCCAAGCACGAGGTGGACGACGTCAAGGGTGAGGTCGTCGGGTACGAGCGGGACCCGGAGAGCCTGAAGCAGAGCAAGCTGCTGCGCGCGGTCAACGACATCCTGACCAGATCGGAGCAGGATCCGCACCTGCTGGCGGCGCTGGCCGAATACTCGCGCACCGTGGGCGAACACGACCCCCACCACAATGAGCTGAGCTTCGACGCGCGCAATGATCCGCGGGTCGCCGACGGCGAACTGCCGATCCACGATCGTGACGCGCCCGCGCTGCTGCACCGCCTGCTCAGCGAATCCATCGGCGAGCCACCGCTTTCCGATAATCCGCAGGGGGCGGCCGAGGTGTGGTCGCGCCTGCTGGCCGTGGACATCAGTGATGTCGACCGCACCGTGAAGCTGTATCGCGAGCAGTGGCCCGAAATGCACGATCGGCTCTCGCCGGACGAACTCTCCCAGGTGCTGCGCACCCAGCGGGACTTCGATGCGCAGACCGCTTACACCCAATACCGTGACAGCCTTGGACCCGATCGGACGCCGCTCACGTCGGAGGATCTGAAGAAGGTGGTCGAGCGGGTGCGCTGGGCCAGGTCCGCCGAGGTCTACGAGGTGTACCGAGACGGCAAGATCGAGGAGCACGAGCGGCCGAAGCCGGACGAGCTGGTCGAACTGGTGCGCGGCATGCGGGAGGAGATCGACTCCCGTGAGGCCGATATCGATGCCCTGGCACGCTTGGCGGCCGAGTACAACGCGCTGACCACGCCCGTGGAACCCGCACCGCCGCCGCGGAATCCGCGCGAGGTGGCGGCCGATCTCGCCGAGGCCCGCCATCAGCTGGACCTGGCCCGCGACGGCCGCGACTACGCGTCCGGCCGGATGTATCTCGAGCAGAACCGTCCGCTGCGCGAGAGCGACCTGACACCCGAGCGCCTCGCGGGCACCACCGACTACCTCGCCACCCGTTCCAGCGAGGAGGGCGGCACGCTGCCGAACTCCGAGCAGCGCATCGAGGATCTGCGGACGGCGGCCGAGCAATACCACCGGGCCGAGGCGCGGGTGCGTGATCTCGAGGCCGAACTGCACGCGGCGACCGAGGCCGCCATGGGCCCGCTGGACACGCCGGTCGATGTATGGCAGCGCGAACTCGCCAGCGCGCGAGCCGATCTGGAGGCGGCGGTGGCGGCCTCCCCGGGGCGCTGGCCCGAGGATCTGGACCGCGTGGTCGATCAGGTCGACCGGCTCTCGCGGATGCCGCTGGAGACCGGCGACATCTGGACCCCCGAACTGGCGCCGGTCCGCGATGCCGCACAGCGCTATCAGTCCGCGCTGGAATTCCTCGATCGCGCCGAAGCGAACCTGGTGGATGCCTCGCATGCCGAGGAGTCACCGCGGGAGCGGGCCGAGCGCGAACTCCGCTATGCCCGCCAGGACGAGTCGCTGGCCGAGGCGCGGCGCAATATCGCCAAGATCGGATTGCCGGTCTCCGACGGCGATCTCACCCGTTCCTGGGCGGCCGACACCCGCTCGGAGCTCGCCGACACCCCGCGTGGTGAGCTGTCGCCGCGGCAGCGCGGTCTGCTGGAGCTGGCCGACGCCGTCGACCAGCACCACGACGCCCAGGACCGCGTCACCCGCTGGGAGACCGAGCTCGACCACCTGGACACCGACGCCCGCATCGCCGCCGACACCCCGGCCGCGGCGGCCGCCCGCGCCGTCGACAACGCGCACACCGCGCTGCGCGAGGCCATTGCCGACTACAACCGCCAAACCGGGCAGCGCGCCCAGGAATCCGACCTCGCCTCCGCGGACTACCGCGCCGCGCTGGTGGAGCTCGGCAACACCACCATCCGCGAATACACCGGCGATCCCGGCGCCGCCTTCGAGCGCCTGGCCGATGCCGCCGAAAACCTGCACCGCGCACGCGATCTCGCCGATTGGGTCGACGCTCACGGGCCGGAGGAGCGGGGACCGGCCGCCGGCGAGACACCCGGCGAGGAGGGTTCCGGGGAGACCGGTCGCGGCGGCTCCGAGCCGGACGATCCCTCCGGCACCGACCCGGCCAAGCCCGGCGGGCCGAACAAGCCGGGCAGCGATCCGGATCCGGCGGCGGCTGTGGATCCCTCAGCCGGTGTGGATCCGGCGGCCGTGGACCCCGCTGCCGCACAGCCGGTTTCGAATCACGCCGGGGAATGGGAGCCGCTCGGACCGCCCGAGACCCACGTTCCCAGCGACGCGCAACGGGCCTGGGTCATCGAGTCACTCGCGGACGCCGGGCAGCGCGCGCACGAGCGGGCGGAGGTCATCCGCGACCGGATGGACGACCTGGCGCGGGAACTCGGCGTGGACCCGACCGGCCGCTCGACCGAGGGCCTGGAACGCGCGGTCAAGGACGCCCTGGACACGGAGACCGCGCGCGTCGACGAGGTGATGAACCGGGAGAACATCCCGAAGCACGAAATGCAGGCCTACTTCGACGAACGCGCCGCGGCCAATGCGCGTTCGGCCGAACTCTCGCAGCTGCGCAAGACCGCCAATGACGGGTTCCGCGAACATCATCAGATGATGGACCGCTGGTCCAAGGCTCGTGAGATGGTCCACGAGGCCGCCGTGAACTCGGTGCTCGCCGATCTCACCGACCGTCAGGTGCGTCCCCGCATCGGCATCGGGGGCGACCCCGCCACCGTGCACGTGGTCAGCGACCTGCCGGATCACGGCCGCATCCTCAGCGAGGGCGTGCGCGCGCGGCTCGAACGCGAGGGCACTCCGGTCGAATACCGCCGCGTCGAGGTCTCGATGGCGGACGGCACCGTCACCGTCCAACGGCTGCGCCCCCCGGCCGATCCCGGTGCGGCACAGCCGCATCCGGCCGCCTCGCCCGGCCCGAACCTGGATGTCCGCTCGGCCGCGCACAATGGCTCGACCGGGCACAATGGCTCTTCCGGGCACGATGGCTCGGCCGGGCACGATGGCGCGACTCCCGACCCGGCCGCCGCGCACGGCCAGGGAACACCTCCGTCCGATGCCGTGCCGTCCGAACATCCGTGGTCGCCCGCCCCGGCCGACGAATGGTCCGGGCGGAGCCCCGGGGAGATCGCGCAGACCCTGCGCGAGCGGTGGCGCCTCGAGGTCACCGGATTCGACCGCACCGACGTCGAACCGGAGGTGCTGCGCGAGTTCGCCCGTGCCGTCGACGATATGAAGCGCCGCTTCCCGGACGCACCGCTGCGCGAAATCCTCATCGGCAAGGTCCCGGACGATCCGGAGGACATCGCGTACGCGATGACCCGTGCCAAGCACGAGAACGGCCGCTACCGGGCCGACCAGCTCATCCTGAACGAGATCTTCGCGACGAATCCAGAGGAATTCCATCGCTCGCTGATCGAGGACGAGCTCGACGGCGGCCACACGCCGAGATCCAGTACGCGGCCGATCTATTCGCAGATCGTGCACGAATTCGGCCATGTGCTGGACTTCGCCGGACAGGGTCGCGCGCGCCGCGAATTCGACGATGTCCTGTTCGAGCACTACTACAACACCTACGGCACCAACGACGGCTACCTGGACTGGGTGCACCAGCTCAGCAAGTACAGCCTGCACGATCCCAACGACAACGGCTTCCTCGTCTCGAACCCCACTGAGGCACTGCCCGAGGCGTTCACCGACGTGATCATGAACGGCGATCGTGCGAGCGAACCGGCGCGGGTCGCCTACAAGCTGCTGCTCGAGGCGTACAACGATCAGCACCCCGGCAGCGTCGATCCCGGCGAGCTCCCGCCCGCCATGAGCCGCCGGACCAGCGACCCGTCCGGTGAGATGCCCGAACCGACACCGCGCGATCACGCGCCGGTCGAGCCGGAGCGGGACGGCGGCTCGAAGCCGCCGGGCGACGACGAGCACGGCGGCGGCGCGGGCGACGGCCACGGCGAGCATGCCGGTGATCAGGGCGAGGAGCCGCACAAGGCGCCGTCGGCGGGGGAGCCGGTGGAGCATCGGCTGGAATTCCCGGAGGCCGAGCCGTATCCCCATGACGCACCGGATATCAACGATCCGGACTTCGTGCAGAACAAGCGGCGCGGCGCCGTCGTCGAGCGGATCGATCCGCTCGACGAGAGCCGGGTTCGGTTGCACGACGGGCTGATCGAGATGGTCGACGGCAAGCCGGTCCAGGAGTACGTGGAGGAGCTCGCTCGCGTTCGTGCCCTCGAGCATGCGCAGACCTTGGCCCGGCGGGGCGAGGGGCCGGTCAGCGCCGTGGCGATCGATCTGAGAACCGGTCTGATCACCGAGGGCGTGAACGGCCGGGTGACCGACAACATCGACGAGCGGCACCTGCATCCCTTGCTGCGCGAGAACTATCGGGCACTCGGCGACTGGCAGCACCGGATCATGGCTTCCGAAACCGAGGCACGGCAGGGCCAGAGCCTCGATATCAACGGCGATGTGATCAAGGATGCCGCGGGCAATCCGATCATCGGTGACGTGGTCTTTCATGGCCGGGCTCACTACGACAACCCGCTCCGGCACGCCGAGGTGAAGGCCGTCAACGAGATTCTGTGGGAACGCCAGCGGCTCAACGGCGACGAGCCGCTCGGCCGGGAAGTCCTGCGGGAGTTGCGGTTCGACCCCCGCTGGCTCAAGGACATGCAGCGCGGCACCGTCCCCACCGGCGACCATTCCCCGGCCTGCGCCAACTGCAACTCGATGCTCCGCGACGTCCCGAGCTACGCCGGCCGCCTCCTGTTCGTCCCGGGCGACTACCGCCTGGAACAGCCCCACGGCGAGGTCCCACGGCACGTGGACCCACTCCCGGACTCGATCCCCGCCCCCGAGCAGCCCCTCCAGCCCGCCCAGCCGGCAGCACGCTCCGAGGACGTGGCCGAGCCCTCCGCGAGCCCGGAAGGTGCAGTCCCGCAGCAGCATCCGAGCGCCGAATCGGCGGTTCCGGCGGTCGACGCCGAATCCGTCGACCGTGGCGACGGTGCGGTGGCCCGGGAAGTGGTCGAACCCTCCGGCGATCCGGTGCGGCAGCCCGAGAATCCAACGCCGCCCGCCGCCGACTCGGATACCGCTGTACCGCAGGCACATCCGGTCTCCGAGCCGGTCACTCCGGTCGCTGATGGTGAATCGTCCGTTCCTGCCCAGGAAGCGGAACCCGCGCGGCCGGATCAGCCCGGCCGGACGGTCGAACCGCCCGCGGACGTGGCTGATGTGGCAGCTGGTTCGGAAGAGGGTGGCGACTCCGGGGACTCGGCGGGTCATTCGGATGGCGGAGAGCCGGTGCCGCCCACGCGTTCCGGGAACGACGGTGGGGACGGTGCCGGACATCCGGCCGGGGCGTCCGAGGATCGGTGGAAGTGGAATCCGGACTGGCGGTCGCATGTGCCGCATCCGCCTCGGCCCTTCAATCCGACGTTCCCGCAGTACACGCCGCAGCCTTCGCAGCAGCCTTATCCATGGACGCTGCCGCCGGATGAGCAGCAGCCGTCGAACGGACCCACCGAGCCGACTGGTCCGGCGGGGCCGGGAGATCGTGGACCCGGTGGACCTGCCGCGCCCGCGCAGCCGCAAATGCCCGCGCAGCCCCAAGTGCCCGTACATCCGCAGATGTCGCACATTCCGCCGATGGGGCAGCAACCGCCCTGGCGGAACGTGCCGCCGAACGGGCAAGTGCCGCCGTGGGGTTCGTGGCCGCAGCCGCAGCAGCCGCACTGGCCCGATGGGCAGTATCCGGGTGGGCAGCCGGGGTATTCCAACGGTCAGTCGGAATACCCCAATGGTCAGCAGCCGGGGTACCCGAACGGTCAGCAGCCGGGGTACTCCAACGGTCAGCAACCTGGATACTCCAATGGTCAGCAGCCCGGGTACCCGAACGGTCAGCAACCTGGGTACTACAACGGTCAACAGCCTGGGTACCCGAATGGTCACCAGCCGGGTTACCCGAGCGGTCAGACCGGGTATCCGCAAGGGCAGCAGCACTATCCGGGAGGACCTGGCGGATCGCCGCGAGGTCCGGGGATGCACGGGGTTGCCCTGCCGTCGACGCCCGAGTCGTCCAATCGGCATGGCGCGCCGGGGAGTAACGGTTCGCAGGACAATGGCGCCGGTAATGGCGCGGGTGGTTTCCCGGCCGGTCCGATGGGTTCGCCGGGTGGCCAGGGCGTCGGAGGCAATTCGCGTTCCGCCAGCCGCTTCCCGCGCGCGTCGGCGCCCAGCGGCCAGAGTCACGGAATCGTGCTGCGATCCCACTCCGGTTTCGGCGAGTTCGCGCAGTTGGATCCGGCGAGCGGGGAGTTGCGGTCGGTCGCGGCCGGCGCGGGCGCACCGGCGGGCGTCTACGACCATGTGGACGGCCTGCGGGTCCTGTTCTTCCGCGATCCCGCCCGGGGCCTGGTCCTGCAGGTCGGCGACCAGCGTTTCGATGTGGATCACGTAGGCGCGGAGGTGTATTGGGAACGCAGCCAGCAGGGCTTCCACCGCCTGCTGGTGGCGGTATCGGGCGCCCCGCGGTGCGAGCTGCGCTACAGCCCGCGCCCGGCCGACGCGGACCTCGGCCTGCTCATCCGAGACGTCCTGACCGACCCGACCCGCCGCGCGGGCATCTTTTGCTGAGCGGGCCCCGATGCGCGCCGAGCATGCGAGTCCGCCGATGCTCTCGGCTCCGCCCACCGCGGGGCCGTCCGGAATGTGTGATGCTGGCTGAAGGTTCACGACCCGAGGAGGATGCACGTGCGTGGTGGCCGCCCAACCGAGGAACAATTGCGGCGGACGTTCGAGACGTCGCTGGCCGAAGCGGTCTCGGGGCAGGGAATCCGTACCGAAACCGGTTTCGACATGCCGACCGAGGACGCGCTGTGGGAGATCGCCCGCGCGTATCCCGACGTCACCGATGAACTGATCGAGGCCGCCAAGAGCGCGTTCGCGGGCCAGTTGGACGGCAGCAACGCCCAGAAGTGGCAGGCGGAACTGGCCCGCAAGATCGCCGAGCGGAAATCGGGCCGGGAACGCTAGCGGCCGCGGTGAGCGGGGGTAGCCGGTTCGAACCGGTCCCGCCGACGGCAGATCATCCGGTTATTGTGTTCCCGTTCGACCCCGGGCCCCAGGGCCGAGTCATGACATCCGCGACGGAGTAGGCGATGCGAATCAGCGGCGACCAGACGTACCTCGACGAGTACGGCCGCACCTGCTACGAGGACGCGCTTTACACCGGGGAACTCGAGGACCTCGCCGACAACGGGCAGTTGGTGGCACTGTTCAACTACTACGAGGGCGTCGAGCACGGGCGGCAGCAGGAGTGGTGGCCCGATGGCGTCAAGCGCGCCGAGGGCGTCACGAACATGGGTGCCGCGGTGGGGGAGTGGCGGTACTGGCATCCCAACGGCCAGCTGTCGGAACAGGTCGTCCTGGACGAGAATGGCCGCGAGCTGACCAGAAAGCGCTGGAACGCGGCCGGTGAGCTGATCGAGGACAGCAAGACCCGCTGAGTCGAGATCAAATATTCAGTGCGGCAACGTCATCCGTCAAGGCTGGTAACCTGCGGAATACTTGACGTTCATCGGGCTGTTCGCCAGTTTGTGAGCTCTTCGCTGTACCTGGTGAATATCCGCTCTGTATAGTTCGATTCGAAATGATCTTCCTGATGGGGGTCTCATGAACCATCTCGTTGCCACACCGGAAGCGATTCGCAGCTACGGGGACGCTTCCGCCGCGATGGCCGGCGCGGTCGCCTCCGCCGCCGCGGTGGACCAGGTCGCCACGGTCGCCGGACTGGTTCCGGTCTTCGGTCTGATCGGCCAGGACTTTCTGCTGAGTTACGCGGGCGCGCAAGGCAATCACCTGTCCTCGGTGGCCGAGCTGGCCGCCGTGCACGCGGGCACCGCGGTCACCGCCTACGAGTCCGCGGCGGCCTACGAGGCCACCGACGCGGCCTCCGGCGTCGACTTCCTCTCCCTGTCGCGGGACCTGTGAGTACGCCCTTCGACCAGGGTTCGACCGGGGCCGCGCAGGCCACACCGCTGGCGGCGAGCGGCCAGTCGGTGGCGGATGTCTTGCGCGACACCGACTTCGCGCCGCTGCTGGCCAGCCCGGTCGGCGACGTCCTGCAGACGCTGGGCCTGCCGTCGCTGCCGCAGCTGCCGTCCGTTCCGCCGCTGCCGGATATGCCGCCGCTGCCCACCCTGGATCTGACCGCGCTCACCAAGCCGCTCACCGATCTGGCCTCCGCCTTCGGAACCGGCCAGCTGGGTCAGGGCTTGGACGCCTCCCAGATGCTGTCGGGCGTCTCGACCGCACTGCAGCAGGTGATGTCGATCGCGCAATCGGTGATGTCGATGGCGAACTCGAATTCGTGGCAGGGTTCCGGTGCGACTGGCGCCGCGGAGAAGGGCGCCGAGGCGCAGACCAACGCGCTCGAACTGGAAGCCCAGAACGGGCACCAGAAGACGGTGATGGCGGGCGCGGCGACCTCGGTGGCCACCGGCGCGGCAATGATGTCGGCGATCATCGCCAAGTTCGTCACCGGCGTCACCATCGCCGCCCCGTTCATCGCCACGCCGCCCGGGCAGGCGTTCCTGCTGTCGCTGGCCACCGAGACGGGTGTGGAAGCGACCGCCACGGTCGCCAAGACCCGCACCGAGATGACCGTGCACAGCGCCAACATGACCGCTGCCGGGCAGAAGGTGAAAGTCACCAACGCGCCGAAGGGTGTGGATTCGCTCTCGCAGGTGAGCCAGCTGCTGGGCCTGATCTCGCCGCTGAGCAGTGCGGCCAGCACGGGCGTGCAGCAGTTGCAGCAGATCCAGTCGATCAGTCAGGTCTCCGATGTCGCACCCGCGCCCGACACGGAAGCGGCTGGCGGGCCGAAGAATTCCGCCGGGCTCGGTGGTGGCGGTGGCGGTATGCCGGTGGCGCCCATGGGCGGTCTGAGCACTTCGCCGGCGCCGCTGAGCCAGTTGTCGAATCCGCGCTCGATGGCCGCGACCACCGCCACCCCGGCGCCCGTCCCCACGCCGATGCCCGGCACCGGCGCGTCCGGAATGGGCGGAGGCATGGTGCCGCCGCCCATGGGCGCGGCGGGTGCGGGCGGCCAGCAGGCGGGTGACGCGGACGAGGAAGTACGCACCAACATGGTCACCGCCGAACACGGCGACGAGGTGGTCGGCGAGCTCGGCTACACCGGTGTGCCCGTGGTAGGCGCGGTCGGCACCAACGGCCCCCGCCCGGCCCAGTGACCGGACACGGTCACGGGTCGGAAACCGGGTCGTTGGATGTCGCCCGGACACGGTAGTATTCGCGCGGAAAGGGAGGGACTATGAGCGAATTCAACTTGGGCGGAGTGCGTTTCGACGCCGACACGGTGCTGGCCGCCGCCGCCGATCTCGAGGCCATGGCCGACCGCCTGGAAACCGCCCTGGGCGCCGAGACCCTGGCGGTCCCCGCCGCGGGCTCCGACAAGGTCTCCCTGGCCGCCGCCCAGACCCTTACCGCGGTCGGCGAGTCCTTCGTCACCCAGAGCGGGCTGGGCGTGGACGAACTCCGCAAACTGGCAGCCGTGGTCCGCGACCAAGCCACCACGTTCGGCCAGGTCGAAATCAACAACTCGACCGACTTCACCAACCTCTGACAGCGAGGCGGGGCGGCTCCCACCGCCCCGCACCCGTTTCAGCTCCCGGTGATCACCCGGATCGCCGCATCCTGCGCAGCCTTGCCGACCTCACCCACCCGGAACCCCCGATCGGCGATGTGCCGCACCAACTCCGCCTCCGGCGGCAACCCATGCTTGTTCAAGTAATGCGCCACCGCCCCCGCCCAAACCCAGGTCCCATCCGTCCTGAAGGTCAACGGCACATCCCGATCCCCAGGCGCGAATTCATCCTGCTCGAAGCTCCGGGCCGCCAACACAATCGGCGCGGACTCTAGATAGGCCAACACCGCAGTCCGCGTATTCCCCTCCACCGCAGGCCGATTCACCACCGGCTTGCCGTCGGCGTCCTTCCCGTCATACACCTTCGCCATCCGAGGCGGCCGCACCGCGGCAGGTTCCGGCGGAATCTTGACCGTCGCCTCGACATTCGGTGCGGACGGCGCGAACGGGTTCGGTGCGGGAGCAGCAGGTGCGAACGGGTTCGGAGTGGGCGTCGGGTGTGCGAACGGGTTAGGCGCGGAGTTCGCAGGTGCAAAGGGATTCGCGGCGGGCATCGGCGCGAATGGATTGGGTGCGTATCCCGCCCCGGGCTGGGCCGTCAGCTGCGGCCGGGCCAAATGTGCCACCAGCCCCGCGATGGTCGCGGCGAACGACAACAGCAGCGTGAGTACGACCAACAGGAACCCGGCACCCGCATACTCCCAGAACGCGAGTCCTCTGACACCGAACAGGAAGCCCAGCGAGCTGACCGCGTCCGCGACGACGAATGCGGCGGCTGCCCCGCCGGCCGTCCGAACCGCCGGATTGCGCACGCCGGCCCCCGCCAGCAATGCGATGGCCACAACCAACACGACGATCAAAGCCGCCACGAATTGAACTGCGGCCCACGGAATGGATCCGTCGGCGCCTGTCTTCCAGATGGTCAGGAAGCCCAGATCGTCCAAGGACACGAACGATCGCCCGAAATCGACCGCCGCCGAGAGAATCAGGAACACACCCGCCACCCGCGTCGCGGCCCCTCCGCTCGGCTCCGGTGCCGCAACGCGTTTCGCCACCACCGCGTCACGCAGCGCGGACACCAAGGCCGCGATGGCAATCAGCAGCAGAAGTATGAAAACCCAGTAGCCACTCGCGGGCGAGGTGTATTCGCCGAAACCGCTCGCGTAGCCGACGAGGACTCCCGCCGCCATCTGCAGCGCCATACCGCTCCCGAACGCCGCAACCCAGAACAACACTCGCCCCCGACCCCCTTTGCCCAGCACGAGCATCGTCCCGGCGACGCCGGTGGCGATGACGGTGATCACGTATGGCGAGAGCGGAAAGATGTCCAGAACTCTCAGATGCCAGCTGGAATCGAATCGCCAGACGTACTCGTCCTCCGAACGGCCCTCGTATCGAAAGGTAGCCACCGGCACACTGCACGCGATAACCGTCAACACCGCCGCCGCGATCAGCAGAAATCCGGTGATCCGCCCCGTGTTCCCGGCTGGCGCGCTCCCAACGCCGTCATTTCGTGTGTACGCCATCGATTCTCACGCCTTCCCAACCCCTTGTGTGCCGGTGCCGACCCTAACAAGGCTGACGCGCCACTTCAGCGGGACCTCTTCCCGCAAGGTCTCTTTAAGGCCCCGCCAAGGTCGCGGCGATCAACTGCTCATAGGAATTCCATTCCCACACAAGCTGATTGACATCGAATTGACGAAAGCGAACATCATGAGACCCGCGTCCGCCATCAAACTCGCCCTCATGTCCGCCGCCACCGCCACCGCGGCCACCGTGATGGCCGCCCCCGCCCACGCCGACCTGTACCCCAACGCCTGCCTCTACATCGAGAACGAAACGGCGACCACGGCCACCATCACCGTCCACAGCAGCATCATCGGCAACCAGGACTGGAACATCGATCCCTTCGCGACGAGCTACTTGCTCTACGACGGCCAACCCATCTCCACGGTCACCGGAGGCTGGAACATCAGCTACTCGCCCGGCGACGCACAGGGCAGCTGGCGGTACGAATCCGGCTGGCAGCCAGCCTCGGACTGCAACGGCTCCTGGGTCTTCACCGTGAGCTACTAGCAGCGCTCAGAGGTATTGGGCGTTGGCGAGCAGGGCGTATTGGGCGGCGGCGCGTTGCTGGGCGTCGACGAGTTGGGCGCTGGCGACGCGGGCTACGTAGCGGTCGTAGTGCAGGGTGCACAGGTAGCGGTCACTGTTGTTCCAGGACAGGGAGAAGTCGGCGGTGTTCCGCTTGGGGTTCTCGACGCAGGTGACGTCGCGGACGCCGGGTGGTGCCTCGACCGAGCCGGGGATCAGGGCGTTGATGCCGTTCCAGAGAGCGGTGGCGGATTTGGCGTCGGGTGTGCGGAACAGGAGGGCGCCCTGCTGGGTGGTTGCGGTGAGGTCGACCTTGTTGTCGTCGAGGAGTTGTTTCCAGGGGCCTTGGTTTTCGACGGTGTGCAGGTAGCCGCGCGGGGTTCGGGTGACTTCGTTCGCGTTCGGGCTGGGGAAGGGGCCGGGGTGGAGGGTGCGGCGGAGCATGGCCGACGGGTCGTAGTCGAGGTACAGGCTGTCGCGTTTGGACAGCGGGGGAGTCCTGTCCAGCAGCGGTAGCTGGGCGTCGAGAATCCTGGTGGCGAGGGACTTCAGGCCGTCGAGTTCGGGTTTGGTGGTGCGGGCGAAGACGTTGACGACGTATTGGCCGTGGGCGATGGTCGCAGCCATCGATGGAATGCCTGGCCGCCAATGGGCTTTCGCGGTCGCGTATTTGTCGAGGGTGACGTGGGCGTTCTGGTCGGGAGCGACGGCGAAGTCCGCGGCTTCGATCTCATCGGCGGCCGTGCGGGCCTGCTGCTCGTCCGGGAACTGCAGGACAGCGACATTGAAAGACGTTGCGTCCAGGTCGTTTTCCCAGCCGCCGAGCGGGCTGGAGTTCCCGGAGACATCGATGTGCAGCGTTTCGAGCCGCGGGCGATCGCTGACCGAGGTCGCATAGGCGAACAGCAGGTGGTTGCGATCGAGGGCCGGTTTGGCGGCATTGGCGATCGCATAGGTGTAGTCCGCGGCGGACAGGATGGTGTACACGAACTTCGGATCCACATCCTGGCCGCTGATCACGGCATCGCCGAGTCGCGCGACGGCGAGCTGCTTGCCCGCAGAGACCTCATGGCGATAGGCGGCCCGGACATCGAGCGGCAGGGTCGGATAATTGCCGACAGCCAGTGTGCGAACATCGATTTCGGCTGCGGCGGAGGTGCCGGACACGGTTCCCGCGCAGCCCGTCAGCAGGGCCGTCAAAGCCAGTCCGCCCGAGAGAATCGCCACATCGCGGATGGACCGGCGCGCATTGAAGAATTTCACGACTGCCCCCTACTTGTCGTTGGCCAGAATGGCGTACTGCGCCGAGATCCGCTGGTACACATCCTGCTGTTGCTGCGACCACATTTCGACGGCGTACCGCCCGTAGGTGACGTAGCAGAGGTAGGGGAACTGAAGCGTTTCCGGCCCTTGATATTTGACGCATCGCGCGGTGGGTAGTCCAGGCGGGGAATCGATCCGGTGCACGAGCCGGCCGAAGGCTACCTCGCCGAAGTACTTCTGAGCCGCCTCCGCATCGCGGGTCCGAACCAGTTTGCCCGCACCGTATCCGATATAATCCACCCCGGTCTTGTCGAACAGTTCCCGCTCCTTGTCGGGATCGTCGGCCAGGTGCAGGGCGGTCTGCCGGTTCAGCGTTCCGAGCATGCCGAACGCGGTCTGATCACCGTCGGGCCGCAGCAGTGCCAACCGCAGCAGGCCCTGTGGATCGAACGGCAGCTCGGTCAGCTTGTCCACCGGCGTCGGCTGAAACGTCTTCAACCGGTCGACGGTGACGCTGATCGCCTTGTCGGAAAGCGCCAGCAGCGCAGGGAGATCCGAGTTGTCCAGGGCCATGTTCTCGTGGTGGTTCACCACATCGGAGATGACGAATCGTCCTGTCGTATACCAGGATGCGAGTGCCTGGAACTTCGGAATCCACACGACGTGAGCACTCGGATGAACAACCGATGCCGTGGGATCGGCCTTCTCCTTGTCGAATTCCATCCCCGCGAGCGCCCCGGCAGCCGCGCTGGCAGCCTCATCACTGTCGAAGATCATGACCGCATGCCGCAGCTGATAGCCCAGCCCGTAGTGATCCTCGTTCGAAGCCGCCGCCGTCCCGAACCCCGCCACCAGTCCCGGAGTACTCGCCGTGAAGTTCTCGGCACTGAACGACGCGAACACCGACTTGGTCCCGAACGCCTTCGCGTCGATGAACGGATGCACCCCGCCAAGATTGTGGGTCAACGCCGGATCGATGTCCTTCGGCAACGGCATCACATCACCCAGCCGCAACGCCTCCATGATCCGCCCCATGCGATCGGGATCCTTGGGCTCCAACTGCTGCGGCTTCGTCGCGTAACTGCCGGTGTCGAGTTTGGTGAGATCAACCGTCGCGCCGGTGGCCGCCGCCGAATCGGAACCACAACCAGCGGACGCGATAACGGTAAACGCAAGCCCCGCAACCAGTCCCACCCGCGCCCTGCGTGCCCTCACGGACTCCCCCTGTTGTCGATCTCCCTTGATCGCCAACCGTATGGTAGAAGCGGGGTGCAATCAATCGGGGGTCCTGATGACAATCGTTTCCTGGCAATGGCCATTGTTCTTCGCCCTCATCCTGATTCGCCTCCTAGCCCCCGGCTGGCTCATCCTCCTGACCCTCTGGACCCTCGGCCTCCCCGCCTTCCTCGTCTGCGCCCCACTGCTCTTCGCCGCGTCCCTCTCCACCCCCGACCAACATCCCCTCATCCAACTCGCCGACCTGCTCCTGCTGATCGCGGCCTTCACCGTCCCCGACGGCGGCGACAACAGCGGCTACCACATCCCGCTCCTGACCCTGGTGAAGGGCAACCCCGAAATCAGCGACAGAAACCCGATAGGCAAGGGCCTCGTCTGGATCGGCGGATTGAGCGTATTGGGTTATGTCGCTGTACTTCTCGTCCTGTGGGCCAAGATCGGCGAGGCCCGCGGCTGGATCTCGCTGACCCCGTAGCTTCTTGCATCAGGTCAGGTGCGGGACTCCGGTCGTCTTGACGACCTTCATCGTGAACTGCGAGTGCAGTCGCGCGACGCCGGGCAGATCCGCCAGCTTCTCCATGAAGAACTGCTCGTAGGCATCGGCGTCGGCGACGGCAATCCACAGCAGATAGTCGGGATCGCCGAACATACGCCGACATTCGACGATCTCATCGAACTCGGCCACCTTCGCCTCGAAGGACTCCACCATCCGACGGTTCTTGATCCCCATATTGGCGTGCACGAGCACCTCGAAACTCCGGCCGATGGCACGGGGGTCCACCCGCGCGTGGTAGCCGGTGATGGCACCCGCCTGCTCCAGATTGCGCACTCGGCGCAGGCACGGCGAGGGACTGAGCCCAACCTGCTGTGCGAGTTCCGCATTGGATATTCGAGCATCACGTTGAAGGTGGTAGAGGATTGCGCGATCGATCGAATCCATAGCAGAAAATGCTAAGTATGCCGCCGAACCAGGGCTAGTCATGGCGTGCCCGGAGATGCCGATGACACCCTGAGTGGAGTCGTTCCGGAAGGGGCTGAGTCCGGTGGTCAACGGTCAACCGCAGAGTGCTGATTGGAATAGTCAGCGCCCTAAGGTAATTCGTGATGGTTTAGGTATCGGCGTAGCGACCGGAACCTATGGCCTGTCATTCGGTGCACTAGCGGTTGCCGCAGGCTTATCAGTGCCACAAGCGTGCGCCCTGTCAAGCCTGATGTTCACCGGCGCATCCCAATTCGCGATGGTCGGTGTGATCGCAGCCGGTGGAAATCCGTTCACAGGTGCCGCCACGGCCACGCTACTGGGCACCCGCAACGCCCTCTACGGCCTGCACCTGACTCCGCTGCTCCGGTTGCCCGGTTGGCGGCGAATTCCCGCGGCGCACATCGTGATCGACGAAAGCGCCGCAATGACGGTCGGTCGTGAGCCGCGGGCGGCGAGGCTCGGTTTCTGGACAGCCGGACTGGCAGTATTCGTCTGCTGGAACCTGGCAACGATCACCGGTGCGTTGGGTGCTCGCCTACTGTCCGACCCACGCGTCCTCGGTCTGGACGTCGTGGCCCCAGCAGCCTTCCTCGCCTTGCTGGCACCGCGAATGGTCACCCGGCGGTCCTGGCTCGTGGCCTGCGCGGCCGCCGTGGTCTCGCTTACGGCCGTACCCGTAATGCCCGCCGGCTTACCGGTGTTGGTCGTAGCCGTGGTCACCGCCCTGCTCGCCATCACTACCGCCCGCCGCAATCCGCACCCGGATCTGCCCGTCCACCAGCCCGCACGCGAAGGCGAAGCCCAATGATGCTCTGGTGGGCGATCATCGCCGGCGCGGCCGCTTGCTACCTGCTGAAGCTGGCCGGACTGTCGGTCCCAGAACGAATCCTCCGCAACGCTCGCGTACAACGGATCGCCGCACTCCTACCGATCGGCCTGCTGACAGCGCTGCTGGTCATCCAGTCGGCAACCACCGAACACCGGCTCGTAATCGACGAACGCCTAGCGGGCCTCGCCGCCGCCCTTGTCGCGCTTATTCTTCGCGCACCGTTCCTCGTAGTTGTCGCCGTCGCGGCGACGACAACCGCGACCCTACGGTTCCTTCTCTAACCCGAGATCACCGAGATCCGCGGGCGATCGGCGATGTGAATAAGCTTGTCATCGAACATTGACGATCGGAGACCCTATGCGCCGCCACGGTCGTCTCACCCGAGAGCAGTTGCAGCTCAGCTTCGAATCCGCCCTGTCCCGGGCTTTGACGCGGGGCACCTTTCGCACCCACACCGGTCTCGACTTCGAAACCAGGAACGCGCTGAAAGAAATCGCCCGCGCCCACCCGAACGTCACCGACGACCTCGTGGCAGCCGCCCACCGCGCCTTCGCAGGCCAGTTGGACGGCAGCAACTCGGCACGTGCGCTCGCCGAACAGAACCGCAAGCTGACCGAGGCCCAAGAACGATTGAAGCGGCAGCAGCCGATGCGGGCGGGGATGAAATCTGGAAACGCGCTGCTTTGGCTCGATACGTCGCCCTCGTACTTTCGATTCCGCACCGGCACGATCCAACTGGAGGAATCCGAACGCGAACTGAGCGGCCAAAGGCTCAACGTGCGGACAGGCGCATTCGAACCCGCATCGGCTGCCGACATCGACGCGGTGCTGAAACCCACTGCGGATCTGGACTACTCGGCCCTTACCGGCCCGCAGTTCGTGTGGGCGACCGAGCAAGCACGCAGCCTCTACCTCCGCGGATCAGGCCGCATCTTCGACCTCTACCACCGAGTGAATGAGACGTTCACCGCCGCTGAGCAGGAACATCGACGCATCACCCCGTCGGAGCGCAGCGGAATAACCGACATGTACCGCAAAACCTTCCGACTCTGGGCCGACGAATTCGCCCGCCGCGCAGCAGGCGAACCCCCAACCTTCCACTACTCCTGGGTAGGCGACCCGAGATAGGCGGTAACCGCGCTGGATGCTTCCTCTGCATACGGAAGTAATCCGCCGGACAAGATCGCGGCGAAAGCCTCGTCTGCGGTAGCACCCAGGTAGAAGTTGCCGGTGTGGTGTCGGTAGAAGAATCGGCCCATGTCGTCGATCAGCCAGGTGCCGAACTCGCACGTCTCGGCTCCTACTGGAAACAGTTGCCGCTGAAGGAGTTCGCCAAGCTCCGCGAAGTCTTCGACGTCTCCGTCGTACCCGATCGTCGGATCCAGCATCAAGAGGGCTTCGGGTGAGGTTCCCGGTATGACGAGCTCCAGTTCGCCGTATGAACGGATGAAACGAACGGCCGCGTCAGGTACAGCGAGTTCCATGCCCTGCTGCGCCGCGGCGTCTACTGCGACTCGAATCAGCTCGTCGGCGCGTGCGCCGATATCCCGATCGGGATGCCAGCCTCCTCGGGCAAGCCACTCGCGTATCGTGCCCGGGTTGACGCTGCTCATGGCCTGTATTTACCGAATGCTGACGTCGCGCCGCAACATACTGATAGGCCGGATCCGGCACTCGTGATGATCGACACAAAGTTTGCGGGACGCGGCGGTCTCACATTTGAATCGGCTTGTTCTGATTGGCAATCCGATAGCTAAGCAAGGGGGAGTTATGGCGCGTCATCGCCGAACCACGCGGAGTGCGGGACGAATCTCGGTTCTGGGTGCATCGCTCGCGGTTTCGCTGACTTGCGCGGGTCTGGCCTCGGCGGACCCAGGGCAGCATGTGGAGAAGGACCAGGTGCGACTGGTGGCCGACGCCGTCGCTGCGCCGGACGCAGTTGCCACGCCGGACGCTGTCGTGCCCGCTGCTGACATCGCTGCCCCGCAGCCGATCGCGGCCGATCCCAACACGATTGGGCAGGCCGCGCTGGCGGGTGCCGGAATCGGTGCCGCCGTGGCCGGTGTTCCCGCCGCCGTCGCCGGTGGAGTCGTGGGCGGAGTGGTCGGTGCCGGGGTCGGCACCGTCGCGGGCCTCCTGGTGGCTGGCGGCGGCACCGCCCTGGCTGCCTCGGTGACCTTGCTGGGCGCCTGCCTGCCGGTCGCCACCTGCATCATCTCGATTCCGGGCCTCGCCGCGGAATTTGCTGCGGCAGTCCCGATCGCGGGCGGCGCGATGCTCGCCGGTGGCCTGATCGGCGCCGGAATCGGGGGTGCGATCGGTGCGGCCGTCACGGGCCTCCCGGCGGCGGGCGTCGGCGCCTTGGCCGGTGCCGGAATCGGCGCGGGCGTAGCCAGCGCAGGCCTGGTCTCCTGATCCGCCCCTGCGAGATAACTCGATGAAATCAGGCCCGGCGATCCGCCGGGCCTGACCTGTCTCCGCACATCCTCGAAGGGCCTGCGTCGCAACCGCTTTGGCAAGCGAGGCCAGGCACCGATCTGGCAGAGTGAGAGGTCCTGATCTTGAGGAGAGTTATCTATGACCGCGACGGCGATTCGCCCGCTGGCACCGAGTGAGAAGGGGTTCGCGCTCGACCGCATATATATCGGGTACTCGGTGCGCACTCGTGGCGTGCTGGATCTGGCAGCGATGGCGGTGGCCTATGATGCGCTGCGGCGGCGATATCCGGCGCTGACCGCGCGAATTGAGAAGACCGACAACGGTTTTGAGTTCGCGGAACCCGCAGAAACATTGCAGGACATGGTGGTGTCGGCCGAATCAGGCTTCGATGACATCGGTTTGGATCAGTGCGCCGCGCTGGGTCTGCTGTGGGTGCGCCAAGACGGCGATGAGTCCGTGGTCACTCTGTTCACCCACCACAGCATTACCGACAGTGCCACCGGCCAAGACCGGGTGGAGCAGCTGTGGTCTTACTACACCGCCGCGGTGGAGGGGGAGATCGGGACGATCGAGACACTGCCCTTTCCGGCTCCGGTCGAAGAGATTCTGGCCGCCCGCGACATCCATAAACCGCCGTTTCCCGAACAGGCTGCAGCGCCCGCCCAGGCAGCGACGACCGACAGGGTCGATGGGAAAGCGCGATACGTTCGTGAGGCTGCGCGGTTGCGGCTCAGTGCCGAACACACGGCTGCGTTGACCGAGTTGAGCCGCCAAGAGCAGGTCAGTATCAACGGCCTCGTTTCCGGGGCTCTGCTCCTGGCGGAGGCGGAACTGCGCGGGGCGGCGGTTTCGGACCTGGTGTACATGTTCCCGGTCAGCTTGCGTGCGCACTTGGATCCGAAGGTCAGTGTCTACGAGGGCACCGTGGTACTGGGCTTCACCGGTTACGTCGCGGCCGGCGAGCTCACGAGCATCGTCGATATTGGGCGCGCGATCAGCGCGCAGGTTCGGGGCGGGTTGGCCGACGGTCTGATCCAACTGAGCCCGTTGCTGATCCCGGAGGGATCCGAGGGAGTGGTGCCCCAGATCCCCGGCCTGGTGACGGCGACTAACTGGGGGCGGTTGCCGCAGCTGCGGGTCCCCGCGGGCCTCGAGATCCTGGACTTTCATTCGACCCTTGCCAGCGCTCCCGCCACGGCACCCACCTCGCCCGAACAGCTTCCCGCGCCGCCGAACTACATCATCAGTAGCTTCGACGGGCAGCTGAGCATCGAGGTCGATCTACACGGCGAATCCGTCGAAGACCAGCAGCAGCGGCTGAGCATTCTGGAAAAGGTTCTGCACCACAACATTCCACTGCTGTAACCGGACGCGGGGGCCAGCCTTTCTGCCGTCTCTGACTCACTCTGCAGCCAGCATCGCCGAACCGATTCCGGCTGCAGGGTCATCGATCGAACTCCTCCCGCCTCCTGGCCGCATTGCTGCCGTCCAGCTGTCCTGCAAAGACGCCACGCGCCGCCTCGACCGTTTCCGACCCCTACCAGCGGTACCTCTCCGCAGACGCCGCTGAGCGGTGGATTCGGAACATACTGGGCAAGTGGGGTTTCCGGTCGGCCGCCAGCATGAGGCGGTCGGCGGGCCGTAGGCCCAGTAGGCTCTGTGCTGTTCGGTCGGTTGCTGAGGAGGACTTGCCTGATGTCGAACCAGCCGTTGAGCCCATTGGAACAACACGAGATGCTGTCGGACATCACGCTGGGGATACTCGAAACTCTCCCTATGGGATGGGCTCGTCTGATTGTTCGCGGCACGATCGTTGGCCGGTACGCTGCGCGGGAGACCGGAGTGAAGATGCCGGACGGATCGGTCCAGGGTTTGTCGTTCCCGCCCGAAGCGTGGCGCAAATTCCAAGACCTTCGGCACGGCATGTACGCATCGGGCCTGGGCACGTGGGTCGAGTTCGAGTATGTACTGGACCCGCCCGGTCGCTTCCACATTGATTACAACCGAGACCGGCAGCCCCGCTTCAGGAAGACGCCGACCAGTCAAGATTTTGCGCTGGAGAACAAGTGGTTCCCGCGCTCCGACGAGCATATGCCTGATTGGTTTCGCCGCGGGCTGGACGGCGCGTCCGCGGACACAACCGAGTGACGACGCGGGGGAGCGCTCGATGACACTTCCACCTTGGATCACGCCACCGGACGATGATAACCAGCGGGCGATCGACGAAAAGCTCGCGGCCAGAATGGGTATCACGGTCGAGCAGCTGCACGAGATCGATCGCCAGATGGCCGAGGATGTGCGCGCCCGCGATGCGATTCCGCCCACCGAGCGCATCGTCGACGGTAGTCCCAAGTTCAACAAGGGGTTTGGCCCGGTGACCAGTGAGAATACGATCGAGCCGGGTGAGATGCGAGCCCACGAGAAATTGCCTCTACCCCCTCCTCCGCCGCCAAAGCGCGAGGTCTGAGGCGGTCGGACAGGTGCCAACCAGAACGAGCCCGATTTCGTGCCGCAATTGACAGCGGCGGCCTACGCACTGGATTTCGAGTACTTCCCTCGCGGCGAGGCGAATACGCCTGCTTGGCTGCTCGCCAAACTATCTGCGGCACGATACTGATCCGTATGACGCACTTGGAGTCCTTTGGGCCGCTCGGGCAATCGGAGATGCTCCGGAAGGCAGCACGGACGCTGGTCGAAGCAGTGCCGCTGGGCTGGAAGGAGCTTCGATTCGAGTTCAGGAGCACGGTCCAGATCGACGGAGCCCGGCTGGAGTCGGTAGCTGAGGACGGTTCCGTGTCTCGGCATTCGGTTCCGAGGGTTGCGATGAGGGCGTTCGACAAGCTCCGCACTGCGATGTACGAGCCTGGGAGAGGCGCGTGGTTTACCGCGATGATCGTCATCGATCGAGCGGGTGGATACCAGATCGACTTCGACTACGACACCGAGCCGGATTTCAATCCGCAGTTGACTGCCGGTGCGTATGCGCTGGACCTCCAGTACTACCCTCGCGATCGGGCTCACACGCCGATGTGGTTGCAGGATAAGCTTGATCAGACATCGGGCTCATGACGCCCTCATTCCGTGGGTAGGCCAGAGATTCTCGCGCATCTCCCGATACAAGATGTGCCCCGCCGCAGCACGGAACAACATGTCCTCAACCCCATCGGTCCAGGCCGTCCGCTGAATCTTATCGATGATCAAAGTCCGACCCATGTCCTCCCGAATGGGCCCGAACCAGTACTCCGCCTCGTCCGGCTCATCGCGTACCTGCCGGTAATAGACAAGCAACGCCACGAGGTCACCAGTCGTCCGCGCGAATCCGGCCGGGGGTGATGTCGTCCAAGTCTTCGACATCGGTGAAGGTCATCGCTGGCTCGTTGTTCCGTTGCCGCTCAGGGGAATTCGGGGGAGCGAGGGAGGCGGGGATGCGCTCCGGAATCTGTTCCGTGAGATCAGGCAACCCGTCGATCAGGTCCGACATCTTCGGCATGCGGCCGCGACGCTCTTGAATCGGCGCTGTGAGTTCGGTGCTCTTCCGCGCCAATTCGGTCGCAGCAGCCTGGGCGGCCTCGGTGACGGCTTTCGAAAGCTCTTGGAGTGGAAGGTCTTCCAAGTCGTCGTCGAATCGAGTTTCGATGACGGTTCCGTCGGCGTTGAGCACAACGGCGACTCGCTTCTGCAACGCATACCCGGTTGCCAAGAGCTGGGCGCGTTTCTGCTGGATGTCGGTGAGTACTCGCATCTGCGTCTGGAACTCATCGATCATCGATGCCAATTCGCCCTTGATGAATTCGTTGGCCATCGGTTTACTGCTTGAAGGCGTCGGCGTTGCTCTTGTCGGTGCCGTCGTGCAGCTTGGCCGCATCCTGTTGGGCGGTCGAGTGGCTATCAGACTTGCCCGCGAGCTTGTCGACGAGCGTGGTGAGATTCTCTCGTGACGAGACGTATCCGTTGGCGCCGTCGCCCTTCGCGAACCTCTCGCCGTATTCGTCGTCTCCCCATGGCTCGCCCTTGCCGTCCGACGCGGACTCCAACCCCGTCAGCACCGCGCGGATGCGATCTGTGATCTGCCCGGCTTTGGCCGCAGCCACTCGCTGCAGCTCCGGATCGACTTCAACTCTTCCGGTCATGGCGAATCTTCCTCCCCTGATCGTTAACGTCGCTGACGCTATCAACTACCGCTTCGGTCGCGATAGCGCTGCGTGAACCCGGCGATGTAGACATTCGGCGGCACCGAGGACGAGGACGCTTCGATCACTCCGTCGTCGGCAATGTAGTAAATGGCCCGGCCGAGCATGATCTCTCCGGGTTGAGTCGGCACATAGACCATCCAACCGGCGTCGATTCGATCCGCGGTCAGTTGGTCCAGGGGATACCCGGTGGTATCCGCGCCGCTGTTTCGAATATGCCTGGCCACCTGCTCGATTGCGTCGATTCGAGACAGCGGCGGCAGCACCACGAAGGTGCGCAGCCCGGCGAGCGAGAACTGGTTCAGCGCGGCGTCGACATCGAATCGACTGGGATCGAAAGCGGCGGAGATGGTCTCGAAGGTGACGACTCCAGCCTCCGCTGCTGCCACCAGGGTCGCGACGGCGGTCCTCGTGAGGTCACTCACAGGCTGTTCGGTAGCCGTCGCGAGCACATTCGTGATGATGTCGACCGTAGCCTCGGCGGTCCAAATTCCAGGCACCGCTTCGGCCAGACCTGGTCCGGTCGGGGATTCGCCGCGATGCCAGTTTCCGTTCTCCCACCAATAGCAGAACGACAGCAGGCCCGAGACCGATCGGGGGTTGAGAATGGCGTCGGTGATCCAATCCGGCGCGCCCGCATAGAGTTCGGGTAGCGGCTTGCCCTGGTTGTATGCGGCGTCCAGTGCCGGTGCGTTCCAGACGCCGCCGGAGATGACGGCGCGATCGCCGGGCAGCACATACAGGGTGCTTCCGCTGCGCTGAGCGCCCTCGAACCAGGCCAGCGCGGGCAATATGCGCGGCCCCTGGGGGGAACCGAGGGCCGCGTAGGCGGCCGCCATGGCGGTCCATCGAGCCCAAAGCAGTGGCAGCGGAGGGAAATCCGTGGTGCTCACCTCGCCACGGATGCCCTTGCCACGGTCGATGCGAGCCTGTTCGGCCGCGACCCGGGGCGAACGCTGCTGCCGGCCTTCATTGCCGACGTAGGCGGCCAGCCATACCGGTAGTCGGTCGCGCGGGTACTCCTGCAGGTCCGCACGGTAGGCCTCGGCTGGGAAGAGTTGATCGTCGGGAAACGGTTCGTCGCCGTAGTCATAGTCGGTCTGGATCTCACCCGAATTGGTGATGATGAGCCGCATGCGCCACCACGGCCCGGTGGGGAGCTGTGCGGCGATTTCGCGCTGCTCCTGCACAGCGAGCAACGTGGCCTGCGAAGGTTCGGCGCGCACGCCGCGTCCGTTCGCCGAGTACGCCACATTCCACGCCTGCGCGGCGACCGTCCAGGCGAAGACGGCATCGATGCGTTCCCAGCCCTCCGGTCCGTCCGCCGCGAGCTCGCGGGCGATCTGGTGCGTCAGCTCACGTGCTTGCTCGGTGATCTGCTTCTCGTCGACGACCGCCGAAGGACCCGGATGTGAGATGACATCGAACGCGGGAGCCTCGTTACCGCTGGCCTGCACGAACGAGGACATGAATTCCTTGAAGAATTCCTCGTCCTGATTTCCGTCCTGCGGCTTGCTCACGATGTCGCTCCCCTCGTCGACCGGGCGCTACGGGCCGCCCGTTCGGATACGTCTGCGACCCTACACATTCGCGAGGGGTGATTCAGATCCGGATTCGATGGTTGCCGCGAATTCACTCGGCGGGCGGGCCGATGCGTCCGGAATCGGTGATTCGCAGGACACCCAGGGCGTCGAGCGCGGGATCGCCGGAGATCGCTACGTCCCAGCCGTTCTCGATCCGCTGAGCACGAAGGTTCGCCGCAGCGGTGTCGACGCCCGCTCCCATGAGATAGAGGCGCACGCGATCGGTCGCCTCCTCTTCCACCATGCCGTCGGGCAGCGTGGCGTGCACCGGCCAGTCGCGGCTGGAGAAACCGAGGCGAGCTATTTCACGTGCCTTGCGGTCCTCGTAATCCTGCTCGGTTCGGTTTTGGAGGAGGATCCTCCAGATCGAGTCCCGCTTGTCCCAGCGGTAGAAGTACCGCTTACTCACGGCAAGAAGATTCACGGTGATCCGCGGCGGATCTTCCCGCTTCGTCATCTTGATGTTGCCGGTGTGTCCGTGCCTCCCGGGGAGGAACAGTGTGTAGGTCTGGTCGCGGGTATCTGCCCGGACGCGCTCGATGATGGTGGAGGGCAGATCGGTGAATCGGCGCGCCAGCTCGCTGATGTCGACTGTCGAGCCGGGCAAGGTCAGGTTGGCCGAGACCTTGTGAACCCGACCGTTGTATCCCTTGTCGAATCGATTGAAACCTTCACCGACCAGCTCGGTTTCGCTCCAGTACTCGGAGCCGTCCTCGACTGCGACGAAGCCCGCACCTTCCAGCAGTGAGAGCATTTCCCGGGCCCGGCGGCGTCCGTGGGCGGCAACCGCCGCGGCTTGCCTGGTGCTGATCGGGTGGAGTGTGGACGACCATCCGCCTCGATAGCCCGTCGTCCCTTCGGGCTCGGTGACGGTGTTGCCGTGGGGAATGAACCACAGCGATCGCATGGTGCCACCCCTTCCCGAGGCTGCTGGTTGATAGCCGGTTCGGATTTCCAGGTTGCCGTTCGGCGACTTCTATGGCAGCGTAGCGCAAGATCATCGACTGTTCGTTCGTGAAAACACCTGGTGGACAGTTGAATAGCTGACAAGTCGGTTCTGGTCCGGGGGCGGGAGTGACAGCACGGGGGCATCGGTCCGAAACCGCAGTTGAGCGCGTGTTTTTCGGATCGGGAGGCACGCGATGATCTGGCGGCCACCCCTCGTCGGAACCCTCGGTTATCTCGTCGGCATGAAGTGGCCAGAAGGCAACGAGGACCTCATGTGGGGTCTTGCCGACGATTGGCGGTCCGCCGCAGCGCAACTCCAGGCCATCAAGGGCGATATCGACGACGCCATCTCCGCCGTGAAGGTCGCATACCCCGAGGGCGACGGCGGCAAGGAGATGATCAAGCAACTCGAGACGCTGAAGTCCACCGGGGACCCTCAGGCGTTGTCGATCGACAACCTCGTCAAATGGTTCGACAGTGTCGCGTCGATGGCCGATGGCACGGGCACCGAGCTCGAATACACGAAGCTCATGTTCCACGCGACCCTGCTCATAATGGCCACGGAAATGGCCATCGCCGCGGCATCGCTGTTCGCCGCGCCCGTCGAGGAAGCCGCTGTCGTCGCAGCCAACCGCGTCACCGTGCGGATCTTGATGAAGCGGTTGATCAACTACCTCGTCGGGCATGAGGTGAAGTGGGCCGAGCTCACCGGAATCAAGGCGGTTCTCGCGAAGTTCACGGTCGCCGCTTTCAACTTGGGTGCGGGTGCGGCCGTTGGTGCGGGGCTGGGGGCGGCCCCGGATATCGCGATTCAAGCGTGGCAGCGGTACGAGGGCCGACGCACGAAGTTCGACTGGGGTGAGGTTGGCACCATGGCCCTGGCCGGTGGTGTCGGTGGTCTGGTGGCCGCGCCGGTCGGTGCGGGGCTGGGCAAGGGACTGACAAGCGTTTTCAGTCCGCAAAAACGCCTCGGGACCATGACAGTCGCCGGTTTCCAGACCCTGGGCACCGGTGCGGTGGCCGGGTTGGCCGGTTGGGGCGCAGTCGCTTTGGCGACCGGTAACACCGAACTCGATCCCCGCATGATCACAGCAGGCGCTGTGGGCGGCCTCGGGTCCCATTTGATGAAGACTTACGGCGATACGAAAGCCCCCGCCGTCACCAATCCGACCGACACACAGCTGGCGAACCAGGCGCCCAGCTCGGAGATCCATCCGGCATCGGTGTCAGATATCAAGGCCGACACCGCTGTTCACGACGCGACCAACGATCATGGCAGTCAAAATCAGCCCGGAGCGAATTCTCCCGGCACCGCTCCGGTCGGCGCTCGCTCGGTCGAGCAGACGCCACACGCGGACAACGGGAACGGGCTCACGAACCTGCAGTCGGGCGGCAGTGGACCCGTAAGCCAAGTCCCCGCGAGCACTCACAATGGCGGAGCGCCAAGGGTTTCCGATGTCGCCCAACCCTCGGCTCCGGCACATACGACCGGCGGCCAGCCCGCGCCCGAAGGGCGGTCCGGGCCCGCCACGGCTACCCCGCGATCTGAGGCGCCGACGAATCCTGCGCCGGCAGCCGAAGCCCCCAAGGCGGGTGCGGCCCCAACCCGCGATACCGGAATCGGTACGGGTACACAGGCGAAAGCGACTGGGCTCGAGGCGGCTACGCCCCGAGCCGACGCTGACCGAGCACAGGTTGCGCCGCAGGAGCATGCCGCGGGTCTGCCTCCAGAACGGTCCGAGACCGCTCGCCCGACAGATGAGCAGGCCACGCGCACACCGGAGGGCGACCGCACCGACACCGCGCGGCCCACCGACAGTGATCGGTCCGACACGTCGCACACCAAAGATGGTGACAAGCCCGAGAGCCGTATCGGCGGTCGACAAGACGACGCGGCGGCCGATCATGACGCCACCGTCGGCAAAGGGCACGACAACTCGGACCAGTCATCGGACCGGGCCAACGATGCCAATCACGACGGACACGATCAGCCATCCCATGACACACAGCAGCCGCACGATCACGAATCCCACGGGCCCGCGGAACATCCGGATCGTCCTGTGCTGCCGGAGGACCGGCCGATCACCGACGCGGAGCGGCTCCACGCTCAGGACGCGCTCGACCGGCTGGGCCACGAGGCCGACCCTTCGACGTTGCTGCACCGCGAGGACACCGACCAAGCCGGAGCACATAACCGGGCCCGGGAGAATCACGAGTGGTGGCATTCGCTGACCGAGGATCAGCAAGCCGCGATGACGCGGGTGCATCCACACGAAATCGGTAATGCCGACGGCATTCCGGCATCCGTGCGCGACCAGGCCAATCGCTTGTCCATCGCACGGGACATGGCCGACTTGCGTGCGAACAACCCACGGGTCGACAAGTTCACGAACAGGTTCTTCGATCCCGACGGCTACCGGGAGTACAAGAACCTGTCCAAGACCGTCGACAATCTGCGGCTGGCCGACAAACTCGCCGACGAATACGCGAAGGAGAACGGTGGTCACCGGCCGCCGGTCGAGGTGCTCTCCTACGACGCGAGAGCGTTCAACGGTGAGGGCCGGGCTGTCGTCGCGTTCGGCAGTGTGGACAGAGCCTCAACGGTGTCGTACCACGTCCCGGGCATCACGACCACGGTCCGCAGCTTGAAGGTGAACCTGAACAACTCGTTCAACCACTTTTGGGAGACTTCGCGAAATACGAAGGACCCCAGCGAGGTGGCGTCGATCGCCTGGATTGGCTACGACGCACCGAGCGGTCTTCCGAAGATCTTCAAGGAGATGGCCAACACCGATCTGGCCAAACGCGGCGGTCAGCTCCTGGCGCGAGATCTGGCTGCCTTCAACGAAACTCGGAAACAGAACGCCACACTGCCCGACGGCGCGGCCCAGCCGGATGTGCACGTCTTCGGCCACAGCTACGGTTCCACCACAACGAGTTTCGCCGGCGCGGGTGGTCGCCTGTCCGGCGAGGTCTCCACGATTACCCTGCTGGGTTCTCCCGGCGCGGGTCCTGTGCCGCATGCTTCCCGATTCGGCATCGGCGATAACGTGTTCGTCGCCAGCTCACCTCGGGACCCGGTGACCTGGATCGGCTCGAGCCACCCCGATGACATCTCCCGTGCCGCACCGGCTCTCGGTCTCGGACTGGGTCTGGACCCGTCGGTCGATTCATTCGGTGCGCGTCGCATCACTGCTCAATTCCCGGGCGGCTTGAGAACTCTCAGCGATATCGGCACCCACACCGGCTACTACAAGTTCCACGACGGTGACGGCCGCAGTGTTCCGAGTGAATCGCTCTACAACTTCGGCAAGATCGCCGCCGGCCTGCCGCATGAGGTCATCCCGGAGTTCGCACGCCCCGATCGCTCCGAACTCGGCGACTTCAAACGGACTTTCGGCTCCACCCCGAACGACCCGGCCCACTTCCGCCCACCGGTCCACGACCCGGTCGAACGTGCTCCGCACGGCTACGACCGCATCGTCGAGGAGCACCGCAACCCCGACCCGGTCGCCGAGCACACGCCGCAGCTCCCGGCAGAGCACCCACCATCGAACGACTGTGGACCGCAGGCTCTTCAGCATGCCCAAGAGCTGACCGGCAACCCGAACATCCACGTCCCCGACGATCCGCAGATATCCCAGCGGGGCATGTCCGCCGAAGAGCTCGAGAACGCCGCGGGCGCCCACATGCAGCCGATCGATACTCCCGGTGTCCTGGCCGATCAGCTATACCGCATGGGAGATGGTGCGACCGCCATCGTCGTTGACGAGTACCGCGGCCCCGTCGACACCAACGGCGTCGGTGCCCACGCCTACACCGTCACCAACGACGGCGGCCTGCTCGTCATCCACGACTCCGCCCTCGGCGCAGGCCCGCACCCTTTCCCCGGCGATCGCACCAACGTCGCCAACACCCACGCGATCATCTACGACTCGCACGGAAACCCGTTGCAGCCCCGCGAATCCGGTACACCGGAGCATCCGGCCGCCAAGCGCCCGGAAGCCCGGATCGGTCAACCGGATTCACACCACGGCGTCCCCGACCACAACGGTCCATCGCACCTACCCGAGGGTGCTGAACCGCAGCGACCGAAGCTACCTGTCGAAGACAAGCCCTACTACGCGAACCCGCACTACGAAGACCCCGCCGCTTCACACGAATACGCTGCCAAGAACCGCATCAGCGACGGCGAGGTCCAGGACATCCGCGCCGAGCAAACCGGGAAGCACCCCGAGATCTCCCGCCTGACGGATGCCGAGATCGACGCAATCCGCCGCAACCAGTTCTTCACCCTCAACGAGCCGGTCAACGACGCGACCCGCAACGGCAACACCCACACCCTGCACGATCGCGACGTCGAAATCCGCACGCTGGTCTCCGGTTACAACAAGCTTCCCGACCATCACGGGGTTGTCTACCGATCCCTCTACATCGACGACCCGGTCAAACTCTCGCGATTCCTCGACGATTATCAGCAGGGCAAGACCCCGTTCGACCCCGGGTTCGCTTCCTCGGACAAGGAAGGCTCGATGCCCGGCGGCAATATCGAGCTGATCATCGACTCCAAGTTCGGGAAAGATATCTCTTGGGCATCGCGTCAGCAGGACGAAGTCGTCTTCCCCCCGGGCAACAAGTTCCTCGTCAAAGACCAATACCGAGTCACCGATCGCTACGGCAACGAGAAGTTCGTCATCGAACTGCAGGACCTAGGAAGGACAGAGCATGAACAAGGAGGAATTCGACCGGATCGCGCGGAAAGTGATGGAGCGCCGCAAGCCCCTGTCGCCGGAAGACCAGAAGTGGGCGGAGAAAATCCGTCAGCACACGGCCGACCTGGAGAAGAAGGGACGCCGCCCGGCCACCGAGGACCAGATCAAGATCTGGCAGGCGTGGGGCGAGTCGGAGATCACCCGGATCAACCGCGAGCAGGGCGAGACGGACTAGCTTCCGAGGCGCCACACCAGGATTCGCGGGAGCGATCTCCCCACCACGAACCTACGAACGACGATGCGCATCCAAATGCCGAGCACGAACCCACCGCGCATGAACTGATTCACCCGGCAGAGCCGGAGGCTGTGGCGCCCGCGCACGATCCCATTCAGCGCTTCGATACGCCCGAAGCCGCGCGCCACTACGGTGACGAAACGCTCGCTCCGATCCGGGACACCATGTCCGAACCAGAGCTACGTGAGCTGCAGCGCTACACGAAGAAGTCGTGGATCAACGAATTCCTGCGTGCAGAGAACCCGGTGAAGCTGCTTGCCAAGCTCGTCGAGGACGAAGGCCACTACCAGCAACTCAGGCGAGTCACCAACGGCAGCCCGATCATGCCGAAAGTGGAAGTGCTCGACCGGATTCTGGCCGAGCATCCAGACCCCCGCGATCCCCATCTCGATCCGCGCCTCCGCGCCACGATCGAGCATGTAGTCAACGATCCCAACCCGCACGGTCGGCTCCAGGAACTGTCGCGCAACGCCGACAAGCTGCCCGGGATGCGCGAATACTTCGGCGGCGAACCGACCCTGGACGTCCTCCGATCCCAGGTTGAACACCTCGACCAAGCGATGAACCGCCCGATTCCCGAGGGCGTGGAGGTTTCCCGCGGAATCAGCATGCGAAGCCTGGACCGCTTCATCGGTGCGGACGGCCAACCACTGAACGGCCGCAACCCAATGTTGTTGAAGGGCACCGTCCAGACCGAGCACGGCTATATGTCGACCAGCCTGGGCCCCACTCCACCTCAGGAGTTCAGGCTCAAAGTCCGTGTGGAACTGGAGGTTCCGGCGGACTCGAAGGGTGCATGGGTCGGCGACAAGGGCTTGGCCGGACCCGAGAACGAACTCATCCTCCAGCGTGGATCAAAATTCCTGATCACCGACGTCATCGAGGACCCCAAGGGCGCTCGCTACGACGACGGGTACGTCGACTACTTGGTCAAGGGCAAGCTCGTGCCGGCGGATTACGTCCACGAACCCAATCTCGAGGTCCCGCAAGCTCACGATCCGAATACGAAGCCGGACAAGCCGGGAGCTGATCGGGCCCGTCCGATCGATGGGTCCGACATAGACGTTCCGCTCCGGCTCGACAACGAGCCGCAACACCCCGTCGAATCGCCTGATCGCCCTTCGACACTCACCCCGCACCTGATGGACCGCTTCAAGGAGCTGCACGAGCGCCTATACGACCTCGCCTCGGCATACCACGACCCGAGCCGCGCCCCCGAGCTACCAGGTCTCCGCGTCGGATTGAACGACCTCATGGGAAAGCTCGGCATGCTCGATCACACGACATCGCCGACCGCCCTGCGGCTATTCGAGGAGTACCGCCCCGATCTGGCCAGGTACCTGTCGGAGAACTACGACACGTTCCGCCCCCACCCCTCGGACACCGCGACACCGCCACACGAACCCGGTCCGCACACGACCGACCACGCACCAGAGCCGAGCGAACATCGCCCGACCGATCCCGAACATCGCCCCAACGGAGATGACCCCCAACCGAATACATCTCATCCGATCGATGAGCACAACCCACCGGCGGACCCTTTGGGCCACTACGCCGACCGCACCCCCGCCGGCCTCTCCCTCCACAACGACCCGGAGTTGCAGGCCCTCGCGCACCAGGTCCCCGAAGACCCCCGCTTCTTCACCATCGACGCCCACCTAACCGACCGCGGCACCGTCCTCCTGGACGGCCGCGAATACACCATGGAACAGTTGGCCGCCCGCCTCCCCGAACTAGGCTACGACGGCCGCCCCATCCGCTTGATCGGCTGCGACGCCGCCTCCACCGACGCCGCCGCCCGCCTGGCCAAAGCCACCAACAGGGAAGTCCTAGCCCCCACCAAACCAGCCTGGACAGACCCCGAAGGCCACATCTACTCCTCGACCGCCGAAACCACCTCCCAGGGCACCCGCCGCCCCCGCATCCCACCGGATGGTGACTGGGAGCTTATCCACCCAGACGGCACGAAAACCAAAGTCTCCGAAGACGGTTTCGTCCCGGGCACACGTGAGCAGGATAAGCATGGCGTCGATCCGAACAGCGCCAGGGAGCGAAGTGCGTTCGTCAACGATGATATGCCGAGACATCCATACGAAGATCTGGTCGGCGATCGACCGGTCAAACATGTCGCGTCGGATGATCCGCTTGCACCGAAGCGCCGCAAGCCATTTGGTAGGGACCCGAAGACGGGTGCCCCAATTCCACTCGAGCCGAACACCGCATACCGCGTAACCGACAAGGCTGGGCGCGACCGAGGTCTGTTCATCACAGGCCACGATGGTCGTGTCTCTGAAGTGGTGACTGATTCCGGCCGAAAGCAGATGCGAAACACGACGCTCCGGAGACTGGAAGGTGAAGGGTTCAACCCTGATCTGAGGCAGGCTTTCCCTGAGGCGGTCTATACCGTTGACAATAGGTTCATTTATTCAACAGATTCCCACGGCAGAGTGGTTCAGGCCGAAGGTCGCTTGGAATTGACCGGCTCCGATGAGGGGCGGCGTGGTCCAGATCAGACCCCGATCGGGCATGCAGGTGAAAAAGAATATGCCAAAATAAACAAGCAGACCATCGAGGACTTCAAGGAGATATTCGATCGGGAGCCTTCGATAACTGAGGCAATACTTTTTGAAACCGTCCGATTCAACGGAGGCCACCTGTTCGGCACCGAATTTGGTGGCCCGGGTGAGGCCTTGAATATGGTCCCGATGCTCGAGAGTTTGAACCAGGACCCCGGAAACACCACTCCACTTGACAACTGGCGCAAGCTCGAGGGGCACTGGGAGCACTTGCTGGCCCAGGATCCACCTCCGACATTGAACGTGAAGATCTCACTCGACTATGACCCCCACAGCCCCGATATCTCGGCACCGATGTACATCGATGTCGAGTACGCTGTCGACGGTACATTGGTTGATACATTGAGTTTCAAGAATATTCCGCCCAGGCAGATGTCGTGAGCTTCGATATGCTGCCTGCGATGATCGTATGAAAGGATCGACCTATGGCACAGGAAGATTCAGCTGGACCCCTCGACCAGTCCGAGGTTCTCCAAGCGGTGGGGCATGCCTTGGTCGAGGCCGTTGCTCCGGGATGGCGGCAGATTCGCTTCGAGTTCAGGAGCACGGTTCAGATCGACAGTGCACGCCTCGAATCGATCGCGGAAGACGGTGTCTCGTCGCGGCATTCAGTGCCGACACTGGCAATGAGACAGTTTGATAAGTTGCGTGCAGCAATGTATGAGCCTGGGAAGGGTGCATGGTTCACTGCGCGGTATGTGATTGATCGATCAGGCGATTACAGTATTGAATTCGACTATGACGCCGAACCGGACTTCAGTCCGCAATTGACTGCCGGTGCCTATGTGCTGGACCTTCAATATTACCCTCGCGATGAGGAGCATATGCCAGAGTGGTTGCAGGACAAGCTCCGTCAGGCTCAAGACTGAGGATTTCAGCGGAGGGCTATGTAGGGATGCCGAGAAGATGATTGGCGAGTGACACCCGAGACGATAGCCCGACGGCGCGATAGGTGAGGACATAGTGGTCGCTGACGATGCGATGATGGCGAATTATGATGCCTGGACGCGTCTTCCGGTGTTCTATTTTCCGGTGACGCTCGGCGATGTCCTGGTGGGCTACCTGTGGGGGTCGCAGAATGGGAATTCTGCGGGGTTTTTCACGAAGATGGACTTTGGGGCCGATCGGGTGAAATCTGCTGTCTACTGGAATGATCGGCTCGAAGAGAGCTATCGGATGGGGCTTACGGCGGCTGAGGCGATCAGGTATTGGGTTGGGAGGCCTGAGGATCCGCGGTTCGGTGGGATAGTCGGCGATGCCGAGATGGGGGAGGCTCGGACCATTCAGGAGTTGGCGCTGCGTTTGAACCCTGATCACCCGATCGGTGACGGTCCGTGGGTGCAGGACGGCACATTCCCCAGTGGAAGTCCTGAGGATCGATCCGAGGGCTTCGGTGCGATCGCACCGGTGCCGACATCTACTTACCCTGACGAAACTGGCTCAGCCGTCATCTATTTGAGCGTCGTCCTGAAGGGCGTGGTCGTCGGCTATGTCTGGGCATCGGTGAGCGACGACGCCGCCGGGTATATCCCGCGCGCTGCGGTCGGCGATGTCGGTGTGGTCGCAGGTGGACTGTGGCGCGCACGTCTCATCGACGCACACAGGACTGGTCTATCGGCGCTCGATGCGGTTCGCCGGTGCCGCTCGCTTCCAGCCAACGCCGCTGGAACGTTCGGTGTGATTCAACCTGTTCCTGAGCAGCAGGCACCCTCACTCTCTGAGCTCCGACGGCTCGCAGACCAGAGCTGACCACTTCGAAGCCGCAGGCGGAAGGATTCCGACAGTGACTGCCGAGTTCGCCGAACTACCAAGGCTCGCACGCGTTTACGACCACCGCGATGCCGACGGCCGCCCCGTCGCGGTCCGGGCCTCGCTGCCCACGCACCTGCGTGACCGCCTCCTTGCCTACCTCGACTCCGCTCCGATGGTCCTGGCCGCTCGTAGTTTCGAGGTCGACGAATTCATCCCGTCGGTCCGAGACGTGCCGTTGACGTTCCGCACCGACGGTGCCTGGGTCTGGTCCGGGGCGGTATCGCATTACCTGCGCAAACATGCCTTTCCGCCGGACCCGGAGTTGGTGCGCCACATCGTTGCTCGTGACTTCTTACTCGGCGAGGTCAGTCCAGAGGCGAAAAGGCTGGCGATACAAGTAATCACGACCGCATAGTCGTCGTTCTATGACAGAGAGGTGCAGCCGGGCGGTAACTAGGCACCACCTCGACATCCAGGATCCGGACCGCGAAGACCGGAGTATCACCGACGGGATCGAGCACAACCTGAGCCGTGTGGAAGCGCATCCACGGCGCCTGAAGGGTGTTCTTCAGGCGTCGTTGCGGCTTGCAGGGTTGCGCTCCTGCTTGGACCCGATGGCGAGCAAGGTCGAAACCTGGCAGGCATATGTACAGGTGATGCAGGCTTCGTCGGCAATCTTCGCGATTGCCACCGCCGCTGAGGGCATGGTCGAAATCCGGTTCGGCGAGCGGATTTTGATGCTTCCCGCAGGTTCCACGCAAGGTATTGCCGATGCAGGCAACTGGGTGACGGCCTTCTACTACGCGGTGATGGGGCGGGATCAAGCGCGGCTGACGATGCTCTCCGAAGTCCCGACTGAGCTGCTCCGTGCTGCGGGGTCGGTGTATTGGTCCGAAGGTGCCGGTCTGCCGGAGAAGCTTCGGGCTACCTTCAACACCACCGATCCGGCGAACGTCAGACATACGCCCTCGGACCTGCTGCTCCGGATTCTTTATCCGCCGATAGACCTGTTCTATCGATTCCTCGATGAACAGTGGGATGAGTTCAATAGCAGCTTGGCGCAAGCACTTCAGTCACACGACGCGTATTGGGATTCGGGTGAGGACGACCGCCGGGACAACCGCACCGGCATGATTGCCGCGGGCCCGCTGGCAATGACCTGCCTTGCCCTCGATGCCGATTTTCCGGTTGATGTCGAGTCCGACTACTTGCCTCGGCATGTCGTGCAGCGAAGCTGGCTGGGCGAGTTTCCGACATAGTGGAGAGGGATGCCGATATGCAGAGGATCGACTACGGCGTCAGTCGGCACGAGATCGCCACGGACGATGACCTACGGCTCACCTTCCGCGGTGAGCCGTTCACGGGTGAGGTGGTCGAAACGATCGGCGATCAGTTGCTATCTCAGGAGTTCTACGTCGCTGGGGTACCGCACGGTCCTGACCGGGAGTGGTGGGCTGGCGGTCCGCTCAAGTCCGAGGGCGAGGTGGATTACGGCCGACCGAAGGGCATTTGGCGCAGTTGGCATCACAATGGGCAGCTCGCTGAGGAGCGGGAGTTCAACGGTAGGGGACATTTGACCGCGGTTCGGAGGTGGGATGAGGCGGGCAATCCGATTGAGGGGTGATCGTGTGCGTACCTTCGAAATTCGGAAACGTTTCGGCCCAGCTGCCCGTCGATCAGAGTCTCAGCGGCTTGTCGCGACAGAGGCGGCGTTGAGCTCGAAAGCGAGGATTGCCGCCGCGGACAGCAGGTTCTGGAATTCGGCCGAATCCCTGACCTCCTGTCCGACACCCTGCCGAGCCCAGACGAAGAGGACTCCCTGCCTGATGCGGACTCGGGGCGCTGGATTGAATTTGTAGAGAAGCAGGAAGGCGCGGCGGACCCGCTCCGTCAAAACGCTTGCCGCACCGTGATGATCGGGGGAGTGGACGGTGAAGTACTCGTCGAATTGCTGGTCCCCGGTCCGGTACAACTGATCCTCCAGAGAACGGTTCTCCCAGTAGGGTTCCCATACCGGCTTGCCTGATGCGGAGCGCATCGTGGACAGGATCTCCACATCCGAGATGCTCGGATTCACCGCGGGGATGGCGATGGCCGTGAAAGCCCACGTATATGTGGTGCTACTGGTGATCCCTTGCTCAGTGCGCTGCAGGCGGCAGCTGTAGGTCACGAAGGGTAGGCGCGTGTCTGGCACACCTGGAACCTCCACGTGGCCGTGTACGGGGCGATCATTGCGGAGACTTTTCCGGTAGTACGGGTTCAAACCCAGTTGCTTGTGATCCTTCTGCCACGTCGGCGTCGGCCACCCGGGCGAACCCCCAAGCCTGGCCGACACATTCTGTGTGTGCTTCTTGTCGGCGGCCCTCCCCGTCACGGCCATGATGATCAGGAGAATGACGACCACAACACCGAGGCCGATCAATACAGCCATGAAATCCCCTCCATTTCAACGCTAATCGCCCGAAGCCTATCCACAGGCCTCATGCATCGCTAATCGGCGGCGATGTCCGCTGGCCAGCGATCCAGCGACGATCGTCCGAACCGGACATGCGCCGTCATCGAGTCGAATGCTGTGCTGGTCACGGGCATCATCTCCCGCGGCGACCGGGTTGCCGGCGATGATGTGCGGCAGACATCGCGGTCTGCTCGGTTGAATACCCCGTGGTACGGTCGGGCCATGTCGTCACCGGGGGCTCAACAGGGCAACAACGGAACCGTGTCTGGCGCAACCACATCGGTTCCTGCGTCGGGAAACCAGCAGCCGACTTTCCAGTCTGGTCCCGTGTACCCGACGCAACAGCAGTTTCAGCAGGTCCCTCAGTTCAATGCCCCGGACTTCTCACAGCTGCAACGACCCCGGCGACAGGGTTCGAAATGGTGGGCCTGGGGTCTCGGCGGTGCACTGGTCGCCTCTGCGGTTTGGGCTGTCGGGGTCTTCGCTGTGTCTGGAAGCAGCAGCGACAAAAGTCTTGGCGATGCGCCGGACCTGCGCGGATATCAACTCGTCGACAACTTCTGCAAGGCAGCGGATGTCTCTGCGTTGCGGGAGGCTGGATACTCGGCCAGCACGCCCGCCATCGAGCACAACGCGACCTCTTCGGCGATCGACATGATGACCTGTCAGATGCTGGTTACATATGGAAAGAGCAGCTCGGCCAGTGGCTCGCTTGTGGTGACAGCGAACATCCACAAAAAGGTCGATCCTGCAGTTGAATTCGAATCCTTCAACTCGAGTAAGTTTCATTCATCACAGAGCGACTCGATCCGAGTCTCGAAGTTGTCGGGCATAGGCGATTCCGCGTACCGCCGTGTCGAAGCCGGTAAGGCTCAGCGGGTGACCACTGTGGCCGTGCGCGACGGCGGTCTTGTTCTCGAACTAACGCTCTCGCAGTCCAATCCCGACCCACTGGCATCGCCAACGGATTCGGGTAGCGGCTTGGATGACTCGATCGGTGAGATGTTGAAGAAGGTCGCTGCTGCCACGATGGACAACTTGCATTCGTAATCAATGGGATTCGCTATGACGTCGGAGTCGGGAGGGAGCGGGCCGTATGGCTGATCCGACGAGTTGGGATGGATTCTCCAACAAGGTCTTCAATGGCACCATTCGGCTGAACGTTGATGACGGTGTCGCGGATCTGGCCGCGCAACACGCGGCGGACCTGCTTGCGGCCGTCGCCACCGTTACCGGCAAGCGCGTGACGGGTCGGCTCAGCGAAGGGCAGACTGCGCACTCGCCTCTCGGGGGATCCTTCGACACGGGATACGGCTACAAGGGCTTCGGGCAACTGGACTCTGGCCGGGCCATGACCAGCATCTTCTCGAAGCTCGACAATGACCTCGGCGACGCGCTCAACGCTCAGGTGAAGATACTCGAAGAGATGGGTAACGCCTTCTCGTGTGCCGCAAAAGGTTACAAGGCTACAGACGACGAATCCAAGCAGTATTTCGATAGCCTGAGGAACAGCCACGGCAAGGACACGCCATACTCTGATATTCAGGGTGCGGTCTACAGCTTCAATGGGTATACGAAGGCTGGCATTCCGAAAACTGATGATTGGGGTGATGGTAAGACTCCCAAGAACTTTAATACGGACCACAAGGGTACGCAGGCCGCGGATTCCGGATCGAAATCGCAGTACCTGCTGTCCCTGGAATCTTCTCAGAGTATTACGGGCAAACAGATCGAGCTTCTCGCCAATGTTGGAATCACGAATGGTGTTGAGCTCGTAGAGTCCGGTGCGGTCTGGAAGTCCTGGGCAAATTTTCTTCAGGGCAAGTTCGCGACATTCAATCAGGACATTGCCGGTATGCGGAGCAAGGAGCAATGGACTGGGCCGGGAATTGACTCGATCATAAATGCTTTGAATTCGTATATCACCCAGGCTACGACCTTGGTTGAAACGATGTGGGCCGTGGGTGATCTGCTGAACTACTCGGGCGGGTGGATCTCGACAACTCGCGAGGCAGCCGCGACCGCACATTATGATCACAAGGACGACGAGCGGAAGATGTGTGAAGAATTCCGCCCGATATTTCAGTCGGTGTATCACTTCGGCTGGCAAGAGACCTTCAACTCCGTGCCGTCGATACCCAGCCCATCAGCTCTGGTGAGCCCATTCACGCCGTCCACCCCACAACAGCCCAATGTCCCAGGCGGAAACAACCCGAGCGGGGGTACCCCCTCCTCCCCGGGAACGCCGACGACCGACCAGCCGAACCTGGATGGCAAGCAACCGGAGTCGCCGACCAGCAAAGACCCGAATACCACGAAGCAGCCAACCAGTGACGACACTCTGAAGACCATTGCGCAGGAAGTGGCGACGACGGTTCAGACGGTGGCGCAGCAGTTGTCGTCGGCGGTGTCGACCGGCGTCCAAGGGCTGGAATCGGTTGCGCAGCAAGTAGCGACGACCGTTCAACAGCAGCTCTCGGCACAAACGACCAAGCAGACGGACGATAAGCAAACCCAGCTCGATCAGCAGCTGACCAACTTGTCGTCGTTGTTGAACCCGGGCGGCAGTCCGGCCACTCCTGGATCGACGCCGGGTAGCCCCGGAGGGACGCCGACGAGTCCGAAGTCGCCGGAATCGCCGAAGTCGCAATCGTTCCCCCGGTCAACTGTCGCGACTGACGAGCAGCAGGAGACCCTCACGTCGACGTCGAGGGCGGGTATCGCCACATCGTCCACATCATCGAGCGGTGCATCGTCGATGCCCGGCATGGGTTCGATGGGCCAGGCTGGTGGTGCCCAGGGGCAGTCGAAGGAGCACAAGCGGCCGACCTTCCTCACGTCGGCTGAGCACTTCGAAGAGGTTGTCGGCGAGGCCCCGGCCGCAGTCACGCCCGTGGCCGAGAAATGAAGGCCACCTGGAGATTCACCGACGACGAGTTCTACGTCCAATGGCGGGACTTGCCGGAGGAGTCATTGCCGGCGCCGCTCGCGTACACCTGTCGGACCTCGTCGTGGGTGCGGTACGTGCAGGAGCTGGCCGAGCTTCGTGAAGACCTGCGTGCCCGCCGCGATTTGTCGTTCGACGGCGTTCTGCCGGAAATCCGAGACGCGGACATCAGGATCGAGGTCTGGGGCTGGAACGGCTACGACAAGCGCGACCCGGCGGGAAGCGTCCGAATGTTGGCAGCACGCCGCGGTACTCGTGGATTTCTCGTAAACCAGGAACCAGGCGAATCTGTCATTCATGCAAAGGGATTCATCGTCTCTGAGTTCGATGCGCTGGAACTCGGGCGGATGGTCGCTGAAGCACTGCCCGAGGCAGACGGTGGACGGCAGGGCGACATTGTCCTGGCCGAACGCAACGTTGAGACCGAGCTGGATTACTCATACGGGCACTCGATCATCGACCACAGTGTGTCCTCCTCCGCCCCTGCGCAGAGCCGGGCGTTCCTCGCGGCACCGCATGAACGGGGTGGATTCATCGATGTGATTCAAGGACGATCGGTGTTCGGCCCCCGAGGTATCACCCGTCACCGCCTTGAATGGCGTGATCTCGAGGACGATGGCCGGTACATCATCACCGAGGGCACTCCACGGCAGGTGTTTTCGGCCGATACCCCCCGTGCCACCTCATTGATCAATGCGCGGATTGCGGACGTTGTGCGAGCGATCAAGGATGAGCGAGGGTGATTGGCATCTCGGCCGACGGAATATCGCTGGCCCCCCGTCGCTGTCGTATGGTACTTCTACGCCAAGCTAACTGGGAGGGAGTTCGCAGTGACTGAGTCGGGGGCGGCTGGAGCTGGCACCGGTGGGGAGGAGTGGGCCTCGTTGGTGGTTGCCAATACGTCTGGGTCGATTCGGGTGCGGGCTACCAATCAAGGGTTGCCGTTGGCTCTGAAGGTTGAATCGGCTGAGTTGCATCGGGATCCGCAGCAGTTGGCTGGGGAGGTTCTGCGACTCTGTCAGAAGGCTGCGAACCGGGCTGGCCTCGCTCTCCGGAAGCAGTTGGAGGAGGCGGGAGTTCCGGCGGAGGCTATCGCCAGGGCCAAGCTGCCCACCGAAGCCGATGTTGCTCGGCAGGAAATCGTTGAGGAGCAGGACTACGATCATGAGCCGCAGAGCTGGCTCAGGTCGGTGTGAGAGGGGCGCTCGTGGTTTCGTCGATGGATGAGTTGCAGGAGCAGGTTCGGCGGCAGCTGTATCGGTTTCAGGATCTTGCGGATCAGATGAAGGCTGTCAGGGGGCGGGAGACGTCTGAGGACGGGGCTGTGATGGCCGAGGTCGACGGGAATGGGGCGCTCACGGATCTGCAGTTCAGCAGCGCTGTTTCGCGGATGACGCCGGGGGAGTTCGAGCAGGCCGTCGTGAGCACGGCGGCGCAGGCGGCGCGGCGGGCGTTCGAGCGGCGCGCGGAGATCGTGAACCGGTTCAATGAGGAAGTGGCCGGGTAATCCCGGTTTGTTTACACAACTTTGAGCCAGAGTTTGCGCCTTGCGGACTGGCCCAAGGGATTTCGTACTTGTAGTCTGTGCAAGATCAAAGGTAGTGGGAGGGACACTGATGACGGATCACGTGGCGGCGGAATTTCCGCCCATCCTGGCGTACGGCACCGAGAAGGCCGGCATCGCCGCTCAGGTCGCAGGGACGGCCGCGGCGGATGTGGGTACCGCGCTCGCGCAGGCCGTGCCGACCTTCGGCCTGATCGGGCAGCAGTTCCTCGCGGCCTTCGCGGTGGCGCAGGGGAATTTCCTGATGTCCTCGGCGGAGATCGCGGCGGTGCACGCGGACACGGCGACCACGGCGTACGCGGCGGTCGGCGCGTACGCCACCAATGAGGTCACCTCCGCGGCCAGCTTCCTCTCGACGGTGCTGTGACGAATCCGTCCAATCCGACGGTGCTCGACGGGCTGCGCAGCAGTCCCATCGGTGCGTACCTCGACACGCCGGTCGCGGATGTCGTGAGCAACCTGGGACTGCCGCAGCTGCCGCAGTTGCCGTCCATCAGCTTGCCGGATCTGTCGGGGATCCAGCTGCCGACGCTGCCGACGATCGATGTGACCACGCTGATCCAGCCGGTCGTCAGCATGCTGCAGTCGTTCGGCAGCGGAATCCTGAACAGCGGCTTCAATCCGGCGACCATCCTGACCTCGATGGTCAGTGCGCTGACTTCCGCTGCGTCGCAGAGCAAGTCCGCCACCAGCACGGTCATGAACACCTGGACCGGTGATGCCGCGCTCGCCGCGCAGACGAAGAGTCAGACGGTCGAGGCGCAGAGTGGCGAGGTGGCCCTGCAGGGCACGAACCAGCACGCCATCCTGGGCGTCGCGCAGGGAGTCGTCGCCGCGGGCAATGCCCAGATGGTGGCTCTCATCAACAAATTCGTCATTCAGGTGACCGGGAGCATCGCGCTGTTGGCCACTCCCGCTGGTCTCCCATGGTTGATCGAGACCGCGACCGAAACAATTCTCGAGGGTTTGGGCATCGTGGCCGATACCCAGGTCGCCTTGGCGGGCCCCACGACCGACATCATCGCGGCCGGAACGAAGATCATGATCGCGGGCGCGCCGATCGCGTCCAATATCGAGTCGCTGTTCAATATGGTCGGCACCGCGCTGCAGCCCATCGCCAGTGTCGCGCCGACGGTCGCGGAGAAGGTGGTCGAGAAGGGTGCGTCGGTGGTTTCCACCGGGGCGCAGGAGATCAGTTCGGCGCTGAGCAACAGCAATACGAACACCAATACCGACACCAACAAGACCAACACCAACAAGAACACGCCCACGGACACCACGGTCAAGACCGACGACAAGAAGACCGATAACCCGGACACCACCAAGACCGACACCGGTGGCGGCGGCAGTCCGCTGGCCACGCTGTTCGGTGGCGGCGGGACGCCGACCACCACGAGCCCGGCATCGACGCTGGGCACCAGCCGAATTCCCACCGGGGAGGTCACGTCCGGGGCCGGTGTGCCCAAGACGACCACCGAGGCCAATGGCCGCACCACCGCCACCACCTCGCCCACCATGGCGGGGGCCGGTGGCGCGGCGGGCCGGGCCGGGGCCGCGGACGAGGAATCCACTTCGGACCGTTCGGGTTTGGTCACCGCGGCGCACGGCGACGAGGTGGTCGGGCTCATCGAGGGTGTGGTCCTGCCGGTCGTCGGCGCCATCGAAGCCATCGAAGAGCCGCCGGACAAGGCGCTGACACTCTAGATTGCATAGCCAGGGGTTACAGGAGGATTGGCATGAGCACCAACGCATTCGACGGTTTGAAGTTCGACGCTTCGACCGCACGCGACGCCGCGGCCCAGCTCGAGGCGCTGGCCGACCGGCTCGCGGGCGGGCTCGGTGTCGAGCAGGCCAAACTGGATTTCGCGCCCGCCGGGGCCGATGAGGTGTCGCTGCGGGCCGCGCAGACGCTGAACGCGGTGGCGGCGTCGTTCGTGGCTTCGGGCACCGACGGCGTCACCGAGCTGCGCAACCTGGCGACCACGCTGCGCAGTCAGTTCGACACCTTCGGCCAGGTCGAGGACCAGTCCGTCCTCGGGTTCGCCTGAGCGGAGGCGCATCCTCGATGCTGGAACCGACGAAACCCGGCTTCACCGAGACGGTTTGGGAATCCAAGCCGCCCGAAGAGCTGGCGCGTGACCTGGTGACGGGCGCCGGTGCGGTGCCCGCCGCCGAGGCGGGTCTCGCGTGGGCGCGGTTGAGCACGGGTTTCGCGGCGGCCGCCCTGGAGTACGAGCGCATTCTCGTAATCCTGGACAGCGCTTGGGAATCCAAGCACAGCGGTCCCTTCATCGAACGCATCAAGGCATTGCGCGACTGGCTCGGCGCCTCCGCCGCGGCCGCCGCCGGCAATGCCACACAGGCCGAATCCCACGCGGCCGCATACGAACTCGCCAAGCTGACCATGCCCGATGTCGACGAGGTCGAGAAGCTCAAGGACATGCAGCAGCTGATGGGTCAGCTCGGGCTCGCCTTCGGCGCACCGCTGCTGGCGGGCCTCACCAAGGTCGACACCGATGCCGACGCCGCGAAAGCCGCTGCGGCACGGGTGATGCGGACCTACGAGGCCGCCACCGAATCGCTGGCCAAGCCGTGGGAGCACGAGGCGCCGCCGCAGGTCACCACACCCGCGCAGCCCGCAGAGCAACCGGCCACCCCGGCTGAGGTCGAAACGCCCACGCTCACACCGGGTTCGATACCGAACCTGTCGCTAGGCTCGCTGAACCTGCCGCCGATGCCGATGACCCAATTGCGCACCAATGCGATCGAAGCCAAAGAGACTACGACGCAACGCGTTACGACGCAGCCGGTCACTGTCCAGTCGACCGGGGCCGGTATGGCTCCCACCGCGATGGGTGCGTCTGGCCAGACCGACGAGGAAGACCACACCCCGCGCGCCGGACTGGTGGGCGCGCCCGCCGGCGACAACGAGCTGGGCCTCACCTCCGGCATGCAGGTCGCGCCCGCGGTGCTCGGCGGCCTGGACCCGGCCGCGCAGCGTCCGCCGGTCGACATCGCCTTCAACGCGGGCGGCACCGGATCCGGCAGTGCTGGTTCCGAGAACGCCACCACGGCAACCGATCCCGGCGAACGTCAAGGGGCCGGTGCATGACGACACTGACCAACGACGGCGTCATCGCGCTCGCCGGGCATCTCGGTGTGCAGACCCTGCCGCTGGTGCTGTCCATCGGCCCGCGCCAGGAGTCGTACCAGGAATGGGAGCAGGCGCAGGAACAGGCCCGCGCCGACCTACGCGCCCGTCGCATCGTCGATGCCCACGGTGACGTCGACACCGACACCGCCACAGCGCTTTTCGTCCTAGCCCAGCCCGAGCGTGAACTGGCCATGCGGGTACAGACCGCCAACGGTCCCATCCGCGTCTGCGTGGCCCGCCGCGCCGAGGATCACGCGGTCGCCATCCGCCGCGGCGATACTCTCGACATCCAGCCGCTGTGGTCCGACGGCTCCGCCGCCTCCCTGACCCGCCCCCTGCTCGGCGCTCTCGGCCCCTGCCCGCCCGCCGACCTCGCGGCCTTCAGCGCCGAATCCGCGGATCTGGCCGAACGCCTCGACACCGCAACGACTTCCGAGGACTACGCGAGCACCGTCTACCATCTCGGCGTCCCCGACACCGACGCCACCACCTACGGTCTCGCCCTCTCGGCCACCCACGCCTACGCCGAAATCGTGGCCTACGCCTACGCCGACGGCCTCACAGACCGATCGCCCGGAGCCGTCGCTGTCTACGACACCGCACGGGGCCGCATCGTGGCCGCACCGGGGGTCGCCCCGGACCAGCAACTCTGGTCCACGCTGACACCGGGCAGTGATCACCGTATCGCGCAGTCGATCTCGGCTCTGATCGACTCGCTGCCCGGGGGGAGGTGGCTGTAGTGGATCACGCGTGACCCGATACAGCTGATCTGCCCGAAACCGGTGGTGCGCAACGCATCGCCTATCCAATCCCGAAGAAAAGGCAAGGTACAGACGATGGTTGCAAATGATGCGGAAATTGCGAAGGCCGCGCAGAGCCACATGGCGGACGTGGTCGCTTCGATCAAGGACATCCTGAAGAAGATCACCGCGGAAGTCGACAGCTCGAAGGGCAGCTTTCAGGGTGAGGCGGCCGGTGCGTTCAACTCCGCCGCGGTGGCCTGGGACGAAGAGGCCCAGAAGCTGAACCACGCCATGGATGAGTTCCAGGAGAAGGTTGGCTCGGGCACGGACGTGTTCTCCAACGTGGACATCACGAACCAGGACAAGTTCAACCAGGCTCTCACGAACCTCGGCTAGTAACAGCTAACGCCCACTCCAACTTTCAACATCTGCAAAGGAAGACTCATGCTTTACGACAAAGAGGGAATGACCAAGCTCGCGGAGCACCTGCGGCAGTACCACCGCGACCTGGTTGCTGTCGCCGGTGACGGCACTGCTGCTGTCGACACCACCAGCGACCTCGGCCAGGCGGTCGAGCGCCTGAAGACCGCCTGGTCGAACCCGAACAGCGGCGCGGAGAACGGCGCGCTGGAGGCTGTCATCGCCGCGAAGCGCGACTGGGACAGCGCGTACGCCGACAAGTGCCTGCAGACCCTGGACGCTGTGACTGCCGCGGTCGAGAGCGCCCTGACGAACGCCCTCGCGGCGGACGCCAAGGTGGGCAACTCCTTCGCCTGACGAGGACGCCGCCACTCGCGACAGCGCACCCTTCCGCGAAGGATGGGTGCGCTGTCGTTGGCTGAAGCCCAGTAATCTTTGTGCCCGTAGGTTCCGGTTCGACGGAGGATTTGGTTAGTGCCAGCCCAATTGACCACCCGTGCCCAGGTCAATGGGTACCGCTTCCTGTTGCGTCGACTCGATCACGCGCTGGTGCGCCGTGATGTGCGCATGCTGCACGATCCCATGCGGTCCCAGTTCCGCTCCCTGATGGTCGGGGCGGTTCTCGCGGTGCTGGTGGTCGCGGGCGCCGCGATCATGGCCTTCATTCGTCCTCAGGGTTCCGTCGGCGATGCGAACATCGTGATGGGCAAGGACAGCGGCGCGCTCTACACCGTGGTGCGGGACAAGAATGACAAGACCAAGCTGACGTTGTACCCGACGCTGAATCTCGCGTCGGCCCGCTTGCTCTCGAACACCACCGAGTCGCCGAAATCGGTGAAGGACAGCAAGCTCAATACGATCCCACGCGGTCCGATCCGTGGAATTCCCGGCGTACCAGCCGCTTTGCCCGCCAGCGGACAGGGCGGCGGATCTCAGTGGACGCTGTGCGACAAGGTGCCGCTTTCCGCATCAGGCGGATCGGCTTCCTCGACCGGCGCGGAGACCACGGTCATCGCCGGGAAGTTGCAGCTCAACGACCACATCAAAGCGGCGGACCCCGGGTCCGCGGTGCTGGCGAAGAAGACGGACAGCCAGCAGAAGGACCACACGTATCTGATCTATGACGGCAAGGTCGCCGAGATCAACCCGCAGAACGACGACGTCACCAAGGGCGCGCTCGCGCAGGTACTCGATCTTGGCACCTCGCGACCGATTTCGTCCGATCTTGTCAGCGCGGCCGTGAAGGTCCCGCCGCTGGTTGCTCCCACGATCCCGCGTGCGGGCGAATTCGCCCAGGGCAAGCTGAGCAATGTGAAGATCGGCAGCATCATTCAGGTGCCGGCACTGGATGGTTCGGGCAAATCGGATCTGTATGTCGTGTTGGACAACGCCATTCAGCGCGTGTCCATGTTTACCGCTCAGTTCATTACGTTCTCGCAGAAGAATGCCGACGCCTTCGTGCCGGTGACGCCGGATGCGATCGCGGGCATCCCCCAGAAGCACGGCAACGACAAGATCGCCCCCGGGCTGCCGGTAGACGACTTCCCGACCGTCTCACCGAAGATCATCTCCGCGTCGGAGAACCCGGTCGCCTGCATTACCTGGGCGAAGAAGAACGGTTTCGGCCGAGATCAAGCGGACGCCACCGAAGCGCCCTCGGACTGGGCCAAGGTCCAACTGCTGATCGGTACGCGCTACCCGCTGAGTGACTCGCAGGCACCGGTCACTTTGGCGACCGCCGACGGTTCTCGTGGTGATCGGGTCGACCGTGTCTATGTGTCCCCGGCAACCGGAGAATTCATACAGGCCACCGATAACAAGCCGGGTAGTCCGGAGCTCGGAAGCCTCTTCTATCTCGCTGACAATGGGGTGCTGTACGGCATCCCGGACGCCAAGACCGCAGGGATTCTCGGCTTGGAGTCCAAGCCCCGCCTGGCCCCCTCACAGATCCTGAACACGTTGGTCGCCGGGCCTACCTTGTCCGCGGAGGACGCCCAGATGAGTTGGGATACCTTGCCGCCGAGCTGCGACAAGGCGTGCGGGCCCTGATCGACTCGGATCTAACGGACGCTCTTGCGGAGGACCGGCACCAGCTTGTCGATCAGGATCTGCTCCGAGTTATCCGACCACTGACGGACGGCGGCGACGGCGGCGGGGTCGTCGAGGACGATTACAGATGCCTTGGACCCCGAAACTGCTGACGGAAGGTTGACCAGACCGCCGCCGCCCGCATCGGTGTCGCTGCGGACCGCGAGCAGATAACCCGTCGAGATGGGTGAGAGCGCGTCGTATTGGGTATTGAATCCCGATGCGATCGGGCGAGGGTTCGGCTCGTCGCCCTTGCGAAGGCAGTTGGTGTTGTAGGTGAAGCCGAGGTCCTCAAGGAATTTCGATTGCGGTCCTGGCTTCAACTGGATATCCATGTCCGCGGAAAAGCCGCTCTTGCCCGAGATATCCACCACTGCAATGGTTTTGCCCTTGAAGGTAGGGTTTTGCGCGCGAGCGTCGGCAAGCGGGCCCTGAGTAGCAGAGGCCGATGATCCGTGCTGTGTCACCCAGACGCCCACCCCGGCGGCCAGAGCGATAACGGTTGCTGCCACGCCGCTGACAAGCAAAGTGCGCTTGCGCGCCTTGGGTTTCTCAGTCGTACCGGACTCTGCGGGCGGCGGTGCCGAGACCGCAGGGGGCCGGTTGTGCGGCACAGTGTTCATCGACAGGCCTGAAACGCCGTACTCCAGGGCTGATTTCAAGGCGGTTGTGAATTCGTGACAGGTGTCAAATCGCTCCGCTGGGTTCTTTGCCATCGCCACCGCGATCACTTCATCCAGTGCAGCAGGAAGCGTGGGATCGATCGCGGTGACTCGCGGCGGCGGCTCGTTGAGGTGACCCATCATTACCACCGCCGGTTGTGTTCCCGGATAGGGGTTCTGGCCGGTCAGTAAGCGGACGAATGAGCAGGCGAGGCTGTAGATGTCCGCACGATGATCGAGCCGTTGTCCGCTCAACTGCTCGGGCGATGCGTAGGCGATGGTGGCGACGAAACCGCCGGCCTGCGTCAGTTCGTTGGTGTCCTCGGTCGATTTCGCGACGCCGAAGTCGGTCAGGAAAACTCGCTCTTCGCCGTTGTCTCCCATAGACAGTAGGAAATTCGCAGGCTTGACGTCTCTGTGCAGCAGCCCCCTGCGGTGCGCGTGGTCGAGGCCCCGGCCTACTTCGGTGACGATGTGCAGCGCACGCCACGGAGTGATCGACTGTGGATCCCGCTCGGCAGCCGCGGCCGCGTCGATGCCGTTCACATACTGCATCGCGATCCAGAGCTGACCGTTGTCCTCGCCGCGATTGTAGATCGAGACGATGTTCGGATGATCGAGAGCAGCGGCGAGATTCGCTTCTCTCTCGAATCGGGCCCGATATTCGGCATCCCGGCTGAACTGCGGGCTCAGCACCTTCAGCGCATCCCAGCGTGGCAACTCCGGATGCTTGGCCAAATACACGGTGCCCATGCCGCCAGCCCCGAGTATGCGTTCGATGCGGTAGCCGCGGATAATGGTGCCCGGTCCGATATTCATCCCGATTCCTTACAGGTACTGACTATTGGCCAGCAGGCTGTATTGCGCAGCGGCCATCTGCTGAGCGTCGCCCAGTTGCATGGATGCCACACGAGCGACGTAACGGTCGTAATGCAGAGTGCAGATGTAGGTGGGGGTTCCCGAGCTGCGATATGCCCACCATGCGTCCCCGATGTCATCCTTGCTGGGGCTGCAGGAAACATCGGGCACGCCGGCGGGTCCTTCGACGAATCCGCTTGTGGTGGCTTTGATTCCGGACCACAACTTGGTGGCAGCCTCGACATCGTGGGCTCGGAACAAAAGGCCACCGCTACTTGCGTTGGAAATGCGATCGACGCCGCTATCGTCCAGCAGTCGTTTCCAGGTCGTCTGATCCCTTAGGTAGTGGAGATGGCCTCGTGCCGTATGGACGGTCTCGTAGACCGGGTTGGCCTCAAATGCGACGGTGGGGTGCAGAGTTCTGCGTAGCATAGCGTCGGGATCGTAGTCCAGACGGAAGATTTCGTGTGGTGATAACCCTGGTGCTTGGTCGAGCAACGGCAATTGCGCCGCGAAGACCTGCTCAGCGAGTGCGCGCAGCTCATCCAAATCTGGTTTGGGCTGTGCGACATAGACATTCACTACGTATTGCCCGTGAGCCAAGGTGGCTGCCATCGACGGAACGCCAGGCCGCCAATGGGCCTTGGCGTCCGGTTGCTTGGCGAGCGTGACATGAACGTTCTGGTCTGCCGCGACCGCGAAATCGGCCGACTCCATTTGATCGGCAGCCGTCTGTGCTCGCTGCTGATCGGGAAATTGCAACACGGTTACGTTGAAGGCGGTGGCATCGGGATTACCGAGAGCACCGCCAAAGGGGTTGAAATTATTCGACTGATCGCGCTCGTGCGACTTTGGCAGCTCGCGGGTGCTCGCGGCGGCCGAGAAGCCGAACATCATGCCGTTGCTTTCCAGCACAGGTCGGACAGCTCCGGCCAACACGCGGGACAGATCGCCCTGAGGCGAAGTCAACGGGTAGATCGTCTGTTTCAGGGCGTTGTGGCTGAACTTCGAGTCGACGTCGGATCCGATAACGACGTTGTCCGCCAGCCGGGCCATCGCGATAGATCTGCCGTCGTTTGCATTGTGCTGGTAGGTAAAACGGACATCTAGCGGATCGGTTGGATAATTGCCGACTGCGAGCTTCCGCACATCGATTTCCTCCGCAGCCGGTGTTCCGGCTACCTCACTGCCACATCCGGCGAGCAGGGTTGCAACCAGAAGGATGGTAAGCGTGCCGAAAGCAGTTCTGCCAGTGTGCCGATGAGTATCTGGATTCGTCATGATCCCCCCTACTTGTTGCTGGCCAGAATTGCATATTGCGCGGAAATCCGTTGATACACATCCTGTTGTTGCTGAGACCACACCGTCGCGGCGTACCGGCCGTACGACACGTAGCAGTGGAAAGGCGCCGCGTGGTCGTCGGGGCCGTGGTACTTCACGCATCGGGCCGTCGGGAGCCCGGCCGGCGGGTCGATTCGGCGCTGGAACCGCGAGGAGGAAACGGTGTCGAGGAAGCCTTGGGCAGAAGCAGCATCCTTGGCGCGCACCAGGAATCCCGCACCGTCGCTGACACTGTCCACTCCGGCCTTGTCGAACAGAGCCTTGTATTCGGCTGGGTTACCGACGATGTGCAGCATGCCGTGTTGGTTGAAGGTCCCGGAGAACGCCTCGACAGTCTGGTCGCCCGCTGGGCGCGACAGGGTCAATCGGAGCATGCCGTCAGGATCGAGCGGCAGGGCGGAGAGCTTGTCCGGCGGTGTCGGCTGGAAGCTCTTCAGAGCGGCAGTGGTCACGTCAATGGCCTTGTCGGCCAGTGCCTGCGGTGCAGGTTCGGGAGCGAGGCCGAAAGCCTGTTCCACGGCTTGATTCTCAACCTGATCGATCAGCGAGAAGATGACAAACCTCCCGGTGGGATACCAGGAAGCGAGTCGTTGTTCGGTCGGAGACCAAATAATCTGAGCGGCAGGATGTTGACTCGACTGCAAAGAATCGACCTGTGAGCCGACCTTCAGCGCCAGACCGCTGCGAGCGAGGGCAGTCGCGGCAGACGAGGCGTCGCTCTCACTGTCAAAGATCATGACAGCGTTCGTGAGTGTGTACCCGAGGTTGGCATCTTCCGAGGGGCGTCCGCTGGTAGCGAAGCCCACAATGAAACCCCGCGCGTCATCGGCGAAGTGGTCGACGTTGAGAAGGCCGTCGAATGAATTCGCCTCGGTGAAGACGTTCGTGACCGACGCATTGTGAGAAAGGGCCGGGTCTATATCCAGGGCGAGGGGCAGGATATTGCCGAGCCGCATGCCCTCGAGCAGGCGTCCACGCTTCGCGGGATCCGACGTTGTCGGATCTTGAGGCTTGGTCCCGTAGTTGCCTGTGTCGAGCTTGCTGAGATCGCTCGGCTTGTCCTCTGCCGCATGCGATTCAGATCCGCACCCGGCAGTAACCAGCACCGAAACCGCCAGCGCTGTTGCAGCTGCCGCGCGCACTCCGATGCGGGCCGACCGTAGTCGACCTAAGTCATGACGCATGTCGAACAACCCCCCGTACCGGATTTGCAAGTGACCTTGGTTCTGGTGTGCAGAGTGTACTGGGCGGTTGGGGGTGTGGGTGCAGCGTGGCGGACCGGTGGGGGACTTCTCACAGGTCTGGGCTGATCAGGGATGTGCCGCGTCGTCGGCAGTTCAGGGCGGTAGGTCGACGACGCGGTATCCGGGTGAAGTCAGTGCTGCCAGATGCGACTGCGGAGGAAGGTATCCCACTGAGATCCTTCGAAGAACAGCTCCGGACCGCCCACGTTCTTCGAGTCGCGTACGCCGACCCGGCCGGAATCGAAGCAGACCTCGACGCACGTTTCGGAGGCCTTGGATCGAGTCGACTTGAACCAGGCACGCGGCTGACTATTCACGCCTCGTACTCCTTCGCGATCTTCAAAATGACGTCGAGCGTGTCGCTTTCGCTCAACGCTACCGCCCTGACCCGGGTGAGCACCTCTTGATATTCACCGACCAGTTCGGGCTTGGAGTGGTAGACGCCGGCCGATCCGCTTTCGAGGTAGACCACCGGGGCGTCGGCGACATCGCGGCTCAGGGGCGGGAACTGGATGAGGGTGAACGGCTGGACCGTCAGGCCGCGATGAGATCCCGCGTCGAAGGGGATGAGTCTGATGCTGATGTTGTCGTGCTCGCCGGCTTCGGCCAGCCGGCTCAACTGCCCGGCCATGACCGCCGGGCCACCCGGCTGGTGGCGGAGTACCGACTCGGACATGAGCAGCTCGAGGTGAAAGTTGGGGTCGTTGAGCCTTTCTTGTCGGCGAACCGCGAGTTCGAGCCGTCGTTCGGCGTCGACGGTCGACAGGTCCGGCTCATCGATCAGGGCGATGGCGCGTCGGTAGTCCGAAGTCTGCAAGAGCCCGTGCACCAGGACCGACTGGTAGCTGGTCACCCGGTTGGCAGCCGCTTCCAGTCGCAGATAGCGAGGCATGTGAGCGACGACCTGATCGGCATATGGCTGCCAGTAGCCTCGCGAATCACCTTGCTGCTGAGCGATCTTCTCCTCGGCCCGCATCTCCCGCCACAGCCGCAGTGCCTCATCCCTGTCCTCGGGTGATGCTCCGTAGAACCCGAGCAGTCGCTCGATGTCGTTCGTGCTCGCGTTCGTCGGGTACCCGTTCTCCATCCGCACGACGGTCTGTCGCGACTTGTCGATTTCCACACCGGCCGCCAGTGGCTTCTTGCCACTGCGGGTTCGCAGTTCGCGAATGTATGTACCGAATGCAACGCGAGAAGCAGCCAGTCCGGCCATTTTGTTAGTCTCGCTATCTGGATAAGTGTTCACGATGGATTTGTCCAAAATCGCTGTGTCCATGGGCGATACCGCTCACCGTGGACACCTCATTCTAGTTCGTGGACAGTTCACCGTGTACTCAATTTCCAGGCCCTCGAGGGTGTCTACTTGGAGTTGGCGAAAGCGCGCAGCCGCCGGAAAACAGACCAAGATCAGCGATACGCATTCGAAGGGGATGTCGTAATGCATTGGGATACATGGGCGCTGCTGTCTATTCTCGGCCTTTGCGCCGCCGTCATCTGCTGGTCCGTGTGGGGGTTCTACGCGGACAGTCACTCGGGAAAGGCTGGGTGCCTTCGGCTTCCGCTCGTCGGGGGTGGGTTTCTGGAAGTCCCGCATGCGCCGGGCCATGCTGCCGGGAGACACCGCTCGCGAGTCGGGAGGTGAGTTGGTCATGAATCCTGCCGAGGTCGCCGTGCTGGCGGCGCTGCACCCGGACCAGACGCTGACCGCCGCGCAGATCCGGCAGGCGGCGACGTTGACGAGCTGGCGGACCCGAAATGCGCTCGCACAGCTCGAATTTCGGGGGCTTATCCTGGCCAGTCAACCTCGCGGTCGCTGGCGGATCAGTCCGCGTGGACGAGCCGCGCTGATGACCAAAAGGAAGCGGTTCGCGTGATCACAGGTACTGGCTGTTGGCCAGCAGCGCGTACTGTGCCGCCGCCTTCTGCTGGGCGTCGACCAGCTGGTTGCTCGCCACCCGGGCGACGTAGCGGTCGTAGTGCAGGGTGCAGAGGAACTTGTCGGCGGCGTTCCAGGCGTCGTAGGCGAACCAGGATGGATCGGACTTGGGGCGCGGGTTCTCGACGCAGGCCACGTCGGGGACACCCGCCGGAGCCTCGGCGGAGCCGCTGATGATGTGGTTGATGCCGGACCAGAGTGCCTTGGCGGAGTTGGCGTCTCGGGCGCGGAGGAGGAGGCCGCCCTTCCTGGCCGTGGAGACACGGTCGACGCCGTTGGCCTCCAGCAGGGGCTTCACTGTGGTCACGTCGCTGACATAGTGCAGGTAGCCACGGGGGATGTGGGTGACTTCCACGATGGGGTCGGCCTTGAGATATTCGCTGGGGTGCAGGGTGCGGCGGAGCATGGCGTCGGGGTCGTACTTCATGCGGAAGATCTCGCGGGGGGACAGCGCGGGCGCCTGGTCGAGGAGGGGAAGCTGGGCCGCGAGAACCTGCTCCGCGAGGGCGCGCAGGCCTTCGAGTTCCGGTTTCGGCTGGGCGACATAGACGTTCACGACGTATTGGCCGGTCGCGAGGGTGGCGGCAAGGGACGCGACGCCGGGCCGCCAATGCGCCTTGGCGCTCGGCTGCTTGTTGAGGGTGACGCGGACGTTCTGGTCGGCGGCGACGGCGAAGTCGGCGGCCTCCATCTGATCGGCGGCCGCCTGTGCCCGCTGCCGGTCGGGGAACTGCAGGACGGTGACGTTGAGCGAGGTGGCGTCCGGATTGCTCGCCGCGCCCGCGAACGGGTTGAAGTTGCCCGAGAAGTCCCAGTCGGTGGACTTGACCAGGTCGTGGGTGCTGGCCGAGGACGAGAAGCCGAACATCATGCCGTTGCTTTCCAGCACGGGTTGGACCGCACCGGCCAGGACCATCGAAGACTTGGCGGTGTCGGTCGAAACCAATGGCAGCGCCAGGACATTGTGACCGAACTTCGGATCGACGTCCGCCCCGAGAGCGATATTGCCGGCCAAACGCGCCAGGGCGAGCGCCTTTCCGTCCGACGAACCGTAGAAGTCGGTGACGCGGACATCGAGCGGATCGGTGGGGTAGTTGCCGACCGGCAGCGCCCGGACATCGACCTCACCGGCGGTCGCGGACCCCGGCACGCTGGACCCGCAGCCGACCACGAACGCGGCGGTCAGGCCGAGCGTGAGAACGCCGAAAACCGTTCTGGCGGTGGAACGGTGAGCACGGAGAAGCTTCACGATTCCCTACTTGTCGTTGGCGAGGATGGCGTACTGCGCGGAGATCCGCTGATACACGTCCCCCAGCTGTTGAGACCACACCGCCGCGACGTACCGTCCGAAGGTGACGTAGCAGTTGTAGGGGAACGCGGAACTACGCGGGCCGTGGTACTTCACGCAGCGCGCGCCGGGCAGGCCCGGCGGCGGGTCGATCCTGTGCTGGAACTTGTCGACGAAGGCCGTGTCGAAGTACTGCTGCGCGCCAGCGGCGTCGCGGGTCCGAATCAGTTCTCCCGCACCGTAACCCACCAGATCGACCCCGGCCTGTTCGAACAGTGTCCGGCTCGGGCCGGGGTCCGTCCGCTTGTGCAGGGCGCCGTGTCCGTCGAGGGTGCCGGTGAAGGCATTGGCGGTGCGGTCGCCCTCCGGGCGGGCCAGGGTCAGCCGGAGGATGCCGTCGGGATCCAGCGGCAGTGCGCCGAGCTTGTCCGGAGCGGTCGGCTGGAAGGACTTCAACCGGTCGGCGGTGACGTCGATCGCCTTGTCGGCCAACGCCATCGGTGCGGGCTCGGCGGGCTCGTTCCAGTAGTTCTGCAGGTAGACGTTCTCGGAATTGTGAATCAGGGTGAAGATGACGAAGCGCCCCGTCGGGTACCACGACGCGAGATTCTGCTTCCTCGGATTCCACAGCATCTGCGCACCCGGATGCTGATTCGACTGCACCGGAACGACATCGGCGCGCTCCTCTTCCTTCAGATCGAAGCCGGTGCGCGCCAGTGCCGCCGCGGCATCGGTGGCGGCGGTATCGCTGTCGAAGATCAAGACGGCGTCGTCGAGCGAGCGGCGACCGGTCTCCGCCGGAGACTGCGCGGCGGTGTCGAAGCCGGACAGGAATCCCGGTGTGTCCTCGTCGAAGTGGTCGATATTGAGGTAGCCCGAGAACGAGTTCTTTCTGAAGAACACGTGCGGGACATCGGAATTCTCCGTCAGCGCAGGATCGATATCGGAGGCCAGCGGCATGATATTGCCCAGCCGCAGCGCCTCGATCACCCGCGCCCGCGTCGCCGGATCGGGGGTGGTGGGATCCGTCGGTTTGGTCGCGTAGTTGCCGGTGTCGAGCTTGCCGAGATCGGCCGTCTTGTCCTCGGCCCCACTGGATTCCGACCCGCATCCGGCGACCGCCAGGATCGAGACCGCCAGCGCGGCGGCCGCCCTGGCGCGCAGCCGGACGCGGGTCGACCGTAGTCGGCCGGTATCGAAACCCATGTTGTGCGTTCCCCCCTCGATGATCAGCGCCGCGCGGCGGCCCCGGTCAAATAGTGCTGTTCGGCCGGAGTCGTGACCATCTGCGCGGTCGTCATGGTGGCGGGCGTGTGGACGGTGATGGTGTGGGGGGCGTCCGGATGCTGGACGATGGTGACGTCGGCATCGGGCTCGTAGTCCGCGGAGATCGCACCGTGGATGGTGACCACGGTGGCCGAGCCCGGGGGAGCGCTGGCGGGGACGCCGTCGAAGACGATGACCGTGGCGGCGGGATTGGCCAGCCGGCCCGTCACCGCGGTGCCGCGCGAGCTGTGGGTCACCGAGGACGCCAGCGAAAGCGCGTTCGGGGCGGCCACATTCGCCACCATGGCCTGCCAGGCCCCGGGACGGGCCGTGTGGACCACCGCGCCCGCGCCGAGGGCGATGGCGCGCAGGATGACCTGCTGGGCCAGCGGCAGACTCGCGATGATGTCGATGCGGCGCGAGCCGTCGCCGATGAGCGGGACGGCGATACCGCTGCCGGTGGCGTCCGCGCCGATGAGCTGGCCGCAGCCCGCGGTCGGCATGGCGATATCGGTGAGGACGTCCACGGGACCGCGGTAGCCGCTGGGGCGAATCTCCTGGGTGCCGTAGGACAGGATGTCCATGAGCGCCCAAAGCTGGCGGCGGGGTAGCTCTTTCAAGCCCGCGACCGGGGGTTCGCCGTGCTCGTACGGGGTGTCGTAGCGGACCCGGGCGTCCACCTCGATGACGCTGGCCGGCTGGCCGGGTTTGGCATTCGGCTCGGGGACCGGCTGCAGGCGCACGGTCACCGTGGTGGCGAGGCTGCGCACCGACCAGATCTTGGCCAGGCCATCGGAATTGAAGAGCTGGGGATCGATCTGGTAGCTCGTCAGGTAGACCCCGTTGTGCTCCAGATTGTCCGGGTGCTCGGTGAGTTCGGCGACCGGGATGCCGCGGGTGAGTTCGCGCAGCGCGGTCGTCATCTCCTGGTTGGTGAGCACCGACGCCGTAATGCCGTGTCCGGCCAGGCGATTCGCGACCCGGCGGGTGGCGACCAGGGCCGAGCGCAGCGCACCCTCCGGACCGCCGCCGCGATTGTCGACCGCCTTGGCATTGCCGAGCGGGTTCAGCCGCAGCACCAGCCACATGGTGCGGTGCGCGATGGCGGGCAGCGGGCCGAGGATCTCGTCGTAGAGGCGACCCAGCGGTGCGATGCTGGCCGCGTAACCGGAGATCACCGCCTCGGGGCTGGCGGTGCGGGTGCCGGTGCTGATGACATCGATCGAATGCAGCTCGACATCGTATTGCCGCAGGCACGCGGCGATCTCGTTGAGCGGCAACAGCTGATCGGTGCTCAGCGAGCCGCGACGCAGCAGCGTCAGGGTGTCCGGCGGCGGATCGATGCGCAGCATGGTGGTCAACAGCGTGCCGTCCCAGCGCAATCCGCAGCTGCCGCCCTCCGGCATCGGGACGTCGACGGTGGCGTTCTCGTCGAAGTTCTTGCGCTGCGCGCGCTTCCAGCGATACGCGACCCAGCGGCCCAGGCGCAGGCCGACCGGGACACCGGCGACCGGGGCCAGACCGATCAGCGCGGGCACCAGACCGGCGATCAGCGCGGCCCACCACGGGGTGTGCAGCGCGACGGCGACCAGCGAGGCCACAACGCCGACCAAGGCCACCGGAATCACCAGCGACAGCGGCAGATTCCGCAGCAGCCACAGATCATCCGACCGCAGCTCGGCCGAAACTACCTTCGCGGCCTGAGAATCCGCGGCAGGCTGAGCATGCCGCCCCCGAGCCGACGGCTCCGGCGCGGGCTGTCCCGCCGGGGAACGCTCCTCGGCCGATCGCGGCTGTGGCGGCGCAGGTCGCGGCGGTGCGGCGACACTCGAGCCACCCGGCGCGAAGCCGTCGAAACCACCGCGCTCACCGCGCCCGAAATCGTCGCTCTCGCCGCGTGATTGGCCACCGGGCCGCGCAGGAGGCAAATTTCCGGGTCCACCGGGGCCACCGGGGCCGAATCCGCCGGGACCGTTGGGTCCGCGGCCACCTGGGCCATTGGGTGGGAGGTCACGACCGTAGTCACCGCGGCCACCTGCCGGGTTCGGCGGAGGCCCGCCGTGCCCGAAACCGCCCGGGCCGCCCTGTGCGGGTCCGCCCGGCGGCCGTCGGTGCTGCCCGTCGCCCGGGTAGCCCCCGTTCCCGCCGTAGGGGTTCCCACCATTTCCGCCCGGCTGATAGCCGCCCGCTCCCCGCGGAAAGTCGTTCACAGTTCAGTTCGCCCCTCAGTCGGCGGCCGACGACAAGTTCAGCGAGGCGAGCAGGGTGCTCAGCGCGGCCTTCATGTCGGGACCTTCGATCCGCATCAGCACCGACTCGTCGACGGCGCTCAGATCGATGGATTCGTCATTGGCCAACCGGAATTCGCGTTCTTCCTCGGCGGCTTCGATCAGGTTGCGGATGAAACGGCCGTTGCCGGCCAGGTCGACACCGCGACGGGGCTGCCCGCTCTGGTCGGTGCTCTCCATGTCGTAGAGCTTGGTGCAGGTCGCGACCAGCGCCTCCAGCGCGTCCTCGGACAGTTCCGAATCACGCTTGGAGGCGACGACCTGGCCGATCGCCCCGAGCTCCTCCGCGGTGTAGGACGGGAATTGCAGGCGCTTGGCGAAACGCGAGGCCAGACCGTCATTGGAGGCCAGGAAGCGGTCGATCTCGCCGTCGTATCCGGCGATGATCACCACCAGCCGGTCGCGGTCGTTCTCCATGCGCGCCAGCAGCGTGTCGACGGCCTCGCGACCGAACGCGTCACCGCCCGAAAGGCCCTGCTGGATCAGGGTGTACGCCTCGTCGATGAACAGCACGCCGTCCATGGCGGTGTCGATCAGCGCCTCGGTCTTGATGGCGGTGGAACCCAGGTGCTGGCCGACGAAGTCGGAGCGCTTGGTCTCGACCACCTTGTCGGTCTTGAGAATGCCCAGGCCACAGTAGATTTTGGCGACCACGCGCGCGATGGTGGTCTTACCGGTTCCGGGCGGGCCGGTGAAGGCGAGATGCTGACCGCGCGCCGAGCTCGAAAGCCCCTTCTCCGCACGGATCTTCGCCAGCTGCGCGCTCGACTGCAGCTTGGCGACCTGCGTCTTCACCGCCGCCAAGCCGATCTGCTTGTCCAGCTCGGCGCGGGCCTGCGCCAGGATCTCCTTGGCGCGGTCCTCGTGCTCGGCGGCCTGCTTCTCCTCCAGCGAGGGGGCGGAGGCCGGATCCCACTTGTCGGTGCGGGCCTCGATCACCTCCCGGCTGGTGAGGGTGATGCGGTAGGTGCGGTCACGCATGGCCGCGGCGTTCGCCTCGAAATCCGGTGCCTGCGAATACACCTTCTCGAACAGCGACTGCGCCTCATCGGCCTGACCCTGTTCGCGCAGGCACAGGCCGCGGCAGAACATGGCGGCGGTGCGCGCGGCCGGAATCGGGCCCGCCTCGGCGGCCTCCATGCGACGGATCGCCTCGGCGAACAGACCCAGCTGGGCGCAGGCTGTGCCGACCATCACATGCGCGCCGGCCGCCAGATACGGGTCTTCCCAGCCGTCGGAACCGTTGAGCACGGCCATCACATCCGGCCAGCGCTGGGTGTTGTAGTGCAGGATGCCGCGCACGTATTTGGCGATGCGGCCGTCGATCTCGAAATCCGGCTCCGAAGCCCGCGCGCGGCGGTGCTTTTCGAGCTCGTCGAGCACCTGCTCGGCCTCGTCGAAGGACTTCTCCGCGATCAGATGCGCGGCCCAGGCGAGGTGGATCTCGGTGAAACCGGCCAGCGGATAGTCGATGTAGAGCCCCGGCAGAAAACGTCCGGCAAGCTGACGCGGCTGCAGCCCCAACCGGCGCTGTTCGCGTCCCAGCGAGACCGTGCTGCACTTGTACAGGTTGCTCAGAACATCCGTGGTGATCTCACCGGCGGCGGCCCGGCCCAGCCAGGCGTCGGCCATGGTGGGATCCCACTCGGTGGCGCGCTGAAAGGCCAATTTCGCGTAGTCGAGATCCCGATTCGACTCCTGGCCCTCGATGCTCAACCCCAAAGACAGCACACCGGCGTCGAAGGCGCGCTGGGCCTGGCGAGTGTCGATCATCCTAGTCGAACCCCGAATTCGTCGAACCTGGTTGGTCTTTCGTTCACAATCCCCACCCACACGGTGCGATCGCACAGCTGCGGACAGTCGGATACATTATGGTTAACCGCCCTGGGCGGGCAACTGTTGAAGCGACAGGGGAGCAGTTCAGCAAGTGACAGCACAGTCGATCAGTGGCCCGCGCGCCGCTGAGCCCGAATTGTGCCGCGTGTCCGTCATCGGGGGGAACACCCAGCTCGACGTCGGCCTACCGGCAAACGTGCCGATCGCCGCCTTCATCGGTGATCTGGTGCGGCTCATCGAATCCCGCAATCCCGAACCCATCGGCGGTGAAGAGGGCGGCACGCCCTTGCAATCGCAGCATTGGACACTGGCCAAATTGGGCCGCGACATGATCGCGCCCAGTCAGACGCTCAATGACGCCGAGATCTACGACGGCGAATTGCTGGTGCTGCGGGCGGTTTCCGCCAAGGAAGCGCCCGCGCTGTTCGACGACGTGATCGACGCTGTGTCGAGGCTCACGGCCGAGGAGTTCCGCAGCTGGTCGCCGAGCGCGGCCCGCTGGACCGGACTCGTGGCCGGGGTGGCCGCGGTGGCGTTCGCGGTTGTGCTGGGGCTGATCGCGCGTTCCGGCGGGGACCGGTTCGTCGCGCCGCCGCTGCTGCTGGGCGGGGCCATCGCGGCGCTGGTCGCCGGGGCGATCGCCATGCGCAAGTACGCCGATGAGCTGACCGCGACCGTTTTGACGCTGTGCATGCTGCTGCTGACCTTCGGCGGCGCGGCACTGCTGGTGCCGGGATCGATCGGCAGCCCGCATCTGATGATGGGCGCGGCGGCGACATTGCTGCTGGCCATCGTCGGCTATCGGATCATCGGGGCCGGTGCGGCCGTGGTGTCCGCGGTGGTCACGTTGCTGCTGTTGGCCGGGGTCGGCGCGGCCGTCCGGATGGTCTGGGACACGGGCATTCCCAAGATCGCCTCGGGCGTGATGGTCGTGTCGATCATCGTGCTGTCGATGGTGCCGCGCCTGGCCGCCATGCTGGCCCGGCTGCCCGTGCCGCCGGTGCCGACCGCGGGCGCGGCCATCGATCCGGCCGACCACGAACCGCGCCCGACCATCGAGGGCATCGGTGCGATCGGCGCGACCGTGCTGCCGTCGGCGCACGGGCTCGGGCTGCGCGCCCGCACCGCGAACCAGTTCCAGACCGGCATCGTGATGGGCAGCGCGATCGGCGCGGCCGCCGGTGCGCTGGGCACCGCCGATCCGCTGCACTCCGATCGCTGGCAGGGCATCGCGCTGGCCGTGGTCGTCTCGATCATTCTGTGCCTGCGCGGACGCGCGTTCGCCGATCTCACCCAGGCGGCCACGCTGATTGTCAGCGGCTGCGTCACTTTCATCGCGCTGGCGGTGGGGCTGGCGCTCGGCGAGGACGGCATGCTGCTGGTCTCGGCCGGGCTGCTGCTGGTATTCGCGGTGGGGGCCATCGGATTCGGCGTCATCGGACCGCACGTCGAGGTCACACCGGTCACCCGGCGCTTCAACGAGATCTTCGAATACGGCCTGATCGTATCGATCGTCCCGTTGGTGCTGTGGGTCATGGACGTCTACTCGACGGCTCGGAACATATGAGTCGGCGTCCTGGAAACTGGGCGCGAACACTGTGTGCGGCTGCGGTTCTCGGCGGTGCGCTGCTGGGACCGCAGGCCTCGGCGGGCGCTGCCCCGGAGCCGCTGGGCAAGACGGTCGAACCGCCGTCCTCCGATTTCGGTACCCAGGAGGGGCGCGACCGCCTGCGAGACGCGCAGGACAAGGCCGGTAAGCCCGCGCCCCTGGTGACGACCGAGAAGAAGGTCGAATGCGGTAACACCTGGTACCTGAAGAACAAGGTCGTGCCGCGCGATGAGGCGGTCGCGCAGAAGGTGCTGGATCTACCCGCGGCCTGGCAGGCCAACCCGGGGTTCGGGAATCGCGGTGCGGGACAGGTGATCGCGGTCATCGACACCGGTGTGGCGCCGAATCCGCGGTTGGACGTAGCGCCCGGCGGCGACTTCGTCTCCGGCAGTGACGGCACCGAGGATTGCGACGGCCACGGGACCGCGGTCGCGGGGATCATCGCCGCCAAGCCGAGTCCCGACGACGGGCTGGTGGGTGTCGCGCCGGACGCGCAGATCCTGGCCATCCGGCAGTTCAGCGATCACTATCAGGCCAAGGACCAGGGCGGCGGCGACAAGCCGCCGGGCACCATGAGCACGCAGGGGTACGGGCCCAGCCTGACCCTGGCCGCGGCGGTGGTGCGTGCCGTCGATATGGGCGCCAAGACCATCAATATCTCCGAAGCCGCTTGTACGGCAGCGGATTCGCCGACCGGTGACGAGGCGCTCGGAGCCGCGGTGCACTACGCCTACGACCGTGGCGTGGTCGTGGTCGTGGCCGCGGGCAACCTGGATTCGACCTCGGGCTGCGGAACCCAGAACGGGACCTACAGCAATAACGAGACCGGCTGGAAGAGCGTGAAGACGATCTCCAGTCCGGCCTGGTTCGACAAGTACACGCTGTCGGTGGGGTGGATCGCGCCCGACGGCAGCCCGTCCGGCAATACGCTCTACGGTCCGTGGGTGGGTGTCGCGGCGATCGGCCAGGATCTGGCCTCGCTCGACAGCAAGTCCCCGGGCGCGCTGATCAACGCGACCGGCGTCGACAACAACGGAAAAGTGATCGGCCTCAACGGAACCAGCTTCGCGGCGCCGCAGGTGGCCGGGCTGGCGGCGCTGCTGCGGGCGAAGTACCCGGACTGGTCGGCGCGGCAGATCATGAACCAGATCATTCTCACCGCGCATCAGCCCGGCACCGGGCGCGACGACCGCGTCGGCGCGGGCATGATCGATCCGGTCGCGGCGCTCACCGCGCGGTTCCCGGACGACGTGCTGAACTCCGAGGATCCGGTGCTGCCGATCCACGTCGGAGCCGATAAGCCGCAGGCCTTCCCGACACCCGAAAAACCCATCGGCCCACCGCGATTGCCGCGGCTGGTGGCCACCGTCGGCACCATTGTCTGCCTGTCCGCGCTGGGAATCGGTCTCGCCGTGTCGATTCCGTTCCGGCGACGTCGACGCGACGACGAACTGCCCGACCTCGATTAGAGACGACCGGAGAAATACCTGATGGCAACCGAAGGTTTCGTGCGTCGCCCGCGTATCGCCCCACCGCGTGCGCCGGGTGGTGAGATGGCGCTGACGGCACCGCCGGAGATCCCGCGCCCCGTGCCCGCGCCGCTGATGAGCAAGCTGATGCCGGTGGTCATGGTGGTCGCCATGATCGGCATGCTCGCCATGATGTCGCTGATGGGCCGCTCCATGCTGTCCAACCCGTACATGATGATGATGCCGATGATGATGATCATGTCGATGGCCGGCATGCTCATGGGTCAGCGCGGCTCGTCCAAGAGCTCCGCGGAGCTGAACGAGGAACGCAAGGACTACTTCCGGTACCTCGACCAGACGCGGCGCGAGGTGCGGCGCACCGGGCAGAAGCAGCTGGAGACGCTGATCTGGAGCCATCCGGAACCGTCGGATCTGCCGTCCATCGTGGGCACCCGGCGCATGTGGGAGCGGCGACCCAACGATCCGGACTTCGGGCATGTGCGGGTCGGGATCGGCACGCATCGGCTCGCCGCCAAGCTGGCGCGGCCGGAGACCGGTCCGCTCGAGGATCTGGAGCCGGTGTCCACCGTCGCGTTGCGGCGTTTCGTACGAACGCATTCCGTGGTGCACCACCTGCCGACCGCGGTGTCGTTGCGCGCCTTCCCGGCCATCAATATCGAGGGTCCGGCCGAGGACACGCGCGGGCTGGTGTGGTCGATGCTGATGGAGCTCACCGCGTTTCACGGGCCCGATCATGTGGCGGTCGCCATTGTCACCGCCGAACCCGACTGCGAGGCCTGGTCCTGGGCGAAGTGGCTGCCGCACGTGCAGCACGCCACCGAGCGTGACGGCATGGGCGCGGCCCGCATGATCTATGGCTCGCTGGGTGAGCTGGAGACGGCGCTGGCCGACGACCTGCTCGAGCGCGGGCGGTTCATGCGCAATCCGCAGCCGACCGCGGGGCGGCTGCACCTGGTCGTGGTCATCGACGACGGATATGTCAGCGGCAGTGAGCGTTTGATCAGCGAGTCCGGTCTGGACGCGGTCACCGTCATCGACGTGAGCTCGGCCGAGAACAGCCTGGCCGCGCGGCGCGGGCTGCAGCTGGTCGCCGCCGGGGGCGAGGTGTTCGCCAAGAGCGCGGCGGGCACCGAGAAGTTCGCCAATGCCGACAGCGTGACACTCGCCGAGGTGGAGGCGTTCTCGCGCAGCCTGGCGCGGTACCGGATCGCCACCGCGGCGCAGATCGTGAGCCTGGGCGACAACACCTCCGCCGCCGACCCGGGTCTGATGAACCTGCTCAAGATTCCGGATGCGGCGCAGATCGATCCGGCCAAGGTGTGGCGGCCGCGCGCGGGGCGTGAGCGGTTGCGGGTGCCGATCGGCATCACCCCGGACGGGACGCCGGTCGAGATCGACATCAAGGAATCGGCCGAGAACGGTATGGGCCCGCACGGTCTGTGCATCGGCGCGACCGGTTCGGGTAAGTCGGAATTCCTTCGCACGCTGATTCTTTCGATGGTCACCACGCACTCGCCGGATCAGCTGAACCTGATCCTGGTCGACTTCAAGGGTGGCGCGACCTTCCTCGGCATGGATCCGCTGCCGCACGTGGCGGCGGTCATCACCAACCTGGAAGAGGAGCTCGAGCTCGTCGACCGTATGCGCGACGCGCTCGCCGGTGAGATGAACCGGCGGCAGGAACTGCTGCGCTCGGCCGGCAACTTCGCCAATGTCGTCGAGTACGAGAAGGCGCGCGCGGCCGGCGTGCCGCTGGATCCGCTGCCCGCGCTGTTCGTGGTCATCGACGAGTTCTCCGAATTGCTCTCGCAGAAGCCGGATTTCGCGGATCTGTTCGTGATGATCGGCCGACTGGGCCGATCGCTGCACGTCCACCTGCTGCTCGCCTCGCAGCGGCTGGAGGAGAACAAGATGCGCGGGCTCGACTCGCACCTGTCGTATCGGATCGGTCTGCGTACGTTCTCCGCCAACGAATCTCGCGCGGTGCTGGGTATCACCGACGCCTACCATCTGCCGGGTATTCCGGGCTCGGGTTATCTGAAGAGCGACGCCTCGGATCCGTTGCGGTTCAACGCGACCTACGTTTCCGGGCCCTATGTCGCGCCGCGTGCCGCGCGGCAGGCCGCCGACGGCACCACCGTCGTGGAAGCGCCGCCGCGGGAGTTCACCGCCGGGCAGGTCGAGATTCTCGAGCAGCCCGAACCCGAGACGCCGTTCGATCCGCTGGATCTGCTGCCGCCCCCGCCGCCCAGCGCGGACGAGGGGCTGCCCGACAGCCTGCTGCAGACCGTCGTGAAACGCCTGACCGGGCACGGCCGTCCGGCGCACGAGGTGTGGCTGCCGCCGCTCGAGGAATCCCCGACCGTGGACATGCTGCTGCCGGATCCGGACTGGCGTTCGCCGGTCAACCGGCACGGACAACTGTGGATGCCGATCGGCATCATCGACAAGCCGTACGAGCAGCGTCGTGACGTGCTGACCATCAATCTGGCCGGCGCGCAGGGCAATGTCGCGGTTGTCGGTGGTCCGCAGTCCGGCAAGTCGACCACGCTGCGCACCATCATCATGTCCGCGGCGGCCACCCACACGCCCGAGCAAGTGCAGTTCTACTGCCTGGACTTCGGTGGTGGCTCCATGGCCGGTCTGGTCGGGCTGCCGCACGTGGGTTCGGTTGCGGGCAAGATGGATTCGGACCGGGTGCGGCGCACCATCGCCGAGCTCACCACGCTGCTGCGCGAGCGCGAGGAGCGGTTCGCGGCGCAGGGCATCGAATCCATGGCCGAGTTCCGGCGGCGCAAGCACGACGCCATGGCCGCGGGGCAGGCCGACAACCCGGTGCTGGCCGACCGGTTCGGCGACGTTTTCCTGGTCATCGACAACTGGCAGGTCGTGCGCGAGGAGTTCGACAGCCTGGAGCCGCAGGTCGGACAGCTTGCCGCACAGGGGCTTTCGTACGGCATCCACGTCATCCTGGGCGCCAACCGGTGGGGTGAGATCCGCGCCTCGGTGAAGGACATGATCGGTACCCGCATCGAGCTGCGCCTGGGTGACCCCTCGGACTCCGAGATGGGCCGCCGGGTCGCGGTCAACGTGCCGTTGAACCGGCCCGGCCGCGGTCTCACCGCCGACCAGCTGCACATGCTCATCGCCATGCCGCGCCTGGACTCCGACACCAACGCCCAGAACCTGGCCGAGGGTGTGGCCGCCGCGCGCACCGAGATGCAGGCCATCTGGGGCGAGCGCCGTGCGCCCGAGGTGCGCACGCTGCCCGGTAGCGTCCCGCGCGAGCACGTACTGGACCTCATCCGCCGCGACGGCATTCAGCAGAGCCCCACCAAGGTGGCCATCGGCATCGGCGAATCCGAGCTGCAGCCGATCGTCCTGGACTTCGGCGCCGACCCGCACTTCATGGTCTTCTCCGAGGTCGAGTCCGGCAAAACCACGGTGCTGCGCAACATCATTCGCGGCATCGCGGAGAGCTCCAACGCCGACACCGCCCGCGTCATCCTCATCGACTACCGCCGCACCCTGCTGGGCGTCCTGGAGGGCGACCAGCTCGCCGGCTACTCCACGTCCTCGCAGACCTGCGGCGGCATGATCAAGGAAGTGGTCAACTACCTCTCCAAGCGCATCCCCGGCTCGGACATCACCCCGCAGCAGCTGCGCGACCGAGACTGGTGGACCGGCCCCGAAATCTACGTCGTGGTCGACGACTACGACATGGTCGTAGCGGGCGGAAACCCCCTGGGCGCCTTGGTAGAACTCCTCCCACAAGCCCGAGACATCGGCCTCCACGTCGTAATCTCCCGCAACATGGGCGGCATCTCCCGAGCCCTCTACGACCAGGTCCTGGGTTCCATGAAGAACCTCTCGGTCCCGGCCCTGCTCATGAGCGGCTCCCGAGACGAGGGCAAGCTGATCGGCGACATCCGCCCCATGCGCCTCCCACCCGGCCGAGGCATCCTCTGGTCCCGCTCCCGCGGCGACGAAATGATCCAAGTAGCCGACCTCCCCTCGATGTAAGAGGCGGTCTTACCCGACGACCTGACTCGCGCGAGTCAGGTCGTCGGCGTTTTGGGACCGGTTCCCGACCCGGTCGAGGCCTCGAGGCTAGCTCGTCGGGCCCGGTTCGGGGACCACGTCGGGGTGGGGGCGGAGGAAGGGGTGTTGGGTGAGGGTCCAGGTGGGGGTGGAATCTGTTGTCAGGCGGAGTGTTTCGCCCGAGGGGAGGGATAGGGCGGGGCGGGGGTGGGGCCAGGTGGCGGTGCGGCGTTCGAAGAGGGCTCGGGAGGGGCCGGTGGCTTCGGGGCCCGCTATGCGGGCCAGGCGGAAGCCGGAGCGGAGGTAGTAGGCGTGGAGGGCGGTGTTGGTGGTCCAGGCGTCGAGGCGGACCCAGGTGCGGTGGCGGAGGTGAGCCAGGTGGGCGGCGTGGGCCAGGAGGGATTCGCCGATGCGGAGGCCGGCGTAGCGGAGGTCGACGATCATGTAGTGGATGATCACGGCGTCGGCGAGTTCGCCGGGGGACCAGAGGTTTTCGTCGGCGCGGTCGTTGATGGTGATGGTGCCGGCGGGGTCGCCGTCGACCTCGGCGATCCAGGTTTCACCATTGCGTACGGCGTGGGCCACGGACCGGACGAAGGTCTCGATGGGGAGACCGCGCCCGGCCCGGGTCCACTGGTCGCTCCCGTGTGCGGCCAGCCAGCTCGTACGTTGCAGCCGGAACCGGGTGATGGTTCCTAGATCAGCGAGACCGGCCGGACGCAGGTGCGGGGTCATGGCGCGCCGGGTAGCAGAGAATTACCGAAGGAATGGGAATTTCCGGGCGGATAAGGCGAGCCCAGAGTTTTACGAATAATGTCCGTTCCCTCGTCGTCACCCAATTCGTATGCCAGCCGGTTGCGGGCGGCAGTGGAACGATGCCGGGTCACTCGGGTTATGCGTTCGTGGTTGGCTCCGATACGCAAATGATCGAGCAGAATGGTGCCCGGACCGACCCCCAGCAGCGCCGCCTCCTCCGCGGTGGCGGGCCGCGCGACGACGGTGTCGCGATGCGCGGTCTCGGCGAAGCCCCGCTCCGCGAGCCGGCGGGTGGTGCCCTCCGGAATGTCGTGCGGAGCGTCGATTCCCGTGGCCTCGGCCAGATCTCGCGGATAGAAGCTGACCTCCCACGACCACGGCTCGTTGTCCAGGTACTGCATGATCGTGCGGGACACCACCCACTCGTCACGCGCCACCCCCAGCCAGTGCGCCACCTCCGAACTGGCCGGTTCCATTCTGGCGCTGAACTGTTTGGACGGCTCCCGGCCCGCCGCGCGCGCTATCTCCGAGAAGATGTCGTGTGCGGCCTTCGGTCTGTCGGGCCGAATATGGTTCGTGACAACCGATTCCAGCACTTCCTGACTTCGCACGATGGTGCCTCGGGAAGTTGCTGTGTAAACCAGGTTTTCGGCGACCAGGAGTTGAATTGCGTTGCGAGCCGTCGTAATCGAGACCTGCATCTGTTCGGCCAACTCGTTGTGACTCGGTAGTCGATCGCCCGGTTCCCACTTGCCGGCGCGGATCTCCTCGCGGAGGAGGTCTGCGATCCGTTGATATCTCGGACCGTCCGCCATCTCGCTCCTCGGTTGTTGCTTCAAGGCTGTGAAGTCTACTCCGGTGGTTCTACTGTCGTGTAAGGCTTGACAGCAGCATTCTGAGGTTTATTGTAATGAACGTCCTGAATGCGGTGTTGTTATACGTCGAAGAACGCGAGGCAACGTGGCAGGTTCGGAGACATCAAACACGGTCGTTGTGGCATTGCCCGACGTGTCCCCTTCGTATGCGGACATGGAGGTGCGGCCCTCGGCCTCGGGTCTAGTGGCGACGGCACCCGGCCTATTGCCGACCTCCGACCTACTCCTGCGCGCTTGTCGCGGGCACCGGGTCATCGGCGGACCGCTGCTGTGGTTCGCCCACGACCTCGCGGTGCTGCACGAGCGGCGGATCGTCGGTCGTGGCGGCGTCAGCGCGGAGTCCGATCCCACGGCGATCATCGAAAACAAGCGTCGCCGAATCGAATTGGTCATGGCCATTGACGACTGGATCGTGCGCTCGGTTCCCCAGCACCGGCTGGGTGCGACCCTGCACACCGAAACGGTCGGATCGGTCATCGATCGGCTCGCCGAGGCGTCCGTCCGTGCCCATCACGCGTTGATGACCCTTGACGCGAATGATGAAATGCTGCACGGCGCTTGGCACCATTTAGCTGAATTGTCCGACGCTTACGACGATCTCGTGCGCGACGTACTCGCCGGGCGGCGGCGGCTGCCCGCCTGGTAAAAACAAAACACCTGCGCGGTCCGGGCCCGAGGGTGGCCCGGACCGCCATCTGTTTTGCCGGAATTCAGTGGCGTTCGTTCGAAATGATGATCATTTCGGCAAACGCTGAATCGCGTCGGCCAGTAGTTTTTCCGCTTTGCCGCAAGCGTCCGGTGAATTCGACAGATCGGACACGGTGACCTTCAACTGTTCCGCATTGTCCTTTTCGGTCGGGCGTACCAGATAGGTCAGATAGCAGTCGTTGGCCGAACGTGCGCCGGTGACATACGCGGTGAATTCTCCGATTCGAACGGTTTCATAGGTCCACTCGCCGCGATCCGGCCGGGACTGGTCGACCAGGTCGACCCGCACCCAGCCGGAACGGCCCACCGTCGTGCACGCGTGCGGCGTGCGCTGATGGTCGGTGAGCTCGCCCGCGACCTCGCGGATCAGGTTGTCCCGCACCGCCGTACACGGATCCAGGCGCAGCACCGAACCCGGCGGCAACTGCCGCTGCGGCGCGAACTCGGTGAGCTGCTGGACCACGGCCACCAGGGCCTGCTCGGCCGCGGCGCAGGCGGCGCCGGGCTGGGCGGCGGGATCGGTCTCCTCGGCCGACATGCGCAGCGCCACGGCATCCCCGGACTGCGTGACGACCACGTTGTCGCACTTGTTGTCCGCGGCGCCCGCGCTCAGGATGGGCGCCCACGCGACGGTGCGGCCGGTCGGGGTCAGCTGGGACACGCCGATGGCGTGGTCGGGAATGTCGAAGGTGTAATGGACCTTTCGCTGCGCGGCGTCGGCCACGGTGGTCGCGCAGCCGCCCTCGGGGGTGGACTGCGGATCGCCCGTGCGGGTGCCCAGCTTGCCCGCCACCGCCTTGTCGAGGACGGCGCAGACATCCAGCAGCCGCAGTTCGGCGGCCGTCAGGTCCAGCGCCGGGTTGGTGCGCGGCTGCGCGTGACCGTCGGTCTGCGACGAGCGGCTCCAGCCGACCGCCACGCCGCCTACGACCAGCAGTCCGACCACGCCCGCCGCCGCCAAGCCGATGGTGCGGCGGCGCTGACCGGCCAAGCGCGCCAACTGATCCCGGTACCGGGTCTCCTGTTCGCCGCTCGAGGACCACCATTCGGCGTCCACCCGATGCGACTCCAGGAAATCCAGAACCTCTTGCGGCCAAGCCGATTCCGTGGGAATGCGCTCGGCCTGCTCCAGCATCTGCCGCGCGGAGGGGCGATGCGCGGGATCCGCCGCGAGGCAGGATTCCACGAGTTTGCGGAGTGAATGCGGGACTGCCTGCAAATCCGGCGTAGCGGACACGGATCCGGTGGCGGCCAGGAGCAGCAGCATGCCGGCCGCGTAGATGTCGGCGGCGGAGGTCACCGGCTGGCCCTCGGCCTGCTCGGGAGCCTGGAAGGCCACGGCGCTCGGGTCGGGCTCGGCTCCCGGCGGGCGGGCGATGCCGAAATCGATGATGCGCGGGCCCTGCGGCGTCACGAGGACATTGCCGGGCTTCAGATTCCGGTGCACCAGGACCGCGCGGTGCACCTCGAGCAGGGTCGTGGCCAGACCCGTCGCCAGCAGGCGCAGGCCGGACAGCGGCAGCGGGCCCTTCTCCGCGATGACGGTCGCCAGATCCGGGGCGGGCAGATACTCGGTGGCCAGCCAGGGCCGGTCGGCGTCCAGGTCGCTGTCCACCACGGCGCCGATGTGCGCGCCGGTCAACGGCTTACCGGTCTCCAGCTCCCGCTGGAAGCGGGCCCGGAACTCCAGATCATCGGTGTGCGAGCGCGGAATCCGCTTGACCGCCACCAGCTTTCCGGTCGGCGTCCGGCCCAGCAGCACCCGGCCCATACCGCCGCGGCCGATCACGGCGATCATGTGGTGCGGGCCGATCCAGCGCGGATCGTCGGGCAGCAGCGCCTTCATCGCGCACCCGCCATGATCGCGTACTGCGCGGCCGCCAGTTGCCGGATATCGGTCTCGGTGTTGCTGTAGACCACGGCGACATACTCGCCGCGCGTCACCACGCAGCGGAACCGGCGGGCCTGCACGGATTTCGGGTCCGGGCGGGCGGCCGCCGAGCAGCGGGCGCCGGGAAGATCGCGGGCATTACGCATCCAGGTGTACTCCGAGTTCTCCGGGTCCTCCGACAGCCAGTCGGCATACGACGTGGCGGCCTTCGAATCCCGCATCCGATACAGGAATTTGTTGTGGGACACCGCCAGTGCGGTCACCCCGTTGCCGGAATAGGCGGTGAGCTTCCGGGCGGGCTCAGGGGACAGGGCGGCGTAGGCGCGGATTCCGAAGGCGGCGAAGGTCTTCGGATCGGCGACCGGGTCGCCGGTGCGCACGAGCCGGGTCAGCAGGCCGTCCGGGTCCAGGGGGACGGTGGCGGGATCCGGCACCGCGGCGGTGTCGAAGCCTGCCAGCTGATCTTCTTGCTTGCGAAACGTGGTCGCGACCAGTGCGGCCAGTCGTGCCGGATCCGGATCGGGCAACTCGACATAGACGCGAATCACCACGTTCTTCCAGGCCTTCAGACCGGCCAGCTTGCCCGGACCCGCCTCGGCATCGAGCCGAGCCATCTCGGTGGCCGCAGCGGCGGCGGACGCCTCGTCACGGAAAGCGGTGAGGGACACCGCCAGATACTTCTGCGGGCCCGCGGCATTGTCGGCGCGGTTCGCGGCCGCGAGACCGAAGGAACCGACCACGCCGAAGGAGACGGCGATCGTCCGCTGCCGGGGAGAGAACGCGGTCTCGTGCAATCCCCGGTCGTCCGCGGACACGCCGCCGCCTCGCACCGTCGTCAGTTCACCATCGATATCGGTAGGGAAGACGATGTGGTCGGCCAACCGCAGCGATTCGGCGAAAATACCGCGACCGCGGCTCGGTGTCCGGTCGAAGTCATTGTCGCCGGGGACGGTCGAATACGGCCCGAAATCCGGCGGGGGAGCATCGTTCCCGCACGCCGCGACCAGAATCACCACCGCCACACCCATTCCGGCCACGGACCATCGCCGGAACCACAGACGCATGCGTTAACCCTCATCACCGGACAGCCGCGGGCCGCCGAACCATCCGAACCCGCACCGCGCCGAACCGACCGGCGCGAGCCACAAATTAGCACCGCATCGGTGCCGTGTCATGTGCGAGCGAGGGGGCTGAACTTCCTGCCGCCGAACGGATTCGATTCAGCCCCGATAACGACGGTGGTCGGCGGAGAAATCGTCCGCGACCGTCGCCGCCAATTCCACATAGGCGCGCTTGACCGGCTTGCTCAGGCGATGCAGATCGATCTCCGCGCCCTCACCGAGATGAGCGTCGTAGGGGATGATGTGGACCGCGCGGCAACGCGACAGGAAATAGTCGCGCAGCTGGTTGATTCCGACATTCGGGGCGCCCGGGCGCGGCAGGTTGATGACCACCACCGCATTGCGGACCAGGTGGTCATGGCCGTGCAGGGACAGCCAGTCCAGGGTCGCGGCCGCACTGCGCGCGCCGTCGATGGCCGAGGACGAGATCAGCACCAGCGAATGCGCCAGATCCAGCACGCCCGCCATCGCCGAATGCATCAGGCCCGTACCGCAGTCGGTGAGGATGATGTTGTAGAAGCGCTGCAGGATTCGGGCTACCGCGCGGTATTCCTCCTCGCTGAATGCCTCGGACGCGGCGGGATCGCGCTCACTGGCCAGGACCTCGAGACGGCTACTGCCCTGCGAGGTGTGGCGGCGCACATCCGAATAGCGCTGAATGTGTTCGTCCAGCAGCAAATCCCGCACCGTCGAACGAGTCTGCAAAGGCACGCGCTGCGACAGCGTTCCGAAGTCCGGGTTGGCATCCACCGCGATGACCCGGTCACCGCGAATCGACGAGAAAATCGACCCGAGCCCCATGGTGGTAGTCGTCTTACCGACCCCACCCTTCAACGACAACACCGCGATCCGATAATCGCCGCGCACAGGCTGCCGAATTCGCGCCACCAGTTCCTGCAGCCGCCGCTCCTCCGCCGACATCCCAGGATTGATGGACCCGCCCGACATATGGTGCACGGCCTTCCGCCACCCCGACCCAGGCGCCTTCTTCGCCCTCCGCACCTGCACATCATCCAGCGAAGGCACAGGCCCGCCAGGCCCATTCGCCCCCCACTGCCCCGGCTGCCCCGGACCGCCGTACTGCCCGGGCGCACCGTACTGCCCGGCACTTCCCGGCCCATACTGTCCGGCCGCCGCCGGCCCATACTGCTCGGCCGCCCCCGGTCCGTACTGACCCGGCGCACCCAACGGCGCCTGACCGACTTCGCCATGATCACCCGGAGGTGTCGAGGGCTGGCCCGGCGCGACCCAAGGACTCTGGAAATGGTCGCCGGTCGCATACCCCGGCTGCTGACCCTGCTGCGGCGCTGCCGCCCAAGGCATCTGCCCCGGCGCGGCAACACCAGTCTCGCCCGATGCGCCCCCGCCGACTTGCCCTGCGCCCGAGCCGGTCTGCCCCGGTCCGGGCCAAGGCCCCTGGCCGGGTCCGGCCGACTGGTCCTGCCGGCCCGGCGGCTGTTCCTGAGAAGCCCACGGAGCCTGCCCGGGCAGGCCGCTGCCCGGGTTCGACCCATCAGCCTGCTGGCCCGACTGAGCCCATGGCATCTGCCCGGGCGCGGCAATACTCGGCTCGCCCGAAGCGCCACCGCTGACTTGCCCTGTGCCCGAGCTGCTTTGACCCGGTCCGGACCAAGGGCCTGGAGCGGGCTGGCCGGTGTGCTGTTCCTGGGAGGCCCAGGGGGCCTGCCCCGGCATGCCGGGGACCGGGTGCTGCCCGTCGGACTGCTGCCCCGGCTGAGCCCATGGCATCTGGCCGGGCGCGCCCGGGGCCGCACCCTCGGGGGCGTTGCCGACGAATTGTCCTGTGCCAGGGCCGTCTTGGCCCGGGGCGGGCCAAGGCTGGTTCGGGATGTTCGGATATCCGGGCTGGGCGGACTGCTGGTTCGGTGCGGCCCAGGGGGTTTGACCGGGGCCGTTCGCACCGGGGAACTGGCCGTTCGCCGGTTGGCCGGATGGGCCCTGGGCCCAATCCTGTTGTGCCGGGTCGGGCTGTCCTGGAGTAGTGGGGATCGTATGCCGACCGGTCAGGCCCGCGGCGGCAGCCTCGGACATGGGCGCGTTGGCCCAGGGGTTCGCGTCCGGGTCGGTGTCGTCCTGGCCGGGGGCCTGAGCCCACGGATTCAGCTGCGGTGGAACGGCTCCCGACGCTTGGTTGGCCGTCATCGACGCCGCGGCCGAATCAGGGCCGGGAGCGCCCGGAATCGGACCGGGAACGGGCGGGGCCGGTGGCGTCCACTGGCCGCCGTCGGGCGTCTGCGGACCGGGCCCCGGAATGTGTGGGGCAGGGTCGAACCCGAGCGGGCCGGGCGCCTGTGGCGTCGAATCGGCACCCTGTCCAGCCGGGCCGGTGCTCTGCGGACTCGGTCCGGTGCCTTGTAGACCCGGGCCAGGTACCTGAGGGATGGGGCCGGAACTGTGGCGACCTTCCCCGGGGGTCAGGCTGGGGCCGGGCGGCGGCGGTACGTCCAGCGCGCGATGGCGGCCGGGGACCATGGGCTGGTCGAAATCCGTATTCGGGTCGGACTTTTCGGCAGCGCCGGAGGCGGCATCGTCGGCGTTGGGTGACAGCGGGCTCGGGCCCGCGAGTGCGCCGCCGAGGCTGGCAAGCTGGGCGTCCAGCAGCTCATGCGCGCTGGCGGTGGTGTTCGGGACCGGACCGGTTGGCGGGGTGATGATTCCGGAGCCGGTCGCGTCGAGCTCGCCCGGGGCCGGGGGCAGGGGCGGCTGGGAGAACTTCGTGGTGGCACCGACCGGATCGCCGACGTCGGGGGTCGCGGAGTCGACCTCGCCGGGGGCGGGCGGCAGCGGCGGACGGGACGCGCGGAGTGCCGGATCGCCTGCCGGGGAATCGGATTCACCGGGGGCGGGCGGCAGTGGCATGCGGGTGGTCGGATCGGCCGGGAGCCGGGCCGGGGTCAATGGATCCGGTGTGCCCGCGAGCGACGCGCCGACGCCCTGCTGCGGCGTGGGTGAAGGCGGCAGCGGCGGCGGGGTGAAGAACTGCGATTCGGAGTTCTGACCGGCAGGACCCGGGGTAGGGCCGACCGGTCCTGAAGTCTGCTCGGCCGGGCCGGGATTCGGTGCCGGGCGGGGCGGTTCCGGAGTGGTCGGGGTCTGGGGGAACTGGCTGCCGAGGAGGTGCGGGGGCGTCTGCTGCTGGGGCGGCTGGGCCGGATGTTGTTGCGCCGGTTGGGCGGTGGGCGGTGTGCCGCCGGAGGCCGGGGTGTTGGGGCGTGCGGAGGGGGAGGGGAAGCCTTGGCCGTTGGACTGCTGCGGCGTCGAGCCGTTGCCGTTGAGCTGGGGTGCGGGGTGGCCGTTGGCCGGGGCGGCGGGCTGCTGCGACTGGTTGCCGCGCGGGGGGAGGTTGAAGTGGGTGCCGGGATCGCGCTGGGGGATCGACTCGCGCTGTGGGGCCTGGGCTGCCTGCTGCGGCTGAGCCCACTGGTCGGACCGGTCGGCGTTGGTGCGGGGAGCCGGGGGAGTCGGGTCCGCGGGGGTCTGGGGCTGGGGGGTGGGGTCCGCGGCGGGGCCCTTGCGGGGGTTGCGGTTGCCGAAGATGCGGCGGCCGCCCTTTTTCTTTTCCGGGATGAGGTCGTCGTGGGGGAGGTTCTGGACGGGGGCCTCGTAGCCGGAGTCGGAGACGTCGCTCTCGGACAGCCAGGGCGGGAGCATGGGGAGGCCGTCGTTCTCGCGACTCACATCTACCCCCGGAAGCTCGACCGATCTTGCTGGACAGGCCGTAGTTTAGCGAGCTTCGGCAAGGCCGTGCCCGGTGTGGGGGAGCGCGGGGGTGACTTCGCGCGTAATAGTGCCAAGTCACAGCACCCGTATTTGGCCGGATCTGGGGAAACGGGTAAGCTTGGCCGCTGGTGACTTACATAGTGGCTGTGGCATGTCTTCGTGCCGCCTCCAGTGAGTATGTCACCGGGTTGGCCGTCATGCACCACGAAACTTCCGGCCGACCTGCCGTAATGAGCTTGAACCAACCAGGTTCAGCCTAACCGGGATCGCGGAGGATATGGCGAAGAAGGAAGGGGCCATCGAGGTCGAGGGCCGGGTTATCGAGCCGTTGCCCAATGCGATGTTCCGGATCGAGCTGGAAAACGGTCACAAGGTTCTGGCCCACATCAGCGGCAAGATGCGGCAGCACTACATCCGCATCCTGCCCGAGGACCGCGTCGTCGTGGAGCTCTCGCCCTACGACCTGACCCGCGGCCGCATCGTCTACCGCTACAAGTGAGTCACCCTCGCGGGTGCGAACAGACTTCCGGGATGCGAATCCCGGGTTTTCCCCGGTCAAACCGGCCGGGGAAAAACTGTGTTCACGGCCAGTGAACACCAACCCAGATTGGATCTGACGTGAAGGTTCAGCCGTCCGTCAAGCCGATCTGCGAGAAGTGCAAGGTGATTCGCCGTCACGGGCGAGTCATGGTGATCTGCGAGAACCTGCGCCACAAGCAGCGCCAGGGCTGATTCACCGCCAAGCACCGAATCGCGGTTCGGATTGGCAATTGAAGAAGAACTCCCAGCTCCAGTCGCCGTCGGCGAGTCCCGCAGGGGACGGACGGCGGCCTACCCCCGGTACGGAGGCCGGGGCCCCACTCACGAGGGGACGGACAGGGAGCAGACCTCCGCAAAAGTAAGGAATCGCCAAACATGGCACGTCTGATGGGCGTCGACCTCCCGCGCGAAAAGCGCATGGAGATCGCGCTGACCTACATCTTCGGCATCGGCCGTACCCGCGCCAAGGAGATCCTCGAGCAGACCGGCGTCAGCCCGGACCTGCGCTCGAAGGACCTCAGCGACGACGACCTGACCAAGCTCCGCGACTTCATCGAAGCCTCGGACATGAAGGTCGAGGGTGACCTGCGCCGCGAGGTGCAGGCCGACATCCGTCGCAAGATCGAGATCGGCTGCTACCAGGGCATCCGCCACCGCCGTGGCCTGCCCGTGCGTGGCCAGCGGACCAAGACCAACGCCCGCACGCGCAAGGGTCCGAAGAAGACCGTCGCCGGCAAGAAGAAGTAGGGATAGCGCATGCCTCCGAAGAGCCGGGCCGCTGGCCCGAAGAAGACTCAGAAGTCGCGTCGCCGGGATAAGAAGAACATCCCGCACGGCCACGCGCACATCAAGAGCACGTTCAACAACACGATCGTGTCCATCACCGACCCCGAGGGCAACGTCATCTCCTGGGCGTCCTCCGGCCACGTCGGTTTCAAGGGCTCGCGTAAGTCGACTCCGTTCGCCGCGCAGCTGGCCGCCGAGAACGCTGCCCGCAAGGCGCAGGAGAACGGCGTCAAGAAGGTCGACGTTTTCGTGAAGGGCCCGGGTTCGGGTCGCGAGACCGCCATCCGTTCGCTCCAGGCCGCCGGCCTCGAGGTCGGTTCGATCTCCGATGTCACTCCGCAGCCGCACAACGGCTGCCGTCCGCCCAAGCGGCGTCGCGTCTAGCGGGAAAGGAAGAGTAGAAAAATGGCTCGTTACACCGGCCCTATCACCCGCAAGTCGCGTCGTCTGCGTGTCGACCTCGTTGGAGGCGACCAGGCGTTCGAGCGTCGTCCTTACCCGCCGGGCCAGCACGGCCGCGCGCGGATCAAGGAGTCCGAGTACCTGATGCAGCTGCAGGAGAAGCAGAAGGCTCGCTTCTCCTACGGCGTCATGGAGAAGCAGTTCCGCCGCTACTACGAAGAGGCGAACCGCCAGAAGGGCAAGACCGGCGACAACCTGCTGCGTCTGCTCGAGGCCCGTCTCGACAACGTCGTGTACCGCGCCGGTCTGGCCCGGACCCGTCGTCAGGCCCGTCAGCTCGTGTCGCACGGCCACTTCGTGGTCAACGGCGTGAAGGTCGACGTCCCGTCGTTCCAGGTGTCGCAGTACGACATCATCGACGTCAAGGAGAAGTCGGCCGGCACCCTGCCGTTCCAGGTCGCCCGCGAGACCGTCGGTGACCGTCCGGTCCCCGGCTGGCTGCAGGTCGTCCCGGGTCGTCTCCGCATCCTGGTGCACCAGCTCCCCGAGCGTGCGCAGATCGATGTTCCGCTCCAGGAACAGCTGATCGTCGAGTACTACTCGAAGTAATTAGGTTGCGCGTCAAGCGCACCGCTGGTTGTGGCCCTGAGTTCCTCAGGGCCGCAACAGCTCCCAATCGTGAGCGTCAAATAGTGGGCGCTCGAAGGAGGAAGAAATGCTGATTTCACAGCGACCGACGCTGACCGAAGAGGTCGTGTCCGAGAACCGGTCGCGGTTCACCATCGAACCGCTGGAGCCGGGCTTCGGTTACACCCTCGGCAACTCGCTGCGGCGCACGCTGCTGTCGTCGATTCCTGGTGCGGCTGTCACCAGCATTCGCATCGACGGCGTGCTGCACGAGTTCACCACGGTTCCGGGCGTGAAGGAAGATGTCACCGACATCATCCTGAACCTCAAGGGCCTGGTCGTGTCGTCCGAAGAGGACGAGCCGGTCACCATGTACGTGCGCAAGCAGGGCCCGGGCACCGTCACCGCCGGTGACATCGTCCCCCCGGCGGGCGTGACCGTGCACAACCCGGATATGCACATCGCCACCCTGAACGACAAGGGCAAGCTGGAGATCGAGCTCGTGGTCGAGCGCGGTCGCGGCTACGTCCCGGCCGTGCAGAACAAGGCGTCGGGTGCGGAAATCGGCCGGATTCCGGTTGACTCGATCTACTC
>NZ_BAFX01000022.1 GCF_000308815.1 Nocardia concava NBRC 100430
TGTCCTGCCGAACCTGCTCCTCGGGATCGGGTCCTCCGGCGGCGTGACGAATCTGCCGTTCGGTGGTACCGCGGTGCTGATCATTGTGAGCGTCGGCCTCGATACCGTTAAACAGATCGAGAGCCAGTTGATGAACCGAAACTACGAAGGGTTCCTGAAGTGAGACTCGTACTGCTCGGACCGCCCGGTGCCGGTAAAGGCACCCAGGCCGAACTGTTGTCGGAAAAGCTCGGTGTTCCGCACATCTCCACTGGAGCCCTGTTTCGCACGAACATCAGCCAGCAGACCCCGCTGGGCCGTGAGGCGCAGCAGTACCTCGACGCCGGGAACCTGGTTCCCTCCGATGTGACCAACCGCATGGTCGAGGCCCGCATCGGCGAGCCCGACGCGGTCAACGGCTTCATCCTCGACGGCTACCCGCGCACCGTGGATCAGGCCGAGGCGCTGGAGAAGATGCTCAAGGAGTCGGGCCAGGCGCTCGACGCCGTGCTGTCCTTCGTGGTCGACGAGGACGTGGTGGTCGAGCGCATGCTGGCCCGCGGCCGCGGCGACGACACCGAAGAGGTCATCCGCAACCGCATGCGCGTCTACCGCGAGGAGACCGAGCCGCTGCTCGAGCACTACGACGGTTCCGTCGTGTCCGTCGAGGGCGTCGGCGAGATCGAAGAGGTCAACGCGCGTGCACTGAAGGCCCTGGGCCGTTAATGGTCTTCGGCCGCAAGAGCAAGCGGGTGGTGCCATTCCGCACCTCCGGTGAACTGGACGCCATGGCGGCGGCCGGCGCTATCGTCGGCCGCGCACTGGTGGCGGTGCGTGCCGCCGCCAAGCCCGGGGTCTCGACCCTGGAGCTGGACGAGGTGGCCGAGGCGGTCATCCGTGAGGCCGGCGCGATTCCGTCGTTCAAGGGCTACCACGGGTTCCCGGGCTCCATCTGCTCGTCGGTGAACGACCGTGTGGTGCACGGGATTCCGTCCAAGGACGACGTCCTGGTCGAGGGCGACCTGGTCTCCATCGACTGCGGCGCCATCCTCGACGGCTGGCACGGCGACTCGGCGTGGACCTTCGGCGTCGGCACCATCATCGAGGCCGACCGGCTGCTCTCCGAGGCGACCAAGCTCTCCATGGAGGCCGGTATCGCCGCCATGCTCCCGGGCAACCGGCTGTCGGACGTGTCCCACGCCATCGAGCAGGGCACCTACGCCGCCGAGAAGGAGCACGGCCGCAAGTACGGCATCGTCTCCGGCTACGGCGGTCACGCCATCGGCCGCGAAATGCACATGGACCCCTTCCTGCCCAACGAGGGCGCTCCCGGCAAGGGTCCCGAACTGCGCGTCGGTTCGGTCCTCGCCATCGAGCCCATGCTCACCCTCGGCACCACGGAAACCCATGAGCTGGACGACCATTGGACCGTCGTCACCGACGACGGGTCCCGCGCCGCCCACTGGGAGCACACGGTAGCCGTCACCGAAGACGGTCCCCGCATCCTGACGCTCCGCCCGGAATAACCCTCCGCGCAACGCTTTTCCGCACCCGCTCCGGCCTGGCCGGGGCGGGTGCGGTCGTTTCGTGTCGGGTCCGGCGATCGATGTTGTGTCTCTTTCCTTCCCGATAGTTCGATTGGCGTGGTTTCGGGGGTGCCGATACGGTTGGCCGCGGACGCGATATCGCTAGGAGGGGGATTCGGCCGATGGATTCGCATGTCCCCGTGGATGGCCGGGCGCAGGATCGGTTCCGGATCATCGGATCGTCCGGTGACACCTATGACATTGCCGGTGCGACCGTCGGCGACGCACACGGTCACTCATGGCTGCACGAATGCCGGGATCAGGCCGGACGGGGACGGCTGTTTCGCGAATACGCTGTGCCGCTGACCGATCCCGAGGATCTCGATCGGATCGGCAAGGTGACCGCGACGGGGCGGGCGATCGTGCTGGCCGCCGAACAGCAGGCGGGTGCCCCGGTGCCGATCAGCTGGCCGATCGACCAGGTATGGCGTGACGGCGCACTCGCCGGAGTGATCTTGCCCGCGGTCCCGGCGGAGTTCCTGGATCCCGACGGCAGGCCCCGGACTCTCGATCGGCTGTACGGGCCCGAAGGCCCGGTCGAGCCGGAATCGCGTGTGGCGGTGGCGATCCGGTTCTGTGAGCTCTTCGAGATGCTGGAGCGGAACGAGCTGGTGCACGGGGATATCGCGCCCGCCAACCTGCTGTGGTCGCGAACCGGCGTCTACCTGCGCGACGGTGACGGCTTGCGCTCCGCACAGGCGGTTCCGGTGCAGCGGCGCAGTGCCGACGGATGGGGCGATCCGCGGGTGCGCTTCGGCATGGTCACCGGCCCCGACCGGTACAGCGATCGGCTCGGTGTCGCGTTGCTCGTGTATCGAACCCTGTTGCTGGAGGCGAATCTTCCGGCGCTCGTCGACGGCCGGTGGTACCTGCGCTCGGAGTTGCCGGCCGGCTTCGATCGGGGTCTGCGCGCGCTGATCGACCGGGCCTTCGGCGACCCGGCGGCCACCGCTACCCGCCCGACCGCGGCCGAGTGGCGCGCGGCTCTCGTCGCCGCAGCGCCGCCCGTGGTGGAGCCGGTGGGTGAGTCGGTCGCGCCGGGTCCGGGGTTCCACCCTGGGCCCTCTACGCCGAGAGCTCCTGAACCGCAGGGGATCTCGGGTGGAATCGTCGGCGGAATCGTGGCCGCCGTGGTGGTCGCGGTCGTCCTGCTCGTGCTGGGGGTGCGAGCCGTGCAGAGTTCCGACCACAGCGACGCATCGTCGTCCTCGACGTTCACTCCGTACACCTACAGCACCACCTCCTACGTCCCGCCGACTTCCACCACGCCCCCGTTCAATTGGAGCTCGCTCGATACGGCCGCGACCGACAAGACCCCGTTCACCGCGAATGCGCTGCTTCCGCAATCCTTCCGGGACGCCAAGGGCGTGAATTACACGCTGCGCTCGAGCGGCGTCATGGACTGCATCACCCCTGATATGTCGTGGAACGTGAAATCGCTGCTGCGGGACTACAACTGCGCGCAGCAGGTGGCCGGTTCCTACGTCGACGATTCCAACAAGATCCTGGTCTCGGTGAACGTCATGGCGTTCGGCACCACCGCCGACGCGGACCGGCTGTACAACTCGATCAAAGGCCAGACCCAGAACTGGGCGATCTGGTGCCCGCACGAGGGCGCCGGCGCGGAGGTATGCGAGCAGGGCGCCGCCTACGCCCGCAAAAGCGGCTACAGCTCACATCAATATCGCTACGTATACGAATCGACCGCGCTCTACATCAATCTGACCCGCGACGTGACCGCCGACGAGTGGATGGACCCCGCCGCCAAGGCCGCCGTGGAAAAGGCCGGGCCCGAAAACTACTGGCACAAATAAGGATTGAAACCGGGAGGAATTGCTGTGATGGGTGTCGGCGAGCCCGACTTATATGCCGGAATCGCTCCGGCTCCGACGGGTTCGCGCATCGCGGTGATCGACTTCCTGCCGGGATCACTGAATGTCGCATTGCTCATCGTGGCGGCGGATGGCTCGCTCCAGATGGTCGGATCGCGCGGCCTTCCACCGGTTTCGGCGGTAGATCTCACCGAGGCGGGTCTTCCGAACGTGGTTTCGGCCGCAGTGGAGGTGCTGCGAGCGGCGGGTATCGGGTCGCCCGACGACATACGGACTCTTTATCTTTCGGGTGATGCGGCGCATAACCCGCTGGTGCAGAGGGCATTCCGGCCGCTGTGTGCCGACCAGCGGGTGAGGCCCTCGCGGCCGTACTCGGTCGCGGCACCGCGGGTGGCGATGGGAGGCAGCCCGAGAGATGTGCGCGTCCGGCGGGTATTGGTCGGTGTCGGGAGCGCTGTAGTGGTTCTCGTCCTGGTCGTCGTGAGCGCGCTGATCCTGAGCCGCGGATCGAGTGGGTCCAGCGGGCCGAACTACGCCTCGGTCGAGGTGGGGGCGGAGTTGGGGGAGAAGCAGGCTGTCGTCGATGCGGCGGCGGGGCGGTTGTACGTGGCGAACGACATGTCCAAGACCGTGGCGGTGGTGGATATCGCGAATCGCAGCGTGGTCACCAAGATTTCGTTCCCGGACGAGCTGGTCGGGATCGCGATCGATCCGGAGTTGCAGCGGCTGTATGTCGCGACCCGGGGCGATGCCGAAAATGCGACGCCCCGGCTCCGGGCCACGCTCTCGATGGTCGACACCACCTCGAACAGCGTTGTCGCGTCGCTCGAGACCGGTCCGGGGTCGCGCGGCGTCGCGGTCGATCCCGGTAGCCATCTCGTGTATGTCACGAACGAGAAGTTCCTCGGGTTTCAGCAGGATCCGGATGTCGTGAATGTCAATGCGACCGCGACACTCTCGGTGATCGAGCCACGGTCGGCGAGGCTGCTGTCCTCGATCGAGCTGGGGACCTCCGCCGGGGAGGTGGCGATCGACCCGACGGGGCGGACGGCGTATGTGGCGGGTTCGCGCTACAACTCGAAGCAGAACGACGTCGGTGTGATCGTGGTGGACCTGGCGTCGAGCCGGGTCGCGGGGATGATCGGCGTGCCGGGTAATGGAATGCCGCGCATGGCGGTGGATTTCGCCGCCGGTATCGCCGTGCTCGTCGGCAATGACAATATCTATCTCGCCGATCTGGAGACGCGGGCTCTCGTCTGCACGCTCAGGGCGGCGAGCGCATCCGGATCGGTCGCGGTGGACTCGGCGAGGCATGTCGGCTATGCCGTCGACAACGGTCGGAGCGGCTACCAGCTGCTGGGTATCGACATCACCGGACGTGCGCTCGGTGCCGCGATCGGGACCGGCGGGAAGATGCTGGTGGGTTCGGCCGTCGATCCGGAGTCGCATGCCATCTACGCGCTGGTGGGTGGAGCGGTCGTCTTCATTCCGCCGCCGCAGTAATTCGGTCGCGGCTGCTGGGCCATGCCGAAAGGGGATACCGGGTATGCGGGATTCTCGCTGTTCGCATACCAGGGTCGTCCGTAGCGTCGATCGTATGAACACAGCTGGGAACATGGAAATGATCCGCGCGGTCTTCGATCGGATGGCGGCGGGCGACGGTCGCGCGCTGACCGAGGCGATGTCGGAGGAGTGCAGCTGGACCTTCCCGGGGAATTGGTCGTGGGCCGGTACCTGGGAACCGAAAAGCGTTGTGGTGCAGGAGCTGCTGCGGCCGCTGATGGCGCAGTTCGCGGATGGGTATCGGATGGTGGCGGATCTGATCCTGGGCGATGGCGACCGCGTCGTGGTGCAGGCTCGCGGGTACGGCACCACGGTCGCGGGCGAGCAGTACCACCAGACTTACTGCCTGCTGTTGACGCTCTCCGACGGCCTCATCACCGAGATCGTCGAGCATTGCGACACCGCCCTGGTGGAGCGTGTGCTGAAACCGCTGGTCCCCGCATCCTCCTGATCCGTCGGGCGTGGCACCGGGGAGCGGGGCCCGGGGGCTGGTTCGATGGGGAAATGGCCGACGACAAGGTTGTTCTCATTACCGGAACGTCCACGGGGATCGGGCTGGCGGTTGCCGCCGCGGCGGTGCGGGCGGGGTACAAGACCGTCGCGACCTTGCGTAATCCGGACAAGGCCGGGCCGGTGCGGGAGACCGGCGCGGATGTGCGGACGCTGGATGTGACCGATCCGGAGTCCATCGCGGGCTGCCTGGCGGGCGTGGTCGCCGACTACGGCCGCCTCGACGCCGTGGTCAACAATGCGGGAGTCTCGGTGCTGGGCACGGTGGAGCATCTGCCGATGGCCGATATCCGCCGGGCGATGGAGGTCAACTTCTTCGGCGTGGTCGAGGTGACCAAGGCCGCCATGCCGCACCTGCGCGCCTCGAAGGGCCGCGTGGTCACGGTGACCAGCGTCGGCGGCGCGGTCGGGCAGCCGTTCAACGAGGCGTACTGCGCGGCGAAGTTCGCGGTCGAGGGCTTCATGCAGAGCCTGGAGCCGGTGGCCGCCACGGTCGGCGTCGGCGTCAGCGTCATCGAACCCGGCGCGGTCACAACCGAATTCGTCAACAATGCCCGCGTCGACATCCCCGCCACCCTCGCCGCCGTCGGCCCCTACGCCTCGGCCCTGCAGGCCTACATCAACCGCACCCGAGGCGCCTACAGCACCGCCCAGACCGCCGACGAGGTGGCCGAGGTGGTCCTGGCGGCCTTGCGCGCCTACCCGGTCGTCTTCCGCTGGCAGACCTCCGACTTCGCTCGTTCCTTCGTCGCCGACAGCCTCTCGGACCTCGACGGCTCCATCGTCGCGGGCCTCACCTCGAAATGGGTCCACTGACGGAGCCGCTCAGAACAATCGAATATGCCTGATCCCCACCGCGACCCGCCGCAGCTGGGTGCGCAGCAGCCCGTCGGTGTTGGGGGTCAGGCCGAGTCCGCACGCGGCGGCGATGCGGTCGGCGACCTCCCGTACCGGGATCTCGTCGGTCTCGATGTGCTCGGCGAAATCCCGATGCGACAGCGCGTTCAGGCAGTGATCGACCCGCTCGACCGCGAAACTCTCGTGCCGCAAGCCGCCCAGTGCCCGCTCGCGCAGCCGCCGCTGCACGGTCTCGGGTCGTGCCATGAGCGCGAAATGCCGCACATCATGCCCCTTTTCGCGCAACCGCCCGACGGTCTCGGCGAAGTAGGCGGGCTCGACCACGGTCATCGGCGCGATCACCGGCCCTGCGTGCTTGCTCAGCACCAGATCGAGCGTCTCGTACACGCCCTGCCGCCAAGCGGGCAGATCCTGGAAGTCCGGCCGCATCTCCCGCGGCATGACCCGATGCAACCCGAACCCGACCTCCTCGGGATCGCACACCACACTCCCCGGCAGCCGCCGATGCAACTCGAACGCGGTCTGCGTCTTCCCGCCGCCGAACGGCCCATTGATCCACAGCAGCATGCCCGCCACCCTAGCGGCGTGCGGCAAACCGCAGCTCAGCCCTCGAGCAGGATGGTGACGGGGCCGTCGTTGACGAGTTCGACATGCATGTGGGCGCCGAAGCGGCCGGTGGCTACCGTCGCGCCGAGTTCGCGCAATGTGGCGGCGAAGGTGTCGACGAGCGGTTCGGCGACGGGGCCGGGCGCGGCGGCGTTCCACGACGGCCGACGCCCTTTGGCGGTGTCTGCGTAGAGGGTGAACTGGCTGATCACCAGGATAGGCGCGGACAGATCCGCGGCGGATTTCTCCCCGTCCAGGATGCGTAGCCGGAAGAGTTTGTCGGCCAATGCCTTCGCGGTGGCTTCGGTGTCGGTGTGGGTGACGCCGACCAGCCCCACCAGCCCGTGTGGCGCGCCGTGCCCGGCCGGATCGATCCGCCCGACCACCTCGCCGCCCACCGTCACCTGCGCCGATGTCACGCGCTGCACCAGTACTCGCATGTTCGCAGATCCTTCCAGATGCGCGAGTGGCGCTCACTTGGCTACCCTGAGGCAGCCGCGCATGCCCCGAATTTCCTTGTGCGCCATTGGGAGTTCACGACAGTAGGCTGTGCTGGCACGGGATAGCTGGAAACTGGGCGGAGCGACAGTAGTTAGCGATGGCATCTGAGACTAAAGACAACACGGTCTGGGCGGGATTGCGGGCGCAGGCCGAAGCGGGAACCTTGAAGTTCGATTCCTCGCAGGCAGTGAAAGGCGCTCAGGCATGTGCCGATATGGTCGGTGTGATGAAGGGGTTCCGCCAGTTCGCGGACGCCAATAACCTTGCCGGCCTGCCGGATTTCACCAAAGGGCAGTATTCGTCCTCGGGAGTCCTGACCCGTGGGTTCAACGACCAGGGGCAGGCGCTGCTCAACGCGTTCGACATGCATGCCGCTGCGCTGACCGATATGGCCGAGTACTTCCGGGCTGCCGGTCGGACCTACGCGCACACTGAAAACCAGTCGAAGGACGTGTTCGACAAGCTGGCCGACGTGTCGATTCCCAAGTCGGCGACGAACCTCGGGCTGACCGCGCCGAAGGATATCGACGACTTCACCGACAAAGTCGACTTCGACGATGACGTGAAGGGGCCGTGGAAGGACAAGAAGACGGCGCCCCTGGCCATCCACTTGGAGAACAAGGACAACCAATCCTGGTCTGACCTCTACCATCTGGGCAAGAACATCTATGACAGCATCAACCCCTACTACTACGCCGGAGAGGCGTGGAAGTACCTTGCCGGTCAGGTCGACACGCGGGTCGGCGAGTTCAACAACAAGATTCAAGCGCTCGACTGGACCGGAGCAGGTGCGGGTGGGGCCAAGGAAGCGGCCGCCCAGTATGCGAATGACCTGAAACCGCTGGTCGAAACCATGAAAGAGGTGGCGGTCAATCTCCGCTATGCCTCCCAGTGGATGGGCGACACGATGGTCGACATGCCCGACCATGAAAAGCAGGACACGGGCTCGTGCTCCGATGACGACCTGGACGAAAAGCGCGACGATTTCCAGGATGACTACCTCAAGGGCGTGCAGAACTGCGCCTCCGTGATGGCGGTGGTTCCCTCACCGACCGCGGCTCCGGCTCCGGACAAGCCGACGCCTCCTGACGATAAGAAGACGCCGCCCGGGGATAAGAAGACGCCGCCGGACGACAAGCAGACGCCGCCGGACGACAAGCAGACGCCCCCGGGTGACAGGAAGACGCCTTCGGGCGGTGGCAGCCCGAGTGGTTCCGGCGGCGGCGGATCGGCGAGCCCGGGCGGCAACGCCAAGACCCCGAATATCCCGCCGCTGGAGAACAAGCCGAATCCCGACGGCTCCAAGCCGAATGGAACGAAGCCCGACGGCACCAATCCGAATGGAACGAAGCCCGACGGCACCAATCCGAACGGATCGAACCCCAACGGCAGCAATGGAAATGCGGGTCAGCGACAGGGCTCGTCGGGCGGCAGCTCGGGCGGTTCGGACATGTCGCAGCTCACCAGTGCCCTGAGCACCCTGATGAGCGGGGCGTCGACGCTGGCCCAGCAGTTGCCGACCATCCTGCAGCAACTCCAGTCCCTCCAGTCGACCGATCTGTCGACGCTGGCCAATGTCTTGGGCGTGCCCGAGGACAAGCTGACGACCGCGTTCACCGCGATCGAGAAGGATCCGGCGAAGCTGGCGCAGCTGAATCAACTGCTGGGCCTGTCCGGCACGCCCACGCCGACAGCGGGTCTGCCGGGCGACACCACGCCGATGGGCGGAGTCGCTCCCGCGCCCGCGGTCGGGGTGGTGTCGGCCATTCCCGCTGCGGCCGTGACCAATTCGCCGCTGGCGGGTCTGACCAATCTGTTCGGCGGGCTCGCGGGTGTCGGTGCTGACCATGTCGAACCGCTGGTCGGCGTCGCGGCCGCGCCCGCGGAACCGGTGGCGGTCACGGCGACCGCGAGCGCCACGGCGGATCCCGTGCCCGAGCAGGTCGACTTCATCCGGGCCCTCGGGCACACGGTCGGGACCGCCGTAGAGGGCAACCCGGTGGTCGAGGCATGAGATGGGAGTTCACCGACGTCGAGTTCAAGGCGCTGTGCTACAAGTACCGCGGCGGCCGGCTGCCCTCGCCGCTGCGGTTCACCAGCACCACCAGGTATCTCGACGATTACGAGCGTGAGCTCATCGAATGCCATGCCAAGCTGGACGCGGAGCTGGGTCCGGGCTTCGCCACGATCTTCGACACGGTCGCACAGCCGGACGTCGCTCTGGTCGTCCATGCCTGGTGCGACGGCGAATTCGACAATCCGCGCAAACGGATCCGGGTGCACGGCGCCCGCCGTGATCGCCGGGCGTGCCTGATCGTGCAGGCGCCCGGTGAAACCGTCTTCCACAGTGGCGGATTCACGATGCTCGAGTGCGAGCCCGAGGAACTGCCCGCGTTGATGCTGGCGTACCTGCCGCCGACCGAGGAGGCACGCGGTCCGGCGGTGACCCTGGTGACCGAGCAGCCGGAGCCGGACCCCTACGGGGGATCGGGGGCATTCGACTCCTTCGAGGATTCCGCCGAAACCCGCAGTGCCGCATTCTGGAATCGGCCCGCGGAGCTCACCGGTGCGATCCGGGTGCTGCAGGGCCGGTCCATGTTCGGTCCGCGGGGCATGCATCAGGTCACCATGATCTTCCGTGATCTGCCCGCGGACGGTCGATACCTGATCGAGGTGGGTGCTCCGGAGATGACCGCGCGCGGCGCCGATATGAAGCAGATCATCAGCAGGTTCGAGCAGCATGTCGAGCAGACCCTGCTGCTCATGGAATCGCGCGGCGAGATCGAGGTGTGAGTGTGGGCGCGGAGGACGTGCAAATCGGCACTCTCCGTTAATTTTCCGTCAACTGCGCGGTTGCCCAAGCCTGACAAGGTCGACTTCCATGAGCGGGCGTTTGGAAGCCTACGAGGATCTGTTGACCAAGGCGGCCGGTAAGACGGACAAGGTGCGCGATGGGATCGAAAAGGTCATGAGCACACTGGCTTCCGCGACCGCCGGGCGTGGAGAGCCGTGGGGGAACGACACGCTCGGCGGGAATTTCGCCAATAGCGATCAGGGGTATATCGCCAGCAAGAAGAACATCCTCGAGGGTGCGACCAATATGGCCGGCACCTTCGGCAACTTCTCGGACGGTCAGCGCAAGGCCGCCGAGGAGCTGAAGACGATGGATCACGGCAACGGCGAAGGGTTCGCGTGATCCGATCATGGTGAACGAACGGGCTCGGGCCGATTTCACGGACATCCTCGAGGACTTCCGTGATCAGATGCGCAATATCACCCAGTTGCAGCAGCAGCGCGCGGCGTTGACCGCGTCGGCGAGCGTGCGTGGCAAGCGGGTGACCGTCACCGTGAATGCCGACGGCACGCTGATCGAGACCAAATTCGGTTCGGGCATCGAGGATCTCGACTATCAGGAGATCGCCAAGGCGGTGACCGAGGCCGCGCAACAGGCGTGCGCGGAGGTGGCGCGGCGCGGCCGGGAGGTCATGGCTCCGGTGTCGCAGAACCGGAATCGGCTGCCCAAGCTGGCCGAACTGGTGCCGGACATGCCGGATCTGGCTCGCGAGTTGCAGATCCCCGAGCCACCGGTGGTGTCGACCGCGCCACCGAAGTCACCGGAACGCCATGCAGCGGAGCGAGATTCGGAGGAGTCGCGGCGAAATCGTGGCGGGGCCACCGATTCCGGATGGTGATACCGCCTGCGCGGGTGGGATAGCCCCGTATGACACTGCACCTGCCTTCGGGCCTCGAATGGCTCGGCTACCTCGTGGGCGTGGAATGGCCCGAGGGCGACGAGGACCAGATGTGGGGGCTGGCCGAGGATTGGCGCACCGCCGCCGACGGGCTGCGCGATCAGATCTCGTCCATCACCGACGCCAAGTCCGCGACCCTGGCCGCCTATGTGAACGGCGACGGGCGCGACGAGATGGCGAAGCTGTTCGACAAGCTGGCCGCTCCGGCGAGCGGCGACGGTAGCGGCGGCTCGATTCTGGACCTGGCGCAACACTTTCAGCAGCTCGGTGATTCGGTCGAGGAGACCGGTACCGAGATCCAGTACACGAAGCTGATGTTCTACTCGTCGATCGCCATGGCGGCCGCCGAGATCATTATCGCGTGGGCGTGGCCGCCGACCGCTCCGGCGGTGGAGGCGGTGATCGTCGCGATGACGCGCATCGCGGTGCGGATCATCGGCCGGGAGGCGCTCGAGCGCATCCTCACGATCGCGGCCCGGATGGGCATTACCGCGGTCGTGAAGTTCGCGCTGAAGCACATGGTGATGAACACCGTGCTCGGCACCATGCAGGACTACGCGATCCAGCAGTATCAGGTCGATACCGGGCACCGGAAGAGCGTCAACTGGACGCAGGTCGGGGTGACCGCGATCAGCTCCGGTGTCGGTGGCGCGGTGGCGGGCCCCATCGGCGGCGCACTCGGCAACGCGCTGGGCAGGCGCGGGATGAACCGGTATCTGACGGGCATGATCACCGGTACGACCGCCGGATTGATCGGCGGCGGAGCGGGTTTCGTGGGTGCGACCGCCGCGCAGTTCGGCTTCGACGTGGCGCAACAGGGCTGGGACAAGGCCGTCGACAACCTGAAGCACACCCAATTCGACCCGCGCATGCTCACCGGCGGCATGTTCCAGGGCGGGCTCTCGGGTCTGAATCACACTGCGGCGCATACGGCTTGGGAGCCGTACGTCACCCGCAAGGCGGCAGGCATCAATATCGGTGATCTCACGCTGGTCGGATCGCGTCCGGATGGCCTGGGCATCAACGGAACCGGTGCTCACGACCCGGGAACCAACGGCGTCAGCGGAACCAACGGCTCGGGCGCCGACGGCAACCACGTCCACCCGGCCTCCAGCAGCACGAACCCCACCGCCGACACCGGCGCGCGCCCGACCGGCGACGGCAGCACCGCCCGCCCGGAAACCAACGGCCACCCGGGCGGAATCAGCACCGACACGCGCACTTCCGATCGTGGCGTGCCAACCGATCAACCTGGCGACACCCGGTCCGGTGGCCCGGCAACCACGTCCGGCTCGGCACCGCAGACCCACGTCGATACCAATGGCGCGGGCGCGACATCGACCCATGTCCAAGCGGGCGCCCCCGAAACCACGTCTCCGGTGCAGAGCGGCGTCCAAGGCGGATCGCGCGATATCTCCTCGGCCGCAACGGCGTCCAGCGCCGGTGGCACCGGAAGCGGTCCGGCGTCCTCGACCTCCGGCGGCTCATCCACCTCTGGCGGTTCGTCGAGCACCGCGGGTGGGACCTCTGCTTCGGCTGGTTCCTCGAGTGCCGGGGGTGGGTCCTCGACTTCGGGTGGCACCTCGACCTCCGGGGGTGGATCGTCGACCGCGGGCGGCAGCCCGTCGAGCGCGGCGGGTGGGTCCGCTACCGGCGGCGGCAACGTTTCTCCCGCGGCTTCTACCGCCGGCGCGCCGACTGCCTCGGATGCCTCCGCACGCGCGGGAGTCACCGGGGGAGCAGCGGATCCGTCCGCCGCCCGCGCCGGCGCCCCGGCAGCCGCGCCCGCAGCCGCGGGCGGC
>NZ_BAFX01000021.1 GCF_000308815.1 Nocardia concava NBRC 100430
GTGGTCGGCCGCAAGATGTACGGCGGGTCCTCGACCTATCTGCCGTTGAAGGTGAACCAGGCCGGTGTCATCCCGGTCATCTTCGCCTCCTCGCTGCTGTATCTGCCGAACCTGCTGGCGCAGTTGACCCAGAAGAGCTCGGGCAATCCGGCCAAGTGGCAGGAGCTGATCCAGAAGTATCTGGTCAATCCCGGCAACCCGGTCTACGTGTCGATCTACTTCGCGTTGATCGTGTTCTTCACCTACTTCTACGTCGCGATCACCTTCAATCCGGAGGAGCGCGCGGACGAGATGAAGAAGTTCGGCGGCTTCATCCCGGGGTATCGCCCCGGTAAGCCGACCGCGGACTACCTGAACTACGTCCTGAGCCGGATCACCCTCCCCGGCTCCATCTACCTCGGTGCTGTCGC
>NZ_BAFX01000020.1 GCF_000308815.1 Nocardia concava NBRC 100430
CGGGCGCGAGCTTCACCGAACTGCTGGCGCGCCAGCGCGAAACCGACCTGGCCGCCTACGCCCACGCCGACGTGCCGTTCGAGCGGCTGGTCGAGGTGCTCAACCCGGTGCGCTCCACCGCGCGGCACCCGCTGTTCCAGGTGGGCCTGTCCTTCCAGAACCACACCCAGTCCGCCCTCGAGCTCTCCGACCTGAAGGTCGCGGGCCTCGAGATCGACACCGAGCTGTCGCAGTTCGACCTGCACCTCATCGCCGCCGACCGGTACACCGAGACCGGTGAGCCCGCGGGCATCATCGGCGGATTCACCTACGCCACAGCGCTGTTCGACAAGGCCACCGTCGAGGGCTTCGTCGAGCGCTTCGTGCGCCTGCTCGGCAGCGTCGCCGCCGATCCGGGCACGCCGGTGGGCGAGGTGGAACTGCTCGCCGCCGACGAGCGGACGCGAATCCTGCGGGGCTGGAACGACACCCGGCACGAGGTGGACACCACCGCGACGCTGGCCTCCCTGCTCGACCGGACCGTTGCGGCCCATGCGGACCGGACCGCGCTGGTCGCCGACGGCGAGGGTGAACTGACCTACGCCGAACTCGACGCCAAGGTGAACCGGCTCGCCCGCGCCCTCATCGAGAGCGGCATCGGCCCGGAAGACCGGGTGGCGCTGGCCATTCGCCGCTCCACCGATCTGATCGTCGCCATGTACGCGGTCACCAGGTCCGGCGCTGCCTACGTGCCCGTCGACCCGGACCAGGCCGCCGAACGCGTCGGCTACATCCTGGAGACCGCGGCGCCCAAGGCCGTATTGACCACGGCCGCCGTCGGTTTCGAGACCGACCTGGCCGAGGTGGTCCGCCTCGACGAGCTGGACCTGTCCGGCTACTCGGACGCGCCGATCGCCGATTCCGAGCGGGTGGCCGCGCTGACCGCCGCCAATACCGCGTACGTCATCTTCACCTCCGGTTCCACCGGTCGCCCGAAGGGTGTGGCGCTGCCGCACGGCGCGGTCGTGAACCAGTTGCTGTGGAAGACCGCCGAATTCGGGCTCGGCGTCGACGATGCCGTGCTGCTCAAGACGGCCGCCACCTTCGACCTCTCGGTCTGGGAATTCTGGTCCGCCGCCGTCTCGGGCGGTCGCCTGGTCATCGCCGAACCCGAGGGCCATCGCGATCCGGAGTACCTCAACGCGCTCATGGCGCGCGAGTCCGTGACCACCCTGCACACGGTGCCGTCCATGCTGGACGCGCTGCTGGCCGAATCGAATTCGGCCACCGGGCTGGGCGCGCTGCGGCGCGTGCTGGCCATCGGCGAGGCCCTGCCGGGTGCGGTGGCGCAGCGGTTCCGCGCCGCGCTGCCGCAGGTGGAGCTGTTCAACCTGTACGGCCCGACCGAGGCCGCGGTGTCCATCACCAACCACGCCGTCACCGATGCCGACCAGGTCTCGGTGCCCATTGGCGCGCCGGAATGGAACAGTCGCGTCTACGTGCTCGACGCCCGGTTGCGGCCGGTGCCGGTCGGGGTGCCGGGCGAGTTGTACCTGGCCGGTGCGCAATTGGCGCGCGGCTACTTCGGCCGCCCGGACCTCACCGCGGACCGCTTCATCGCCGACCCGTTCGCCGACGGTGAGCGCATGTACCGCACCGGTGACCTCGTCGCCTGGAACGCGGGCGGCGAGCTGGAGTACCGGGGCCGCACCGACTTCCAGGTGAAGATCCGCGGCTTCCGCATCGAACTGGGCGAGATCGAGGCCGCGCTGCTGGCGCTGCCCGAGATCGCGCAGACCGCCGTGCTGGCCAAGACCGACGAGCGCACCGGTGACCGCCTGGTCGCCTACCTGGTGCCCACCGGCGCGGAACTCGATGTCGCCCAGGTGAAGTCGGAGCTGTCGGCGGCGCTGCCGTCGTACATGGTCCCGGCCGCCTTCGTGGTGCTCGACGCCCTGCCGCTCAATGCCAACGGCAAGCTGGATCGCAACGCGCTGCCGGATCCGGAGTTCGAGGCCGCCGAGTACCGGGCACCGGCCTCGCCGCTGGAGCAGACCGTCGCCGATGTCTTCGCCGACGTCCTGGGCCTGGAGCGGGTCGGCCTGGACGACGACTTCTTCACCCTCGGCGGCAACTCGCTGCTGGCCACCCAGGTGGCGAGCCGGCTGCGCGCGCTCACCGGCGCCGAGGTGCGGGTCGCCTGGTTCTTCACCGCGCCGAACGTGGCCGGACTGAGCGAGCGGATCGTGGCCGCGCTCGAGGGCGCGCACGACTACGACTCGAATTCCGAGGCCGGACTTCAGGTCGTGCTGCCCATCCGCGGCACGGGCACCCGGACGCCGATCTTCTGCGCCCCGCCCATGTCCGGAATGTCGTGGTGTTATGCCGGTTTGGCGCGCTTCCTCCCCGAGGACCAGCCGCTGCTCGGCCTGCAGTCGCCCGCACTCACCGAAACCGACTGGGACCCGGCCACCCTCGACGACGTGGCCCGGCGCTACGCCGCCGAGATGCGCAAGGTGCAGCCGGAGGGGCCCTACCGGGTGCTCGGCTACTCCCTCGGCGGCAACCTGGCCCAGGCCATCGCCGCCGAACTGGAGGCCACGGGGCAGCGGGTGGATCTGCTCGCCATCCTGGACTCCTACCCGGGCGCCTCGACCGACTTCCGCACCTCCATCCTCGACGAGTTCGCCACCATCGGAATCGGTCCCGAGGCCTTCCCGGACGGCGATCTGCTGAACCTCGGCGAGGAGGCGCTGAACGCGCTGCACGCCGCGGTGCCGGCGGATCTGGGCGTACTGACCCCGGACCGGCTGCGCCGCATCTACCGCGGCGCGGTGCGCAGCCTGGTGATGGACTCGGAATACCGGCCGCGGCATTTCGACGGCCGCGTCGAGCTGTTCCGCGCCGAATTCCGCAGTCCCGGTGTGCCGCAGGCGATGTCGGCCGCCGACTGGCGGCCCTACGTCAGCGGTGACATCGTGGAGCACCCGGTCCCGGGCACGCACCAGATGATGACCACCGCCGAATCCCTGGCCGTCATCGGACCGGTGCTGGCCACCCTCATCGATCGCGCCGACGCCGGAGTCGATATGGCCGACAACAGCAGTGCAGTCGCAGCACCCCGCAATGCCGTCGCAGCACCGAGCAGTGCGGTCGCGGCACCGAGCAGTGCGGTCGCGGCACCCAGCCCTGCTGTCGAGGAACAGAGCGGTGCTGTCGAGGAGCCGGGCGGCACGCTGACCGAGCTCATGACCGCCGCCGTCGCGTCGAATCCGGCGGGCGCCGCGGTCGTCATCCGCGGCCGCGCCTTCACCTACGCGCAGCTCGACGCCGAATCCTCGCGTCTGGCCCGGGTTCTCATCGAGCAGGGCGCGGGACCGGACAGCCGGGTGGCGGTCGCGCTGCCCCGCTCGGTCGCGCTCGTCCTCGCCGCCTGGGCGGTGGCCAAGTCCGGCGCGGCCCTGGTGCCGGTCGACCCGGCCGACGGCCGCCGCGTCCTCGACAGCCGCGCCACCCACGGCCTGACCCTGGGCTCGGCGGCGCGCACGCTGCCGCCGCTCACCGGCGGGCTGGACTGGATCGTCGTGGACGATCCCAGCGTCGGCGCGCTGGTCGAATCCCGTTCCGCCGCACCGGTCACCGACGCCGACCGCAGCGCACCCGTCGAACCCGGCCACCCGGCCTGGATCGACTACCCGGCCGACCGCTTCGGCGAGGTCGTGCTCACCCAGTCCGACCTGCACGGCATTGCCGAGCGGGCCCGGCGCTCCGGCCTCGGCCGGGAGGCGCGCGCACTGTATCTGGCGGCCGCGGGCTCCGGCCTGTCCCCGCTGGAACCGGTGCTCCCGCTGGGTGCGGCCGCCGCCCTGGTGGTCGCGCAGCACCGGGACTACGGCACCGCCGAACTGGTGGACCTGATCGCCGCCGAGGGCGCGACCCACGCGGTGCTGACCGCCGACATCCGGACCGGGCTCGACCAAGGGGCGCTGACGGACATCCAGGTCATCGCCGCCGAGGACCTGCTGACCGCGGCGACCGCACCGGTCGACGAATCCGCCTCCGCCGCCGAGGATTCCGCCGAGCCCGCCTGGGCCACCACCGCGGTGCTCCCGGTCATCCGGCCCGAGGACCTCGCGCGGCCGGTGAAGCTGCACGATCCGGAAGAGCCCGCGGTCGATTCGGCCCCGGAGCCCGGCCTCGAGCCGGAACCCGCCCCCGACATCGCCTTCCAGCTCGACTCGGACGCCGATGCTCCGGAATCGGCTGCGGCCGAACCGGAATCGGCGGTGGATGAGCCGGAAGTGGCAGACGAGCCGGAGGCGGCGACCGCCGAGCCGGAGCCGGCAGCCGAGCCGGAATCGATTGCGGCCGAGCCGGAACCGGCTGCTGCTCCGGCGGCTCTCCCCGCCGTCTCGGAACCGGCCCCGCGCACTCCCCAGCCGATCGTGCCGGTGAACCAGGGCCCGAGACTGACCGCGGTGGGCGAGGTTTCGGCGCTGCCCGCCGGTGCCATGAGCCTGCTCGAGGTGGAGCCGTCGGGCATCTGGGTCCGCGCCATCACCCTCGATATCGCCGCGGGCATCTCCGGCACCCGGGTCCGCCGCTCGGTCGCCACCCTGCTGGACCGGCATCCGGGCCTGTGGGCGCGGCTGCGCCGGACCGGCGATTCGGTCGCCCTCGACATTCCGGCGCAGCAGCCGCGCGGTGCCGCCGTGGTCTGGCAGATCGACCCCAATGTGGAGGCCGTCGGCGACCCCATCGAGGCCGTGATCCACGCCGCCGCAGCCGAATTGGACCCCGAGAAGGGGTACAACATGCGCTTCGTGCTGGTCGAGAACCCGCCCGTGGACGGCGCGCCCGAGGACCGGCCCGCCGCCGTGCTGGTGGTGGTCGCCAACGGCCTGGTGGTCGACGACACCTCGTGGCGCACCGTCATCGAGGACCTCACCGCCTCCTGGTCCGGCGGCCACGCCACCCCGCCCAGCGCGGACGCGCACCCGCTCGGCATCGCCCGCTCGCTCGCGCAGCGCGCCGTGGATCCGGCCACCATCGCCGAATTGGACTGGTGGCGTGCGGCGCTCACCGATGTCGCCGAGGGCGTGTCCCCGGACCGGGTGCTCGGCGACGCCGATTCCGGTGGTCGCGGCCGCGTCTCGGTCTCCATCACGGGGGAGGGCGCGGCGGCCGTCGACGCCGTCGCCCGTCGCTACGGGGCCAGCATCGACGATGTGCTGCTGGCCGCGCTGGCCGCCACCCTGCTCGACCCGGCCGCCGAAACCCTGCGCGACACACTGGGTTCGGTGGTGCGGCTGATCGCCGACGGTCGTGCGCCCGGTGACCAGGCCGGGCAGCGCACGGTCGGCGCGTTCAGCACCGCCTACCCGTTCGCGCTGCGCCTCGAGGGACTCGACCTCGCCGAGGTGCGCGCCGGCGGTCCCGGCGCGGGCACGGTCATCGAGCAGATTCGCGATAGCGCCCGGGAGGTGCCGTCCGGCGGTGTCGGATTCGGGCTGCTGCGGCACCTGAACCCGGAGACCGTCGCGGAGATCGCGGTGCTGCCGGCCGGCCGCATCGGATTCCGCTACCGCGATCTGCGCCCGGCCCGGGTCTACCCGGAACCGGTCGCCGACGACCTGTACCTCGACGTCACCGTGGACACCAGTCAGGACGGGCTCGTCGCCCGCTTCGACTTCGTGGGCGCGGTGCTCGGCTTGGACCAGGTCAAGCAGCTGGTGGAGGGCTGGGTGCAGGCGCTGGGCGGATTGGCCGAACACGGCCGGTGACCCTGCCGCCCGGCCGATGTGTGTGGCGTATGGTCTGTCGGGGGCTGAATTCGACACGAGATGAAGGTGCAAAACATTGATTCGTCGACATGTCCGGAATGGGCGGCGCGGGGTGCGAGCCGCGGCCTTCCTAGCTGCCACCGCGGTTCTCACCGGTCTCATGGCCGGCGTCGGTGGCGGCACCGCCTCCGCCGACCCGATCATCGACGGTAAGAAACTGCTGGCCGATCCGGTGTCGGCGGACGGTTCGAAGATCACCAAGGCCGAGATGAAGGATGAGCGGAACATCCGCCTCTACGTCTACTCGGCGGCCATGGGCGCCACCTACCCGGTCGATGTGCAGCGGCCCGCCGACGCCTCGGTGCCGCGCCCGACCCTGTACCTGCTCAATGGCGCGGGCGGCGGTCAGGACGACGCTTCCTGGGTGAAGAAGACGAACATCGTCGGCGGCTTCCTCGGCGACAAGAACGTCAATGTCGTGCAGGTCATCGGCGGCAAGTGGTCCTACTACCAGGACTGGGACAACGACGATCCGGTGCTCGGCCGCAACAAGTGGACCACCTTCTTCAGCGAGGAACTGCCCCCGCTGATCGACGCCGCCCTGGGCACCAACGGCGTCAACGCCATCGCGGGCATCTCCACCTCCGGCACCACCGTGCTCACCCTGGCCGAGGCCCGGCCGGACCTGTACAAGTCCGTCGCCGCCTACTCCGGCTGCGCGCAGATGGCCGACCCGCAGGGTCAGGAATTCATGCGCCTGACCGTCGAGACCTGGGGCGGCGGCAAGCTCGAGAACATGTACGGCCCGTCGAACTCGCCCGAGTGGGCCGAGCACGATCCGGTCATCAATGCCGAGAAGCTGCGCGGCATCAACCTCTACGTCTCCTCCGGCAGCGGTCTGCCCGGCCAGTGGGACACCCTCAACGGGCCCTACACCCTGCCCGGCGGCTACGGCCTGGCCAACCAGCTCATCATCGGTGGCGTCATCGAGGCGGGCACCAACTACTGCAGCCACAACCTGGCGAACAAGCTGAACTCGCTGGGCATCCCGGCCACCTACAACTTCCGGGCCACCGGCACCCACTCGTGGGGTTACTGGAACGACGAGTTCATCAACTCGTGGCCGGTGCTGGCCCAGGGCCTCGGCGTCTAGCCGAAAGTTCACTCGGACAACGCGATACAGCCCGGCACCGGAAGGTGCCGGGCTGTTTGCCGTTATGGGTAAGGTCACAGCTCGGTAGGAGGGGCTAAACAAAAAGTTCGGGAACCCGTAAACTCTTCTTGTGAGTACCAGTTTGGCCGAAGACCAGCGCAGCCCGTTTCAGCGAGCGCGATCGGCCACGGTCTTACTGGGCCCGGCCTTCGTCGCCGCTATCGCCTATGTCGATCCCGGCAACGTCGCATCCAACATCAGCGCCGGTGCGCAATACGGCTACCTGCTGGTGTGGGTGGTCGTCATGGCCAATGTCATGGCCGGGCTGGTGCAGTTCCTCTCCGCGAAACTCGGCCTGGTCACCGGCAAGTCCCTGCCGGAGGTGGTGCGGGAGAAGGCGAGCCGCCCGGTCCGCCTGGCCTACTGGGGGCAGGCCGAAACCGTCGCCGTGGCAACCGATCTCGCCGAGGTGGTGGGCGGCGCCATCGCCCTGAACCTGCTGTTCCAGCTGCCGCTCATGGTCGGCGGCGTCATCACCGGCATCGTGTCGATGATCCTGCTGCTGATCCAGAACCACCGCGGCCAGCAGCCCTTCGAACGCGTCATCACCGGTCTGCTCGGCGTCATCGCCATCGGATTCCTTGCCTCCGTGTTCATCTCGCCGCCCTCGGCGTCGGAGACGATCGGCGGACTGCTGCCGCGCTTCGACGGCTCCGGCAGCGTGCTGCTGGCCGCCGCCATGATCGGCGCGACCGTCATGCCGCACGTGGTCTACCTGCACTCCGGTATGGCTCGCGACCGGCACGGGCATCCGGAGGAGGGCGCGCCGCGAAAGCGGTTGCTGCGCATCACCCGTTACGACGTCGGCCTGGCCATGCTGCTGGCGGGCGCGGTGAACCTGGCCATGCTGCTCATGGCCGCGAGCACCCTGCGCGGGCGCGACGGCGTGGACACCATCGAGGGCGCGCACGCCGCGGTCGTCGAGGTGCTCGGACCGGTCGCCGGATTGCTGCTCGCGGTCGGACTGCTCGCCTCGGGTCTGGCCTCCACCTCGGTGGGTGCGTACGCGGGGGCCATGATCATGCAGGGCCTGCTGCACCGGCACATTCCGCTGGTCGTGCGCCGCGTCATCACCCTGATTCCGGCCCTGGTGGTGCTCGCGCTCGGCATCGATCCCACTCGCGCGCTGATCATTTCGCAGGTGGTGCTGTCGTTCGGCATCCCGCTCGCGCTGATCCCGCTGGTGCGCTTCACCAGTGACCCGGCCATCATGGGCAACGACGTCAACCGCCGCCTCACCACCGGTCTGGCCTGGCTGGTGGCGGCCATCATCACCACGCTGAACGTGGTGCTGATCTACCTGACCGTCACCGGAAAGAGCTGACGCCCAATCTATTCGGCGAAGACCGCCTTGCGCTTCTGCAGCATGGCGGCCGCGCCCTCGGCGAAATCAGCGGAGTCCAGAAGCTCGCACTGCCCGGACTTCTCGGCGGCCAGCACGGCGTCGAACGAGGCCAGCGCCGCGGTCCCGAGGGCCTGCTTGGTGAGTTCCAGGGCGCGACGCGGACCGTGCGCGAGCTTGTCGACCGCCGCCTCCACCTTGGCGTCCAGTCCCTCCTCGGAGTAGACGCCCGCGACCAAGCCGTGCGCCAGCGCGTCGCGCGCCGGGAGCCGCTCGCCCAGCAGCGCCATCTCGGCGGCCAGCGGGCGACCGGCGGCCGCCGCGACCAGGCCCGCCGCACCGCCATCGGGCATGAGCCCGATATTGATGAAGGCCAGCAACAGGTAGGCGTCCTCGGACAGGTAGGTCAGGTCGGCGGCCAGCGCGATGGCCACGCCGATACCGGCGCACGAGCCCTTGACCCGGGCGATCACCGGAATCGGCGCCTCCACAATGGCTTTGACCATGCCGTTGGCCGCGTCCAGGATCATCTCGTTGGTGATGCCGCGTGTGGCGTACTCGTCGGCGGCGGACAGGTCCGCGCCGGTGCAGAAATCGCCGCCCTCGCCGGTCACCACAATGACCCGGACCGCGGGGTTCGCAGACGCCGCGCGCACGGTGCCGCCCAGGGCTGCCATGGTGTCGTAATCGATGGCGTTCTTGCGTTTGGGATTGGTGAGGGTGATACGAAGCACCCGCCCGTCCAGGATCGCGGTGTAACCCGTCGTGGTCGCGATATCGCTCATCGGGGCTCCCAGATATATATGCGGCTACATTGCCGCAGACTGTGTTCAAGTTTGCGAATTGTGGTTAACTTAAGGTCGTTCGTCCGGCACTGTCAACAGCCGGTGCCGTAGAGAAGGAGAAACCGTATGGTCGCCGATCGCAGCGAGGCCGCCCTCGCTTCCGCGCGACCAGAAGGTCAATCCGGGCCAATCGACAGCGAATCCGGACCCCGCCGCCGCCCCAAGAACCGCAAGGTCCAAATCGTGCGGGTAGCGGCGCGAGCCTTCGCCGAACGCGGCTACCACCCGGTCGGCGTGGACGAGATCGCCGCCGAGGTCGGCATCTCCGGCCCGGCCCTGTACCGGCATTTCCGCAACAAATACGCGCTGCTGGTGGCCGCCGCGGAAGGTGGTGCGCAGCAATTGCTGGACGCCGCCAAGGCCGCCGACAATCCGGAGCTGGAACCGGAACCGCGACTCACCGCGCTGATCCGCGGCATCGCCGAGTACACCATCGACGTGCGCCGCGAGGGCGGGCTGTACCGGTGGGAGCGGCGCTATCTGGAGCGCGCGGACCGCGACCGCATCCGGGTCATCTACAACGACCTGCACGACACCGTGGCCGCGCCCATCGCCGAGCTCTACCCCGACGCGGAGGCCGCCGACGTCCAGCTGCGCGCCGCCGCCGTGCTGAGCGCCATCGGCTCGATCACCGCGCACCGCACCGCGCTGTCCACCACCCGATTGACCGGGCTCATCGTCGACATCTGCTGGGACATCCTGCGCTGCGAGCTGCCGCCCGCGCCCGCCCCGGCCGTCGGCGACCCCATCGTGCGCGGGCTGCCCGTCATCTCCAAGCGGGAGCAGCTGCTCACCGAGGCCATCCGCATCTTCGGGCGGCAGGGCTACCACGAGGCCAGCATCGAGGAGATCGGCGCGGCCGCGGGCATCAACGCCTCCAGTGTCTACCGCTACTTCGCCAGCAAGGCCGACCTGCTGGCCGCGGCCTTCCACCGCACCGGCGAACGGGTCGCCATCGCCAATAACGAGGCGCTGGCCGAGGCCACCAGCCGCGCCGACGCGGCCGCGCGCATCGCCGACCGCTTCGCCCGCATGACCTTCGCCATGCCGGAGATCCTGCCCGTGTATTTCTCCGAATTCTCCAATCTGCCCGCCTCCGAACAACATCGGCTGCGCTCGATCCAGCGGCAGAACGTGCTGGAGTGGGCCAACCTGCTCGACGGCGATCAGATCGAGGCCCGCTTCCGGGTGCACGCGGCCATCGCCCAGGTCGCCGATGTCGGGCGGCGCATCCGCTTCGACGGGCGGCCGGAGAACTTGGCCCGGGTGAGCGCGCTCATGCGGGCAGTATTGCTGGGCGGATAGCCCACCCCGTCATTCCGGCGCGCTTTTGGCCGGAATCTACTGCGGGGGTGTGGATCCCGGCCAAAAGCATGCCGGGATGACGAGGGATCAGACTCGGTGCCGCATACGGAACAACGCGCGCGCCACGCGCAGCCGCCGCGGATGCTTTTCGAAGGTCCCGGAAGTGATCTGGTCGGGCGGGTGCTTCTCGGTGATCGTCTGCGCGCGGGCGAATTCCCGCAGCACCTGCGGATTACGAATGCGGCCCGGACCGTGCACGCCGTAGACGGGCGCCGAATTCACGGTGATCAGTTCACTGCGCAAGTGCGCCGCGAACTCCGGCACGCTGCGCACATCGCGCGTGAAAACCGCGACGGTGCGCGGATTCTCGGCCGCGTTCACCCGCTCGGCGGCCTCGTCCATGGTGGCCACCCGGTTCACCACCAGCACCGGGCCCACCGGATCGCCGGTGACCGCGCTGCTCACCTCGGGCACCTCGGTGAGCACGATCGGCTCGATATAGGGCTCGCGGATCGAATCCAGGCCGCCCACCACCAGCCGCGCGCCCCGGGTCACCGCATCGCGCACCTGCCGGCGCACCACCTCGATCTGCGACTCCAGGATCATCGGGCCGTAGGAGGCGCGGCGGTCCGCACCCGGCCGCAGCCGCTTGGCCTGATCGGCCACCAGCTCCAGGAACGGCTCGTACACCGAATCGGCGACGTACACGCAGCGCACGCCCGCGGGCTGCTGTCCCGCATTGGCCATGGCGCCGTACACGGCCGCCGCCGCGGCGGCGTCGAGCTTGGCGTCCACCTGCACCACCATCGCCCCGCGTCCACCCTGCTCGACGACCAGGGGAGTGGACGACTGCGCGGCCAGCGCGGCCACCTCGCGCGCGCCCGCGTTCGAACCGGCGTAGGCGAGCTTGTCCACGTGCGAGCGGCAGAGTGCGGCCGCGGTGGCGCTGTCGCCCGTGACCACCTGCAGCACAGGCTGATTCGGGGCCAGATGGTTCCAGGTGTCGGCCAGCCAGGCGCCCACGCCGGGGGTCAGCTCGCTGGGTTTGAACACCACGGCATTGCCGGAGGCCATCGCGCCGGCGATCGAATTCATCGGCGTGAGAACGGGATTGTGCCAAGGACCGAGCACTCCGACCACGCCCAACGGCAGATGGCCGATGGTGCCGGTGGGGTCGCGCCGCAGTGAGGCGCTGAGCCGGTTGGTGCGGCCCAGCGTCCGGCCGGCATGGCGCGCAACCCAATCCAGATGTTCCACTGCGAGGGTCACCTCGATGGCGGCGTCCAGGCGCGGCTTTCCGGTCTCGCTGGAGACCAGTTCGACCAGATCCCGGGTGCCGCGGGCGATGGCCCGCTTCCAATCCAGCAGCCAGCGCTTGCGCGCGTCGAAACCCAGTGCCGCCCACCAGTGTTCGGCGCTGTGCGCCGAGCGGACGGTGCGGGTGAGTTCTCCCGCGCCCATGCTCGCGTACTCGCCCACGACCTCCCCGGTCCGTGGGTCGTAGGACGTCAGTACCTTCGATCGGCCCGCATTAGCGCGCCCTGTTGCCGGCTGCGCCGACTCGGCCATGGTCAACCTCTCGTGGCCGGGAATGTCTCTCCCCGTGCAGCCAGACTATGGTTCGAGTCGCAGATGCGACAAGGTAGCGAAATCACCGCATACCGGCCGGTCTGGGCCTGGATCAGCGGCTATTCGGGAACCCTCCGGTTTGTGACCAAGCGCACAGTTTGGGAATAGCTGCTTCGGCTAATGAACGTCCCTGTTTCGGATGCGCCGGTAACATCACGGCCGACGGTGTGGATCATCCCTGCGGGCGGTAGTGACTTACCCCTGCGGGGTTGTGGGGACCCGTCACCGGGGCGACATCGTTCAGCCCGACCAGCCGATAGTGGAGAGTTGATGCCCAGCTTGGACAGACCGGAATCCGTGACACCCGACGATCCGGCCGTTTACGTCGAAGACGTCCGCAAGTCCTTCGGCGAGGTGCACGCGCTGCAGGGCATCAGCTTCACCGCCGCCCGCGGCCAGGTGCTCGGCATTCTCGGCCCCAACGGCGCGGGCAAGACCACCACGGTCAAGGTCCTGTCCACCCTGCTGCGCCCCGACTCCGGCACCGCCCGCATCGCCGGGCACGACGTGAGCAAGGATCCCGCCGCGGTCCGCCGGTCCATCATGATGACCGGCCAGTACGCGGCCCTCGACGAGAACCTCTCCGGCCGCGAGAACCTCGAGCTCTTCGGACGGCTGATGGGCCTGCCCCGCAAGGCGGCCCGGCAGCGCGCCGACACCCTGCTCGAGGAGTTCGATCTCACCGGCGCCGGCCGCCGTGCGGTGCGCCACTACTCCGGCGGCATGCGCCGTCGCGTGGACATTGCCTGCGGTCTGGTGGTCCGGCCCGAGGTGGTGTTCCTCGACGAACCCACTACCGGCCTGGATCCGCGCTCGCGCCAGGGCGTCTGGGATCTGGTCACCGCGCTCAAGAACCAGGGCATCACCGTCCTGCTGACCACGCAGTACCTCGAAGAGGCCGACGTGCTCAGCGACAACATCATCGTCATCGACAAGGGCACCGTCATCGCCGAGGGCACCGCCGACGCCCTCAAGGAGAAGACCGGCGGCAGTTACTGCGAGGTCGTGCCGCTGGATCCCACCCAGCTGAGCACCGCCGCCGACGCGCTCGGCGATCTGGTGCCCGAGGCGGTCCGCGCGGAACTGGCGGGCGCCGACCGGCTTTCGATTCCGGCCCCGGACGGCGCGGTCACGCTGTCGGAGGCGCTGCGCCGGCTCGACGCGGTCGGCGTGAAGCTGGCCGACATCGGCCTGCGCCGCCCCTCGCTCGACGACGTCTTCCTCACCCTCACCGGACACGGCAGCAAGGAGCTCGCCGACGCGGAGGGCACCGCATGACCACGGTCGAAAACACGCGCGCCGCCGACCTCTTCGCCGATGTCCCCCCGGCCCGGCCCACCAGCTTCGCGCAGTGGCGCGCGCTCACCGGGCGCATCGTCTGGGTCATGGCCACCAAGGGCGAACTCATCGTCGCGGTGATCATCCCGCTGGTCTTCACCCTCGGCTTCTACCTGCCGCTGAAATACGTCATGCAGTTCGCCGGGATCAACTACGCGCAGTTCGTGATGCCGATCATCGTGCTGCAGACCATGTCCTTCACCATGATGTCGAATGCGCAGCTGGCCGCGTTCGAGGCCATGACCGGACTCAACACCCGTATGCAGACCATGCCCATCGGCAAGATGGTGCCGCTGGTGTCGCGGCAGTCCGCGGGCGTGGTGCGCTCGGTGGTCTCGCTCATCGCGGCACTCGGCTGGGGCTACATGATCGGCTTCCGCTTCGTGGCCGGCTTCGGCCAGGCGGTGCTGTTCTGCGCGTTCTCCCTCGCGATCGGGACCGTGCTGGCCGTCGGCGCCGACGGGCTCGGGTCACTGACCAAGAGTCCCGAATCCCTCAGCCAGGCATTGACACTGCCGACCCTGATCTTCGGCATGCTGTCCTGCGGCTTCGTGCCCGAGTCCGGATTCCCCGCCTGGGTGCGGCCGTTCGTGCGTAATCAACCCATCTCGCAGTTCTCCTTCGCGCTGCGGGACATGGCCGATCACGGCGTGACCTGGCAGGTGTTCTGGGTGCCGCTGGTGTGGCTGGTGGGCGGCGCGATCGTGTTCACGCCGCTGGCGGTCTGGGCGAGTGTGAGGCGGGCATGAGCAGTGCGGTGACGACCGACGTGGTCGAAAAGGACTCGACTGAACAGGATTCGTGGGCGGGGCATCAGCCGCTTCCCGTGGTGAAACCGCGATCGGAGAGCGCGCTCTCGATCTGGGTGGAGCAGAGCCTGATCCAGTGCAAGAGGCTGCTCACGGGCTGGATGCGCGACACCTCCACGACGATCCAGACGCTCATCTACCCGGCGGCGACGCTGATCATGTTCCGGATCGTGCTGGGCGACTCGATCGCCAGATTCACCGGGATCCCGGCCATCTACGGCTACGTGCCGCTGGTCATGCTGGTGGCCGCCATGTCCGGATCGATCGTGAGCGCGCTCGGCTTCAAGGGCGAGAAGGCGACCGGACTGCTCGGGCGGTTCTACACCATGCCCGTCCACCGGGCGGCCGGGCTCACCGGACGCCTGCTGGCCGAGGCCGTCCGGGTGCTCATCACCTCGCTGTTCGTGCTGGTGGTGGGGATCGCGCTGGGCTTCCGGTTCTGGTACGGGCCCGCGGCCTCGATTGCCATGATCGCCATTCCGGTGCTGTTCGCCATCGGATTCGCGGTCATGATCACCGCCCTGGCCACGCTCACCGAGGGCGTCCTGCTGGTGGCGGTCATCGGCATCGTGAACACCCTGCTGATGTTCTTCAACTCCGGATTCGTTCCCGTGAACGCCTATCCGACCTGGTTGCAGAAGACGGTGGAGAACCAGCCGATGAGCACGGCCATCGACGCTATGAAGGGGCTGTCGCTGGACGGGCCGATTGCCACGCCGCTGTTGAAGACGCTGGCGTGGACCATCGGCATGATCGTCGTGTTCGCCTACCCCGCGATTCGCGGCTACCGGCGGGCAGCGGAAACCGGCGCTTAGCCACACGCCGCCCGAACCCTGACACGCCCGCGAAAGTTCGCGTGGTGTGCGGGGTTTGGGTGGTTCGCCGAGCCCCGATCGGGATGTGGCCCGCGTCACGTTAAGGTTGCCCCATGGCTTACCTGGTTACCGGGGCAACTGGGTTCATCGGTCGATTTCTGGTTCCCGAACTCCTGAAACGCGGTGCGGACGTCCACGTGCTGGTGCGTCCCGGCGAGGACTCCGTGCTGCGCTTCAACCGCTGCCTGCGCGACTGGGACGCCCGCGACCGGGTGAAGCCGGTGCGCGGGGATCTGGCCGCGCCCGGGCTCGGCATCGACGCGGGCTGGATTGCCGCGCACCGCGGTTCGATCGACCACGTCTTCCACCTGGCCGCCGGCTTCGACGCGGCCGGGGCGGGCGGCGGCAGCCGACGGGTGGCCGAACTCGCGGCCACGCTGGAAGCCGGACGGCTGCACCATGTTTCGACCGCGCGCATCGCCGGGGCGTGGGAGGGGCTGTTCACCGAGGACATGACCGACGTCGGCCAGCTGCTGCCCACGCCCTACCAGCGCGCCATGCTGCGCGCCGAACAGGACGTGCGCGAGCAGTCCGAGGTGCCGTGGCGGATCTACCGGCCGTCCATCGTCATCGGCGACTCTCGCACCGGCGAGATCGACCGCATCGACGGGCCGTACTACTTCTTCCGGGTGCTGCGCATGGCCGCCCAGCTGCCGCGCATCCTGCCCGTGGTGGCGCCCAAACTCGGCGAAACCAATATGGTGCCGGTCGATTTCGTGGCGCGCGCCCTCGACCACATCGCCCACCGGCCCGGCGACGGACCGTCCACCTATCACCTGGTGGATCCGCGCGAGCAGAGCGTCGCCGAGGTCTTCAACCTCTTCGCCGACGAGGCCGGGGCCCCGCACCTCATCGAGGTCATGCCCAAGCAGACCCTCGACATGACGCTGCGCGTGCCCGGTATGGGGTGGGCACTGCGCCAGGTCGGCATACCCACCGATGTCATCGAGGACAGCGAATTCGCCTGCCGCTTCGACTCCCGGCACACCGCCGCCGCCCTCGCCGGCACCGACATCAAGGTCCCGCCGCTGGCCGCCTACGCCTCGATCATCTGGAAGTACTGGATCGAGAACTGGGTGTAATCGTCATCCCGGCGCGCTTTTGGCCGGGATCTACCTTTCGGAGGTGGATTCCGGCCGAGAGCGCGCCGGAATGACGGGTTGATCCTCCGGGCGCGCGTGTCCGTAATCCCAGTTCACCCAGCGGTTTCGGTTGGTCCAGCCGACCAGGTCGTAGCGCCATCGGAAGGGCCAGGTGGTGGCGACCGTCATGAACAGGGCCGCGCCCAGGGCGGTGTAGTCGTCGTGGGCGGACAGCAGCGCGCGCTGCTGGCGGGGCGGGCGGGTGAAGAACGCGTCGAACATGGCGATCGACTGGGCGGTGGTCAACCGGCCCAGGCCGTACACGCCGCGCATGCGCATCCAATGCACCAGCCGGGCCTCGCGCGTCCACAGCGCCGCGACCGGATCGTCGCCGCGCCAGATCGCGTCCAGGGCGGTGTCGACCAGCGCGAGCGAATCCGCGACGCAGTAGCCGGTGATCGGATGCATCATGCCGCCGCGCGAGCCGTACGGAATCACCTGTCCGCGACCGGTTTTCGGCGGCACCGCGTCGAGCGGATAGTGCGCGGCCTCGGTCGGCTCGTCGCCGCGCAGCCGAATCCCGTGCGCCGCCAGCCGATTCAGCGTGCGCCGCCGCAACTCGTGCTGCGGCATGCCGCCGCGCAGGCCGAGGCTGGTCTCCTCGAAGATCACCGTGCCGTCGCCCAGCGGCACCGAGTACAGGAACGACGGCGGCTCGTCCGGGCCCGCACCGTTCTCGTCGCGCCAGTCCAGCAGCAGGCCCTCACCGGCGCTCACCATGGGCGCGGCAATGTCCTCGTCCACGAAAATGCCGTGCGCGCTGGCGGTTCTGCGCTGTCCCGGCGCGGCCTGCCCGCGGGTGTCGAAGACGGTGGCGGCCCGCACCTCGGTGCCGTCGGCCAGCTCCACCCGATGCGGCTGCACCGTGCGCGCCCGCCCGGTGATCACCGTCGCGTCGTCCAGCGGCAGCGCGTCGAACAGGCCTTGCTTGGACAGCACGCAGTACGGCCGCGGAATCCGATGCTCGGCCTTGGTCCACACCACCGGCGCGTCGATCCGGCTGGCGATCGCGCCCTGCCCCAACCACTCCGGCAGCTCGTCCACCCAGCACGAATACGTGGGCCCCCACAGCCGAGTGGGCCGCGGATCGATCGCCACGACCCGCATCCCCGCCGCCATCGCGCGATGCGCCAAGGCCCGCCCCGTGGGCCCGAGCCCCACCACACACACGTCGGCGGCAGCACCGACCTCCCGGCCACTCATACTCCGCATTCAAACAGCCCGGTCCCGCCGACGCCAGGCTGCCTCCGACTTCGCGCCGCCTACTTCGGCGTCACCCAGGTGGTGATGTCCGCGTGCACGACCTCGAGCCCGGCCTTGTCGTAGATCGACACCGGCACGACCAGGTCCTGCCCCTCGGTGATGGTCGAAAAGTCCGGCACCTCAGGCAGTTTCGCCACGGCCCGCAGCCCCGAGTTGGCCTTCGCCAGGTACTGCACGTTCATCGCCTTGGGAATCCACCGATGCGTCTCCGGCACCGTCGCCTCCGACAGCATCCCCATCGCCACCTCGGCCAGGTTGCACGCCGCGATCGCATGGAACGTCCCCAGATGATTGTGAATCCCGAACCACTTCGGCGCGGTCACCTCACACAACCCCGGCTCCAGCCGCACCACACTCGGCAACACGGTCCCGAAGTACGGCACTCTCGCCACCATCCCGAGCGAGAACAACGTATGCCCGACCCGATTGTCGGGAAGCTTCTTCCACCCGCGATAAGTAGCGGTCTCTTTACCCATGCCGCAGATCTTACTCAGAAGTAAGTTAACCGAAAGGGTGACCCGCGAGCCCCATTCGTAAGGATGCCGCTGGATCGGTCGTCGAATCCGTCACCGCCCGAAATCGACGCGCGAAACCGAGTGGTTGGTTGTTGCATGGGAGGGTTGCGCGGGGAGCGCGACCTGAAAGAGGAGTTCTCGAAATCATGCGTATTCGCACTGCGGTGGCCACGGTTGGCATCGCACTCGCGGGGGCGGCGGTCGCCGCCACCGCATCGGCCGGATCGGCCGCGGCTTTCACGCCCATCATCAATCCTGGCGGCGGCATCTATGTCGGCGTGGAACTCAACCACGACGAGACCGTGGCGCTGGCCGACAGCTGGATCCCGGCCGCGATCACCCAGATCAATCAGGCGCACAACCGGATCGCGCTCGATCCGTACTTCTCCGAGATGGGATTGGGCGACGGCATGGTGTACCCCACGATGTCCGCGACCGTCGGCGAAGCCGCGGACACCCCGGGCGGGCAGATCAGCCTGGCCGTGGTCGACCCCGCGGTCTTCCGCGGCGGCAACTTCCTCTTGGTCGAGGACCTCGGCGGCTGGGACTACTACCTCGATTACCTTCGCAATCGCTGAGATGTAGCGGCGGCCGGTGTGCGAGATCACTTCGCGCTCCGGCCATCGCGCTCCTCATGCCCGGCTTGTCCGGTCTGTGTCACCCACTGTGAGCTGGGCCATCGGTCCGCGGGGTGGGGAGGGGGCGATTTGAACTGCCCCCATGGCTCGAGGCATACTATTCGGGTTGCCCACACCGGGTTGCGTCTTTTCCGTTGGATCAGCGCAGGTGGTGGGTGAGAAAGACCCAATTTTGCACCCCGCTGGATTGCGGCGTGGGTGCGTCCGGAACAATGTTCCGAGGCTTACAGGATTTTGGTCCGGGCCGAGGAATGAGCGGCGGAGCGACACGCCCGACCGCGTGGACCGGATGAACCATGACAGATGAACAGCGGCGATGGATCGGGCCCGAGGGCTGCGGTCGTGTGGTGGCTGATGCGTCTTCGTGTGTTCGGGCTGTGCAAATGAGGGTGGTTCGGAAGTGAAAGCTTCTGGGCCACAACGTAAGCGGAGAAAAGGACACTCAGCGTGGCGGGACAGAAGATCCGCATCAGGCTCAAGGCCTACGACCATGAGGCGATCGACGCGTCTGCGCGCAAGATCGTCGAGACGGTGACCCGTACCGGTGCCCGCGTCGTCGGCCCGGTGCCGTTGCCCACCGAGAAGAACATCTACTGCGTCATCCGGTCGCCGCACAAGTACAAGGACTCGCGCGAGCACTTCGAGATGCGTACGCACAAGCGGCTTATCGACATCCTCGACCCGACGCCGAAGACGGTTGATGCCCTGATGCGCATCGACCTGCCGGCCAGCGTCGACGTCAACATTCAGTGACGGGGACTTCGAATATGACTGACAACAAGACTCGTCCGGCCGCGGGCATCCTGGGCACCAAGCTCGGCATGACCCAGGTCTTCGACGAAAAGAACCGCGTCGTTCCCGTGACCGTCGTCAAGGCGGGCCCGAACGTCGTTACCCAGATCCGGACCCAGGAGCGCGACGGCTACGCCGCCATCCAGGTCGCCTACGGCGCCATCGACCCGCGCAAGGTGAACAAGCCGGTTTCCGGCCAGTTCTCCAAGGCCGGTGTCACCCCTCGCCGCCACATCGCCGAGCTGCGCGTCGCCGACGTCGCCGCCTTCGAGGTCGGCCAGGAGATCAACGCCGATGTCTTCGAGGCCGGCTCCTACGTCGACGTGACCGGCACCTCCAAGGGCAAGGGCTTCGCGGGCACCATGAAGCGCCACGGCTTCCGTGGCCAGGGTGCCTCGCACGGTGCGCAGGCCGTGCACCGTCGTCCGGGTTCCATCGGTGGTTGCTCCACCCCGGGCCGTGTCTTCAAGGGCATGCGCATGTCGGGCCGTATGGGTAACGACCGCGTCACCACGCAGAACCTCTCGGTCCACAAGGTGGACGCCGAGAACGGCCTGCTGCTGATCAAGGGCGCGATCCCGGGCCGCACCGGCGGCATCGTGATCGTCAAGAGTGCAGTGAAGGGTGGTGCCCGGGCATGAGCACCGAGACCAAGACCAACCTGACGCTCACGGTCAAGGCCGCTGGCGGCAAGACCGAGGGCACCGTCGAGCTCCCCGCGGAGATCTTCGACGTGACCGCGAACATCGCGCTGATGCACCAGGTCGTCGTGGCCCAGCAGGCCGCGGCTCGCCAGGGCACGCACGCCACCAAGACCCGCGGCATGGTCCGCGGCGGTGGCAAGAAGCCGTACCGCCAGAAGGGCACCGGCCGTGCGCGCCAGGGTTCGACCCGTGCGCCGCAGTTCGCCGGCGGTGGCACCGTCCACGGCCCGCAGCCGCGCGACTACTCGCAGCGTCTGCCCAAGAAGATGAAGGTCGCCGCGCTGCGTGGCGCCCTCTCGGACCGGGCTCGCAACGAGCGCATCCACGTGATCACCGAGCTGGTCGCGGGTCAGACCCCGTCGACCAAGTCGGCCAAGTCCTTCCTCGCCGAGCTCTCGGAGCGGAAGAACATCCTGGTCGTCGTCGGCCGCGAAGATGTCACCGCGTGGAAGAGCGTGGCGAACCTGCAGGGCGTGCACCCGATCGCCCCGGACCAGCTGAACACCTACGACGTCCTGAAGTCGGACGAGATCGTGTTCTCGGTCGAGGCGCTCAACGCCTTCGTGCACGGCCCCGCCGAAGCTGCACAGGAGGAGAGCAAGTGACCACCATCGCCGACCCCCGCGACATCCTGCTCGCGCCGGTGATCTCCGAGAAGTCCTACGGGCTGATCGAAGACGGCACCTACACCTTCCTGGTGCACCCGGACTCGAACAAGACGCAGATCAAGATTGCCGTTGAGAAGGTTTTCGGCGTCAAGGTGACCAGCGTCAACACCGCCAACCGTCAGGGCAAGCGCAAGCGGACCCGCTTCGGCTACGGCAAGCGCAAGGACACCAAGCGCGCGCTCGTGACGATCTCGGCCGACAGCAAGCCCATCGAGATCTTCGGAGGCCCGGTCGCGTAAGCGGCGGGGACTTCAGAAAGGCAGAAGAACTCATGGCAATTCGTAAGTACAAGCCGACAACCCCGGGTCGCCGCGGTGCCTCGGTCTCGGATTTCGCCGAGATCACCCGCTCGACCCCCGAGAAGTCGCTGCTGCGTCCGCTGAGCAAGACCGGTGGCCGTAACGCGCAGGGCCGCATCACCACTCGCCACAAGGGTGGTGGCCACAAGCGTGCCTACCGTCTGATCGACTTCCGTCGCCTGGACAAGGACGGCGTGCCGGCCAAGGTCGCTCACATCGAGTACGACCCGAACCGCACCGCCAACATCGCGCTGCTGCACTTCGCCGATGGCGAGAAGCGCTACATCATCGCGCCCAAGGGCATCGCCCAGGGCACGAAGATCGAGTCCGGCCCCGGCGCGGACATCAAGCCCGGCAACAACCTGCCGCTGCGCTCGATCCCGACCGGTACCACCATCCACGCGGTGGAGCTGCGTCCGGGCGGTGGCGCCAAGCTGGCTCGCGCCGCTGGCATGTCCATCCAGCTGCTGGGTAAGGAAGGCGCCTACGCCGTCCTGCGTATGCCCTCCGGTGAGATCCGTCGCGTCGATGTGCGCTGCCGCGCCACCATCGGCGAGGTCGGCAACGCCGAGCAGTCGAACATCAACTGGGGCAAGGCCGGCCGTATGCGGTGGAAGGGCGTTCGCCCGACCGTCCGTGGTGTGGTCATGAACCCGGTCGACCACCCGCACGGTGGTGGTGAGGGTAAGACCTCCGGTGGTCGCCACCCTGTCTCCCCGTGGGGCAAGCCCGAGGGCCGCACCCGTAAGCCCAACCGCCCGAGCGACAAGCTCATCGTCCGCCGCCGCGGCAAGAAGCGTTAAGGAGGAGGTTAAAGATGCCACGTAGCCTGAAGAAGGGCCCGTTCGTCGACGGACACCTCCTCAAGAAGGTGGACGTCCAGAACGAGAAGGGCACGAAGCAGGTCATCAAGACCTGGTCGCGTCGTTCCACCATCATCCCGGATTTCATCGGCCACACGTTCTCGGTCCACGACGGCCGCAAGCACGTGCCGGTGTTCGTGTCCGAGAACATGGTTGGACACAAGCTCGGTGAATTCGCGCCGACTCGTACGTTCAAGAGCCACGTCAAGGAAGATCGGAAGAGCAAGCGGCGATGAGCACTGAAACTCAGAACCCGACCGCGCGCGCGACCGCGAAGCACGTTCGCGTGACCCCGATGAAGGCTCGCCGCGTCGTGGACATGGTCCGCGGCCAGCGAGTCGAGGACGCGCTGAACATCCTGAAGTTCGCGCCGCAGGCCGCCAGCGAGCCGGTCGCCAAGGTTGTCGCTTCGGCGGCCGCCAACGCCGAGAACAACCTCGGCCTGAACCCGGCGACCCTGGTCATCTCGACGGCTTACGTCGACGAGGGCGCGACCATGAAGCGTTTCCAGCCGCGGGCCCAGGGCCGCGCGTTCCGGATCCGCAAGCGCACCAGCCACATCACCATCGAGGTCGAGAGCGTGCCCACCGCCGGCGCTGCCACTCGTAGCCGCCGGAAGGGAGGGGCAAAGTAAATGGGACAGAAGATCAATCCCCATGGCTTCCGCCTCGGTATCACCACCGACTGGAAGTCGCGTTGGTACGCGGACAAGCAGTACGCGGACTACGTGAAGGAAGACGTCGCGATCCGCAAGCTCCTCGCCAATGGCATGGAGCGGGCCGGCATCTCGAAGGTCGAGATCGAGCGCACCCGTGACCGTGTGCGTGTGGACATCCACACCGCGCGTCCGGGCATCGTGATCGGCCGTCGTGGCGCCGAGGCCGACCGCATTCGCGCCGAGCTGGAGAAGCTCACCAAGAAGCAGGTTCAGCTGAACATCCTCGAGGTCAAGAACCCCGAGTCGGATGCGCAGCTGGTTGCTCAGGGTGTCGCCGAGCAGCTGTCCAACCGTGTGGCGTTCCGTCGCGCGATGCGCAAGGCCATCCAGTCGGCCATGCGTTCGCCGAACGTCAAGGGCATCCGTGTGCAGTGCTCCGGCCGCCTCGGCGGCGCGGAAATGTCGCGCTCGGAGTTCTACCGTGAGGGTCGCGTGCCGCTGCACACGCTGCGCGCCGACATCGATTACGGCTTGTACGAGGCGAAGACCACCTTCGGCCGCATCGGCGTGAAGGTCTGGATCTACAAGGGCGACATCGTCGGCGGCAAGCGTGAGGTCACCGCGGTGGCCCCGTCCGGCCGCGACCGTGACGACCGCCCGCGTCGCGAGCGTCCGAGCCGCCCCCGTCGCAGCGGTGCCCAGGGCACCACCGCGACCAGCACCGAGGCCGGGCGTGCCGCGACTGCCGTCGCGGAGGCTCCGGCAGAGAACCAGGAGGGCTGACCTATGTTGATGCCCCGCAAGGTCAAGCACCGTAAGCAGCACCACCCGAAGCGCTCCGGTATGGCCAAGGGCGGCACCGCGGTTTCGTTCGGCGAGTTCGGCATCCAGGCTCTGGAGCCCGCCTACGTGACCAACCGTCAGATCGAGTCCGCTCGTATCGCGATGACCCGCCACATCAAGCGTGGCGGCAAGGTCTGGATCAACATCTACCCGGACCGCCCGCTGACCAAGAAGCCGGCCGAAACCCGAATGGGTTCCGGTAAGGGTTCGCCCGAGTGGTGGATCGCGAACGTGAAGCCCGGTCGGGTCATGTTCGAGCTTTCTTACCCGAACGAGGAGACCGCTCGTGAGGCCCTGCGCCGCGCGATGCACAAGCTCCCGATGAAGTGCCGGATCGTGACCAGGGAGGAGCAGTTCTGATGGCTACCGCTAATCCGACTGCAGAGCTCCGCGAGCTCGACAATGAGGCGCTCGTCGCCAAGCTGCGCGAGTCCAAGGAAGAGCTGTTCAACCTGCGCTTCCAGATGGCGACCGGTCAGTTGCAGAACAACCGCCGCCTGCGCGTGGTCCGCCACGAGATCGCGCGCATCTACACGGTCATGCGCGAGCGCGAGCTCGGGCTGGCCTCCGGTCCTGAAGGCAAGGGAGACGCCGCATGAGCGACGTAAAGGGCCCGGCCAAGACGCCGGCCAAGCAGGAGGAGCGTGGCTCGCGCAAGGTGCGCATCGGCTACGTCGTCTCCGACAAGATGTCCAAGACCATCGTGGTCGAGCTGGAAGATCGCGTGAAGCACAAGCTTTACGGCAAGATCATCCGCACCACCTCGAAGGTGAAGGCGCACGACGAGAACGAGATCGCCGGCATCGGCGACCGCGTGCAGCTGATGGAGACCCGTCCGCTGTCCGCCACCAAGCGGTGGCGTCTGGTCGAGGTCCTGGAGAAGGCCAAGTAAGCCTGCTCCTCGACTGAAACGGTCGTAAGCGATAGGCCCGCTTCCCGAAAGGGAAGCGGGCCTTTCCTTATTAGGGGGTTCGGGGGCGCAGCCCCTGAGAGCTCGAGAGTTCGATACTTCTTTATCGCACGGTGTGACCAAACTGAAACGCGATATGGCCAAAGGGAATTGGCGTGTCGCGCTCGTGAGCGCTAGTTTTATTGCGCTATGAGGGATGCTGCAACTACTTCGGGTGCCTGGCGTACGAATTCCGACGAGACGGTGACCTTCCGCGACGCATCCGTCGCGTGGGCACTGGCCGCACATGAGGTGCTGGCCGAAACTGCTTCCGGCTACGGCCATTTCGTGACCGTGAACGAACTTGCCGAGCAGATTCAGGAGATGTCCGGCATCCGGACCAACGCTCCCACGCGCACCTGGATGGACGCCATCCTGCGCAAGGTGGCGCGCCGCTGCCACAACTCCGGCGAGCCGCCGCTGACCGCGTTGTGCGTCAAGCAGAACCACAAGGTGAGCGAAAGCTACAAGTACGTACTGGAATTGGCGCACCTGCCGATTCCGGCCGACCTCGAGGTGCACGCCGCCTACGCCCGCTGGCAGTGCTATGCGGCCTACGGCGCGGAGATCCCGACCGACGGCGGCATTCCGCCCCTGGTCCCGCGCAACGGCGGCGCTCCCCGTCGCGTCACCGCGGCCGGTCCGGTCTCCACCCCGAAGCCGGAACCCGAGGCCCGCAAGGCCGTCTGCGCCTCCTGCTTCACCGAGCTCCCCGCGAACGGCGTCTGCTACTACTGCTGACCCGTCACGCGTCCTTGTGGCACACGGCTTCGAGCATGATCCCGTCGAAGCCGTTCCAGAACGTCGCGTAGTACGGCGGCGGATACTGCGGGAATTCCCGTGGCGCGTGCAGGATCTCGTCCCCGCGCCCCGCCGCCCACGCGTGTACCCGCTCGACCGCGGCCCGCGTCGGCACCATGAACGCCAGATGCTGCAATCCCGGCAACGCCCGTGAATAGCCCGGCGTATCCGCCGGATAGAAGAAGACGTAGGTCCCCGGCTTCCGCCCCGCGGGCCAATACGCGAACTGCGTGTCATCCCCCAGCAGCGGCTCGTAATCCAGCAGCGGCATCAATTCGTCGTAGTACTTCCGCGCGCCCGCCAGATCGCTGACGTTGATCCCGAGATGTCCCAGTGGCATGCCTGTGAACCTACTGCCGGAATGTGTTGCGGGAGTCCCGAATCGGCCGCGTGGGCGGGTTCGGCCGGACGGATGCGTCGAGGCACTCAGACGGATGCGTTGAGCGATTCGACGGTCCGGACCAGGGGAGCGAGTTCGGGGTTGCGGGCGGCGGCGTCGAGGGCCTCGCGCAGGGCGGTGTCGTTGGTGGGGCGGGCCTGCTCCAGCAGCGCGCGGCCGGCATCGGTCACCTGGGTGTAGATGCCCCGGCGGTCGTGCGGGCAGAGATAGCGCTCCAGTAGGCCGCGGTCCTCGAGGCGGGTCACCAGGCGGGTGGTGGCGGACTGGGACAGCACGACGGCGTCGGCCACCTGTTTCATCTGGAGCATGCCGCCGTCGCCGGTGTGCTGGCGCGAGAGGACGTCGAGCAGGGAGTACTCGCGGACGCTGAGGTCGTGGGCCGACTGCAGGGCGCGCTCGATGTGGGCCTCGATCTTGCCGTGCAGCAGGGACAGGGCGCACCAACCTTGGGACAGGGCGGTCAGTGCGGGGTCGGTGGCGGTCATCGCGATTCCTCTGGTCGGAGGGGGTTCACACCAGGATAGACCAACTTCGAGATAGCCCGCGCTTGCAATTAGTCGGCGTGTGCAATTATTGTGAACGCACGTAAGGCGCTCCTGCAACTCTTTGCTCGGAAGGTGTATCCATGCCACTCGCGCTGCTCGCCCTCGCTATCGGGGCCTTCGGGATCGGCACGGCGGAATTCGTGATCATGGGGCTGTTGCCCGAGGTCGCCGGGGATTACGGGGTCTCCATACCCACTGCCGGATGGTTGGTGACCGGCTATGCCCTGGGCGTCATGCTCGGCGCGCCGGTGATGACCGCGCTCGGTACCAAGGTCTCCCGCAAGGGCATGCTCATGCTGCTGATGGGGCTGTTCATCGCCGGGAACCTGCTCTCCGCCCTCGCTCCGGTGTTCGGCGTCATGCTGCTGGGCCGTGTGGTCGCGTCGCTGACGCACGGCGCGTTCTTCGGCATCGGGTCGGTGGTGGCGGCCGATCTGGTCGCGCCCGAGAAGAAGGCGGGGGCCATCGCCATGATGTTCACCGGCCTCACCCTGGCCAATGTGATCGGCGTGCCGCTGGGCACGTTCATCGGTCAGAGTTCCAGCTGGCGAATCACTTTCGCGCTGGTGGCCGCGCTCGGTGTGGCCGGGCTCGTCGGCGTCGCCAAGCTGGTGCCGGATCTGCCGAAGCCCGAGGGCGTGCACCTGCGGCACGAACTGGCCGCGTTCAAGAACATTCAGGTGCTGCTGGCCTTGGCGATGACGGTGCTGGGCTTCGGCGGCGTGTTCGCGGCCATCACCTACATCGCGCCGATGATGACCGAGGCCGCCGGGTTCTCCGACGGGGCGGTCACCTGGCTGCTGGTGCTCTTCGGCGCGGGCATGTTCGTCGGAAACCTGGTGGGCGGCAAGTTCGCCGACCGCGCGCCGCTGGTCATGCTGGTGTTGCCGCTGACCGGGCTGGCGATCGCGCTGGGCCTGTTCACGGTGACCGCGCACGACAAGGTGGCGGCGGCGGTGACGCTCTTCGCGATCGGCGTGCTCGGCTTCGCGACCGTGCCGTCGCTGCAGAAGCGGGTGCTGGATCAGGCCCACGCCGCGCCGACGCTGGCCTCGGCCATGAATATCGGCGCGTTCAATCTGGGCAATGCGATCGCGGCGTGGCTGGGCGGCCTGGTGATCGCGGCCGGATTCGACTACACGGCGACGAACTGGGTCGGTGTGGGACTGGCGGTTTCGGCGCTGCTGCTGGCCTTCGTGGCCGAGGCGCTGGAGCGACGCGGCGCTTCCGCGGTGGCGGCACCCGACCGGCAACTGGTCTCCGCGGCCCACTGATAATGCGAAACCAACGGGCCCGCAAGCCGTTCGGCTTGCGGGCCGGTTTGCTGTGAATGCCGCTCCAGCAAACTATTTTTCGACAATTCCGGCGAACAAGGCGTACCGTACCGTTCATTCTTGAGTGCCTGTGCGCCCCGCGCTAATGTCGGCCGAGTGCCCGGATTCGGGCGCGGTTAATCGAGCGCGATCGGTGAGTTTGCATGCTCGACAATGTTTTGCGGATCGCAATTGTGGGAGTTGGACCGAGAGGTCTCAATGTCTTCGAACGGATTTGCGCGAATGCCAGGCAGTTAGGGTTCTCCGCCGGTGTCGATGTGGTGCTCATCGACTCGACCAGGGTGGGAACCGGCGCGGTGTGGCGGACCGACCAGTCGTCGCACCTGCTCATGAACACGGTCGCGGAGCAGGTCACGATATTCACCGATGACACGGTGGAGATGGCCGGGCCGGTGGAGCGCGGACCGAGTCTCTACGAATGGTCGAACTTCCTGGCGAAAATAGGCAATTTCGCGGGACTGCCCGCCGGTGCATTCCGGGAGGCGCTGCACACCGCCCCGGAAACGTATCCGCCGCGCGCCTACTACGGCCATTATCTGCGCTGGGCCTTCGAACGCACGCGCGACCGATATGCCGAATGGGTGCGGGTACGCGAAATCGTGGCAACCGCTCTGGATATCCACGATGGGCCGGGCGGATTCCAGGAATTGGAGCTCAGCACCGGCGAACGCCTGCGCGGGTTGCACGCGGTGGTGCTCACCCAGGGCCACCTGGGTGAGGCCCCGTCGGCTGGCACCGGATCCCTGTCGGCGGCCGCGGATCACCTGGGCCTGACCTACATTCCGCCCGGCAATGCCGCCGACGCCGACCTGGATCGCATCCCGGAGCACGAGCCCGTCATCATTCGCGGCCTGGGCCTCACCTTCTTCGATTACCTGGCCCTGCTGACCGTGGGCCGCGGCGGCCGCTTCAAGGAATCCGACAGCGGCCTGGAGTACATCCCCTCCGGCCGGGAGCCGTTCATCGTCACCGGATGCCGCCGCGGGGTGCCGCACCACGCGCGCGGTGAGAATCAGAAGGGCGTCGACGGCCGCTACGAACCGTTGCTGCTGAACGCCGACCGCATCGCACGATTGCGTCTGCGCGCCAAGAAGTTCGGTGATGTCTCCTTCCGCCGCGATGTCTGGCCGCACATCGCGCGCGAGGTCGAATCGGTCTACTACACCCGCCTGATCGCCGACCGCGTCAGCCCGCACCGCCTGCTCTCCTTCCGCGACCGCTACCTGATCGCTCCGACCCCCGAGGACGCCGAAGAACTGTTGAACCGCTTCGGCATTCCGCCGGCGGATCGTTGGGACTGGAACGCCCTGACCGACCCGACCGGCGGCCGCAGCTTCACCGATCCCGGGGACTTCCACGCCTGGCTGCTGGCCTACCTGGACGCCGACGTGCACCAGGCCCGCCTGGGCAATGTGCACGGCCCGGTGAAGGCCGCCCTGGATGTGCTGCGCGACCTGCGCAACGAGGTCCGCCTGGTGGTTGACCACGGTGGCATCGCGGGTTCCTCCTACCGCGACGACCTGGATCGCTGGTACACGCCGATGAACGCCTTCCTGTCCATCGGCCCACCGGCGCACCGGATTTCGGAACTGGCGGCCCTGATCCGCGCGGGCGTGGTGCGGGTCGCCGGTCCCGGCATGCGGGTCCGGGCGGACACCAGGCGCGAGTGCTTCGTGGTCGATTCACCCCTGGTGGGTGATTCGGCGACAACGGCACATTCCCTCATCGATGCCTGGATGCCCGCCCCGGACCTGCATCGCACCGCGGATCCGTTGCTGCGCAACCTGTTGCGGCGCGAGGAGGTGCGCGGCTACGTGATCGCCTCGCCGGACGGCAGCCGCTACCGCACCGGCGGCCTGGCCATCGCGCCCGGCTCGCATCACCCGGTGGACACGCTGGGGCGAATCCATCAGCGCCGCTACGCGTTCGGCGTCCCGACCGAGGCGGTGCGCTGGGTGACGGCGGCGGGCCCGCGCCCCGGCGTCAATTCGGTGACCCTGGCCGACGGCGACGCCATCGCCCGCGAGATCCTCACCGCCCACCGGTACGAGGGTCCCGCACCGAATCTGCCCGGGGTGCAACGGCATTCCGAGCTCGCGGACGAGTGTGAAAGGCACGATATGACGCTGGAGTGCGGCCTGCTGGCCCCGGTCGGGGTGGGCACGCCGGTGGAGTCCCTGCTGGGCGACGACGCCTGGATCGAGGCCATGCTCGAGGTGGAGCTGGCGCTGGCCCGCGCCGAGGGGCGGCTGGGCATCGTGCCCGAGACCGTCGCCGGGCATCTCGCGACGGCGGTGCGCGAGCACCGGTTCGACACCCGCGAGATCGCCCAGGCCTCGCGCGGCGCGGCGAACCCGGTGGTCACCGTGGTGGAGCGGCTGCACGACGCGGTCGCGGACGTGGATCCGGTGAGCGCCAACTACGTTCACTACGGCTCCACCAGTCAGGACATCCTCGACACCGCGACCATGGTGATCGCCTCCCGGGTGCTGGCGGTGATCATCGCCGACCTGGACACCATCGTCGCCGCCCTGGCCGAACTGGCCCGCCGCCACCGCACCACCCCGATCGCCGGTCGCACCCTCGCCATGCACGCCGTCCCGACGACCTTCGGCGCGAAGGTGGCGATCTGGATGCAGGGCCTGCTGGACGCCCGCGAACGCCTGACCCGCGTCCGCGACGGTCTTCCGGTCCAATTGGGCGGTGCCGCGGGCACTCTGGCCTCCTACATCGAATGCGCCCGCTGCGCCGATTCGGAGATGTCGAAGGCCCCGGCGGGCGAGATCATGGAACGCCTGACCCACGAATTCGCCGATGAGCTCTCGCTCACGGTGAGCGCCACCCCCTGGCACACCGTGCGCACCCCGATCGCCGACCTGGCCGCCGCACTGGCCTTGACCTCGGGCACCCTCGGCAAGCTGGCCGTCGACGTGATCTCCCAGTCCCGCAACGAAACCGCCGAACTCCTCGAACCCGCGGCGCTCGGCCGGGGCGAGTCCAGTGCCATGCCGCAGAAGCGAAACCCGGTGCTGAGCACCATGATTCGCGCGGCCGCCCTGCAGGTCCCGGCCCTGGCCTCGACCCTGTTCGGCGCGCTGCTCGCCGAGGACGAACGCCCGGCCGGCGCCTGGCACGCCGAATGGCAGCCGCTGCGCGAATGCCTGATGCTGGTCGGCGGGGCCGCGCACACCGCGGTCGAACTGGCCACCGGCCTGATGGCCGACGCCGACCGCATGACCGAGAACCTCTCCCTCACCGAGGGCCAGATCGTCTCCGAGCGCCTCTCGATCCGTCTGGCCCCACTACTGGGCAAGCCGATCGCGAAGAAGACCCTGCAAGCAGCCTCGTTCGAGGCACAGAGCACCACCCGACCCCTGGTCGAGGTCCTCGCCGAATCCCCGGACATCGCCCTGCACCTGTCCAAACCCGAACTGGCCGAACTGCTCCGCCCGGAAAACTACCTGGGCGCGGCCCCGGACTTGGTCGACCGAGTGCTGCGCAGACTGTGATGCTCCCCGAATCTTCCTGCGCCGACTCCGTCATTCCGGCGTGCTTTTGGCCGGAATCCATTGTGGATCCCGGCCAAGAACATGCCGGGATGACGGGTGTGCGTGCCGGGGCGGGGAGGCGGAACTACTTGCCTTCGCCGAAGCGGTTCTTGGGCGGCCGGTTGGAGGAGGCGCGGCGGGTCGCCTCCTTCTCCTTGACGCGCTCGGCCTCCTTGCGCACCTCGACGAGGTTCTCGCGCTCGCGCACCAGCCACTCCGGCGGGTCGGCGAGCAGCGTGTCGATCTCGGCGGTGGTGAGCGCATCGGAGATGCCGTTGCGGGCCAGGCCGGAGTTCGAGATCCCGAGCTTGCGGGCCACCACGTCACGCGGGAACGGGCCGGTCTTGCGCAGTTCGGTCAGCCATTCCGGCGGATTCGTGCGTAGCTCCTCGAGCTGGGCGCGGGTGACGGGTGAGTTCCGGAATTCCTCGGGGGTTGCCGGGAGGTAGATGCCGAGTTTGTCGGCCGCGGTCAGCGGCTTCATGGTCTGGGGGTTCTTGTCCGGGCTCACCGATCAAGGGTATCGGGCGCATCGGACGAACCTGCTGGCCGGTGCAATAACCTTGGTCCAATGAGCCGCTTGGAGTCCATCGACACGACGCACCTGCGCTGGTTCGTCGCGGTTGCCGAGGAATTGCATTTCGCGAGGGCGGCACGCGGCCTCGGTATTTCGCGGCAGCGGTTGAGCGGGACGGTCATCGAGCTGGAGGAAGAGCTCGATACCAAACTGTTCGTACCGGGCGCGCAGCCGACGCAATTGACCGACGACGGGCAGGCCCTGCTGGGCGAGGCCCGAGAACTCCTCGCGGCGGCCGAGGCGGCCGCGCCCGCGCCGGAGACGGACGGCTCGGAGCGGCTGCGCGTCGGCTTCGTGCCCGGGGTGACCGTCACCAAATGGGAGCGCATCTGGGCCGACCGGTTCCCCGACATCGCGCTCGAGCTGCGGCCGATTCCGATGAAGGACCAGGAGTCGGCGCTGCGTGAGGGCGCCGTCGACATGTGCTTCGTGCGCCTGCCCATCGACCGTGAGGGCATGAGCGCCATCCCGCTCTACCGCGAGCTGCCCGTGGTCGTGGTCCCCAAGGATCATCCGATCGCCCTGTTCGAGCAGGTCGCCACGAAGGATCTGACCGAGGAGCGCATGCAGGACGCCTCCGACCTCGACGATGCCGCCATGACAATGGAATTGGTGGCCGCCGTCAGCGGAGCGGCCATCGTCCCGCATTCGATCGCGCGCCTGCATCACCGCAAGGATCTGGTCTACCGCACGGTCACCGACGTGCGGGAGACCGAGATCGCCCTGGCCTGGCCCGCCGACCGGACCACCGAACTGGTGGAGGAGTTCGTCGGCGTGGTGCGTGGCCGCTCCCAGCGCAGTTCGCGTTCTCCGTCCGGTCAGCAGCCCGACAAGAAGAAGCAGCCCGCGAAGAAGCCCGTGGTGAAGAAGGCCGCGCCCAAGAAGCCGGCGGCCAAGTCCCGCCAGGGTGGCGCGAAGAATTCGGGTAAGCGGCGCGGCCGATAGTTCTCGGGGTCTCAGGGGCCATCCCGGAAAAGTTCAGGGTCGACTCAGGGTTGCGCTATACGTATACGTCTACTTATAGTGGCTGAAGTCGGACGATAACGTCCGCGGACCCTGAGAGCCGGTGCGGCACAGCGGAAATGGACCCGCACTGCCGTATCGAATACACATGCCCATATGCGCATCCGCTGATGATTTGGAGCACCCCATGGACTTCGAGAAGGACACCCCCGAGACCACCGCCACCACCGAGCTGGTGGTCGATTCCCTGCCCGAGGGCATGCAGGAGATCACCCTGCGCGTCGGACCCGGCGGCGGCCGCACCCAGCGCTTCGTGGGCAAGCTGCTCTCGCAGGCGCACCGCGTCACCAAGGAGGGCTCGGAGGCGATCCGGGTCTACCAGAGCCGCAAGGGCAAGCTGGTCCTGCACAGCCACATCATCGACTGGAACGACTTCGCCACCGCCACCAAGCACGCAGCTCAGGAGCGCAAGGAGGAGTTCATCACCGCCAAGAACAACTCCGATTCCTCGGACTACTCGCCGATCATGAACTGGGCCAAGGGATTTAAGAACTGGCGCGAGATGCTCGGTCTGGATGAGGATGGCTATGGCGACTTCACCCTCGAGATCGTGGATTCGCTCGAGGAATTGCGCGACCGGATTCCGGCGAAGGTCTATCGGATCGTCGCCGATGTCGTGGAGAACCCGTCCTCGCAGGTCCTCGATATCTAGTCGAACTGAATAGCGCGGCCGAACCCTGAAAGGACTTCTCCCGCATGTTCTCCCGTTTGGGGCGCTTCGTCGTCCGATTCCCGTGGCTGGTGATCGCCGCGTGGGTGATCGCCATCGTCGCGGTCGTCGTGTCCGCGCCGAAGCTCACCGCCACCACCGACCAATCCGACTTCCTGCCTTCGCATTACGAGTCCGTGCAGGCGATCCAGCTGCAGCAGAAGGCATTCCCCAACAGCAATACCCCGGCCGCGCTCATCGTCTTCGAGCGCTCCGACGGCGCACCCATGACCGATGCCGACACCGCCTCGGTGCAGGCCGCGGCTACCGCGCTGGCGCAGCGGAACATCAAGGACGTCACCGGAGTTCAGGCGGTGCCCCCGGCGGAGAACCGGGCCATCGAGGTGGTCGCGGTGCAGATGACCAAGGTCACCAGCGGCAATGACACCCGTCAGGCCGATGCGGTGAAGGACATCCGGGACGCGCTGAAGGATCAGGTGAAGGACACGGGCCTGAAGGCCGGTGTCACCGGCACGGCCGCGCAGACATTGGACCAGCAGGATTCCAGCAAGAAGGGCCTGGCGATCATCGGCATCGTGACGGTGGTGCTGATCCTCGGCCTGCTGCTGGTCATCTTCCGCAGTCCGATCATCGCGCTGCTACCCATCCTGACCATCCTGATCGCGGTGTCCCCGTTGGCCAGCGGTCTGATCGCGATCGCCAGCGACACCTTCGATCTCAAGATCGACAACTCGGTGCAATCGTTGCTGATTGTCGTACTCTTCGGTGTCGGCACCGACTACATCCTGTTCCTGATGTTCCGGTTCCGGGAGCGCCTGCGGGCCGGTGACGACGCCAAGACGGCCGTGGTCAACGCGGTCACCAGGGTCGGTGAGGCGATCACCTCGGCGGCCGCTGCGGTGATCATCGCCTTCGGTGCGCTGACCCTGTCCACCCTGGGCATGTTCCGCTCCATGGGCATCGCCCTGGCCATCGCGGTGGCGGTGGCGCTGCTGGCCGGCCTCACACTGATCCCGGCGATCGTCTCGCTGTTGGGCACCAAGGTGTTCTGGCCCTCCAAGGCCTGGCAGCGCGAGCCCAAGGGCGCGCGTTTCACGGCGGTCGGCAATGCACTGGGCAAGCGGCCCGCGCTGTTCGCGGCCGCCTCGGGCGCGGTGCTGATCGTGCTGGGCATCTTCGCCTTCGGCTTCAACCCGACCTTCGATCTGGGTTCGGGTTCGACCTCGGACACCTCCGAATCCGTGGTCTACGGCAAGGAATTGCTCAAGAGCATGCCCGCGGGCAGCACCCAGCCCTCGCAGGTGTACCTGCAGAGCCAGCACGGTGCGCTGACCGCGGACGAGCTGAACGCCTTCGGCGCCGCGCTGCGCGGGGTCAAGGGTGTGGGCGAGGTCGGGCCCGCGCCGGCCATCTCGGCCGACAAGACCGTGGCCGAATACCAAGTGACACTTGCCGACAAGCCGGAATCGGATGCGGCCCTGGCGACCGTGAAGGGTCCGCTGCGCGATACCGCGCATTCGGCGGCCCCGGTCGGCACCACGGCCGTGGTGGGCGGGTTGACCTCGGTGTTCGTCGACTTCCAGCACGCCATGAACCGTGACTACACGGTGGTGTTCCCGGTCGCCGCGATCCTCATCATGATCGTGCTGGCCCTGCTGCTGCGCAGCGTGGTGGCGCCCTGGTACCTGATGGCCTCGGTGTTCCTCGGCTTCGCGGCGACGCTCGGCTCGGCGGTGCTGGTTTTCCAGAACCTGCAAGGGGATTCGGGTCTGATCTTCACGCTGCCGCTGATCATGTACCTGTTCGTGGTCGCACTCGGCACCGACTACAACATCCTCATGGTCGCTCGGCTGCGGGAGGAGGCCCGCGAGGGTCACGATCCGCATCGCGCCGCGGCGCTGGCCGTGCGCCACACGGGTCCGACGGTGGCGGCGGCCGGTGTCATCCTGGCGGGCACCTTCGCCTCGATGATGCTGGCGGGCAACACCGTCCTGACTTCGATGGGCTTCGCGATCTCGGTCGGTATCACCATCGCGGCGTTCGTCATGGCGCTGTTCTTCACTCCGGCGGTGACGGCCCTGATCGGCCGCCGCGCCTGGTGGCCGGGCCACGGTGGTGACGCCGAGGCCAAGCCGCTGAACTGGGATACGGAATGGACCCCGGACGATGTGGTAAGTGACGCCCCGCGTCGCTGAGGTTTCGAATAAGTTTCCGAATCGGTTGGCCCGCTTCTCTTTTCGAGAAGCGGGCCGACTTCGTTGTTACGGTATTCGGCACCGGTCCCGGGGCAGCGGGACCGAAACGAGGGGATATCGATCATGACGAAGTCGATTCATGCTGTTCAGGAGGGCTCCTGTACCGGCGGCAACCGGTATACCGAGGGCTTTCAGGTGTTCGAGCAGTGGCAGATTCAGCGGTACCGCAATGAGAGTCATCTCGCGCATCCGATGCGCAGTCTGCGCCTGGGCTGGCGTTATCTGACGCTGGACCACTATTTCGGCGCGGTGCCGCCGATTCGATTGTGGTGGCGTTCGCATTTCGGGGGTCCGCGCGCCCTGCCGGACTTCACCTGTGTGGGCGCGCTGAAGAGCGGAACCACCGATCTGGCCGCCTATCTCATGCAGCATCCGAGCATCGTGTCGCCGCTCACCAAGGAGATCGGGCACGGGGTTCCGGCGGCGTGGGGGCCGTATCTGCCGACCGAGAAGGAGAAGTCGGAGGTGGCCGCGCGCACGGGGCAGGCGCTGGTCGGGCATTTCGATCCGTTGCTGCACGATGTGCCGCTGATCGACAACCTGCACGACTACCGGCCCGATACGAAGGTCGTTCTGGTACTGCGTGATCCGGTGTGGCGGGCCTATTCGCACTACAAGTGGGATCTGTTCCTGAGCGGCCAGAACGGTTTGCGGACAATGCGATACGGCCGGAGCTTCGCCGACTACGTGTCCGTCGCGCTGGCGGCCTTCCCGGGCCCGCCGCCGCCGACCATGCTCCCGACCATGCCGATGCTGGCCGCGGGCATCTATGTGAATTCGGTGCGCCGCTGGCTGGATACCTACGGCCGCGAGAACGTGCATCTGGTGACGGCGGAAGACTTCTTCGCCGATGTCGTCAAGACGGTCTGCGGCATTCACGAGTTCCTGGGCCTGCCTGCGATCGAGCCGGAGCCGCACGCGGCGGTCCTGAACTGCAATCCGCTGGAGTTCCCGGTCCCCGACGCCGAGTCGCTGGCTCGATTGCGGGCGTTCTACCGGCCGTACAACGAGCGCCTGTTCGAGCTGCTGGGGCGGGATCTGGGCTGGAACGACCCCATCTGACAGAAACGCGTTTCAGAATTTCCCCAAAGTGCCACGCGGGGAACTGGACAACCGATACAGTTCGCCCGGGCCGACTGACCATTATCCTCTGTTCCCAGGTCAGTCGGCCCCCTTTGGGGGTTCCGCGCTAGTGCACGGTGACGTGCCAGACCACCGCCGCCGTCAGCGCGCCCGCGCCGTTCAGCGCCCAGTGCAGGGCGATGGGCGCGAGCAGGCTGCCGCTGCGGCGGCGCAGCCAGGTGAAGACCACGCCCGCGCCGGCGGTGGCGAGCACGGCCAGCGCGATGCCGAGGATCTGTCCGGCCGGGCCGCTCCCGAGGAATCCGGTGAGCCCCTTGTTGCCGCTGGTCAGGCCGAGTGACGAGGCGATGTGCCAGAGCCCGAAAAGCATTGACCCGGCGGCGAATACGCCCCGCGCCCCGGCCACCCGGTCCAGGGTGCCGTGCAGCACGCCGCGGAAGGCGAGCTCCTCCGGAATCGCGGTCTGCAGCGGGATCACCACCATGGACGCGATGAGCGCGCCGGAGATCGCGGCATAGCGGTCGTTGAGGAAGAACGGCCGGGTGATGGGCAGCGCCGCGCCGATGACCACGGCCGCCAGCACCACGCCCACCGCGGCCAGCGCCCACAGCGAACCGCGCCGCCACTGCCGCGGCGAGAGCCCGAGCTCGGCCCAGCCCAGTCCGCGGCGGCGGACCAGGGCCACCAGCATCACCGCGGCTATCGGCACGGAGAGGATGCTGGCCCACTTGTTGGTGAAGTGGGCGATGAGGTTCGTGCCCGTGAGAACGATGACGACGACCGCGACATCCACGTAGGCGTGCAGCTTGTGACCGGGAGGAGCGGGCGGGGTAGCCGGCGGCTGGGCCGCATCGAGTACCGCGACGGCGTCGTTATCGTTTCGAGACATCCCGGCCAGTCTACGAGCGAATTCTTGGAAAGCGCTTCGAATGTGGTTAATCCCGCTGGGCTGCGGTACTCGTGGCCGGTCAGCGGCCGGAGGCCCAGCCCTCCGGATCGTCCCAGGCCTGCAGCGTGCGGGCGGTCTCGAAGCGGCGCGGTTCCCGCGTGATCGGGTCGTTGAATTCCAGTGTCGAGGCCAGTAGCTGCAGCGGCCGTGTGTAGTCGTCGACCGGTTTGTCGGTGAGCTCGGGATAGAAGTCGTCGCCGAGGATCGGGATCCCGAGGCTGTTCATGTGCAGCCGCAGCTGATGGGTGCGCCCGGTCCGCGGTTTCAGCCGGTAGCGGCCCAATCCGTCGCGCTGCTCGACCAATTCGACGACGGTCTCGGCATTGGGCTCGCCGTCGGTCTCGTAGGCCTTGAGCACCTGCCGTTCCTTGACGATCCGGCTGATGACGGTGCGCGGCAGCTCGAGTTCCGGGTCGAAGCGCGCGATGGCCTCGTACTCCTTGTGCACCAGCCGCTTGTGGAACATGGTCTGATACGCGCCGCGCCGTGCGGGATTCACGATGAACAACACCAGTCCGGCGGTGACGCGGTCGAGGCGATGGGCCGGAACCAGATCCGGCAGATCCAGTTCGCGGCGCAGTTTCACCAGGGCCGTCTGCAGAATGTGCTGTCCGCGCGGAATGGTCGACAGGAAGTGCGGTTTGTCCGCCACCAGGATGTCGTCGTCGCGGTAGACGATGCCGATGGGGAAGGGCACCTCGGTCTCATCGGGCAGATCCCGGTGGAACCACACCGCGCCGCCGGGGACATAAGGGGTGTCGAGCGCGATCGGGCCCTCGAGATCCACGATGCCGCCCTCGCTCAGCAATTCGTCGATTCGCTCGGGGCGAACCCGCGGCAACCGCTCCACGAGGTGGTCGCGGATGGTCGCCCAGTCGCCCTCCTCGGGCAGTCGCAACCGGGCCGGATCCAGTCCGTGCCGCTTGGGTAGCGGGGGTTGCTGACGGCGTCTCACTCGCCAAACCCTAGTCCCCGGGTTTATCCGGACCAGGAGGTACGGTTGGCCCACGCCCGGAATGTCTGGGTCCGACGACTGATCGGGGGTCTCGTGTATCCGAACGACCAACAGCCGCAAGGTCTGCCGGGCCAGCCCGGTCAGCCGGATCCGAATCAGCCGATGTATCCCGGCTACGGCCAACCCGGGCAGCAGTGGGATTACGGCCAGCAGGGCCAGCCGGGGTATCCGCCCGGCTATCCGCCGCAGCCCGGTTATCCGATGGCACCGCCGCCGCAGGGTACGAACGGTCTGGCGATCGCCTCTTTCGTCCTCAGCCTGTTCGGCTTCTGTTTTCTGGCGGTCCCGTTCGGCTTCATCGCGCTGAGTCAGATCAAGCAGCGCAATCAGGGCGGTCGCGGTTTCGCGATCGCGGGTCTGGTGATTTCGGGGTTGTCGGTGCTGGTGATAGCCGCGGGCGTGGCCATCGGTATCGCCACCGATTCGGACAACTCCGCGTCGCGGGACAACACGACTCGCACCGCCGCCCTGCCGGATTCGCCGACCTCCATCTCCGTCGACGATGTGAAGACCGGTGACTGTCTGCAGACGGTCGAGGAGAACAACCACATTCGCAAGGTGACCGTGCTGCCGTGCAATTCGCCGCACGATGCCGAGGTCATCACCCAGGTGCACATGCCGGGATCCTGGCCGGGCTCGCTGGACTCGTCGTTCGACAAGGCCAATGACGCCTGCACGACCGAGATCGACAGGCTGCTGGGCAACAGTTCGATGGCCGATCAGTTGGAGACCTTCATCCTGTATCCGGCCAACGAGACGCAGTGGAACAAGACCAATGGCCGCGCGACCTGCATGGTTCACGACGCCAATGGCAAGAAGCTGACCGCGAAGGTGCCGCGCTGACCTGAAGCCCTGTCGATCGGTCCTCGGTGTGGTCGTGGAGCGAAAGTTAGCCTAACCTATCTTCTCGTCGGTGCTCAGGGGAGCGCCCGGACGGACGAAGGTGGGAGGCGGACTGATGACGGTCGAGTCACCGCCCGCGGTCGAGGCGCAGGCCATCGACCCGGGCCCGGCGGCAGCCGAAGGGGGAGGGCCCGACACGAAGGCGGAGGTGAAGGCCCGCCGCAAGCGAGAAGCCCTGGCGCGCAAGGAGATCCTGGCACCCGTCAGCGGCCCGCTGAGCATTGCCGGACTGGTGGTCGCGCTGGCGTCGGTATGCTCGGTGCTGCCGTTCCTGCTCATCGTCTCGGCCTGCCGTGAGCTGCTGGCGAATTCGCCCGATACCGATCGCGTCTGGCGGCTGCTGCTCATCGCCGTGCTGGTGCTGGTGGCCCGCGCGATCTTGCAGGCCGCGGCGCTGACCTGGTCGCACGCCGTGGACGCGCGCTATCAGCTGAGCCTGCGCCGACTGCTGGCCGACAAGCTGACCCGGGTGCCGCTGGGCTGGTTCGGGGCGCGCAGTTCGTCCGAGGTGAAGAAGTACCTGCAGGACGATGTCGAGGCGCTGCACTATCTGGTGGCGCACGCCCGCCTGGACTTCATCGGCTCGGTCACCATCCCGCTGGTCACGCTGATCTACCTGGCCACGGTCGACTGGCGGCTGACCCTGGTTCTGCTGCTGCCGCTGGTGATCTACGCGCTGTGCATGCGCGCCATGCTGGACGAGCCGGGCCGCGAACGGCTTTCGGCCTACAACGCCGCCGAGCAGCGCACCCGCGCGGCCACCGTGGAATTCGTGGACGGCATCCAGGTGGTGCGGGCCTTCGGGCGGGCGGGCAAGGCGCACACCGAATTCCGTGAGGCCGTCGAGGCGCAGACCGAGCGGCTGCGGCAAATGAAGATGCCGGTCATGACCGTGCAGTCGGTGTCGGACACCGTGGTCGCGCCGGTCTTCGTCATGCTGCTGATCGTGGTGGCTGGCCTGGCGGGCGTCGGCCTGCACTGGCTCGAGCCGCTGGATCTGCTGCCGTTCCTGCTGGTCGGGCTCGGCCTGGGCAGTTCGCTGCTGGGTCTGGGCTACGGTGCGCAGGCGCTGCGGACCGCCGGTGATGCCGCGTTGCGGCTGCACGAATTGCAGCAGACCCACGAATTGGCTTCCGGCTCCGGCGAATCCACGTCCGCAGACGCTCCGGCCGGGCTGATCCGTTTCGAGGACGTGAGTTTCGGCTACCGCGACGACCATCAGGTCCTGCGCGGCATCGATCTGGAGCTGGCACCCGGCACGATGACCGCGTTGGTCGGCCCCAGCGGTTCGGGCAAGTCGACACTGGCCAAGCTGCTGCCCCGCTTCTACGACGTGAACTCGGGCCGAATCGCCATCGGCGGCCGCGACATTCGCGATATTCCCAGCGAAGAGCTCTATCGCACGGTCGGATTCGTCTTCCAGGACGTTCGCCTGATCCGCGGCACCGTCGCCGACAACCTGCGCCTGGCCCGCCCCGACGCCGATTACGCGGCCCTCGAGCGCGCGGCCCGCGCCGCCCGCATCCACGACCGCATCACGGCGCTGCCGCGCGGCTACGACTCCGAGATCGGTGTCGACGCCATCCTGTCCGGCGGTGAGGCGCAACGTCTTTCGATCGCCCGCACGCTGCTGGCCGACACCCCAATCCTGGTGCTGGACGAGGCCACCGCCTTCGCCGACCCGGAATCCGAGGCCGCGGTCCAGGACGCCCTGGCCGAACTGGTCGCGGGCCGCACCGTCCTGGTGATCGCCCACCGCCTGCACACCATCACCGGCGTCGACCGAATCCTGGTGCTGGAGAACGGAACCCTGGTCGAGCAGGGCGACCACGCCACCCTGCACACCGCGGGCGGGCTCTACCAACGCCTGTGGGAGATCAACGCCGCCGCGCTGGAGACCGTCGCGGCGACCGAGGCGTCCGCCGAAGATTCACCCTGTCATTCCGGCGCGCTTTTGGCCGGAATCCACCCGGCGGCTGTGGATCCCGGCCAAGAACACGCCGGGATGACGAGTGCTACCTCGATCGAAGCGGGCAGGGAGGTCAACCGATGATCCGCAAGGTGCTGGGGCTGATTCCGGCCGAATACGCCCATCTGACACCGCGATTGCTGCTGGCCATCGTGTTGCAGGCGATCGCGCAGGCCACCGCCTACGTGCTGTTGGTGCCGGTGTTGCAGGCATTGTTCGATGACGATCTCCGCCGGGCCTGGTGGTGGACGCTGGGGCTGGGCGTGGCGGTGCTGGCCGTGGTGGTGTTCGGGTATGTGCAGTCGCTGCTCGGTCTGCGGATCGGGGTCGGTATGCAGCACGGTTTGCAGACTCGGCTCGGGGATCAGCTGAATGCCTTGCCGCTGGGCTGGTTCGACGATCGGCACGCGGGTGAGCTGTCGCGGGTGGTGGTCGAGAACGTGCGCGAGGTGCAGGGCCTGATCGCCTATCTGCTGGCGAAAATGCTGACCGGCGTGCTGGTTCCGCTGGGCGTGGCCGTCGGCATGCTCTTCGTGGACTGGCGCATCTCGCTGGCCATGCTGGTGGCCGCGCCGGTGCTGTTCGTGGTGAACCTGTGGGCGAACCGTTCCTATGTCTCCGCCGACGAGCGCATGCACGAGGCGGCGACCGAGGCCAATGCGCGGGTCCTGGAATTCGCTCAGGCGCAACCGGTGCTGCGGTCGCTGGGCGCGGTCGGCGCCGGCAATCGGGGCCTGGACGCGGCGCTGGCCCGGCAGCGGAAGGCGGCCTCGGGCCTGCTCATCGCCGCCGTCCCCGGCCTGATCGTGTTCTCCTTGGTGGTGCAGGCGATCTTCCTGGTGCTGGTCTACCTGCTGGTCGGCCGGGCCACCGACGGCGCGATCTCGGCCGCCGCGGCCATCGCCCTGATCGCGGTGAGCTCCCGCTTCATCGAGCCGCTGACCCAGGCCGCACAGCTGGGCGGCGCGCTGCGCACCGCCGCGGCCGCCGCCGACCGCGTCACCGGACTGCTATCGGAACCGTCCCTGCCGCAGCCGGATTCGACCGTGACGCCGGTCGCGCCGCGCGTGGAGTTCGACGGCGTCACCTTCGGCTACGGCCCCGGCAAGCCGGTGCTCACCGACGTCACCTTCACCGCCGAGCCCGGCACGACCACGGCCATCGTGGGCCCCAGCGGCGCGGGCAAGTCCACGCTGCTGCGCCTGGCCGCTCGCTTCCACGACGCCGATTCCGGTCGCGTCGCGGTCGGCGGCCACGACGTCCGCGATCAGCCGACCGAGACGCTGCTGAATCAGCTGGCTCTGGTCTTCCAGAACGTCTATCTCTTCGATCGCTCTGTGCTGGAGAACATTCGGGTCGGCCGACCCGACGCCACCGACCACGAGGTGCTGAAGGCGGGAGCGGTCGCGCGGGTCGACGAGATCGCCGCGCGCCTGCCCGACGGCTGGCAGACCGCGGTCGGTGAGGGCGGCTCGGCACTGTCCGGCGGTGAGCGCCAGCGGGTTTCGATCGCCCGCGCCCTGGTCAAGGACGCCCCGATCGTGCTGCTGGACGAGGCCACCAGTGCCCTGGATCCGCACAACGAGGCGGTCGTGGTGCGCGGTGTGCACGAACTCACGCGCGGCAGAACGGTTCTCGTGGTGGCGCATCGCCTGGCCACCATCGCGCACGCGGATCAGATCCTGTTCATGGACGGCGGCCGCATCGTCGAACGCGGCACGCACGCGGAACTGCTGGCTCTGGACGGTCGCTATGCCGACTTCTGGAACGAGCGCACCCGCGCCTCGGGCTGGCGTCTGGAGCGCGTCACCGTGTAGTCGAAAACCGTTTCCGGGCAGGCGAAAGCCCGGGCATCCATCGGATGCCCGGGATTCGCTGCTACGCGTTTGTCAGAGGCTGCAGGGCAGGTAGGCGATGCTCGCCACGGTGCACTCGGAGTCGCGGGTCAGCTTCCAGGTGCCGTCGATGTCACGCCAGGTGAGGGTCCAGTTCCACGGGTCGAAGCCGTCGATGGAGGTCTGGAAACCGGTGCTGAGGGTGTCGCCGGAGACGTTCACCGGTCCCAGCACGGTGTACTTGAAGCTCGGCGGGGCGGCGGCGACGACGGTGGCGACCTGGTCGATCAGCGGCAGTCCGGCCTCGCCGGCCTCCAGCTCGTTGGCGCGCGCGGCACGCGAGGCGCCGGTGTTCAGCAGCAGCGCGAGCTTCGACTGCAGCTCTCCCACACCGGGATTCGCGGCCTTGACCGGCGCGGCGACCGGCAGCGCGGAGGCGGGGGCGACGGTGGCGGCAGTGCCGCCCAGGACGGCGGCGACGGCGACGGCCGCCACCGCGATGCGACGCAATCTGTTGGTCTGCGAGGGCATGGACTTGATCATTCGTATTCCCATCGTTTTCGGTCAGGCGTCCGATCCAAGGGCTTGCGCTAGAACCGGGTCCCGACCAATATAAGGTAAGCCTATGCAAACATAAGACCCCACGGTTTGGAAGCGCGTCATCCGATCTCCTTCCCCGATCGGCCTTTTCGCCGGGCCCGCCGTGGGGGTAGCTGCAAAGTGGCTGCCATCACATCGGACGCATGCCGCCGGGAAAGCAGGAGCATCAGTGGACACACTTCTCGTGGTCGGAGCCGGTCCCAAGGCCATGGCCGTGGCGGCCAAGGCGTACGTCCTGCGGGAACTCGGCCTGCCCGCGCCGCGCGTGGTCGTCGTCGAATCCCATGCGGTGGGCGGCAACTGGCTGCCCAGCGGCGGTTGGACCGACGGTCGCCACCGCCTGGGCACCAGCCCGGAGAAGGATGTCGGCTTCCCGTATCACTCCACCTGGGCGCGCGGCCGCAATCGCGATATCGACGCGGCCATGCGGGCCTTCAGCTGGACCGCCTACCTGGTCGAGCACGGCACCTACGCCGAGTGGGTGGACCGCGGCCGGCCCAGCCCACAGCACACCCTGTGGGCCGACTACCTGCAATGGGTCGCCCGCCGCACCGGCGTCGAGATCGTAATGGGTTCGGTCCGAACGATTTCCGCCGCGGCCGACGGCTGGCTGGTCACCGTGGAGGACGCCGACGGCAAGTCGAGCACGCTGGACGCCGACCGCTTGATGATCACCGGCCCCGGCAACAGCCGCCGCGCCCTCGCGAATCATCCCCGGGTGCTGAGCATCTCCGAGTTCTGGGATCTGGCCGCCAAGCGTCAGCTGCCGGTCTCCTCGCGGGCCGCGGTGATCGGCGGCGGTGAGACCGCGGGCTCGGCCATGGACGAGCTGGTCCGCCACGATGTGCTCACCGTCTCGGTCATCTCGCCCAAGGCCACCATCTACACCCGCGGCGAAAGCTATTTCGAGAACGCGCTGTTCAGCGATCCGGTGAAGTGGCCCGCGCTGAGCCTCGAGGAACGCCGCGATGTCATCCGCCGCACCGATCGCGGCGTCTTCTCGGTCCGGGTTCAGGAGAACCTGCTCGCCGACAGCCGCGTGCATCACCTGCAGGGCCGCGTGGTCCGGGTGGCCGCGCGCGACGAGGCGGTGGCGCTGACCCTGCGCAACGAGACCCGCCCCGATCAGGTGCACACCTTCGATCTGGTGGTGGACGCGACCGGCGGCGAATCGCTGTGGTTCCTGGAGCTTTTCGACACCGATGCCGCGGACCTGCTGGAGCTGGCCGTCGGCGGCCCGGTGGATCAGGCGCGCCTGGAGGCCGCCATCGGCTACGACCTGGCCGTCACCGGTGTCGAGGCCAAGCTCTACCTGCCGAATATGGCGGCGTTGGCCCAGGGTCCGGGCTTCCCCAATCTGAGCTGCCTGGGCGAACTTTCGGACCGGGTGCTGGCGTGTGCGCCGGAGCTGGTCCGGAGCGCGGCCGTGGGTGCCGCGCACAACCGGCTTGGTAAATAGGTTAGGCTTAGCTTACTTCGAGCAAAGATGAGGTTCGGTTCAATGCGTATCGTCTCGTTCGGCTTCCAGACCTGGGGCCGGAAAACCCTGCAGGCCCTGATCGATTCGCGCCACGAGGTGGTGCTGGCGGTCACCCACCCGGCCGCGGAATCCACCTACAAGGCCATGTGGTCGGATTCGGTCGAGGAGCTGGCCCGGGAGCACGGGATTCCGGTGCACCTCACCGAACGGGCGGACGCCGAGACCATCGATCTGGTCAAGCGGGCCGAGCCGGACGTGATCGTGGTGAACAGCTGGTACACCTGGATGCCCGAGGAGCTGTACAACCTGCCCCCGCACGGCACCCTCAACCTGCACGATTCGCTGCTGCCCAAATTCACCGGATTCTCGCCGGTGCTGTGGGCGCTGATCAGCGGTGAGACCGAGACCGGGCTGACCGTACACCGCATGGACGAGAACCTCGACACCGGCGATATCCTGGTGCAGAAGCGACTGCCCATCGGGCCCGATGTCACCGGCACCGAATTGGTGCTGGCCGGAATGGAACTCATCCCGGATGCCGTGAACGAGGCGCTCGACGCGGTGGAGAGCGGCACCGCCGTGTGGCGGCCGCAGAATCCGGCCGAGCGCACCTACTTCCACAAGCGTGCCGACCGCGACAGCCGCATCGACTGGTCGTGGCCCGCCGTGGATCTCGAGCGTTTCGTGCGCGCCCTGTCCGCGCCGTATCCGCCCGCCTTCACCTACTACCGCGGTGAGCGCATCGAGGTGCTGGCCGCCCGCGTCGCCGAATTCAATTGCGGTGGAACGCCGGGACGGGTCGTGGTGCTGGACGGCGGCGCGGCCGTGGTCTGCGGTCCGGAGGCGTTCCGGGGCGGCAATGCCGCACTGGTCATCACCCGGGTGCGCACCGCCGACGGGCAGGAACACGCGGCGGGCGAATTCTTCGCGCGCGGCGGCTATCTCACCGATTCGGCCGAGTAGGAGTTCAGGTCATGGCAGCACAGCTCGGCTGGGTCCGGCAGTTCCACAAACCCGCGGCGGAAGGGCTTCCGCCGCTGCTGATCTGCCCGCACGCGGGTGCGGGCGCGTCCAGCTACCGGGCGTTCTCGAAGGTGTTCAGCCGGTACTTCGATGTCGTCGTCTTCCAGTACCCGGGCCGCCAGGATCGGGCGCGAGAGGCGGCGGCGACCACGCTGACCGAACTCGGCGCGGGTGCGTTCGCGGATTACGTTGCCTCCGAGCATGATCGCGGGCTGCCGCTGACCGTGTTCGGGCACAGCATGGGTGCGATGGTGGCCTTCGAGCTGGTGCGGGCCGCCGAAGCGGCGGGCCGCGAGGTGCGGCTGCTGGCCCCGTCGGCGGCGGTGTCGCCGGGCCGGGCCGCCGAACTGCCGCCGCATCCCACCGAGGACGAGCAGATCCTCGATCACCTGGGACGGCTGGAGGGCACCGGCGCGGACGTGCTGGGCAGCCGCGAGGTGATGCGCATGGCACTGCCGGTGGTGAAGGCCGACTACCGCGCCTTCGACGCGTACGCGTGCGCGCCGGATGTGAAGGTGCGGGCCAGGATTCAGGTGCTCGGCGGCGTGGAGGATCCCTTCGTGACGCCGCGCGATCTGTACGGCTGGGCGAACCACACCGAGCAGGAGTTGGAGGTGACCGTCTTCGACGGCGGCCACTTCTACCTCAACGAGCACACCGAGGGCATTGCCGAACTGCTCGTCCCGTCGCTGAATACCGTCGGGTGAGCGGCATGGCGGACGTGGATCCCATCGTCATCGCGGGCATGGCGATCGAGGCGCCGGGCGGCGTGGAGACGCTGCCCGCCTACTGGTCGGCGCTGGCGCAGGCGCGCGAGCTCATCGGCGCGTTCCCCCGCGATCGGGAGTGGCCGCTGGAACAGTTGCTGTCGCTGCATCAGGTGGAGGGCTGGACCCGGGTGCCCGATGCGGGCGGATTCCTCGATGGGGCAACGGAATTCGATCCGATGTTCTTCGGCATCACCCCGCGCGAGGCCGTGTCCATGGATCCGCAGCAGCGGGTCGGCATGCGGGTGGCCTGGCGGGCGCTGGAGAACGCGGGCATCAATCCCGGCTCGCTGGACGGTGCCGAGGTCGGGTGCTTCATGGGCGCGTCCATCAACGAGTACGGACCGGCGTCGGCCGCGGTCACCGACTACAGCGGGTACCGGGTGACCGGCACCGCGTTGGGCGCGGTGGCCGGGCGCATTTCGCACGGGCTCGGGCTGACCGGGCCGTCCATGAGCGTGGACACCGCCTGCGCGTCGTCGCTGACCGCACTGCACCTGGCCGCCAACGCGATTCGCAATGACGAATGCGAGTGGGCGCTGGCCGGTGGCGTCTGTGTCATGGGTTCACCCGCCGCCTTCTACGAGTTCTCCAAAAACAACGCGCTGGCCGCTGACGGTCACTGCCGGGCCTATGCCGCCGACGCGACCGGGACCCTGTGGGGTGAGGGCGCGGGTGTCGTTGTGCTGGAACGGGAATCGCGGGCGCGAGTGCTCGGCCACCACGTCTATGCGCGGGTGCTGGGCACCCGGGTCAACCACAACGGCAAGGGCGCGCCGCTGGCCGTGCCGAGTTCCGTTGCGCAGCAGCGCCTCATCGAGAAGACCCTGGAGGCTGCGGGCATCAGCGCCGACGCCGTCGGTCTGATCGAGGGCCACGGCACCGGTACCCCGGTCGGCGATCCGCTCGAATTGACCGCTCTTGCAAACGCTTACGGCGCACCCGCGCGCACTGCGGGTCCGCTGCTTGGCTCGGTGAAATCCAATATCGGCCACACCCAGGCGGCCTCCGGCATGCTCGGCCTGATCAAGGTGTTGCTGTGCGGGCAGAACGGCCAGATCGCGCCGACCCTGTTCGCCGACAATCCCACCGACAAGGTCGACTGGGACGCCACCAGCCTGCGCCTGGCCACCGAGCTCACCCCGTGGGAGCCGGTCGACGGCGTGCGCTACGGGGCCGTCTCGTCCTTCGGTGTCGCGGGAACCAATGCGCATGCCGTGCTCGCCATGCCTGTTTCGGAGGATCTCCATGTCTGAGTACCGGCTTCCCGACGGCACCGTTCCGGTCCTGCTGTCTTCCGAGACTGCCGACGGGCTGCGGGCCGAGGCGGCGCAGCTCGCCCGCTACCTGGCGGACCGGCCAGAAGTGACGCCGGATCGTGTGGCGGACATGCTGTTCCGCACGCGCGCCGCGCGCCGCCGCCGGGCACTCGCCATGGTGTCGGGTCGCGACGAGTTGCTGACGGCACTCGAATCCATCGCCGCCGACACCGAGCATCCCGCCGTGGTGGCGAGCCTCGGTGCGGCCACCGCCCGCCGGACCGGCTTCGTCTTCCCCGGCCAGGGCAGTCAGCGCCCCGGCATGGGCAAGCTGTACTGCGGCCTCTCCCAGGCCTACCGGGACGAGGTGGACGCTTGCGCCGAACTGCACCGCGAGCACTACGGACACGCCCAGCCGCTGCACTACCTGCTCGGCGACGAGGGCCGTTTCGAGAACACGGTGTGGGAAGTCCAGCCCGCGTTGATGTTCCATATGACCGGCCTGGCCGCCATGTGGCGGGCCTTCGGCGTCGAGCCGGCAGCCGCCATCGGGCACAGCCAGGGTGAGCTGGCCGCGGGCTGGGTGGCGCGGGTGATGACCCGCCGCGACGCCGTCATGGCGGTCACCGAGCGCGCGCGGCTGGTGGAACGCATTTCCCCGCGCGGCTATTCGATGGCCGTACTCGGCATGGACCGGGAAGAGGTGGAGGCCCTGCTGGCCCGCCACTCCGGCTGGGCCGAGCTGTCGGTGGTGAATTCGCCACACATCCTGGCCATCTCGGGCGACCGGGACACCATCGTCGACATGGTCGCCGCCGCGCAGGCCAAGGGCAAGTTCGCCAAGGAGATCCAGGTCGCCTACCCGGCGCACACCTCGATCGTGGCCGAGTTGCGCACCGACTTCGAGAACTTCCTCGGCGCGGAGATGAGCGCGCCGACCTTCAGCGCCGGTGAGATCCCCTGCTACGGAGCGACTCTGGGCGCGGCGATCACCCCCGACCTCGAGCACGAGCAGTACTGGTTCTGGAACCTGCGCAATCGCGTCCGCTTCGACCGCGCCATCGTGTCCGCCGCCGTGGACGGCATCGACACCTTCGTCGAGGTCGCCGAACACCCGACCCTGCAGCTCGCCGTCCAGGAGAACCTCGGCCTGGTCCCGCAGGATCCGGCCCTCCCGCCGCGCGACTTCCGCGTCCTGGGCACCTCCCTACGCACCGCCGACAGCCTGCGCGACTTCACCCGCAACCTGGCCACCGTCGCCGTCCACGACCTCACCTACGACTGGCAGTCCCTCCGCACGGACACCGGCACGGTGAGCCTGCCCCTGCGCGACTTCCCCAACACCGTCATGAACCCCCAGCGCCTGTGGGCGGCCTTCACACCGCCCGCCGGCCAGCCCACCCCCGAGCCGACCCACCGCCGCCCGCACCGCCTGGCGGAGAACTGGGTCCGCCTCGACAAGCGCTCGCTGGTCCCGCCGCGCGATCTGCTAGTCGTGGACCACACCGGCCGCAACCCGGAGCTGGCTGCGGCGCTGTGCACCGCAGCCCACAACCACGGCGGTTCGGCGCGCGTTCTGAACGGCGAAACCGACACGGCCGCTGACGCTTACGACACCGTGGTGATCCTGCTGCCCGAGTTGCCGGAGTTGGATGCCTCGGCCGCTGTCGAGGAAGCCGCCGCGTTCTTCTCCGAGCCGTCGTGGCTGCCGGATCTGGCCGGAGTCACCAACTGCTGGCTGGTCACAGTGGGCGGCGAGCAGATCGTCGCGACGGATCCGGCTCCGCACCAGTTCCACGGCGCGGTCACCGCCGGATTCCGCTGCCTGGGCATGGAGTCGCTGGGTATCGCCTTCCGGCGGGTGGATCTCGCGGTGGGACAGGCGGATGCGAGCCAGGCGGCGGCGCTGGTGCGTGCGGTGCACGTCAAGAACGAGCCGGAGCTCGCGCTGCGTGACGGCGCGGTGTACGCCAAGCGGCTGGAAGTCGATGCCGCGCAGCCCGGTCCGGCCCGCGACGCCGATCTCTCGCACGTCGTGATCATCGGCGGCACCGGCACGCTCGGCGTGGAGTTCTGTGCTTACTACGCCGAGCGCGGCGCCGATCGCATCACCCTGCTCAGCCGTTCCGGCGAGACCGATGCGGTGACCCGCCGCTTGCGCCCGATCCGGGCGTCGGGCGACACCGAGATCATCGTCGAGTCCTGCGATGTCGCCGATGCCGACGCGGTGCTGGAACGGGCGGAGCGGCAGCAGGTTCCGGCCACCGTCATCGTGCACGCGGGCGTCAACTACGTGCGCGCCGAGCTGGCCGACGTCACCCCCGAGAAGTTCCGGGAGATGGCCGGTTCCAAGATCTACGGCACCGAGCACATGCTGAAGGCCTGGCCTCGGACCGCCGACGCACGGATCGTGCTGTGCTCCTCGGCCGCCGCCACCTTCGGCGGTCGCGGCCAGATCCTCTACGCCACCGTCAATCGCATGCTCGACGTGCTGGCTCGCCGCCTGCGTGCGCAGGGCGTCGACGCGGTCGCCATGCAGTGGGGACTGTGGGATCTCGAGGGTCCGTTGCACGCGGTCGGCACCGGACCGGTGCAAGCCGCCGGTGTCACGCCGATGCGGGCCGCCGATGCTCTCGAACTCGGCTTCACCGAACACGCCGACCACCGCGGCGCGGACAACCGCCTGGTCGCCGCCGCCGACTGGGCCGACGTGCAGGCCCTCATGGCCGCGATCGGCCAAGGCCCGCTGCTCGACGACGTGATCGCCGCCGCGGCTGTCGAAGAAGCGGTGGTACCGAAGGACGACGCTGCCTCTGGCCAGACCAGCGCCGCCCCTCGCCATTCCAGTGCAGTCCCTCGTCATCCCAGCGTGCTTTTGGCTGGGATCCACGACGACGCAGTGGATTCCGGCCAAAAGCACGCCGGAATGACGGGAGCGATGACGGGAGCCGGGGCGGTCGACGGCGGAGCATCCGGTGCGGGCTCCGTGAATCTGGCCGAGCAGGTGCGGCGGCAGTTGGGGAAGGTCATGGGCGCGGACACCGACGCCTTCGACACCTCCGTCCCGTTGGTGGCGCTCGGGCTGGATTCCTTGCAGGCCTTGGACTTCCGCAAGCGGGTGCGGGTGGAGCTGAACCGGGATCTGCCGGTGGCGGCGATCCTGGGCGGCGCGTCGCTGGACGATGTCGTCCGGTTGATGGCCACCAGCCAGGCGTAAGTCGGACGACATACTTTCAGGAGCGAGACGAGACATGGCGAACGATGCCAAGACCCTGCTGGAGCGCCGCAAGGAGCTGCTGCGCCGGCGGATAGCCGAGAGCGGTGTCGCCGCGGCGACCGCCACGCCCGCCCCCGCGGCCCGCGCCACGGCGGGGGAGCGGCACCCGCTGTCGGACGGGCAGCGGCGCATGTGGTTCCTGCAGACCCGTGATCCGGCGGACACCACGCTCAATATCTGTGTGGCCTACCGGCTCTCGGGCGCGTTGGATGCCGATCGGTTCCATGCGGCGGTCGATGCGGTCGCCGCTCGGCACGACATTCTGCGCACCACTTACGGTCTCGGCGAGGATGGTGAGCCGTACCAGATCGCCCGCGCGGATCTCGCTCCCGGCTGGGAGTCCCACGACCTGAGCGAGCTGCCCGAGGGAAGCCGGTCGCGTCGCCTGGAAGTGCTGGCGCGCAGGGAATTCAGCCGTCCCTTCGACCTGTCGGTGGAGTCGCCGTTGCGTCTCACCCTCGTGCGTCTCGCGGCCGAGGAGTTCGCGCTGATTCTCGTCGCCCACCACATCTGCTGGGACGACGACTCCTGGGGCGTGTTCTTCGGTGAGCTCAACACCGCCTACCTTGGCGGCGAACTCCACGCTCTCCCTGGTCAATTCGCCGATGTCGAGGTTTTCGATGTCGACACCGTGGCATCGGACGCCGATCTCGAGTACTGGCGCGGCGCCCTCCGCCCCTTGCCGGAGTCGCTCGAATTGCCCGGCAAATCGGTCGATTCCGCCTCCCGCAAGGCCGAGCGCCGCACGCTCGCCCTGTCGGGCGATCTGATGCGGCGGGTGGACGCCTTCGCCCGTGACCGCTCGGCCACCCCGTTCATGGTGCTGCTGGCCGCCTACGAGGCGATCGTTCACCGCTACACCGCCGCGGGCGACTTCCTGGTCTCGGTCCCGGTCACGGTGCGCCGCAATGCCATTGCCGAATCCCTGATCGGCTACTTCGGCAATACCCTGCTGCTGCGCGCCACCCTCACCGCCCGTGACAGCTTCGCCGCCTTCACCGATGCCGTCCGCGACACCTGCCTGGGCGCGTTCGCGCACCAGGGCGTCGGCATCGATCGTGTTGTCCGCGAGGCCAATCCGGACCGCCTGGGTGGCAAGGACGGCCTGGATCAGCTGGTCCGCCTGGGCTTCAGCGTCCGCAAGAGCGCCGACGGCTTCGCCCTCGACGGCATCGACGCCACCCTGCTCGACCTCGGCAGCCCGGTGACCCAGCTGCCGCTGAGCCTGGCCGTCGTGCTCGAGCCGACCGGTGCGTACCTGGAGGCCGAATACCAGATCGACCGGCTGGACGGCGGATTGGTCGACCAGCTGCTGGCCCACTACGCGCAGCTGCTCGGCGCGGCCCTGGACGAGCCGGGCAAGCGCATCGGCGACCTGGACATCCTGGGTGCCGCCGATGCCGCGCGCATCCTCGAGCTCTCGCGCGGCCCGGTGGTCGAAACCCCGGCCGCCACCATGGTGGACCTGTTCCAGGCCCGCGTCGCCGCCGCCCCCGAGGCCATTGCCGTGGTCGCCCCCGACCAGGGCGTGGAACTCACCTACGCCGCGCTCAACCGCCGCGCGAATCGCTTGGCGCACTGGCTGATCCGCCAGGGCCTGGGCACCGAGGACGTGGTCGGCCTGCGCCTGTCCAACTCGGTGGAATTCGTGGTCGGCATGCTCGCCGTGCTCAAGTCCGGCGCGGCCTACCTGCCCATCGACCCGGCCTACCCGGACGACCGCATCGACTACCTGGTCGAGGATGCCCGCCCTCGCCTGGTGCTGGGCCGCGTCGAACTCGACGCCGCCGAACTGTCGGCCGCCGACCTGCCCGACCATGACCCGTCCGATGCCGACCGCCTGCGCGCCTTGCGCCCCGGCAATCTGGCCTACGTCATCTACACCTCGGGTTCGACCGGCAAGCCCAAGGGCGTCCCGGTCCCGCACGGCGCGATCGCCGAACACCTCGACGGCTTCGTCGCCGAATGGGGCATGACCGCCGAAGACCGTCTGCTGCAGTCCTCTTCGGTGAGCTTCGACGCCTCCCTGCTGGACATCTTCGTCACCTTCACCGCGGGGGCGCGCCTGGTCGTCCCGAAACCCGATGCGTTCCGCGACATTCCGTATGTCGCCGAGATCATCACCCGCTGCGGCGTCACCGTGCTGCACATGGTGCCGTCCATGCTCAGCACCTTCCTGCTGCTGCCGGAGGTGAGCCAGTGGCGGGCGCTGCGTCACGTCCCGGTCGGCGGTGAGGCGCTGCCGGGCGAGGTGGCCGACAAGTTCGCGGGCATCTTCGACGCGGAGCTGCGCAACCACTACGGGCCCACCGAGGCCGTGGTGTGCGCGACGCACCAGGATGTGGTGGGACCGCAGGGCACCCGCATCGTCCCGATCGGCACGCCGAACCGGAATGTGTTCGTGTATCTGCTGGATGAGGCGTTGCAGCTGGTCCCGACCGGCGTGGTCGGCGAAATCTATTTGGGCGGTGAGCAATTGGCGCGCGGCTACCTCAATCGCGCGGGCCTGAGCGCGGAGCGCTTCGTGGCCGACCCGTTCGGCGACCGCAACGGCCTGCCGGGCGGCCGCCTCTACCGCACCGGTGACCTGGCCCGCCGCAATGCCGACGGCGAGATCGAATTCGTGGGCCGCGCCGACGAACAGGTGAAGGTGCGCGGCTTCCGCATCGAACTCGGCGAGGTGGAGGCCGTCATCGGCAGCCATCCCGATGTGGGCCACTGTGTGGTGATCGCCACCGAGGATGCCGCCGTCGGAGCCATGCTCGCCGCCTATGTGGTGCCCGCGGCCGGTGCGATCGTGGACACCGAGCAGGTGCGCGCGCACGCCGCCGCCACCCTGCCGGACTACATGGTGCCCGCCGCCTTCGCGGTCATCGACGAGATCCCGCTGACCGTGCACGGCAAGCTGGACAAGCGCGCCCTGCCCGCCCCGACCCGCGAGGCCGCGCGCGGCTACCGGGAACCGGCCACCGACACCGAGATTCGGCTGGCCGCCCTGTTCGGGCAGCTGTTCGGCCGCGACCGGGTAGGCGCGGACGACTCGTTCTTCGAACTCGGCGGGCACTCGCTGCTGGCGACCCGCCTGATCGTGGTGATCCGCAAGGAGTTCGGCGTCGAACTCGACGTGCGCGCCCCGTTCGACACCCCGACCGTCGCGGGCCTGGCCGCGCTGATCGACCGCGCGCCCGCCGCCGAGGTGCGCGCCGAGACCCCGAGCCTGGCGAAACGCGAACGGCCGCACCGGGTTCCGCTGTCGTTCTCGCAGCTGGCCATGTGGTTCCAGCGGAAGCTGGAGGGGCCCAGCCCGGTCGGCAATATCCCGTTCGCCATGCGCGTGGACGGTCCCCTGGACCTCACCGCCCTGGCGGCCGCGCTGGGTGATGTGGTGGCCCGGCACGAGGCGCTGCGCACCGTCTTCCCCGAGGACGGCGGCGTGCCGTATCAGTCGGTGCTCCCGGCCGGTCCGATCGATGTGCTGGTCACCGTCCTCGACGATCCCGACCGCCTGCCCGCCGAACTGGCCGAGGCGGCCGAGTACTGCTTCGCGGTCGAATCCGAACTGCTGGTGCGCCCCAAGGTCTTCGTGCTCGGCAAGTCCTCGCACGCCATCTCACTGCTGGTGCACCACATGGTCGCCGACCACTGGTCCTTCCGCACCATCCTGGCCGACCTGGCCACCGCCTACCGCACCCGCATCGACTCCGGCATCGCCCCGAACTGGGAGCCGCTGGCCCTCGACTACGCCGACTTCGCGCTCTGGCAGCGCGAACTGGTGTCCGCGGACCAGGAACGCATCGACTACTGGCGCGACACCCTCGCCGGTCTGCCGGACGAGATCAACCCCGCCCACGACCATCCCCGCCCGGCCGTCCTCGGCAAGAGCGGCAGCGTCACCGCGTTCACCGTCCCCTCCGGCCTGCGCCGCCGCCTGAAGGGCCTGGCCGAATCCGCGGGCGCCTCGGAGTTCATGCTCTACCAGGCCGCGGTCGTCACCCTCCTGCACAAACTCGGTGCGGGCGAGGACATTCCGCTCGGCACCCCCGTCGCGGGCCGCTCCTACCCGGTCGCCGCCGACCTGGTCGGCCTCCTCGCCAACATGGTGGTCCTGCGCAACGACCTCTCTGGCAACCCCACCCTCCGCACCCTTCTGGATCGCTCCCGCGCTGTTGCGTTGGGCGCGTACGCCAACCAGGACGTCCCCCTGGAACGCGTGGTCGAAGCGGTCAACCCACCCCGCTCCCGCTCCCGAAACCCCCTGTTCCAGGCCATGATGCACTTCCGCGAGGAAGACTGGGCCGCCGCCGACGCAGGCCTCGGCGAGGCCGAACTCTCCGTCCTCCCCATCGAATTCGACATCTCCCTCCTCGACCTGAGCATCAACTTCTTCGCCGCCCCCGACGGCGGCTTCGACGCCAGCGTCATCATCAACACCGACCTCTACGACCCCGCCACCGCCCCCCTCCTCGCCCAGCGCATGCTCCGCGTCCTCACCGCCTTCGCCGACACCCCGGACCTGGCGCTCAGCGAGCTGGATGTGATGCCCGCCCAGGAGCGGCAGGCTGTCGAGGACTGGGGAACCGGGCCCGCCGAGGTGTTGGATGTCGCCGCGGTTCTGGATCGCGCCCGCGCCGTGTCCGCCGATGCAGCGGTCGTGCATTGCGGTGCCGAAACGCTCACCTACGGTGAGCTTCTCGATCGTCTGGATCTATCCGCCGTCGAGGGCCTCGTGATCGACGCGGGCCTCAGCGACTCACGGATCCGACTGGTCGCGGCTCCGTGGGGCAGCACCGAGCTGAATGTCGAGTTGGTGGCCGCCCTCGCTTCCGGCGCGACCGTGATCATCGCCGACGATGCGCAGCGGCAGGACCCGACCGCATTGGTCGATCTGATCACCACTCACCGGCCCGACCGGGTGGCGGCCGATCCCGGCACCCTGGCTCGCTTCGTGCACACCGGTATTTCCATGCTGCCGTCGGTGCGGCATTGGGAGGTGCTCGGAATCGACTGGCCTGCTGCACTTCCCGACCTACTTCCCGCGCTGTCCTCCAACTCCACCGCCGCCTACGCGTACGTGGCGCCGGGATTCCCGGGTGTGGCGGCGCGTGGCCCGCTCGACGAAACGGCCGCCGCGACACCGGCAGCCGGTGCGCGCGTGCTGGTGCTCGACGCCAACGAACGGTCTGTTCCGCCCGGCGTCGTGGGAACCGCCCATGTCGGCGCGGCCACCCCGGGCGAAAATCTGGTCCGGACGGGGGAGCGGGCGCGCTGGACGATTCATGGCGAACTCGAATTCGCCATCGAGCGGGAGCGGCCCGCCGTCCGTCCCGCTGCCGCGCGATCGGCCGAATCCCACACGGCCACAGGCCGAAACGATACCGAGCTGCAGTTGCGGACCATACTCGCCGAGCTGCTCGAACTGGAGCTGGACGAGGTCGGTGGGGAGGACAACTTCTTCGCGCTGGGTGGGGACAGTGTGATCTCGATTCAGTGGTCGGTGCGGGCCAATGAGGTTGGGTTGCCGCTGTCGCCGCAGTTGGTGTTCGAGTGCATGACCGTGACCGAGTTGGCGGAAGCTGTGGACGGGGCGCTGGCCGCCGGAGTGACGGCTGCGGATATCGCTGCGGCGGCGGGGGTTTCGGCCTCCGAGATGACGGCCACGTTCGGCAGCACTGTGCAAGCCGAAGCGGCTGAGCCGCAGGCGGTTCCGGTGGATGCCCACAGTCACGCGCCGATGAGCGCGTCGGGCCTGAATCAGGACGCTCTGGCCGCGCTCGGTGCCGCTTGGAAGGGTGCGCGGTGAGAGAGGATCGGATGGTCGTGGATCGGTCGAAGCCCGCCGAGATCGAGGATGTGCTGGCGCTGAGTCCGCTGCAGGAGGGGCTGTTCTCGCTGGCCCGGCTGGCGGCGGGCGGGGTCGACCTGTACACGATGCAGTTCGTCATCGATATCGGCGGACCGGTGGATGTGGCGGTGCTGCGGCGCAGTGTGGAGGTGCTGCTGGAGCGGCATCCGAATCTGCGGGCGGCGTTCTGGGATCAGGATCTGCCCAAGCCGGTGCAGATCGTGCCCACCTGGGTGGATCTGCCGTGGCGCGAGATCGATGCCGGTGCTGAGGAATTCGATGCCATCGCGGCGGCCGATCGGGAGCTCGCCTTCGATTTGAGCAAGGGGCCCGCGCTGCGGGTCACCCTGGTGAACCTGCCCGGTGAGCGGCGGCGCATGATCCTCAACGCGCACCACATCCTCATGGACGGCTGGGCCGTCGCGGTGTTCTTCCGCGAACTCATCGCCGTGTACGACTCCGGGGGAGTGGCGGATTCGCTGCCCGCCCCGCGTCCGTACCGCGATTACATCGGCTGGCTCGCCGCCCAGGACACCGCCGCCGCGGAACGAGCCTGGGCCGACTATCTGAGCCCGCTGTCGGGCCCGCTCATGCTCGCCGATGCCACCGCGGCCGCGGTCGGCACGGTCATTCCGCGGCGCACCCGCCACTACCTGGACCCGGAGGAGACCCGGCGGCTCACCCGGTGGGCCCGCACCAACGGCCTGACCCTGGGCACCGCCATCCAATTCGCCTGGGCCGTCGTGCTTTCCCGGCTCACCGACCGCCGCGACCTGGTGTACGGCACCACCATCTCCGGACGCCCCGATTCGCTCCCCGGCGTGGAGACCATGATCGGGCTGTTCATCAATACCGTGCCCGCCCGGGTGATCCTGGACCGCACCGCGACCGTCCGCGACCAGTGCCGCACCCTGCAGCGCGAACAGGCCGCCATGCGCGACGTCGGCCATGTGAGCCTGTCGTCCATCCAGCGCACCGCTGGCCACGGCCCGCTCTTCGATGTCCTGTTCGTCTTCGAGAACGCCCCCATCGGTGCGGCCACCGATCCAATGGTGACCAGTAACGGCACCCGCTTCCTGCCCGTCGCCATGGAAAGCCTGGTGCACTACCCGCTTTCGGTGGTATCGCACCTCGAGGACAACCGCCTGGTGGTGGCGCTGGAAGCCATTGCCGAGGCACTGCCGCACCTGCCGGTCGCGGATATCGGCGCGCGCATCCTGTCGGTGCTGCGTCAGCTCCCCGACCACGCCGATTCGTCTCCTGACGCGCCGGACGTCCTGCTGCCCGCTGAGCGTGCCGAACTCACCGCCGGGTCTCCGGACCAGGATTCGCCAGAGGAGACTTCCGCCGACGAGCGCAGCCTCGGTGCCGCGGAGCTGCGGGCCGACGTGATGGACCTGTTCCTGCACCATGTCGAAACAACGCCTGACGCAACGTCTTTGAGCACCGCGACCGGGCGCTACACCTACCGTGAGCTGCACGAGGCGGCCGCTCGCCTGGCCGCCGAGCTGGCCGCCCACGGTATCGGTCCGGAATCCATTGTGGCCCTGGCACTCCCACGCTCCGCCGATTCGCTCATCGCCATCCTCGCGACCCTGTACGCCGGCGCGGCCTACGTCCCCCTCGACATCGCGGCCCCGCCCGCCCGCATCGCGTCAATCCTCCGCCAAGCCCACCCCGACCTCCTCCTCACCACCACCGCCACCCACCCCCTCATCCACCCCGCTTCGCCGAGTGGCACAACAGCGCGGGATATCCGGACAAATCCCCTCACTGGTGTGCCACTCGACGAGCTGGTACTGGATGACGGCGCGACGGCCCAGCGGATTGCGGCGCGGGCGGTTGGGCGGCCGCGGGCGGTGCATCCGGACAACCTCGCGTATCTGATCTTCACCTCGGGCTCTACCGGTGAACCCAAGGGCGTCATGGGCACTCGTGCGGCGCTGGCCAGCTACTTCGTCGATCACCGCGATCGCGTCTACCGCCCGGCGCGGGCCAGGCTGGGGCGGGCACTGCGGATCGCGCACGCCTGGTCGCTGAGTTTCGACGCGTCCTGGCAGCCGATGATCGGCCTGTTCGACGGGCACGCCGTGCACCTGTTCGACGAGACCGAGATGCGCGACGCGCAGGGGCTCGTCGAGGGCGTCATCCGGCACCGGGTGGACATGATCGATACCTCGCCGTCGATGTTCGGGCAGCTCTCGGCGGCTGGACTGGTGGACGGTGATCACCTCACCGTGCTCGCGCTCGGCGGCGAGGCGATCGGCCCGGCATTGTGGGAGCGGTTGCGGTCGCTGCCCGATACGGCCGTCTACAACTGCTACGGGCCGACCGAGACTACGGTCGAGGCAGTCGTCGCGACCGTGAACACCGGTGGGCTCGAGGATCTTTCGCAGGCCGGTTCCGCTCCGGTCATCGGCCGCCCGGTCGATCGGATGAGCGGCTACGTGCTCGACTCCGCGCTGCGGCCGGTGCCGCGTGGCGTCGTGGGCGAGCTGTACCTGTCGGGTGCGCAGCTGACGCGCGGCTATGTGGGTCGTGCCGCTCAGACCGCTGACCGCTTCGTCGCCGACCCGTACCGGACCGGCGTGCGCATGTACCGCACCGGAGATCTGGTGCGGCAGTTGCCCTCCGGTGAGATCGCCTATCTGGGCCGGGCCGACGATCAGGTGAAGATCCGCGGCTACCGGATCGAGATCGGCGATATCGAATCGGCGCTGTTGCGGCTGCCGGGCGTCCGCGAAGCCGCCGTCGTGGTGGTCACCCGGCCCAGCGGACCGACCTTGATCGGATTCGCGGTGGCCGAGGACGACGCCAGCGGAATCGCCTTGCGTGCACGGCTTTCCGAGCATCTGCCGGCCTACATGGTGCCCGTCCGCATCGCCACACTGCCCGCGATGCCGGTCACGCCCAATGGCAAACTCGACGTGCGCGCGCTGACTGCCGCCGGCGCGAGCCTGCTCAGCGAATCGGGTTCGGGCACCGCGCCGCGGACCGCCACCGAGCGCGCGCTGTGCGCGGCGTTCGCCACGGTGCTGGGTGATCGGGTCATCGGCATCGACGACGACTTCCTGGCCATGGGTATCGACAGCATTGTCGCCATCTCCCTGGTCGACAAGGCCCGCCGGGCGGGGATTCCGATCACCCCGGCCATGGTGCTGGCCACTCCCACCGTGCGTGATCTCGCGGCGGCCGTGGATGTGAAGGCGGCACAACGGGACTCGATGCCGGTGGAATCGGGAGCCGGGTACGGCCCGGTGCCCGCCACCCCGATCATGCGGTGGATGTACGAGTTCGGCGGTTACCGGCGACTCACGCTGTCCACTCTCGTGACGCTCCCCGCAGGAATCGACACCACGCGACTGGAAGCCACGCTGCAAGCCCTGCTCGACGGCCACGACATGCTGCGTGCCCAGCTGTCGCACACCGAAGAGGAGCCGCAGCTGGTCACCCGGGAGCCAGGTGCGATTCGCGCAGCCGACCTGCTGACCGAGGTGGTCGTCGACGGCGATCTCGGTGCGGCACTGGAGATTCGATCACGCGAGGCCATCGACCGCATCGACCCGGATGCCGGAATCATGCTGCAAGCCGTGCGGTTCATGCGCCCGTCGGGTGATGTCCTGCTACTGACGGTCCACCACCTCGCGGTCGATCCCGTCTCCTGGCACATCATCCTCGGTGACCTCGCCGACGCCTGGCAGCAAGTCGAGGCAGGCGAGACACCCGGCGTCGCAACGGAATCCACGTCGTATCGTCGCTGGGGTCAGTTGCTGGCCGCCCGTGCCGACGGACGCGATGTGCAGTCCCAGCGCGAGTTCTGGGCCACCCAGCTGGCGGGCGGCGACGCCCCGCTCGGCCACCGCCGCCCCGACCCACGCAGCGACACCTGGGACTCGTACCGGATCACGCCGTCGTTCACCGACGCGGCGGCCACCCGCGGCATTCTCGCGGCCACCGCCCAAGGTGATCGTGCCGCCGGACTGCACGAATTCCTGCTCGCCGCACTGGTTCTGACACTGAACACCTGGCGCGCCGAGCGTGGTCAGGACACTTCCGCGGGTGCGCTCGTGGCGCTGGAGGGCCACGGCCGCGAGGACGCCCGGGTGGCGTCCGAGGCCGACACCTCCCGCACCGTCGGCTGGTTCACCAGCGTCTACCCGCTGCGCCTGGCCGCCGGGTCCGGCATCGACGTCTCGCGGGCCGAGGCCGATCCGGCCGCCGCGACCGTGCTGCTGGAAACCGTTGCGGCCCAGGCGCACATGGTGCCCAACAAGGGACTCGACTACGACACGCTGCGTTACGGCGGCACCGCTCCGGAACTGACGGCGGAGGCCGAACCGCAGGTGCTGTTCGACTTCCTGGGCCGCATGGACCTGACGGCCGGAACCGGCACGGAAATGCCCTTCGCACCCGTCACGGACCTGACCCTGCATCAGCGGCTGCCGATCGCACCCGAACCGGATATGCCGCTGCGCTACGCCCTGGATCTCATCGCGGCGATCTACCCCGGCGAACAAGGACCACAGCTGGTGACCCTGTTCCGCTGGAGCGCAGCCATTTTCGACGAGCCCGACATCCAGCGCTTCGACGAGATCTGGCAGCGCGCCGTGGCCGCACTCACCGCCGCCAACGCCGCACTCAGCCCCGCATAGCGCCGGACCAGCAACCGATGAACATGAGGATGGAGAACCCGGTGTCGCAATCCACCACGGACGCGGCCATTGTCGTCGAGTCCGTCGAGAAATCCTTCGGCGAGGTACACGCCCTGCGCGGCATCAGCTTCACCGCCCCGGCGGGCAGCGTGCTGGGCGTACTCGGCCCCAATGGTGCGGGCAAGACGACCACCGTCTCGGTGCTGTCCACCCTGGTCCGCCCGGATTCCGGTCGCGCCCTGGTGGCCGGGCACGATGTGGTCCGCGAACCCGACGCGGTGCGCGCCTCGATCATGCTGACCGGTCAGTACGCGGCACTCGACGAGGTGCTCACCGGCCGGGAGAACCTGGTGCTGTTCGCCCGCCTCATGGGTCTGCGCCCCAAGCCGGCCCGGCAGCGCGCCGACGAACTGCTGGAGCGCTTCGACCTCACCGGTGCCGCCGACCGGCGGGTGGGCCAGTACTCGGGTGGCATGCGCCGCCGCATCGATATCGCCTGCGGCCTGGTCCGATTGCCCAAGGTGGTGTTCCTGGACGAACCCACCACCGGTCTCGACCCGGTCAGCCGCCAGAGCCTGTGGTCGCTGGTGCGCGACCTCAAACAGCAGGGCGTCACCATCCTGCTCACCACCCAGTACCTCGAGGAAGCCGATGCCCTGAGCGACAACATCATCGTCGTCGACAAGGGCACCGTGATCGCGGAGGGCACCGCCGACCAGCTCAAGGCGCGCTCCGGTTCCAGCTACTGCGAGGTGGTCCCGGTCGAGGCGGCCGACATTCCCGCCGTCGTCACCGCGCTCCATGGTCTGGGCGAGATCACGGTCGCCGAATCCGCCGACCGCGTAGCCCTTCCAGCCCCGGACGGCGCCGCCACCCTGGGCGAAGTGCTCCGCCGGATCAACGACGCGAACATCGACCTCATCGACATCGCCCTGCGCCGCCCGTCGCTGGACGAGGTCTTCATCGAGCTGACCCGTCCGCAAGAGGTCAACGCATGAGCGTCGACACCGTAGGAACGCAATTCCGTGTGCCCGCCGGGCTTCAATGGAAGGCCCTGAGCGGCAGAACCATTCGCGCCGCGCTGCGGGAGGGTGATATCCCCTTCGGGTTCGCCGCGCCGATGATCTTCTTCCTGTGTTTCTATGTGCCGCTGCGCAAGTCGATGGAGGCGAGCGGTCTCGACTACGCCCAGTACCTGCTGCCGGTGATCGTGGTGCAGGGCATGTTCTTCACCGCCATGTCGGCCGGTGACCGCGCGGCGCGAGACACCTTCAGCGGCATGGGAACCCGGCTGCGGTCCATGCCGGTGCGCGCCTGGCTGCCCATGGCCGCCCGCATGTCGGCGAACCTGGTCCGCGCCCTGGCCGCCATCGCGGGTGCGCTGGTGATCGGCTATATCTTCGGATTCCGCTTCCACGATGTTGCGGGTGCGCTCGGATTCTTACTGCTCGCACTGGCTTTCGCCGCCGCGATCGTCATCGGCGCGGACACCTTGGGTGTGGCCACCGGCAAGCCCGAGATCGGCGCGTCCGCGCTGCTGGCTCCACAACTGCTGCTGATCATGCTCTCCACCGGTTTCGTTCCGGCGGTGGCCTTCCCGGGCTGGATTCAGCCCTTTGTCCGCAATCAGCCCGTCTCCCAGGTCGCCGCCGCCCTGCGCGGCCTCGCCGACGGCGAATTCCCCACGGCCGTCATCGTTTCCGTGGCCTGGTGCGCCGGGCTGATCGTGCTGTTCACCGCGCTGTCGGTACTCGTCGAAAGGCGGCGTCCGTGAAAACCCTGCTGGACCAGACCCTGGTCGAGGCCGGTCGCCTCATGCGCCGCTGGCCGCGCGAGCAGGAGGTGCTCACCTCCACGCTCATCCTTCCCGTCCTGCTGCTGCTCATGTACACCCTCGTGCTGGACAAGGTCCTCACCAACACCTCCGGCGCGGACGCCATCTACGGCTTCGTCCCCATGATCGCCATCACCGGAGCCATGTACGGGGCCATGGGCACCGGCCTGTCCCTGCACGCCGAACGCGAATCCGGCCTGCTGCGCCGCTTCTGGGTGCTGCCCATCCACCGCTCGTCCGGCCTGCTCGGCCGCCTGCTCGCGGAATGCGGCCGCACCCTGGCCGGAACACTGGTGATCGTGCTGCTGGGTGTCGCCCTGGGCCTGCGCTTCCACCAGGGCGTCTGGGCCGCGATCGCCTCCGTCCTCATCCCGGTCCTGATCATCCCGGGCTTCGCCACCATGGTCATCACCGTCGGCGTCAGCCGCATGGGCGACAAGGTGGTCCAACTCTTCGCCGCCGTCACCCTGCTCGGCATGTTCTTCAACTCCGGCTTCGTCCCCGTGGACAACTACCCGTCCTGGCTCCAGCCGGTGGTCCGAGCCCAGCCCATGAGCTGCGCCATCGAGGCCATGCGCAACCTCACCCTCGGCGGCCCCCTCGCCACCCCGATCCTGCAAACCCTCGCCTGGTCCGCCGCTCTCGCAGCGATTTTCGGCGCATTCGCAGTCAGGGGCATCCGCGCGGCCGCCCAGAGCTAGGGATCAATGGGTGACCAACTGCCAGCCGTCGGGGAGATTGCTCGCGGTCACCTGATCGCCCTCCACCGCCAGATCGATGACCGTGCCACCGAGGCGCAGGTCGGTCAGTTCGACTCGGCCCCAGCGGTTCGGGAGGTGGGGGAGGACGGTCAGGGTGCGGTGCGGGACGTCGGGGTCCAGGCCGAGGAAGGAGCGGACCAGCAGCAGCGGGGCCGCGCTGGCCCACGCCTGCGGGGAGCAGGAGGTGGGGTAGGGGACGGGGGCGGAGAACTTGGAACGCGGGAAGCCGCAGAACAATTCGGGCAGGCGGCCCCCGAACGCGCCCGCCGCGTCGAGCAGGCCGTCGGCCAAACGCGTAGCCAGGTCGAGGGCTCCGGGGATGTGGCGGTAGCGCATCAGGCCCGCGACGGCGATCGCGGTGTCGTGTGGCCAGACCGAACCGTTGTGGTAGCTCATCGGGTTGTACGCGCCCATGCTGGAAGCCAGTGTGCGCAAACCGAATCCGCTGTTCATCTCCGACGAGGCCAGCTTGCCGATGGCCTGGGCGGCGTGCTCGTCGGTGACGATTCCGGACCACAGGCAGTGCCCGATATTGCTGGTCAGCGCGTCCAGCCGGCGCTTGTTGCCGTCCAGAGCCACGGCGAACCAACCCTTTTCGGGCAGCCAGAACGCCTCGGCGAACTTGGTGCGCAATTCCGCCGCTCGATCGCGCAGGTGCCCGGCGGTGGTGGTGTCGCCGAACTCCTCGGCCAGATCCGCCCGCGCCTGCAGCGCCGCGTACACGTAGCCCTGTACCTCGCACAGCGCGATCGGCGGTTCCGGCAGGTGCCCGGCCGCATCGTTGATGCCGTCGAAACTGTCCTTCCAGCCCTGATTGATCAGGCCGCGATCGGTGGCGCGCCGATACTCCACGAACCCGTCGCCGTCGCGGTCCCCGTAGTCGGCGATCCAGGCCAGCGCGGCATCGGCGGCGGGCAGCAGCGCCTGCACCGCCTCCGGGTCCGCGCCCCAGCGCCGCGCCTGCGCCAGCAGCATGACGAAAAGCGGTGTGGCATCGATGGTCCCGTAATAGGTCTCGCCGCCCAGCACCTGCCCGCTGGCGGGGCCGCGCCGCATCTCGTGCATGATGCGGCCCGGCTCCTCCTCGGTCATGGGATCCTCGCGCTGGCCCTGCATCTCGGCCAGCTGCTGCATGGTGCCCACCGCCAGCCCGACGTCCAGCGGCAGCGCCATCCACGCCGTGAGCAGTGAGTCGCGGCCGAACAGGGTCATGAACCAGGGCGCGCCCGCCGCCACGAACGGGCGGCCGCCGCGCGCGTCGTCGTGAATTCGCAAGGCGCCCAGATCACTTTCGGTGCGCTCCAGCACGCAGGCCAGCTGCGGATCCGCCGAGGTGATCTTGGTGGCGGTATCGCGCCAGGCCGCGAGCTTGCGGCTGGGCGCACTCGACTCGTAGTGCTCGCCCGGCCGCAGCGGCGAGTGGATCGGCTGATTGCCCATGGTCGGCTGGGCCACGATCTCGGTCTGCCACTTGCCCCCGGCGGGCACCACCGCCCGCCAGGACAGCGAACCCGGCAGCACCAGCGGCGTTTCCGACGATGACACCGCCAGCCCCCGGGAGCGATCGGAGCGATCGTTGAGCAGCAGTTCCACATCCGCCACGGTCACCTCGGCGCGCGTCGAACCGGTGCGCCCCTCCTTGACCGCGAACAGATCCAGAAAATCCGCGTCCACCTGCAATTGCAGATCCACGGCGGTGGTCTCGCGGCCCAGGTTCTCCACGGTGATGGTCTCCCGCAGCCCGTCGGCCACCAGCCGTTCCCGCACTATCAGAACCGTACTGTCCGCTGCGCCGGCCCGGGGAGGCCGGCGCAGTATGAAGCGGGCGGTGAACGCCTCCGGACTCAATACCGACAGCGGCTCCGGCCGCTGCCCGTCCAGTCGCAACTCCCAGCGCGACAGCACCCGCGCGTCCCGGAAGAACAAGCCGTACGGCGTCCCCGGTTCGACATCGCCCCGATGGTCCGACAGGCAGAAGGTGCTGCCCTCCACCAGGGTGATCGCGCCGCCGTAGCCGCCGCCCACACTGGGCTCGCCGGTATTGAGCGCGCTCGGAGCGTCATTGTTCATGTAGACCCTTTCGCCGGGGCACGCGCCGCCGTCGCGACGTCGCCTTCGGAGTGGAAGCACTGTCGGACACAGGTTTACGGCCCGGCGTCAGCTCGCCGCCGGTCAAGGCGTCTGGATGCCCGGTATGCGAGGTGCCGCGGGCCGTCACCGTGGACGCCGTCGCCCGGCCCGGCCCGGTACCCGCCGCGCGGACGGGTGCCGCCGCGGTCTGGTGCGTGGGCGCCGAACCCCAGGTGTGGATGGTGATCCGCCCGGTCCGGCGCGGCCGGTGCTCGCGGACCACGCGGCGATAGATCTCCTCGTAGCCGCCGCCCAGGGTGTCCGCGCCGAAATGCGCGGCCACATGGGCGCGCATGGCGTGGGGATCGTAGTCCTGGACTTCCTTGATGGCCGCGGGCAGCTCGGCCGGATCGTCGCAGACGCGACCGGTGACACCGTCCACGATCACCTCGGCCACGGCGCCGCCGCGCAACGCCACCACCGGCGTCCCGCACACCATCGCCTCGATCATGACCATGCCGAACGGTTCCTCCCACTGCACCGGGAACACCAGACACCTTGCCCGCGAAAGCAATTCACGCTTGGCCGTCGCATCGGCCATGCCGAACATGTGATCGTGCTCGGTGAGCAACGGCCGCACCGCACTCTCGAAATAGCGCACCTCGGGCGGTTCGGCGCACTTGCCCGCCAGGATCAGCGGTAGCCCCGCCGTATGCGCGGCCTCCAGCGCCAGGTGCGGCGCCTTGTCCGCGGTGAACCGGCCCAGGAACAGAGCGTAGTCGTGCTTCTCGGTCTGGAAGGGCCAATCCTCCACGCGCAGGGCGTTGTGCACGCGGCCCACCCAGTTCAGGTCGGGGGCCAGTGAGCGCTGGCGGTCGCTGATCGCCACCAGATGCGCGTCGTCGCCGAGCTCGCGGTAGTAGATGTAAGGGTCGCCGTCCACCGGGCCGTGCACGGTCACCACGGTCGGCAGACCCAGCTCGCGGGAGACCGGCATATTGAGCGGACCCGCGAAGGTGTGATCGTGGACCAGATCCAGGCCCTCGGTGGCCGCCAGCCGCTCCAGCGCCCGGCGCACCTTCAGCGCGTGCACCACCTCCGGGAAGGGATCGCCCAGTCGTTCGGATTGCGCACGATCCCACAGTGATTCGAACTCACCCTTGGTGCCGTTGATCCCCGCGCCGAGCAGCGTCACCCGATGGCCGCGCTCCACCAGCGCGTCCACCAGATCCGCCACCACCGCCTCGACCCCGCCGTAGGCCTTCGGCGGGATATCGAAATACGGTGGCACCACCATGGCGATGCGCAGCCGCTTGCGCTCGGCCGATGGGAATTCGACTGCGGCAGTTGCCGGAACGGGCAGTGGAATACGCGCGCTCATGACGCCCCTCCTTTACGGGACACAACCGTCGACGCCCGGATACGGGGACGTCGACCCTGGGGCCGAATCCGGAGAAGATCGAAAGCGCTGGTGCCGCACGGCAGCCACTCGGCTCACCCGTGCCCGGGTCTGGGGGCTCTCGAGAAGGTCGAGCGGTGTCGTCAGCACGCTCCGAGTTGAACGCCTGGTGATCGTCGCGCCGGCTGGTGCCCGGCCCGGTGCGACCGAGGCCCGCGGACACCCCGAGGCGTCATCGCGCTCGGCGGCCAATTGGGTGATACCACGATATCGCCGTGGATCTCACAAATAGTGCGGATCGGAATTGTTCGGAGGTTGCCGCTCACAAAGTTCGGTGCGAATGTTGCAAATCGAAGCTTCGGGACCGAATCAGGCCGCGGCGTAGCCGTCCCCCGCACTGAAATCCATTGCTTCGGACCGGTCGGTCGAATTGGAAGGTGCTGCGGGGGCAGTGGATTCGATCATGTCGAGCACCAGCCAGCCCTCGGCCGTCCAGCCGCCGTGCACCTCGGTGCGCACCAGCCGACCGCCCGGCACGAACGGGTCGTCGACGAAGTTCTCGGCGGAACCGTCCAGCTCGAGCGCCAGCGCCGAACCGCCCACATACACCCGCCCGGACCGCCCCGGCGGCACCAGCCGCAGCGACTCGTCCAGCACCAGCAGCCGCGCGCCCGGGATCGGGCGCACCCGGCCGGAGCCGTCCAGCGGGCCGCGCGCCGCCACCCCGGCGTATTCCGGTGTGGTGTAGGCGAATCCGGCGCAGGAACCCGGGGCCAGTTCCCGCAGCAGCTCGGAAAGCGCTGCCGGGCAGTCGTTTCCGAAGACATCCCAGCGACGCACGGTGGGCAGCGCGGGGGAGGGCAGGAAGGCCAGGCCCGCCAGCGTGTCGGTGTCGGCCACCACGTGGGTCGGGGCGCTCAGCGCGATGAGCTCGGCCAGCGCGGCGGCCTCGGTGCGCTGCGCGGCGGTGGCCAGCACCAGGGTCGCGCCGTCGGCCAGGGCTGCGAGGAGTTCGACCGCGGCGTCGGTGGTGTCCCAGCGGGTGGCCAGCAGGCGCACATCGGGGGAGCCGTAGGCGCGATCGATCGAGCAGGCCCGCTGGTCGGCGGCCACCGCGCGGCGATCGTCGGCGGCCGCGGCGACGGCGACCGGCTTCAGGCCGGTGCCCTGCGGACCCAATTCGGCCAGCACCGCGCCGAATTCGGCCGCGGCGGCGATATCGCAGAGCACCCGGGCCAGATCGTCGAGGGTGGGTCCGGCGGTTCCGGTGACGCCGCCGTCGAGACGTTCGTAGAGTTCGGCGTAGGTGAGGATGTGGTCACCGCAGCGCACAGCGGTTCGCAGCGACGGCACGCGGCGGCCGCATTCGATGAGCATGGAGACCGACGGCACGTCGTACAGTTCGACGCCGTTGGCCCATTCGTCCACCAGCCGGTGACGCTCGACGGCGGACATGATTTCCGGCACCGCACGCTCCATCGTTCCAAACCCCCGGGTTCTAACTTATGCAACCCTAACCTAATCGACCGAGAGCACGATAGGCCACCCCTCCCGGGATCGAATCGGCGACAACGGTCGCCGGGTCACGATCGAATTAGGCTAGGCTCACCTACCGCTCGACCGTTCGGCGGGCCTCGGCAGACAGGAGAGTCACGATGAAGTCGGCGTTCTCGATGCCGCGCGGCGGGCGATCGACCCGCCTGCGCGCCGCCCTCGCAGCGCTCGCGGGCGTGCTCGCGGTCGGCCTGACCGCCTGCGGCTCCTCCGGCGACGACACCTCGGCGGGCAGCGGCGAACCGGTGACCATCACCCACGCCCACGGCCAGACCACGGTGACCGGCACCCCCACCCGCATCGTCGCCCTCGGCAACCAGTGGCTCGACACCGCCCAGGCCCTCGGCGTCACCCCCGTCGGCTACATCGACAACATCGCGGTCCTCAGCAAGGGCGCGCCCCCGTGGGAACCCCAGGCCCTCTCCGCATCCAAGACCCTCCAGACCACCGGCAACCTCGCCGAACAGGTCGCCTCCCTCAACCCCGACCTGATCCTGGCCGACCCCTTCATCGCCGACGCCAAAACCTACGCCGACCTCTCCAAGGTCGCCCCCACCCTCCCCGCCCTGGGCAAGGAAACCATCACCCCCTGGCAGGACCAGATCCACGCACTCGGCCAGGTCCTCCACAAATCTCCCGCCGCCGACAAGCTCATCACCGACCTGAACGCCCGCATCGACGGCATCGGCCAACGCAATCCGGGCCTGAAGGGCAAAACCTTCACCAGCTCCTGGCTCGCGGGCCCCTCCCAACTCATGGTCCTCACCGACCCGAAGGACGGCTCCAGCCGCCTCTTCACCCAACTCGGCATGACCATCCCCGAAAACCTCGTAGCCCAAGGCGGCAACGGCGGCCGCCTCTCCCTCTCCCCCGAACGTCTCGACGAACTCACGTCGGATCTCCTCCTGGCGGGCTACTCCCCGGGCATGGACGAAAAGTACCGAGCTCTACCGGGTTTCAATAACCTCCCCTCCGTCAAGAAGAACGCGGCGGTCTTCCTGACAGTCCAGGAAATCAGCGCCATCAACCAGCCCACCCCCTTGTCCCTGCCCTACCTTCTGGACAAGCTCGACCCCGCCTTCACCAACGCCGCCAAGTAGCAATCGACTTCGCCCTACTCTGAGCTCACGCCAAGTTCGAGGAGGAACCTGTGAGCGCCGCGCTCGATTTCGACCCGACGTTCGGCCACGGTCCCTACACCTCCGACGATCTGCACGAGTGCCCGGAGGAGGGCAAAGGCTACGAGTTGTGGAACGGGTGGCTGATCGAGAAGAAGTCATTTCCGTCAGGGGCGCACAATCGGGTGGGTCGGGGGTTACGGCGGCTTTTCGCCGACGCCGCGCAGCGGGCGGGAGTCGATGTCTTCAGTGACGGTGGCGAGTACGAATTTCGATTCCCGACGGGAGTCCGCAAACCGGATGCCTTCATCCTCGATGCCGCTGCAGAGCGCGCCGCGGTCGAGGCCGACGATGTCTTCCTAGATCCCGCCTGCCTCTTCCTGATCGCGGAGGTCGTCTCGCTCCGAAGCAGCAGCGAAGCTCACGACCGCAAAATCAAGCGGGATGAGTACGCGGCAGCAGGAATCCCACACTATTGGATCGTGGACTTCCGCCCGGCTCTTCGCATCGAGGCCCTGGATCTCACAAAGGGTCTGTACGGCAACGGCCGAATCGTCACCGGCGACGAACTCCTCGTCGTAGACCAACCTTTCACGATCTCCGTAACCCCGAACGCCCTCTTCGAGCTCGGCCGCTGACGATGCTTGTCGGTCTCGCCTGGAAACATTGGTGCCATGACGATGACCGGGGATGCGGTTCGGGCGGTGGCGCTTTCGCTGGCGCGGACCAAAGAGGGGTTCGAGTGGCAGATGCCGACCTTTCGGGTAGCGGGCAAGCTCTTCCTGACACTCCCGGAGAACGAAACCTCCATGGCCGTCCGGTGCCCCATCGCCGACCGCGACGAGTTGGTGCAGGCCGAGCCCGACAAGTTCTGGATCGCGCCGCACGAGGTGATGAACGCCTGGGTGCGGGTGCGGTTGGCCGCATTGGATGACCTCGAGGAGCTGGAGGCCATCGTCACCGACTCGTGGCGGCAGGCCGCGCCGCGGGAATTGGTCGAAGAGGGCTGAGTCACCTGTAACGCCATCATCAACCCTGGAACCGAGTCGGGGACTGTCATGACATTGTCGAATGCCACCGATACGACGAACCAGTTCAGCCAGACGACGTCCGGACCAGTCCATCGGCGAGCGTCAGTAGTACCGACCCGTATTCCATTGCGGTCGCCTCTTCGCGAAAACGGGCCGCGAACTGTTCACGTCGAGCCTCACTCAGCCCGTGGTGTCGAGCCTTGCTGCCAGCGATTTTTCGCAGATACGCCGACATCAGTAGCTTTCGGGCCGCGACCAGGTGATTCGCGTTGAGATTCAACACATCATCGATCACCCTGGCAGAGCCTGCCGGAAGTCCTGGGGCCGGGCGGGCCCGTCCATCACGGCTGATCACCACCAGTTGTGGCTGGGACCAGGTCTTCGGGTTGCGGAAGTCCATACAGATGTGGGTATCCGCTTTGGACTTGTCGCAGGTGAATATGAAGTCTTTGCCCGCCTGCTGGTTCCCATCGCAGCACAACAGCAGGTTCGTCCACTTGGTAGGCGCATCCTGGTTGTTGCGGGCGCCACTGCATGCCGCGCAGGTTTCAGTCCATTGGGTCGCTGACTGTGGGTGGAAATGCTCGATTCGGGTGTGGTGATCGGGTCGCTCCGGGGCGCGCAGCTTGCGCTCGCAGTACGCGCAGAACCCGCCTTGCTCCTCCCACAGTGCACGTCGGATCGCTGGATCCGACGACAGAGCAGCAAACAATGCTCGTTCCGCACGCAGAGCACGGTGACTCGACGGAGCCGTCGCGGCAGAAATGCGGCGCATTCAGTCATCCAAATCGAAGAAGGCGATACTGGCATCGGCATCCGCTAGCTTCGGAACGTTTGGGATTCCACCGAGCTCCTCATCGAGCCGTCGACGCAGGCTCACTGCCTCCTCGGATCGGCCAAGCCCCTGATCGACCATCAGGAGATAGCGATCCAGGTCCTTATTGATGGCAAGCTCGGGTTCAGCGTTGGTCCGCATGACCTCATTGAGAACGATGTCGCTGCGCAGGCCGGCAGAAAAAGGAACTGACCGCACCCGGGTCTTTTCGTCGCGGGTTTCCTCCTCCAGCACGCGGATGCTGTCGGCCTCGACCGTCGACAGCACTTGCGGACTATGGGTGGTCACGATGAACTGCACCCGCGGGAATACTTCGGTCAATAAGGGAATGATCCGCTGCTGCCAGGCGGGATGCAGATGAAGGTCTACCTCATCGATCAAGACGATTCCCGGCACTGCGGCGAGCAGCTCCTCCGCTCCCAGACCAGGGTTCGCCCTTGCCATCCGGCTGACCAGATCGATGACCAACCCGGCGGCGATCTTGATTCCGCTGGACAGAAACGACAACGGAAGGACGCCGTGGTCGCGATGGCGCAGAGTCAGCTCCTTGACGAGCGGATTCCAGGTCGGATCCTGCCAGCCGGTTTCTCGCAGCATCGCATTGCACGCCAAAGCAATTGCTCGCAGTTGATTGCGAGCGGCCTGCGCCTCCCCTCCGCGCGCATCAGCCACGAAATCGGCCAATGTCAACGCTTCGATGAAGCTCGACAATCGCGAAAGATCCGACTTCCCATCCAGTGCTGAGGCGTAGGCCCCTGATCGGGATCGAGCGATCGTTCCAGTGGCTTTGCGTACGCCGAGCAGCCGTTCGACGCCATACAGGGCGACCACCGGCAGAAGCGGTGGCCATCGGGTGGGAGCAGTGGTGGGAGTTTCTGGATCGGGCGCCGCAAGTTGAAGAGGTCGCCGCCACTCGGGATCATCCGCCAGCATTTCTGATTCACGCCACACGTGCGCGATCGCCTGACCGACTTGGGTGTTCTTTTCACCCCACGATGTACGGCCCTTCGCGCTCTTTCGTTCTCGACGCCACCAATAGGTATTCCCGGCGAGTGTCGCCTCCACGGTAGCGCGGACTGGGTAGATCGCATCCATACGCGCGACCGCGGACGACGAGTCGAGATCGCGAGGCACTTCCCGCGCGTCCTCGGCCAGGAAGCCACGTGTCTCACCGTCGAATTCCCGGACGATCGTAGAGAGCATGATCGCGACCGCGTCCAAGATCGCGGTCTTACCGGTCCCGTTCGCGCCCACCAAGACCGTCAACGTGGGATCGAATGTGAGGTCGAGATCTGTGAAGCAGCGGAAATTCTCGACCTTTAACGTATCGATGTGCCAGTCGCCGGATTCGGACATGGTGCACAGGCTACCCATCTCTGGCCTCGTCACGGGGACGAGCAGCTGATCGCAACGGTGCGGATGTCCTGTGTTGACCTGTAGCCGCGCCGGTCGTGAGGGCGGTTCGATGCCCAAACGGTCCCGGTCTGGGCCGCTCACCCAGCCTGTGAACGGCCCGGTGGGATCGAGCCTCTCGACGTCGCAGCCATGGCGATTGGGCCTCTGGTGGGCGTACGCCATCAGCCCCATAAACCAGGCCTGCCGTGGCGATTGTCTGTCGGCTACTGGACATTTCGCTGTCCGCGCGCTCGCGTTCCACGCGGACCTGGATCGCGGCAACGGTCCAGCCTTGACCCCAGGCGGGCGTGCGGTTGCTTGTCAGGATCGTCGAGAACCAAGCCGCCGCGCCGCCGATGCCCAGACCGGCGAGAAACGCGAACCACGCCCCGGTCATCTCGTGCTCCGTTCCGCGTTGCTCATCGTTCCTCGCCGCCCTGTCCGGATTCTGGAGCGGGACAGGAGAAGTCGGGAATCCGACGGGTTTGGGCGGCGAGATCCTCGGCCAGGTCATCGTAGGCCAGCGACAACTCGGCAAGCCGCTGCCACGCAAAGTGCAGCAGGAATTCGGACCCCGCCCCGGACAGCGCCGCGTGCGCCTCGACCGAAAACCCGGCCAGTCGGTCGATGACCATCCCGACACTCTCGGTGTGCAGCGCGGCCGCAGCGTGCGGCACCGGCATCTCCCGAGCCACCCACCGATCGATTTCACGCACCAACCTGTATCGGGCACAGTCGATTTCGCGGACGACGGCCCCGGAACCCGGCCGCGCCTCATGCAAACTGGCGAGCTCGTACGCGGCTTGTAGGACGGGGTGCGGTTCGATGATGCAGCCCGTGCAGGCTTCCAGAACCATGTCCTTGGACGGCAATTGTGCGGTCATACTCGCCCACCTCCCGCGATCCGGCAGGAAGCTGCCGGAGAATGTGACTGAGTGCACATCTGAGGGTACGTCTGACAACTTGTCAGATCAACACTCTGAGGAGATTCGAAGCGCTGTACGATTGCGCTGACCCGGCGGAAGGATGGATCGATGGCACCTCAGTCGCCGACCGTGGCGCGGTGGGAGCTCTCGCTTCGGTTGAACGAGTGGCGGAAGCAACTCAACATCGATGTGGACACGGCAGCCAAGGCGCTGAAGATCTCCCGTAATCACTGGTGGCAGATCATGAGCGACCGTCGTGCACTGACCAACGATCACTTCGCTGGCATGATCGCGCTGTTCGGGATCGATGAGGACGAACAGAAGGTCCTGCAGGAGTTGCGTACTGTGGCTCGCGACCGTGGATGGTGGTCCGAGTACTCCGCGCTCTTCAGCGATGAGAACAGGCGGTTGTTCGGTCTCGAGCACGGTGCCCAATCCATCTTCAGTTACGAGGCCTTGCTGATTCCGGGCTTGCTGCAGACCGAAAACTATGCCCGCGCGGTCATGGCATCCGACGTTGCTCGAATCCGCCCGGTCGATGCCGAGCGCTACATCGAGGCGCGGATGCGCAGGCAACAGCGCCTTACAGGTGAAGATCCCTTGCAGCTCACCGTGGTTCTGAGTCAAGCGGCGCTCGAACAGCAAACCGGGGGGCCTGCGGTACTGAAAGAACAGTTGCGGCACGTCGCGGCGACGATGCGTGATACTCGTGCCAGCGTGGATGTTCGCATCGTACCGTTCACCGCAACCAAGCGCCCGATCCTCAGTGGTTCGCCATTCCACCTCATCGAGTTCGAGAGCTCCGTTCTACCGACGCTCGCCTGGCACGAATCCGTTGCCACCCATGGCATTATCGAAGATCCGTCCAGGGTCCGCGAACTACGCATCATCTACGGTCGACAACTCGATTCCGCATTGAGCCGAGAGGACTCGCTCGCGCTGATCGAGAGCACGGCGGATGAGATAGCCTGAAAACTATGAGCACCACCGAGTTTCATGACGATACCCACAACGGCTGGTTCAAGTCCTCCAAATCCAATGACGGACCAAACTGCGTCGAGGTCAAGTTCGCCGGTGACGTTGTGCTCATCCGCGACAGCAAGTTTCGGCGAGACCCGATCAACGCGGATCGGGCGCAGCCCATGATCGAGGTTGGCCGCCGATTCTGGAATACCTTCCTGGCATTCGCCCTTGGCGCGGAAGTTGAATCGCTCCAGGGACTGCCCACGATCACGCCACACGCGTCCGGCGAAGTCACGATCACGGCCCGAAGTGGAGATACCACACTGACCTTCACCGAGACAGAATGGGCCGCATTCATTTCCGGCGTTCAGGAAGGGGAGTTCATCGCGGCCTAGGAGGTCGCGATCGAATCGTTCGATGCGTCAACTCTCGGCCTGTGGCCTCACGAGACCCTCTCGATCGTTGCGACTACCCCGCGTGGAACAGCAGTGGGCTCTTCAATCTTGGTGACGGTCCAGGTGCCATCATCGAAGGTGAAAGTATCGCCCTCCGCGAGATCGAGCATCGTCGGCTGGCCACCGACCGACACGCTGAGTTGAAGGATCCGGCGGCCGTCTGGGTTAGCAAATGTTCCTCCAGAGACTCCAAAGCCGTTTGCTGTGGTGCTTGGGAACATCTTGCTGATGGTGACCGTCTCGGACTGGTCGTTGGTCATAAAGTCCTCACTTGAGTGTTGTGTAAAGTCCGTATCTGGTGCCATCCGGATTGTACTTGCGGTAGTACTCCAGGAAGGTCTGTGCGTTGATCGGCGGCGGAGTGTACTGCGCGCCCCACGGATTTCGCAGATGGATCCGGTCGCCATCGATTTTGGCAACTTCGTACGCGTGCTCAAACTCGAAGAACGGAAACGGGCGAGGCTCGGAGGGCGGACCTCCGCGGCTCCCGACGAGCACAGGCTTTCCATCGGATAGCTGATCGCTGAATTCTTTGAGAAGCGCTTGCGCGCCGTGCTTTTCGTCGGGGAAGCGCCGCACCTCGGCCTCCTCACCGATCATCCTGGCAAGGATGTTGGCTCGATCATATTCATTTGAACCCAGGTCAATTCGGTTATAGCCGAGAGGCGGTGAGTCTGGCGACGGAGGGCGCTTCGCGCCCTGCCGGTCGGCATCAACATCGGCTTTGCGGCCTTCGAATGCGCTGTCCTGCCAGTCTTGTTCCCACTCATTACGTTTGGCTTGATCCCAAGTTTGATCCTCGCCGGCGATGAGCTTCTCGTAGAGAGCTGGCCAGCTGCAGTCGGTGGGGCGGGAACCTGCGAGCTTGTCGGGATCGTTCAGTTTGAACGGAAGTTCGTTGCTGACGCGGTAGGTAGTGGTCTCGCCGGTGGGCGTGGCTACCGGATTCCAGGGTGTTGCAGGTTCCACCTGGTGGAGCGTGATGTCGAATGTGCCGTCGCCGCGGTCTACGACTGCGTTTTGGATGGCTTCGGGGCGGTGTCCGGCTACTGCGCCGAATGTGGAGATGATTCCGCAGTCGCCGACCTCGCCCTGGACTGCCTGCTCGCGGGTCGGGGGGCCGTCGAAGGCCGGCTTTTCGAAGGGGCGGTGTTCGACCTCGGGGATGTTGGTGTAGTAATCCTGTGTGATTGGGGGGCTGTCAATTTCGGTGACTTTGTCGGGTTCAGTGTCTGAGGGCTCCACCTGGTCGGCGTTGATGTCCGGTGGTGGGACCGGATTCGGGTCGGGAGATTCTGGGGTGGCTTCGGGCTTGTTGTCGGGCTCCGAGGGGGGAACGTCTTCAGGATGGTTGATTTCGTTCGGTTCGGTTGGCTGATCGCTCGGAGCTGTGGGGTCGTCCGGTACGAGGTCCTGGGGTTCGGTCCGATCCGCGGTGGAATTCGGTGGTTCTTCGAATGGGGCTGGTGGCTCGGCCCACTCGCCGTGGGCGGGGCTTGGCTCGGGGTGCTCGCGCTGGGCGGCGAGTATGCGTTGAGTTGCTGTGTCGGAATCGCTGAGAGTGGGGGAGGAATTCTCGGCTGCGTCCGATGACCGTTGTTCGTAGCGCATGAGACGTTGGGTCGGTGTCTCGGCTTCGGTGTCGGTGTCGGGCTTCTGTTCTGGACGGGTTGCAGGCTCTTCGTCGCTAGCGTCTACGGCCGGGGCGTTGGGGGCGTCGGCGCTCACCGGGCGGCTCCAGCGAGATCGAGGATGGCCAGGGGCCATTGGGTGGGTAGGTGCAGATGGGCGGTTGCCTGGTGGAGGCGTTGTGCGAGGGTGGTGGCGTTGGTCAGGGACGCGATCGCGGTGAGGATGAGAGGTGGTGTACCGCGGCCGGTTATGACGGTGGGTGCGGGGGACCAGGTGTCGGGGTGCGCCCGCAATTGGTGGAGTTGTTCGGCGGTGGTTGTGCCAGGGAGGTGCATTCCGCGTGCGGTCCAGGATCCGGTGTCGGGGTGGGGGCGGTCGGTGTCGGGGTGGCTGATGAGGGCGCGTTCGATGTCGGTCCAGCGGAACGGGCCGGCTTGCCAGCGGATCGACGGCTCATCGGTATGCGGGGGATTGCCGTCGAGCCAGGCGTCGGTGATGTGGTGCAGGTGGTCGGTGAGGGTTTCGGGTTGGTAGTGCGCAGAGATGCCCGCGTAGCGGGCGTCGATTCCGGTGCGGATGCGGTGAGCGAAGGCCGCACGGACGATCTCGCCGTCGACGTGTCCTACGAAGGCGTCGAGCCAGACCTTGGAGGGTATGGGGGCGGGCTCGCCGACCAGGTGGGCGATGATCAGGAGTTCCATCCCCACGATCAAGCGTGGATCGTCGGCGAGAAGACGGGCCTTCTCAAGGTCGCGCAGAATCAGTGGGTTCTCGGAAGGCGTTGTGGCGCCTAGTGAATCGACGGATTCGAGGTGCTCTCGCAGTGGGACCCGGATGCGTATGGGTCGGTCCATGCCGTCGGCGAAGATCGCGGCGCGGCCAGGAGGGAGCGAGACCACGTGGCGGGATTGGGCGTCATCGAGATTCATGGTGGCGCCGACCATGTCGCGGTCCTCGGCGGCGGGGAGACGGTGCACGATCTTGAGGGCGGTGTTCTTGATGACGTCGGGGCTGATCTTGGCGGGGATCTGTTCGGCCACGACCAATCCCTCACCATAGGACCGAATTTCGGCGAGCAGGGCGGTGAACAGCTCGACCGCGTGAGCGGCAGGGGTGCCTGGTTCGGCGCGTTTGAGCAACCGGTGGGCCTCTTCGATCACCGTGACGTGGCGTAAGGAGCCGGTGCCCGGATGCGTGCGCAGGTGTTCATAGATGCGGATCAGGATTGCCCCGATCAGGAAGGCCTTGTCGGAGTCGTTTCCGATGTCTTCGATCTCCAGTACGGCGTTGCGAGACAGCAGGTCTCCGAGATCCAATAGGTAGCCGCCTTCGAAGAACCTCCCCGGTGTCCCCAGCCGTAGGGAACCGATGCGCACGTCGATAAAACCGCGCACATTGTCGGTGATTTCGCGGCTGTAGCCGATTCCCTCCACGACGTCCAGCGCGATGCGTTGCAGGTCCCCGAGGCTCGGGTATTTGGGCGTGACGTCCTTCAAGGCTGATGCGCTGAGCATCGGATTCCAGCCGAGATCGGTGTAGCAGCGCAGTAGGGCGTGCGACAGGACCTGCGGGAAGGGTTCCACCGCGTCGAAGGCCGCCAGGAACAGGGCTCGGGTGAGGTCGATATGGGTTTGCAGAGGGAAGCCGGGTTCGGGTTCCAGCGGATTGATACCCACCGGAACCGCACCCGCATCGCCCGGCCGGATCACGGTGACAGGTGCGCCGATGCGTCCGGCCATCCCCGAGTACTCGGCCTTCGCCGGCTCGATGACGAGCCAAGGAATCATGTTGGTGTGCAATCCGTCCAGGAGGCGACGCACCGTTTGTGACTTGCCCGAACCGGTAGCGCCCGCTACAAAGGTGTGCCTGTTCAGCGTGTCGCGCGACACCGCGAACTCGCCGACCGCTCGATCGGCCGCGTCCAACACGTCGCCGACGGGAATGCCGTCGAACGCTGTGGTCTCGTTGCCGGTCTCGGGCGTTACATCGAACAGCGCCGGCTCGACGACCCGAACGCCGGGCAGCTCGCGACGCGGCGGGTGTGTCAGGGCCACAACGAGTTCCGCCGATGCGATAAAGGGGGATGTGAAGCCCGATTCGGTCGCGGGGATCGGATTTTCCCACGCCCGGAGCAGGGTCGCGGCCTCACCAGTGTGATTGGGGCGCAACGTATAGGGCAGCTGGTCGAGATCGACGGCGCTGCACAGTAATCCGGCGGCAGCATGCGCCGCCGCGTCGTCGGCCGCGCCCACGAGCACGTGCAGGTTCCACATGCCGGTCGACATGGCTCGCGAGAGTTCTCGATGCCGACCTTCGCCACGGGTGACCGCCAGCCGTGCCGGTTCCCAACCGGGGGAAGACCTCTTGTCCGACAGATCGATCTCGAGCCGCATGAGGTCTTCGTCGAGTGCGGCCGGACTGAGTGGCTCGGCGACGACCAGCCATGCGAAAGCCCCGGGCAGGTGGGCGATGTAGTCCTCGAATCCGCCGCGACCCGGTGCGGTGGCGCCGTCCGTGGGGGTCCACAGCGCGTCCGGTCGTCCTGTGCACCGGATCCAGGACAGCGAATCCCACTGTCGGGCTAGCTGCTCGGAATCGACGGGAATGCCCTGGCTGCCAGGCGGAAACAACAACGAGTCATCTTGCGCGACGGGGCAGTTCGGTCGTCCGCCGATGAGGATCCGGAAGTCGCGACTGCCGATCGGCCGGTCCCAGGCCGCGACGAACGCTCCACCGTCCTCGCGGCGAAGTCGCGCGTGCGCCGAAGTGATCGCGGCGAACAGCTGCGCTGAGATCCTTCCATCGATGTCGGCGACGGTCTCCGTGCCCGCGGTGGGTTGGGGCCGGGGTGTCACGACCATACGGTGAAACTCGAACCCCGCGAACATGTTCGCCGTCACCTCCACCGCTCGAGCGGTGTGGGGACCGCGGGGTGCGGTGGAATGTGGATCGGGGGAGCCGACGCGGTGGGAAGCTGCTGTGACGCCGTGGCACTGGACACAGGCCGAGCCGCAGCGCTCTGGTCGAGACGGCGCGGCTCCGCGGCGACCTTATCCAACAGCGCGATTGCCGGGTTCGCGTCTCCGGCGACGATCATGCGACCGGTCCGGTCGGTGTCGATCAAGATGAACGCGGTGGGCGGCAATCCCTGCAGGGTCGTCGGTTCCACCGTATACACGTAGGTCCGCTGCTGGGTCGTACCGGCAGTCGAGGAATCGGACGTGGACTCGGACACCGAGGTCGACCACGATGTTGTACGCGATGTCGAGGTGGAGGTCGAGCGGGATACCGACGCCACGCCGTCGATGAAGCCGCCGGAGTGACCCCGGTGAAAACCGACGGAATCGCTGACGCTCGTGGAATCGCCGCTGGTGTCGGAGGTTCCGTGGGTGAGCGTCTGGCCTGTTTGTTCGGTCAGCTGCGACAGTACGAACTGGTAGCCCTTACCGATGTAGTCCGCGCCCGCTGCCGCCTCGTTCGCATTGCCCATCCGCATCAGGATCGTCGCGCTGTCGGAGCCGCCGAGCAGTTTCACCGCGTCGTCGCGCAGATGCTCGAGCATCAGCACCAGCCGCACCCCGCATCGGCGCGCCTGCTTCGACAGGGTCTCGAGCGTGGTCAACCCGAGATGATCGGCACCGGCGACTACCAGCACATCACCCGCGGCGGCGCTTCCGGCCCTCAGCTCGTGCAGTACCCGCGCGACGACCATTCGGTCGAGAGCGTCCTTGCGGCGCGGATGCGGTGAGGCGGTGGTCAGCGTCGCCAGGCCGTCAGCGGGCCAAACCTGCATGGGATCGCCTGGCACGCCGTGGGTTTCGTCCTCTTTGAGTAGGCCGAGGATATTGCCGACCAACTGCAGCTCATCCGTCGCCCGCGAGGAGACCGCCAGCTTCTCCGCGACCGTCTTCAGCGCGTGCGTCTCGGTCGCGGTGAGAATCGATTCCGTGGCGGGATCGTAGAGACTGCGTACGGCCCGCACGCCCGCGTCGAGACGCGTGAACGTCAACGGCGCACCGAGTCTGGTCGCGACAGTGGTGATCAACTCGGCGTCCACGCTGTGCAGATCCACGGCGTCGTCCCGCCCGCCGCGCCTTGAGGCCACCGCCTCCGCGATCAATTCGGCCACCTCCGTCGCCGTCAACCCGGCGAGCAATCCGATCCGACCGGTGTCCCGGGGCAGGTCGACCGCGGTCACCGGATGACCCTGCAGAGCTGTGAACCCAGCCAACTCGCGAGCGATCACGTGTTCGGTGAAGTCCAGGACCAGCATTCCGGCGCCGCCGGACAGCATCGAAGCGCCGGCGGTCGCCAACAGGGCCGCCCAGCCGTCCGGCGTCCCGCCGAAGACGTCCACTCGCTGCGGCTTCGACTGTGGAAGCGCCGTCCGCCATTGCATGGCGGTGGAGACGCGGTGCCATTCACGACGATCGTGGTCGTCGATATGAGCCTTCCAATCCGCCTGTGCCCGATTGAATAGTGTGGCTTGCGTATCGTAGTAGCCTTGAAAATTGCTGCGCGCCTGGGCATAACGGTTGTTGTTCAGCAACAGGATGCTGCCGCCGATCGCCATCCCGGTCATCCCCACCACGAGTGCTCCGACCCCTGTGACCCCGGACAGCATGAGCGCGAGCACCAGCGCCCCGCCGGCCCAGACGCTGAACGTCACCCACGACCCGTTCGCCTTTTGTTTGAGGAAGGCAACCTGCGGCGGCAACGGTGGTTCTATCCACAAGGGCGGTTTCGTCGCGAACGGGCTCCGCACGGCCGGCGCGGGGGGTGTGTACTCGAAACCCCAACGCTCCCAAGGTACGAACAACCGCTCTGCCAGGCGAGAATCCTCAGAATTCTCGCCTCCGTCGAATGCGCGCAGGCGATCCAACGCAACCCCCGATATGCCACGCCCGGTCCTCCCGCCGCAGCTTGCCCGAGGGGATCCAGGACAACGTGGGTCGAGTCTATCGGTGATCCTGTGAACAAGACCAACATTTCGTCGGACATGGACGCGGGCGTCCGCGTGTTCCAGAACGGGCCCTCACTATGGAATCAACTGCCACACACAATAATTCCCATTCGTCCCTGTTATCGCATTTGTGCGTGTCCGGTGCGCCAGGGCTCCGGCGAAGTCGTGAATTGAGGGGATGACCTGCAGACCCGGGGTGTGTCGTTGGCGCGGGCACGGCTCCGGCCGATGTCGCGTGATCAGTTGCCGTATTGGGTGGTCTCGGGGCGTTCGATGAGGAGGACGTGGGCGGGTTCGTCGGCTATCGGGCGGTGGCGGACACCTTTGGGGACGGTGAAAAGTTCTCCGGCGGACAGGGTTACCGGGGGCTGATCTTCCAGTTCCAGGCGGAAGGTGCCATCCCAGCAGAGGAAGAGTTCGTCTTCGTCGTGGTGGTGCCAGGGGAATTCGCCGTGGATTTGGGCTACGCGGAGGACGGAATCGTTGACGCGGGCCAGTTCTCGCTGTTGGAAGGGGCCGGGGAGGGTGGCGATGGTGGCGGGGATGGAGACGGCGGTGGTTGTTTCGGTCATGGGTTAATCGTCGGCAGGCGGGGGTGGTGAGGGGAGGGCCAATCGGGGAGGATTGGTTCTGATATGGATCCAATTGAGGTGACGGAGCGGCTCGGGCGGTGGTCCTCGGGGCGGGGGCCGTTGTATGTGCTGTTGGCGGGGCGGCTGCGGCAGTTGATCGATGAGGGGGAGCTCGCGGCGGGGGTGGTGCTGCCGCCGGATCGGGTGTTCGCGAAACAGCTTGCGGTGGGGCGGAATACAGTGATCGCGGCGTATGACCTGCTGGCGTCGGAGGGGCGGATCGAGCGGCGGCAGGGGAGCGGTACCCGGGTCTGCGGGAGTGTGGTCGAGACCGCGAGCGACACCACCAGTGCGCCCATGTTCTTGAATCTGCTGGAGCCGCGGCCGGATCTGATCACGCTGGCCTGCGCGGCTCCGGAAGCGCCGCCGCGGGTCGTGATCGAGGCGTATGCCGACATGGTTCCCGCGCTGGCTGCCATGACGGCCGAGATCGGGTATCACCCTGCGGGTTATCCGCCGTTGCGGGCGGCCGTTGCGGAGCGGTATACCCGGCTCGGCGCGCCTACCGGGCCCGAACGGATTCTGATCACCAATGGGGGTCAGCAGGCGTTGTCGTTGCTGGCGCGTGCGTTCGTGCGGCCGGGGGACCGGGTGCTGGTCGAAACGCCTACGTATCCGGGCGCATTGGAGGCGTTTCACGAGGAGTCGGCGGTGTTGACCACGCTGCCGATCGGATTCGCGGGGTTCGAGGCGGCGGTGCGGGCCCGGCGGCCGGTTCTGGCCTACACGACTCCGACATTCCAGAACCCCACCGGTGCGGTGCTTTCCGGATTGCAGCGCCGCAGGATCGCGGAAGTGGCGGCGGTGCAGGGCATTCCGCTCGTTGCCGACGAGATCACGGCCGATCTGAGGTTTCCCGACGTCTCGGTGCCGCCGCCCCTGGCCGCCGACGCTGACGACATCATTTCCATCGGCTCACTGAGCAAGAACATCTGGGGCGGACTGCGAGTCGGCTGGGTTCGAGCCCCCGAGCCGGTGATCGCCCGCCTCACCCGCCTGCGCGCCGTCCACGACCTGGGTGGCAACCTGCCCGCCCAACTGGCCGCGACCACGCTTGTGCCCTGCATCGAATCCACGAGCACCCAACGCGCCGAACGACTTCGAGCTGGCCATGACCTATTGCGCGCGAAACTCGCTGCCGCCCTGCCGGAGTGGGAGGTGCCGCCGGTCACCGGCGGCCAAACGCTTTGGGTGCGACTGCCATACGGTGACGGCATCTCCTTCGCTCAGACCGCCCTCCGCCACGGTATCGCCATCCTCGCGGGCAATGGCCTCGATCCCACCGGCGGCAGCGAGGACCGCATCCGCCTGCACTTCCGGCATCCGGACGCGGTGCTGGAGGCGGCGGCCGAGCGGCTCGCGTCCGCGTGGCGGGCCTATCACCCGCCCGCGCGCCGCCTCACCGTGCCGCCGCCGCTCGCGATCTAGCTCAGAACGTGACGCGCTGATCCTCGGCCAGGAACAGCTTGTCGCCGTCCTTCACGCCGAAGGTCGCGTAGAACTCGGCCTGGTTTCGCACCGTTTGGTTGGCGCGGAATTCGTCGGGGGAGTGGCTGTCGTTGGCGATCAGGTTCTCGGTGTATTGGGGGGTTTGCTTGGAACGCCAGTTGCGGCCCCAGGATTCGAGCATGTCCTTGTAGGAGGGGTTTTCGACGCCGGCGCGCTTCTGGCTGATGCGGTAGGCGGCGAAGGCCATCTGTAGGCCGCGGTTGTCGGCGACGTTCTCGCTGAGGGTGAGGGTGCCGTCTACGTGGTGCGCCGGGTCCAGTCCTGCCGGGACCAGGCCCTCGTACTGGGCGGCGAGCTTCTTGGTGCGGTCGTCGAACTTGGCGCGATCCTCGGGGGTCCACCAGTCCTTCAGGTTGCCGTCTGCATCGTATTTGGAGCCCTGATCGTCGAAGCCGTGCCCGATCTCGTGCCCGATGACCGCGCCGCCCGCACCGTAGTTGACGGCCGGCTCGGCATTGGTATCGAAGAACGGCGGCTGCAAAAACGCCGCGGGGAAGACGATTTCGTTGTTGACCGGCGTGTAGTAGGCGTTCACCGTCTGCGGCGTCATGCCCCACTCGGTCTTGTCGACCGGCTTGTCCAGCTTGTCGAACATCTTCTTCGCGCCGAAGATGTTTGCGGCACGCAGGGATTGGACGAGCTGGCCGCGGGTGATCTTCAGCCCGCTGTAGTCCTCCCACTTGTCCGGGTAGCCGATCTTCACGCCCATCTTGCCGAGCTTCACCAGCGCGGCATCGCGGGTGGGCTGCGACATCCAGGTCGAGTTGGTGAAGTTGTCCTTGTAGGCCGCGATGAAGTCGGCGACCATGTCCAGCGCCCGCTGCTTGGCCTCCGGCGGGAAATGCTTTGCCACGTACAGCTTTCCGAGCTGCTCGCCGACCGTGTCGTCGACCGTGGAGATGGCGGACTTCCACCGCTCCGGCCGCTGCGTCAGCCCGCTCATCACGGTGCCGAAGAATTCGAAGTTGGCGTCGGAGATGGCCTTGGGCAGGAAGCGCGCGTACTCCCGCAGGACCGACAGCTTCAAATAGTCCCGCCACACCGCGATATCCACGTCGTGCCACAGCTGCGCGGCCGCGGTGATGTACGACGGCTCGGCCACGATCAGCGTCCCGAACAGGCTCTTGGGCCGATCGGTATTACCGGAAAGCCAAGGATCCCAATCGAATTGCGGACCCAGCGCCACCATGTCGTTCCACGACATCTTGTTGTAGGTGGCCTCGGTGTTGTGCAGCTTGATCTTGTCCCAGAAGCCGGCGGCGATCTTCGTCTCCAGATCCAGCACCCGCCCCGCCATGGCGACCGGATCGGCGAAACCCGCACCGGTGGCGATCTTCTCCAGGAAGGTCTTGTATCCGGCCAGCTTGTCGGCGTATTCGGGCTTGCGGTAGTACTGCTCGCTCAGCCCGATGCCGGACTGGCCGACCGAGGCGATGTGCGCGCTGGAGTTCTTGCGATCCACCGAGACCCCGAGCCCGATCAGCCCGCCGATCGGCAACTGGGCCATCACCTTGGCCAATTCCGGCTTGCCCGCGGCCTTGTCGATATCGGCGAACATCTCGTTCAGCGGCGTGATGCCCAGCTTCTCGATGGTGTCCAGGTCCAGCCGTGCGTCGTAGAGATCGCGGATCTGCTGTTCGGCGGTGCCGTCCTTGGGATCCTTGATGCCCTCGATGATCTCCTTGAGCTGCTGCAGCACCCGGTCGCCGACCTCGTCGAAGGTCCCGAACGACACCTTGTCCGCGGGCAGCGAATAGTCCTGCAGCCATTTGCCGTTGACGTACCGGTAGAGGTCGTCCTGCGGGCGCACCGCCGCATCGGAGCCGGACATGTCCGGCCCGGTGAGCTGGGTCGAGGCGACCGTGTTCTTCGAGTCGTGCCCGCACGCCGCCAGCGTGGCGACGGCCGGCGCGAGGCCCAGCGCGATCAGAAAACGGCGACGGTCCAGACCGGCCGGACGATCCGACGAACTCACAGGCACTACCTCTCCCCGAAGCTGCGATACCGACGCGAGGCTACCGGGGATGGCAGCCTCGCGCGGGATGTCGCGATCCTCGAGGGGCTTCAGAGGGTGACGCGCTGGTCCGGCGGCAGGTACTCCTTGTCGCCTTCCTTCACGTCATAGGTGGCGTAGAACTCGCCGAGGTTCTTCACCACCTGGTCGCACCGGAATTCCGCGGGCGAATGCGGATCGTTGGCGAGCTGGTTCTCCAGCGCCTCGTTCGTCATCTTGGTCCGCCAGGTGCGGCCCCAGGATTCGAACATCGGCTTGTAATCGGGAGTGTCCCGCCCATTGCGCTTCTCGACCATGCGATAGGCGGCCAGCGAAATCTCCAGCCCGCGCAGATCTGCCAGATTCTCACCCACGGTGAGTTCGCCGTTCACATGCTGATCGGCCGGCAGCCCCTCCGGCACCAGCGCGTTGTACTGGTCGATGAGCTGCTGCGTCTTGGCCTGGAACGCCGCCTTGTCCTCGGGCGTCCACCAGTCCTTCAGGTTCCCGTCCCCGTCGTACTTGGAACCCTGATCGTCGAATCCGTGCCCGATCTCGTGCCCGATGACCGCGCCGCCCGCGCCGTAGTTCACGGCGGGCTCGGCGTCGGGATCGAAGAACGGCGGCTGCAGGAACGCCGCGGGGAACACGATCTCGTTGCCGCTGGGGTTGTAGTAGGCGTTCACGGTCTGAGGTGGCATGCCCCATTCGGATTTGTCCACAGGCGTCCCCAGCCGGTCGAACATCCGCTTCGCCTCGAAAGTGTCGGAGGCGCGCAGGGATTCGATCAGCTTGCCGCGGATGACGGTGAGCTTGGAGTAGTCCTCCCACTTGTTCGGATAGCCGATCTTGGCGTCGATCTTCTCCAGCTTGGCGATGGCCGCCTCACGCGTGGGCGGCGACATCCATGTCGAATTCTTGAAGTTCTCCCGGTACGCGGCACGCAGATCATCCACCATCTCCAGCGCCCGCTTCTTGGCCTCGGGCGGGAAGTGCTTGTCCACGTACAGCTTTCCGAGCGCCTCGCCGACGGTGCCGTTCACCGTGGACACGGCGGCCTTCCACAGCTCCGGCCGCTCCTTGAGCCCCGACATCTCCTTGCCGAAGAAGTCGAAGTTGGGATCGGCGATGGCCTTGGGCAGATACGTCGCGAAGGCGCGCACCAGACCCAGCTTCAAATACTCACGCCAGGCAGCGATATCGACCTCCGCCCACAGCTGCGCGGCGCCGGTGACGAACGACGGCTCGCCCACGTCGATCTTGTCGAAGAGGTTCTTGGGTCGGTCGGTGGTGCCGGAAAGCCAAGGATCCCAATCGAATTGCGGGCCCAGCGCGGTCAGCTCCGCCCACGTCTTCAGGTTGTAGGTGGCGTCGGTGTCGCGCAGTTTGACGTTGTCCCAATGGAATCCGGCGATGCGCGTCTCGAGGTCGACGACCCGGTTCGCCAGCGCGGTCGGATCCGGGAACCCGGCCCCGGCCGCGATGCGCTGCATGTAGGTCCGGTACTTGGCCAGCTTGTCGGCGTATTTGGGGTCGCTGTAGTACTGCTGGTCCAGCCCGAGCCCGGCCTGTCCGATCGAGGGCAGGTAGGCATTGGAGTCCTTGGGATCGGGACCCACCCCGATGCCGATCAGACCCACGCCCGGCAGCCCGCCCATCACCTTCGCGAGATCGGGCTTGGCGGCGGCCTTGTCGATCTGATCGAAGAGATCCTGCAGCGGCGTCATGCCGAGCTTCTCGATCTCTTCCTTGTCCATCCGCCCGTCGTAGATATCGCGGATCTTCTGCTCGTTCGACCCGGCCTTGGGGTTGTGGATCCCCTCGATGATCTCCTTGAGCTGCTGCTCCACCCGCTCCTGCACCTCGTCGAAGGTGCCGAAGGACACCTTGTCCGGCGGCAGCTGATACTCCTTCAGCCACTTCCCGTTGACGAACCGGTACAGATCGTCCTGCGGCCGGATCGCCGGATCCGACCCGGACATGTCCGGACCGATCAGCGTCTTGGAGGCATTGGCCGTATCGGACTTCGTGGAACAGGCGGGCAGCACGGCCACGGCGGGCACCAGGCCCAGAGCGATCAGGAACTTGCGGCGATCGAGAGCAAGGCGCTCGGACGTCAACGCGGATCTCCTCTACCGGATAATCGGATAGCTCGGACGTTGCTCGCGCCGACGCTAGCGGCTGTGGCTGAGGAACGCCTGAATCCGCGCCCGCCGTTTATCCGCATCCCCCCGATTTGGGTCCGACCAGGGCGTTAGCTAGTATGGACCGGTTGCCTGCGGGAGCTATGCCCGCACTTCGGCCGCGAACCCACAGTGGTTGATCTCCAGCTTGGTGTGAAACCGCTGGCAGGCGTGCGTTTGAAGGGCAACTGACCATGCCCGTCGGGTCGGCAATCCGGCGTGCATTTCGTCCAGGTCTAGGAGGAGCTGAAGTGATTCAGCAGGAGTCGCGACTGCGCGTCGCCGACAACACGGGTGCGAAGGAAATCCTCTGCATCCGCGTTCTCGGTGGTTCGTCGCGTCGCTATGCCGGCATCGGCGACATCATCGTCGCCACTGTCAAGGACGCCATCCCCGGTGGCAACGTCAAGAAGGGCGAGGTCGTCAAGGCCGTCGTCGTGCGCACCGTCAAGGAGCGTCGTCGCCCGGATGGCTCGTACATCAAGTTCGACGAGAACGCCGCGGTGCTGATCAAGGCGGACAACGATCCGCGTGGCACCCGCATCTTCGGCCCGGTCGGCCGTGAGCTGCGTGAGAAGCGTTTCATGAAGATCGTCTCGCTCGCCCCGGAGGTGCTCTAACTATGAAGGTGCACAAGGGCGACACGGTCATCGTGATCTCGGGCAAGGACAAGGGCGCCAAGGGCAAGGTCATTCAGGCCTACCCGGCGACCGGCAAGGTCCTGGTCGAGGGCGTGAACCGCATCAAGAAGCACGTCGCGAACTCCGCGAACCAGCGTGGCGCCAGCTCGGGCGGCATCGTCACCCAGGAAGCGCCGATCCAGGCCTCCAACGTGATGGTCGTCGACTCCGACGGCAAGCCGACCCGCGTGGGCTACCGCACCGATGAGAACGGCAAGCGGGTCCGCATCTCCCGTCGCAACGGGAAGGACATCTGAGATGACTTCTACTGAGAACAAGGTGCAGCCGCGCCTGAAGCAGCGCTACCGCGACGAGATCAAGCCGGCGCTGAACAACGAGTTCAACTACGCCAACGTGATGCAGATCCCGGGCGTCGTGAAGGTCGTCGTGAACATGGGTGTCGGCGACGCCGCCCGTGACGCGAAGCTGATCAACGGTGCGGTCGCCGACCTCACCCTGATCACCGGCCAGAAGCCCGAGATCCGTAAGGCCACCAAGTCCATCGCGCAGTTCAAGCTGCGTGAGGGCATGCCGATCGGCGCGAAGGTCACCCTGCGCGGCGACCGCATGTGGGAGTTCCTGGACCGCCTGATCTCCATCGCGCTGCCGCGTATCCGCGACTTCCGCGGTCTGTCGCCGAAGCAGTTCGACGGCCACGGCAACTACACCTTCGGTCTCTCGGAGCAGTCGATGTTCCACGAGATCGACGTGGACAAGATCGACCGTCCGCGTGGTATGGACATCACCGTGGTGACCACCGCGACCAACAACGAAGAAGGCCGCGCGCTGCTCAAGGCCCTCGGCTTCCCGTTCAAGGAGAACTGATCCATGGCTAAGAAGGCTCTGATCAACAAGGCCAACGCCAAGCCGAAGTTCGCGGTGCGCGCCTACACCCGCTGCCAGCGCTGCGGCCGTCCGCACGCTGTCTACCGCAAGTTCGGCCTGTGCCGCGTGTGCCTGCGCGAGATGGCCCACCGCGGCGAGCTCCCGGGCGTCCACAAGTCGTCCTGGTGACTCACCGGTCCTCGTGACCGCATAACACCAAACCCGAAGGCCCCCACCGAGATCCGTCCCGGTGGGGGCCTTCGGCGTTCTGCTCGGCGCTCAGGCGCAGCCGGAGGTGAGGGTGTACGCGTATGCCTTGCCGTCGAACCCGTGCAGATACAGCACCCACGGGCTGCTGCCGCAGGACTTCTCCGACGCCTCGACCGAATACGGCAGTGGCCAACGCCGCGCTACGGAGTGCGGCGTGCCGTATTTCTCAATCAACTGCTGGTATTTCGGGCTTCCCTCCGGCGCATCCACACGGTTGTATCCGGTGTGCTCGAGATGCGGTGGCGGCGTGAACATCCAGCCCCACGACCCGTACTGCGCCTGATATACCAGTTCCGCCAGCCCTCCGGCGGCGAGCAGCGCAATCGAAAAGGCCAGCGCGGCAATCCCTACGATTGCCTTCCGCATTTGTCTCCCGGATAGTTGAGTTGGATCTATCGTCGGCATTCGCGCCGAGCTCACCGGCCAGTGTTGCCTCTGACCGGCGCTTCCGAATGCGCCCGCGTGGCCCGCCACCGCATCGCCTACCTACCGCGGCTGTCGAATGCGTTCGGCGTTCGTTACTTGATCTGCATCCAGAGCCACCAGCCGAGGTAGAGGTTGTCGAAGGAGTCGCCGGAGGCTTCGGCCAGCAGAGTTTGCTTGTCGAGTTCGAGGCCGTCGTAGGTGGCCAGGGCGTAGGGGGTGGAGGGGCCGCTGGGACGGAGCAATGCCATTGAGCCGCCGGGGGTTTCGCGCTCGCGGACGCGGGCCCAGTGGGTGTCGACGTAGCGCTTCAGGTCCGCGGGGTTGGCGAACTGAGTGAACCAGGTCGAGACGTCATGGTCGTCGAGGCAGGTGATCTGGCGAACCGGGACCGGATCGCCGGGTGATACCTGGATGGAGCCCACGGCCGAACAACGTGCCCCGAGAAAACCTTTGCCATCGGGCTGCTGGGGGATCACCGTGGAGAACGACGATGCGAGGTAGAAGTAGTCGCCCCACGACGGGGGCTGCGCGACCGGCTTGCGGTGCAGGTCGCGCTGGTATTTCCAGTAGAAACCGGCGGCGACGGCGAGGCTGACCGCGATCACCACGCTCAGTGCCGTGGAGACGATCAGTACCTTGAGTCCACGGGAGGGGGTCTGGGGCGGCCGCGGCAGGTAGGAGGGCGGCGTCCAGTACTCCGGTGGCGGGGTCATGCTGGTGCGAACCTAGGACCGCTGACCACCAACTGGGACTGCGGAGTCAGGGATACACCCACTCGTAGCGTGAGCGGCAAGGTATCACCGCGCCAGTGGACCTTCTGGACGGGGACATGGTCCTTGAAAAAAAGGTAATCCCCCTCGGGCACAGGCATCTTCACTCCAGGAAGACCGGACCAGCAATAGCCCGGTGTTTGAGCGATCCGGTTCAGCACGTCTTCATTGGTGTTCGAGCCCACGTCTGCCATGCTGTCCCAGCCATCGGTCCATCCGGCCGCCCGAGTGAGTTCCTCCATCCGTATCGGCTGCCCGGCATGCAGCGCGTTCCGCATTTCGGTGTAGAGCGCGGTACTCGATCCGAGCGGCTCACCCAATCCACCGAGGTCGAACTGTCCCGCGCATGACTTGTTGCTCGAACCATTCGTGATGTGGGAGCACGCGCCGACGATTGGAAGTAGCAGCGCGACCAGGGCGAGGCGCATAGATTTCATCCGCTTAGAACTTTCCACGAGGCAATGGAATGTCGGTCCCCGCGATGATGGCGGTAGTCGTCACGGGCACATTGCTCCTGGCCAGCTGAGGGGTCGAATCCGGTGTGGGCTGGGCTATGACTACCATCTCGCCGCGATCGATCGACTCGATGATCCTTGCCTTCAGTTCGTCAGGAGACGCACCAGGGTTGTCCTTTGCAATCTGGCGTCCTCGTTCGTTGTTAAAGAGGTCCATCGCCTCGCGAGCCGGCGGATTACCCGCACCCTTCTCATGCGCCGTCGTGTACTTCTTGGTCCAGTCTTCGCCGAACTCCTGGCTCATTCGCGCATTCCAATAGGTGTGGCGCAACGCATCCGCGTGACCATCGGCAAACGAATTGGGATTCTCCATCGTGTACTTGTTCGCGTTGGGATTGTCTGCGTTGCCGCCCAAGGCTTCCGCCTCGTTCTTGAGGTTGAAGAATTTCAGTGCGTTGGCAGGGTTTCCGCCTCTGAGCGGGTTGGCCAGCTCATCCAACGCATCGGCTTCCTCACCGGTCATCTCGATGGGTTCCAGATCGGGATACATCGTCCTGAGGATGTTCAGCAGCGTATTGTCCGGCCACAGCTTGGTGCCGCTCTCCGAATCATCCGTCTGGTAGTCCTGCAGGATTTGAGCCAGGCCCTCGTCGGCGGGCATCGCGACCACGGTCTTCTTCACGGAGTCGGTCAGCGTCTCGAGGCACCGCGCCACAGCCTGGGCGCCGAGCTTGTCGATCTCTTTGACGTCGTACAGCGCCTGTGTGAGATCGCTGGTCAGGGATATCTGTGCGGCCGTCTTCAGCGCGACCGCCGCGGCACCGTAGGGCGATGTACTGGTCGCTGTCTTCCAATTGGATTTGCGGGAGTACACGTCACCGGTGGTGTCCTTGTAGGCGAAGTCCCACTTCGACTCCTCGACCTCCTTGACCACGGAACGCAGTGTGGCGATCTTGGTCTCGAGTTCGTGATTCGCGTCGTCGATGGCGCGGGCCATGTTCTTGTACGAGTCCGCCGTGGCGTGCCCATCGGTTTTGAACTTGGTGGACATCCCGCGCGCGGCTTCCCCGGCCTTGTCTCCGAACCAGTCTCCCGATTTCTGCACCTTGTCGTCGGCGTTCGTGACTTCCTGCTCGACGGTGGTCGATGCCTGCTGCACTTTGGCGGCCACGAGGCTGAGGGCCGACAGGTCCCAGGCCAGGATCTCCGAGATCTTGAGCTTCTCGTCACTCATTTGATCGCCTTGAATGCCTCGACGTTGATCTCTTCCATTCTGTCGACGGAGTCGGCCGCCCCGTCCGTGGCCGCGGCGAACTCGCTCAGTCGCTTCAGATGCAGTGCGAGGACGCGGTCCATCGCCTTCAGCGATTCCTCGGTACGCGTTGCGAGATCGCATTTCGGCATCTTGCTTCGCGCCGATTCGCGATCGTTGATGGCGACCCCGGAGCGTCCTTCCGGCCCGGACTCCGCGAGTTTGGCGATGGCCCCTTCGGCAGTGCGCTGATCGGTGGCGAGCTGGCGCATCTTGGTGGTATCGAATTCCACGGCTAGATCCCGAACGTAATACGGTGCGACACAGGCTCTTCCCACTCCGGCGCGGCGGGAACGGGAGCCGCCGGAGCCTTCGCCCGGCGCTCGTTCTCCTCGAGTTTCGCGTGGACGCGACCGGCCTCCGCCTCGGCGCGCTGCCGGGCGGTGCGGTGGCACTGCACGATCACGCTCGCGAGCCGGTCCGCGTCGGCGCTCATGGCGTAGGGGGAAATCCGCAGATCGGTGATCGCTCCGTAGGCGTCGGACTCGACGATGACCAGCCCCTCCGACGCCTGCGCCCGTCCTCGAACCTGAAGGATCGCGTCATCGACCTGTTTGATCCGCTCGGCCAACAGTTCCGCGTCGTCGCCCATTCGACCCCCGTCATCAGCGTATGTTCGGCACCCGCAACAGATCTGCGAGGCAGCACAGACCCTAACGAATCCGGCAAGTACACGGCAACAGTCGGTGACCGTGTCTCAGTCGGTGAATGTGGATCCCAATTCGATCGGCCGGATGGGGTGTTGTGGGTCGTCGGTGTCGATGAAGAGTTGGCCGGATGGGTTGAGGGCGGCGGCGATTCGTGCGAGCGCCAGTTTGCCGGCTGAGGGGTGGCGGCCGTCGAGTGCGCCTACTCGGACCGCGAAGGCCAGGTCGAACGGGGGCTCGTCGGGGTGTAGGGCGAAGTCTTCGATGGCGGAACGGCGCACACTCATACGGCCCGAGGAGATCTCGGCCGCCGATCCTGCCTCGGCCTGGGCGACCGCCTTCGTGGACCGGTCGATGGCGAGAATATGGCCGGTGGTGAGGCGGTTCGCGATGGCGCGGGCGGCAGCGCCGGGGCCGCAACCGATCTCGAGTATTCGCAGGTGCGGTTCGAGGGGGAGGGCGTCCACGATCGCGGCCAATCGCGGTGACAGACCATCGGCCATGGAAAGCAGCCTATCGCTGCTCGTCACGAAGCCGGAGTAGTTGGGTGAGCGCACTGCAATCGGCGCTGGTATGTCCGCGACCGGGCGTGCAAGCTCCATGCCGCGCGAGCAGCGCGCGCATTTCGAGAACGGTCAGCGGCCGCGTCACCGGAATCCGGTAGTGCGAAATCGCGGAGTACACACCGTCACCCGGCCCGGTGTCGCCCATGCCTGCGGTGCCGGTTGTGCAACGGGACGCGGGGAAAATGGTGTCCGCCCGCGACGAGGAGCGCGTCACTCGCCGCGGGCGGTGTCGGGGAGGGGTCGGCGGAGACGCTCCAGTGCACAGTCGCGACTATGAGCGCGAACGACAGCGCGATCAATACCAATGACCAAGTGTCCAAAACCATTACAACCATCTCCTCGTCGATGGTGTTCCGGGAGAGCGGATTCGGTGATGGCTCGGATGCGCGCCGTCCATGCCTGGTGCCCAGTAGACACCTCGGAATGCCTTCGCGGAACTTAGAATGGCTTGATTACAGAAGATCCACCGGAATTGCATTGCGGAACGTTTCATCGCGAATCAACCCAGATAGCGAGAGTAACGAAATGACTGGATCTACCATCCCCAGAAGGGCATTCGGTCGCTTTCTCAGAACTCTTCGGGAGCGGGCGCAGAAGAGCATGCTGACAGCCGGTCTGGCGATCGATGTCTCGCCACCGACAATCCTGCGGATCGAGGACGGCCTGCCGTCGAAGATCTCTACGCCGCAAGTGGAGAAGCTGCTCGACATCTATCAGGCGACGCCGACCGAGCGCGCGGAGGCGCTGGAGATGTGGGAAGTCGTCAAGCAGCAGCACAAGTTGGCCAAGGCGCAGGGTACGAGCAAGGGTTGGTGGCAGGGCTACAGCGACGTCTACAAGACCTACTTCGATCACTATCTGCGGCTCGAGGCGGCGGCGACGCAGATGACCTCCCATCAACTGGTTCTCGTGCCGGGCATCCTGCAAGCTCCGGAGTATCGTCGCGCGATCATCCGAGCCACGGTCCCGGAACTGTCGGCGGTCGATACCGAGCGGCTCTTGGAGCTGGCCGCTCGGCGGCAGCAGCGCCTGCTCACCGATGACCTGAACCTCATTGCACTCCTGTCGGAATCCGTGCTGCTGCATCAACCGGGAGGCTCGGCGGTATTGGTCGATCAGCTCGTGCACCTCGCCGAAATCGGTGAGCGCCAGAATGTTTCGATTCACGTTGTCCGCCATGACACCGGCATGCATCCGGGGCTGGCCGTCCAATCGTTCACACTCCTCGAATTCCCGCCCATGGCAAATAGATTGGTTGAACCGCCGGTGGTCTACACCGAGGGTGCGGAAGGTGCCCTCTATCTCGAGCGAAAGGACGTGATCGATCGCTACAGAAGCGCGATAGCGGGGATGCGAGCGGTAGCGTTGAGTGAAGAGGCCACCAGGGATCTGGTGTGGAGGACGGCGAGGGAGCACTCAGCATGATCACGAATCCGCCGACGGGCCAGTGGTTCAAGTCCAGTCGATCCGCTCAGGCCAATGAGTGTGTCGAGGTATTTCTCGCGGACGAGCGTGTCGGAGTCAGGGACAGCAAAGCCCTTGGGCTGGGGCCGGAACTGTGGTTCCCGGCAGACCAGTGGGATGTCTTCCTCGCCAGCGGCGTCTGGGAGCGCTGAGCCGCTCGATTGGTTCTCGCCGCACCGGGACGCTACCGTGACCACTCGTCCGAAATGGGTGGTTACGGGGAGGGTTCCGGATGCGTTGGGCGGTTGCGGTTTCGGCGTTGCTGTTGGCGCTGTTCACCAGTGGGTGTGGGCTGATCGGGGGTGGCTCCGATGCCGTGCAGGCGGGGGATTGCCTGAAGAAGAGCGGCGAGGACGGGTTCGACAAGGTGTCGTGTTCCGGATCGGATGCCGGGTTCGTGGTGCTGGATCGGGCCGGGAGCGGCAAGGCGCACGAGCGGTGTGTGGATGTCGCGGGGACCGAATACGTGTACACGGACAAGGGCAAGGGCTCGATCTGCGTGGGCGTCAAGGGCGCGGACCCGGCGCGCGCCGCGAACGCCGCCCAGAAGGGCGATTGCCTCACCGACACCGCGGGCAACAACCCCCAGAAGACGACCTGCACCGACCCTACCGCCGTCTACCGCGTCCTCGACCGCCTGGACACCACCGAATTCATGCCCGACGCTGCCTGCAAGAAGGTCGCGGGCACGCAGACCACCTACAGCTATATCTTGAAGGCCAAGAAGGGCATCGGATCCTTCGGCACCGGCGTCGTATTCTGCCTGATCGCAAAGGATTCCGACGCCACCCGCACCATCGACAACGCCAAGGTCGGTGATTGCCTGAAGAAGACCGGCGCGAACGACGTCGAGATCACCGCCTGCTCGAGCCCCGACGCCGACTACAGGATCCTCAGCTCCCAACTCGACAAATCCCTGTGCGACAAGGTCTCCGGCACCATCGCCACCTACACCTACCAGCGCCCAGGCGGTCTAGCCTTCCCCGACGTCTACTGCCTCGGCTCCGCCCACTGAGCGTCGGCGTCACGAGCAGGCGTCGAGGGCGGCGTCTCGGGCGGTGTAGTAGCGGTCCTGGGCGGAAAAGAAGGCGTCCTTGTTGCCGGCGCCCTGGGAGAGGTTCGACATTTCGGTGCCGAATGCTGTTGCGGCTTGGGCGTATTCGGTGAGGGTGGAGGAGAAGGCGGCGGGGGTCTGGTTTCTGTCGAGGGCGTTGCCGACCTTGGTGCCGACCGCGTTGAGGGCGGTCGCGGCGTCGGTGAGGGCGGTTTTGGTGGCGTCGTGGTCGGCGTCCTCGTCGAGGCGCTTCTTGACGGTGTCGAGTTTGAATTTGGCGTCGAGTGCGCCGGTCAGGAAGGCCGCGCAGACGTCGCCCTTGCTGTTGGCGGCCGCGCTGGCGGCGGCCGCGGAGCTGGAGACGCTGGCGACCGAGGAGCGGTAGGAGGTGACGTCGGCTTGGTTGGCCACGCCCTGCCCGTCGATCGTGGTGGAGCAGGCCACCGCCGTGAGACCGGCGGTCACGGACGAGATGGCGAGAATTACTCCGATGACACGTTTCACAGCTCCTCCTCGGCCCCCGATTTGGTCGCTGATCTGCAGTTGTCTACACTAGACCGGTTGCTCGGGCACAGTTGTGTCCGCACGCGTCTCTCGCGTGTGGCGGTTGTCCGGGCGCAAGTGCTCAATCCGGTCGGGCAACCCCGGCTGGACCGCCCCTATTTGTCGTAGGCCCACGACCGCCCTTTGACGGTGCTGAATGGGAACCGCGGCGAGAGAGGTAACGGTCAAACATGACCATGACTGATCCCATCGCAGACTTCTTGACCCGTCTGCGCAACGCCAACTCGGCGTACCACGATCAGGTGAAGGCTCCGCACTCGAAGCTCAAGGTGAACATCGCCGAGATCCTCAAGCGCGAGGGCTACATCGCCGACTACCGCGTCGAAGACGCCACCGTCGGCAAGAACCTGATCGTCGACCTGAAGTACGGCCCCTCCCGTGAGCGCTCCCTGCAGGGTGTGCGCCGCGTGTCGAAGCCGGGTCTGCGGGTTTACGCGAAGTCCACCAACCTGCCCAAGGTGCTCGGCGGCCTCGGCGTGGCGATTATCTCCACGTCCTCCGGTCTGCTCACTGACCGTCAGGCCAAGCAGCAGGGCGTGGGCGGCGAAGTCCTCGCCTACGTCTGGTAAGGGAGGTAGGAACAATGTCGCGTATCGGTAAGAAGCCGATCCCGGTTCCCGCCGGCGTCGAGGTGACCATCGACGGCCAGAACGTGACGGTCAAGGGTTCCAAGGGCACCCTGTCCCACGTTGTCGCCGAGCCGATCACCGTCACCCGGTCGGAGTCCGGTGAGCTCGAGGTCGTTCGTCCGAACGACGAGCGTCAGAACCGCTCGCTGCACGGCCTGACCCGCACCCTGATCAGCAACATGATCGAGGGTGTCACCAAGGGTTACGAGAAGAAGATGGAAATCTTCGGCGTCGGTTACCGCGTGCAGGCCAAGGGCTCGAACCTCGAGTTCGCCCTGGGCTACAGCCACCCGGTTCCGGTCGACGCCCCCGAGGGCATCACCTTCGCGGTGGAGTCCCCGACCAAGTTCTCGGTGTCCGGCATCGACAAGCAGAAGGTCGGCCAGATCGCCGCGGTGATCCACGGCCTGCGTAAGCCCGACCCGTACAAGGGCAAGGGCATCCGCTACGCCGGCGAGGTCGTTCGCCGCAAGGTCGGAAAGACGGGTAAGTAAGCCATGGCACAAACCGAAAAGCAGAAGGCCGCTCGCAAGCCGATCGGCACCGACGCCTCGACCGCGCGCCGCCTGTCGAAGACGCGTCGTCACTTCCGTCTGCGCAAGAAGATCGCAGGCACCACCGAGCGTCCGCGCCTGGTGGTCAACCGTTCCTCGCGCCACATCCACGCTCAGCTGATCGACGATTCCATCGGCAAGACCATTGCCGCGGCGTCGACCATCGAGGCCGATGTGCGTGCCGTCGACGGTGACAAGTCCGCCAAGGGCGCCAAGGTCGGCGAGCTCATCGCCGCCCGCGCCAAGGCTGCCGGCGTCGAGGCGGTCGTGTTCGACCGTGGTGGTCACGACTACCACGGCCGTATCGCGGCGCTCGCCGATGCCGCCCGTGAAGGTGGGCTGAAGTTCTGATGATCAACTCTGCGAACGAAGGGAACGTCTGATGCCGGGACGTCAGCGGCGCGACGGCGGAAACAACGGTCCCGCCGGACAGAATGGTGGCAACAACGACCGCGATCAGCGTGGTGGCGGCCGTGGCCGTCGCGACGACAATCGTCGGGACAATGCCGCCGAGAAGAACCAGCTCGAGCGCGTCGTCGCGATCAACCGCGTCTCCAAGGTCGTGAAGGGTGGTCGTCGCTTCAGCTTCACCGCCCTCGTGATCGTCGGTGACGGCAACGGTCTGGTCGGCGTCGGCTACGGCAAGGCCAAGGAAGTTCCCGCGGCCATCCAGAAGGGTGTCGAAGAGGCTCGCAAGAACTTCTTCCGCGTTCCGATGATCGGCTCCACGGTTACCCACCCGGTTCAGGGTGAGGCCGCGGCCGGTGTCGTCATGCTGCGTCCGGCTTCGCCCGGTACCGGTGTGATCGCCGGTGGCGCCTGCCGTGCCGTGCTCGAATGCGCCGGCATCCATGATGTTCTGGCCAAGTCGCTCGGTAGCGACAACGCCATCAACGTCGTGCACGCCACCGTGGCTGCCCTCAAGCAGCTGCAGCGTCCCGAAGAGGTCGCGGCCCGTCGTGGCCTGCCCCTCGAGGACGTCGCCCCGGCCGGCATGCTGCGTGCGCGCGCGGGACAGGGAGTCTAGATATGGCACAGCTGAAAGTGACCCAGGTCAAGTCCAGCATCGGCGCCAAGGCGAATCAGCGCGAGTCGCTGCGCACCCTCGGGCTGCGCAAGATCCGCCAGTCCGTGACGCGTGAGGACAACGCGCAGAACCGCGGCCTGATCAACGTCGTGCGCCACCTCGTGGAAGTTGAGGAGGTCTAAGCATGACCATCAAGTTGCACCACCTGCGTCCTGCCCCCGGCGCCAAGACCGAGAAGACCCGTGTGGGTCGCGGTGAGGGTTCCAAGGGCAAGACCGCGGGCCGCGGTACCAAGGGTACGAAGGCTCGCAAGAATGTCCCGGTCCGCTTCGAGGGCGGTCAGATGCCGATTCACATGCGTCTGCCCAAGCTCAAGGGCTTCACCAACCCGTTCCGCACCGAGTACCAGGTCGTGAACGTCGGTGACATCGCCCGCGTGTTCCCCGAGGGCGGCACCATCGGCAAGGCCGAGCTCGTCGCCAAGGGCCTCGTTCGCAAGAACGAGCTCGTGAAGGTGCTCGCCGAGGGCGAAATCGCTGTGGCCGTGCAGGTTTCGGCGGACAAGTTCTCCGGCTCCGCCAAGGAGAAGATCGTCGCGGCCGGTGGCACTGCCACCGAGCTGGCCTGACGGTAACCTGAAATAGCAATGGCACCGGGCGAGTCGCGAGCTCGCCCGGTGTCGCTGTTAGAGTTCAAGTGTTGTCTGCCAACACCGTCATGGTTCTCGGCGTAATCATCGCTGAATCCGTGGCCTGACCCATGTCGTTAGCCAGGAGGATCTGTGCTTTCCGCCTTCGTGTCGGCTTTCCGGACCCCGGACTTACGGCGGAAGATTCTCTTCACGCTGGGACTGATCGCGCTCTACCGGCTCGGTGCGTCGCTGCCGTCGCCGGGCGTCAGCTACAAGAACGTTCAAGAGTGCGTCAAGATCGTCAACGGCGGTGATTCCGCCGGTATCTACCAGCTCATCAACCTGTTCTCCGGTGGTGCGCTGCTTCAGCTTTCGGTGTTCGCGATCGGCATCATGCCGTACATCACGGCGAGCATCATCATCCAGCTGCTGACCGTCGTCATTCCTCGATTCGAGGAACTGCGCAAGGAAGGCCAAGCGGGTCAGAACAAGATGACCCAGTACACGCGATACCTCTCTATCGCGTTGGCCGTGCTGCAGTCGACCGGCCTGGTCGCGCTGGCTTCCCGTGGTCAGCTGCTGCGCGGCTGCCCCAAGGACATTCTCGACGACACCTCGATCTTCGGCATGATCATCATCGTGCTGGTCATGACCTCGGGCGCGGCCCTGGTCATGTGGTTCGGCGAGCAGATCACCGAACGCGGCATCGGTAACGGCATGTCGCTGTTGATCTTCGCGGGCATCGCGGCCCGTATCCCCTCGGAGGGCAAGCAGATCTACGACAGCCGCGGCTGGATCACCACCGCGCTGGTCGCGGGCGCCGCGCTCGTGGTCATCGTCGGCGTCATCTTCGTCGAGCAGGGTCAGCGCCGGATTCCGGTGCAGTACGCCAAGCGC